>NZ_NEVI01000023.1:0-554983 GCF_002261415.1 Bordetella genomosp. 7 | reverse complement strand
GATCGGCAACCTGATGCTGGTGGTGCTGAACCTGCCGCTGATCGGCCTGTGGGTCAAGCTGCTGCGCGTGCCCTACCGCATCCTGTTCCCGGCCATCCTGGTGTTCTGCACCATCGGCGTGTACTCGCTGAACTACAACGTATTCGACATCTACACGACGGCCGCGTTCGGGGTGGTGGGATACATCTGGGCCAAGCTGCGGTGCGAAGGCGCCCCGCTGCTGCTGGGCCTGGTGCTGGGCCCCATGATGGAAGAGAACTTCCGCCGTGCCCTGCTGCTGTCGCGCGGCGACTTCCTCACCTTCGTCGAGCGCCCCCTGTCGGCCTCGCTGCTGGCCGCGGCGCTGGTGTTGGTGGTGCTGGTGGCCCTGCCGTCCATCCGCAAGAAGCGCCAGGAAACCTTCGTCGAAGAAGACTGACGCGGCTACCCGCAAAAAAAAGCCAGGCGCTATTGCCTGGCTTTTTTCTTGCCCGCGCGACGGCGTGTCTAGCGCGGCGGCAAGGCGCCCGAGGGGTCCACCGGCTGGCCGCGATGGCGCAGTTCAAAGTACAACGCAGGCCCCTGGCGATCCGTACTGCCCATTTCGGCAAGCTGCTGGCCTTGCGTAACCTTTTGCCCCTCCTTGACCAGCATCCGGCTGTTATGGGCATAGATACTCAGGAAATCGCCGGAATGCTGCACGATGACTAAGTTGCCATAGCCCCGCAGGCGGTTGCCCGCGTACACCACGCTGCCCGCGGCGGCGGCCCGCACCGGCGTACCCGCCTTGTTGACGATAGTAATGCCCTTGGACGAACTGCCGTTGTAGCGGCGGGTGATGGTGCCATCGGCCGGCCATGCCAGCTTGATGTTGCGCAGCGCGGCGGCCGAGGCGGCCGGCGCGGGCGGCGCTTTCTGGCTGGGTGCGGGCGCCGCGGCGCGGCTCTTGCTGTCTACGCGCAGTACCTGGCCCTTGGCGATGCGATTCGGGTTCGATAGATTGTTCAGCCGCATCAGCTCGGACACGGTGGTGTTGTGCTGGCGCGCAATCTTGGTCAGCGTATCGCCCGACTGCACGCGATATTGCCCCGGCCCCACCTTGGTAGAACTGCATGCGCCCAGCAACATGAGCAGGCCCACGCAGCACACGGCGCTGGCGCGGCGCCAGGCCGGCGAATTCAACGGGCGGCGCGGCGCCTCGGGGGTAGCGGATATCGGCGAAATAGCGGGCACTGACAACGTGTTGGTTCGATTGGAAAAGACGATTTCTGCCAGAAGCGTACCAAGAAACGGTGTAACAGGCTTGTGCAGTTGAATCCGGCCCGGCGCTCAGCCCCCTGCCCGCAGGTCGCCCAGGAAGCGGTTCTTCCAGGCGGCCAGGTCGCGCTCGCGCAGAATGCGCATCAATCGCTGGTGCCGCTCCTGGCGCTCGGCCAACGGCATGCGTAACGCCATATTCAAGGCATGCGCCATGCCTTCGATGTCGTATGGGTTGACGATCAAAGCGCCATCCTGCATGTCATGCGCGGCGCCGGCGAACCTGGACAGCACCAGCACGCCGGGATCATCCTGCGGTTGGGACGCCACGTATTCCTTGGCCACCAGATTCATGCCATCGCGCAGCGGCGTCACCAGGCCGACCTGGGATGCCCCCAGCAGCGGCATCAGCGTCGCGCGGTTGTACTGCCGGTTGATGTACCGCAGCGGCGCCCAGCCCAGCTCTCCCCATTTGCCATTGATGCGGCCGGCCGCGCGGTCGAGCTCGCGGCGGATCTCGCGATACCCCTGCACATCCGCGCGCGAAGAGGGCGCCAACTGCACGAACGACACATCGCGGCCATGATCGGGTTCGATCTCCAGCAGATGCTCGAAGGCGGCAAACCGTTCAAGCAAGCCTTTACTGTAGTCAAGGCGGTCGACACTGATGATCAGCTTTCGGCGGGCCAGTTCCGATTTCAGGGCCACCAGCTGCCTGGACCCCTTCTTGCGCGCCATCGCGGCAACTTCATCGACATCGATGCCTATGGGGTAGGTATCCACGCGCAAAACGCGTTCATTGACGCGCAGCCCTTCGGGCGCGGCAACCGCCCCCAGATTGGTCGCGCAGTAGTCGCTGAAGGCCTGCGCGTCGGCGTGTGTCTGAAAACCTGCCACGTCGTAGGCGCACATCGCGCGCGCCAGATCACGATGAGGAGGAATTGTCTCGAACACCGGCGCGGCGGGAAACGGAATATGCAGAAAGAAGCCGATGCGATTGCGCACGCCGAGGTCGCGGCAATACTGCCCCAGAGGCAGCAGATGGTAATCGTGCACCCATATCACGTCGTCCGGCCGCAACAGCGGCGCGAGACGGCGCGCGAAATCGCGATTGACTTCCAGATAGCCATCGTAGTCAGCGCGGCGATAGCGCAGCAGATCGGGCCGGTAATGAAAAGCAGGCCACAGCACAGTGTTGGAAAACCCGCGGTAGAAGCGGTCATAGTCGCGCTGGGCCAGCGGGAAGGTCGCATACGTGATGTTGTCGCGGGTAACGCTGGACAACGGCATGTCGCCCGGGCCTTCGCCGATTTCTCCGTTCCATCCCAGCCATGTTCCGCCCGAATCGCGCAGGGCGTCGTACAGCCCCACGGCCAGCCCCCCGGGCGTCCTGGCGCCGGCGGGCACGGCGACCCGGTTGGAAATGACGATCAGTCGGCTCATGTATGTCCCCTTGCGCGTACGTTACGGCGTTTGCTCGCCCAGGCGCCGCAGCCACCCCGCCAGCGTCTCGGGATTCGGAAATCTCCAGACGGCGCTGCTGGGCCCGGCCCCGATCTTGATGCCGTAGCCGCCGGCCTGCTGCACGGCGATAAACGCCGACTCGTCGGTCAGGTCATCGCCCACCGCGACAGGTGTGCGGCCCGCGAAGGGCGCGTCGCGCATGAACGCCTGCACGGCGGCGCCCTTGTGAATTCCGCGCGGGCGCAATTCGAACACCATTTTGCCCGGCTGCACTTCAAAGTCGGGCGCGTGGCGGGCGGCCGTATCGCGCACCAGTTTTTCCACGCGCGCGCCCATGCCGGGCGCGGCCCGGAAATGCACCGCCAGGCCATGGCTCTTGGGTTCGATCCATACGCCCGCCCAATCGGCGATCTGCCTGCGCAACGCTGCGCGCACCGGCTCCAGGCTGGCGGGCACCGCCGATTGCACGATGACGCCCAGGCGGTCGCGCCGCTCGGCGCCATGCCCCCCGGCGTAGGGCAGGCGCAGGGGGTGCAAAAGACGGTCGATGTCGATGCCCGGGCGGCCGGACAGAATTGCAATGGCGCCGTCGAGCCGCTGGTGCAATTGCTGCAAAGTGGCCAATGTGGCGGGCGGAACAGCCACCAGCCCTGGATCGGCCTGGATGTCGGCCAGCGTGCCATCCAGATCCAGAAACAAAGCGATTCCACCGGGAGACGGCACGGCGGGCTCCTGCCAGCTTCGGGCTGGCGGCGCGTCGGGGGAATCGTGGCCGTGTTGCATAAGACTCCTTGTGCGGTGTCGGTATGCCGGGGCAGGCTTGCAAATATCGTGCCCGGGAGCCTGGCGGGGATATCCGTACGATATCCCCGGGCGCGCTGGCCGGCCAGCGGGCTATTTCGCCATGCACTGCTTCCACCGGTCATGGACGCGGTTGGCGAACCATGCGGTGGTAAGGTTGCGGGTAATTTTGGGGCTGGATAGCTTGATGCCTGGCAGCACGGCCCGCGGCACGGGCGTGCCGGCGTCCTGGTCGGCCAGGTCGAACACCCGCCGATACAGACGCGTGGCTTCAAAGCCGAAGGTCTTGCCCTTTTCGAGTTCGGGCCGAATGCGGGCTTCGTTGATGTCCAGGCGCCTGCGTATGGCGCGCACGGCGCGTTCGGTCTGGCTGGGGTCGATAGACCCGTTGATCAGCAGGTCGCCGTCCAGCGCCAGCTCGATACCGCTGAGCCGGCTGACTGCCGCCTGGAAAGCCGCATTGCGGCTCGCGTACCAGCCGGCGTTGTAGTCGGCGAACCGGTACAGCACGGACGGATAGCTGGCATCGTAGCCCAGCAAATGCGCAATGCCGAAGTACATGCCGCCGCGCCGCGTGAACACTTCGTGCCGGATGGAAGGTTCGGCCGGGTATGGGTAGTCCTGTGCGTGGGCCTGCGCGAAGGCAATGCTGACTTGCATCGGCCCGCCGGTGCGCACCGGATTCAGCCCGCCGAACAGCTGCCGCCCCAGCGGCACCATGCCGATAAAGCCCTCGAAGAGCTCGCTGAGCTGTTTCTCGGTACGCACCGTGTCCAGGCGCTGGTTGTACGTCTTGCCATTGGGCGACTTGATGTTCAGGGCGGCCTGCACCAGGAACGCGGGGAGATGCATCGCTTGCGTACGCCGCTCGATTTCGCGGCGCGCGATGCGCGGCAGGCCCTGCACCGGCGGATCGGCACGAAACGACGATTCCTGGGCGGTAACCGCGATGACGGCGCAGAGGTTTTCCTGGCTGGCATCCAGGCCCTGAGCGGTGAACGCCACGGCGATGTCGCGCGCCCAGCCATGCCGGTCGGGCAGGTTGGCAGGCAGCAATCGGTGCACGTCGGCCCGGATTTCGGTCGGCCCTTTCGTGGGCGCTTCGGGCACCTGGGTGGCACAGCCAGCCAGCAAACCCAGCCATAGCGCGCCGGCCCAGCGTGCGTGCCGTTGGACGACAGCGGGACACACTGACGCCGCCATGCTTCAGCCGTTGGCCGGGTTGCCGCGCGCAGCCTCGTAGCGCGCCTTGTTCTCGGCGTTGGGCGGGTAAAGGCCGGGCAGCGAGGCCCCCGCCTGCACCTCGTCCATGATCCAGCCCTCGAGCCGCTCTTGCTCCACGGCCATGGCGGTCACCTCATGCAACAGGGCGCTGGGGATAACCACCGCGCCATCCTGGTCGGCCACGATGACATCGTCCGGAAATACCGCCACGCCGCCGCAACCAATGGGCTGCTGCCAGTCGGCGAAGGTCAGGGCCGCCACGGATGGCGGCGCCGCCGCGCCGCTTGCCCAGACCGGCAGCCCGGTAGAACGTACGCCCGCCAGGTCGCGCACCGCGCCGTCGCTGACCAGGGCGGCAACACCGCGCCTGGCCATGCGGGCGCAAAGAATATCGCCCCAGAACCCGGCGTCCTTGATGCCATTGGCGTCTACCACCGCGATACACCCGGCAGGCATCTGCTCGATGGCCGCCCGCGTCGACCGGGGCGAGCTCCACGATTCAGGCGTGGCCAGGTCTTCGCGCGCGGGAACAAACCGCACCGTGAAGGCGCGCCCCACCATGCGTTGCGCGCCCGCCGTAAGCGGCATGGCGCCCCGGATCCACACATTGCGCAGGCCTTTCTTGAGCAGCACGGTGGTCAAGGTGGCGGTGGTGACGCCGGCCAGCGCCTGGAACGCCGATGCGTCATGGGACGAAGTCATGTGCGGTCTCCTGTCAGCGCGCCGCACCGAAGCGACGCAAGTTGCGAAGAGTTATACCACCGCGCCGGCCGCCCCCCTGCCGGCACCGGGGCATACGGCATTGTTCGATTTGCACATTTTTTATAATATATGTGCTGTACACACACGAAGGCCCACCATGACTGCCCTGCGCCATATCAAGCCATCGCCGGACGCCGTGCTGGCCAAGGCGGTATTGCGCGCCGCCGATCAACTCGGCCTGCGGCAGGCCGACCTTGCCGCCGTGCTCGGCGTGCATCGCACCGCAATCAGCCGCCTCAAGCAAAACCCCTCGCTCGACCCGGCGTCCAAGCAGGGCGAGCTCGCCGTGCTCCTCCTGCGCCTGGCGCGCGCGCTCTATACGCTGGCAGGCGGCGACCCCGACTGGATCCGCCATTTCATGCACACGCCCAACCGCGTCACGGGCGGCATACCGGCCAGGCAGATCGAAAGCATCCAGGGGCTGATGACGGTGCTGCAGTTCACCGACGCCATCCGGGGCAAGACCTGATGATCTGGCAACAGTGCCGGGGCCAGCGGTACGTGGGGCCCATATCCGGAACCGTAATCCGGCTGGTCGAAAGCCAGGAACAGATCGCCACGCTGGGCTACGTCGACACTCTGGAAGAGCAGGCCGTGCTGGAATCGCTCATCGACGACAGCAAGCCGCCTTACCCGGCCGGCGCCGCCGGGTACCACTATCTTCTGACCACGCCGTTCCGCTACCCCCCGTTGCGGTGGGGGTCGCGCTTTGGCCGCGTGCACGAGCCGGGCATTTTCTATGGCGGCCTGAGCCTTGCCGCCACACTTGCCGAATCTGCCTACTACCGTTTCGTGTTCTGGCATTCGATGCAGGCGCCGCCGCCCAAAGCGCATATCCGCAGCCAGCACACGTTGTTTTCGGTGCCCTACAGAACCGCCACGGGCGTGCGGCTGCAAGAGCCGCCTTTTGATGCCTATCGGGCCGAACTCGCGCATCCGGTCCAATACCAGGCCTCGCAGCAACTGGGCACCGACATGCGCGAGGCCGGCGTACAGGCTTTCGAGTATTTCTCGGCGCGCGACCCCGACGGCGGTTGCTGTGTCGGGCTGTTTTCGCTGCAAGCCCTGGCGCAGAAAAAGCCGCGCGACCTCAGCCCATGGCTGTGCGAAACGTCAGCCGACACCGTCGCCTTCAAGCACGCGGCCGGGCGCGAAGTGGCACGCTATTCACTGTCGAGCTTCTTGCACCAAAACAGGCTGCCGATGCCGGCATGATGCCCGTCCGCTCGCGACGGGCGGCCGGTGCAGATCAGGGCTTGCCGGGCTCAGTGCGGGCGCGCGCATCCATCCCGATCGAGGGTCCGTCGCGATCCCAGTCGTAGGCCTGGGCCTGCCGGCTCTTGTAACGCTGCACCGCATCCGCGTGAAAATCCGTAGACATGGCTACTGCCTGAGAAGCCGCTTCCATGTTGGCCATTGCGGCATAGTCGCTGTCCAGGCTCAGGTTCAGCATGCGCTTGCTCATGGCCAGGGCATCGGCCGGCCCCTTGCACACTTGCCGGGCCAGCGCGCGCGCGGCCTGCGGCAGGGTCGCGGCGTCATGGATGGCGTGCACAATGCCAAGCTCGCGCGCCTCGCCGGCTGTAATCGTGCGCCCCGTCAGCAAGATGCCGCGGGCGGCCGACAGGCCCACTATTCGCGGAAGCAGATAGTGCGCACCAAAATCGGCCACCGCTCCAATGCGCGGGAACGACATACAAAAGCGCGCTTCGGGGGCTGCAATAATCAGGTCGGCGTGCAACGCCACGCTGAATCCCGCGCCCGCCGCGGCGCCATCGACTGCCGCGATGACGATTGCATCCAGTTCAAGCAGGCGGCGCAGCCAGGATGCCGCGCCGCCTATCCTGCGCCGCGTGGCCACGGGAGTCCCTTCTGCGGGGTCGGCAAGGCGGGCGGCCATTTCGTGCAGATCGCCGCCCGAACAGAAGCTGCCGCCCTCGCCTCGCAGGATAAGCGCACGCACCCCGCCGTTCGCCTCGACAATGTCCAGCATGCGCGCATAGTCGCCGCGCAAGGCGCCCGACATGGCGTTGCGGGACGCGGGCGCTTCGTGGACGAACTCGGCCACCCCGTCCGCAATACACAGCGACGACGCGCTCAGCGACATCGTGGTCATATGGCTCGCCCTCCCTGGGCGCCAAAACGGAGCATGCGCTCCCAGGCTTCATCCATGTCCCTGACCAGCGCGTCCACCTGGTCCGCCACGCAGGTTTCGCCCTGGATGCCGAATATGCTCTGGCCGGCCGCCTCATAGATGAGCGCAGCGTCTTCGTGTTCATGCAGCGAGGCGAACACGTCGCCGGTAAGCACTTGCTGCAATGGCATGTTCAACGGTTCGGGCGCGGCGGCCGAGGCCCAGGCATCGATCCATTCGCTGCGCACGACCCGGCAAGGCTTGCCGCTGTGGGCGCGTGAAATAACCGTATCCTCGCTGCCGCTTTCGATCAGGCGCCTGAGCAGGGCGCCCGGCGTATGGTTCTCGCGCGCGGCCATCCACAAAGTGCCCAGCCAGGCGCCTTGCGCCCCCATGCCGATACTGCCCAGGATCTGGGCTCCGGTAGCGATGCCGCCCGCCGCCAGCACCGGCCTGCCCTCGGCAGCGGCAATGATCTGGGGCACCAGGGACATGGTGCCCACGGGCCCGGTATGGCCGCCGGCGTCGTACCCCTGGGCCACCAGGACATCCACGCCCGACTCCACTGCCTTGCGCGCATGTCGCACCGAGCCCACCAGCGAAAACGTCAACTTGCCGCGTCGGGACGCCTCGCGGATGAGTTCGGCGCGCAGGCCGATTGCAGTCGCGACCACACGGGCGTTTGAATCGAGCACGGCTTCTATCTGGGCTTCGAACAACGCTTCGGAACGGGCATGCGAGGTAAAGAAGCTGGGCCGCTGCGGCGGCTTGATGTCGAATCGGCGACGCAAGGCGTCGACGAACTCGACATGGGCGGCCGGCAGCGTGGCGCGCAGGGCCTGCGGATCCGCCTGCTGCGGCACATTGGCCGGCAGCATCAGGTCGATGCCATACGGCAGGCCGGCCAGGCGCTCCTCTACGTTTGCAATAATCCCGGGGATATCCTCGGGCGCATCGCGCCCGAGGCCCAGCACGGGGAACCCGCCTGCCCGGGCAAGCGCCACCACCACATCGGGTTCATGCGAAAAACCGAAAATGGGATGGCGTATGCCGAGCTGATCGCAAAGAGGCGTGCGGATGCGCGACACGTCAGTCCGCCTCGATGCCTGCTTGCTTGATGACTTTGCTCCATTTGTCGTATTCCGCCGCGACGAAGGCGTCGAACTCCTGCGGCGACTGCGGAGCGAATTCGGTGCCCAACGCGGCGAACTTGGCCTGGACCTCGGGCTTGTCCAGTATGGCCCGCACGTCCTCGGCGAGCTTGCCGAGCACGGGCGCCGGCGTCGCCGCCGGCGCAACCAGCCCGAACCAGGTGCCGACCTCATAGTTTGGAAGCCCGGCCGCCTCGGCCACGGTGGGAAGATCGGGCACGGCCTTGGCCCGCGTAGCCGTGGTAACCGCCAGGCCGCGCAGCTTGCCCGCCTGGATCTGCGGGATGGCCAGGGCCGCGGTCAGCGGCATCATGGCCACGCGCCCGGCCACCAGGTCGTTCAGCGCGTCCGTCTGCCCTTTATAGGGCACGTGCATCAGCTTTATCTGCGCCTCCTGGGCCAGCAGCTCGCCCGACAGATGGTTCGACGTTCCCAGGCCTGCTGACGAATACGTCTGTGGCTGATCGCTCTTCTTGGCCAGCTCGATAAATTCGGCCATGGTCTGCGCGGGCACAGACGGATTCACGACGATAATGTTCGGCACGATCCCAAACCCGGCTACCGCCTTGAAATCGCGAACGGGGTTCCAGGTAATGCTCTTTTTCAGGATGGGCGCGACCGCGTGGCTCGGGCTGACCAGCAGCAGGGTGTAGCCGTCGGCCGGAGCGCGGGCGACATAATCGGTGCCGATCGCGCCGCCGGCGCCGGTGCGGTTCTCGACCACAACGGGCTGCCCATACCGGGCCGAAAGTTGCTCGCCCATCAGGCGAGCCACGGAATCCACGATACCGCCGGCCGAGAACGGCACCACGATCTTGATAGGCTTGCTGGGATAATTGTCTTGCGCGGCTGCCATGGCCGGCGCCATCACGGCCAGCGCGCACGCCGCCGCCAAACGAGCGAATTTCATAGTCTCTCCTAGGCTTGTTATTGAATTACGCGGCTGGATATCAGCTCGCCATCGTCGCCATGGTCCGCCTGGCAATGTTGCCCAGGTGGATCTGGCTGGTTCCTTCATAAAGCCGGAACAGGCGCACATCGCGATAAAAACGCTCTGCAACGTTGTCGGCGATGTAGCCCCCGCCGCCAAACACCTGAACGGCCCGGTCGGCGACCCGGCCGCACATTTCCGAAGCAAACAGCTTGCACATCGATGCCTCCAGGGTGACATCGTGGCCGTCGTCGCGCTTGCGGGCCGTCTCAAGCACCAGCGCGCGGGCGGCATAGACCTCGGTATTACTTTCGGCGATCATCTGCTGCACCATCTGGAATTCGGCGATGGCCTGGCCGAACTGCTTGCGCCCCTGGGCGCGCAGCACCATTTCCCGCACCAGCCGTATCGCCGGGCCCACACACAGCCCGGCAAGGTTGATGCGCTGCTTGTTCAACGCCTTCATGGCCGTACGGAAACCCTGCCCTTCCAGGCCGCCCACGATCGCGCTCTCGTGCACGCGCACTCTGTCCAGCAGCACCTCGCCAACCGGCGACCCATGCTGCCCCATCTTGCGGTAGGCAGCAGGCGTGGCCAGCCCCGGGGCGCCCCGCTCGATCAGAAACGCAGTGATGCCCGCCGCGCCCTTCGCATGCGGATCGGTGCGCGCAAACACGGTAAACAGGTCGGCGATGGGTGCATTGGTGATGAAGCACTTTTTGCCGGTGATCTCGTAGTACTCGCCATCGCGCACTGCCACCGTTTTCAGCGCCGTGGCGTCCGATCCGGCGTCAGGTTCCGTCAGGGCAAAGCAGCCGGTGACCTGGCCGCTGGCCAGCAAAGGCAAGTACTTGCGCTTCTGCTCGGGCGTGCCGTCCACGACCAGCGACTCGGACGCTATGCCGGTGTTGCCGCCGAAGCGCGCGCGGAAGGCGGTGGCGACCTGCGACACCTCGATATTGACCCGCGCCAGTTCCTCGGTGGTCAGGCCTGCACCGCCGTACTCTTGCGGAATACTGTGCCCGAACAGGCCCAGATCGCGCATTCCCTGCACGACCGGCTCCGGAATTTCGTCTCCTTCATCCACCTGCTTCTCAATGGGCAGGCACGCTTCGCGCAGAAAGTCGCGCACTTGCGCAAGCAAGGCTTCGAACTCGGTCGGGTTTCGGATCATCAGGTTTTCCTTATCGATGCGCGGCCTAGTGCAGGCCTTGCGCAAATACCAGCTGGTGCACCGCCTCTTTGAGCAGCGGAACCACTTCTTTCACCAGCCTGTCTTTAGGCGCGCGGTGCGCCGCAATGGTGCAGTTCAACGCCAGCGGCGGCTCGCCATTCGGGCGCCGCACGGGTACCGCGACGGCGTGAATATCTTTCTTCCAGTCGCCCTTCGAATGGCAGTATCCGTGCGCTTCAAATCGCTTTGCGTCCGCTTCCCAGATACTTCGGTACTGGTCGAAAAAGGCCCGGTCCTGGACCTTCAGGTAGTTCAGGATCGCGGTGCGTTCGGCGGCCGGATAGGCCAGGATCAGCGCACGGCCTATGGAACTCGTCAGCAGCGGCCGCGATGTTCCGATATCCGGCAGATGCTGGTTGGCGGAGTCGGCGCGCACCGAGTCGACATACACCACGTTCCCGCGGTCGCGTATGCCCAGGTTCACCGTGCATCCCGTGGTCCTGGCAAGCGTTTCCATGATGGGCTTTGCCAACTGGCGCACTTGCATACTTGCCAGCAACGGGTGCCCCAGCGAAAGCACGCCCGGCCCCAGCCGGTATTTCTGCAGTTGCGGGTCGCGCGCCAGATAGCCCAACAGCGTCAGGGTGTACGTCAAGCGCGACACCGTCGGCTTGGGCAAGCCCGTGCGATCGGCGATCTCGCGATTGCCCAGCAGCGGCGCCGAAGCCGAGAAAGCACGCAGCACTTCCAGCCCGCGCGCCAGGTTCATCGAGAACTGGCGGTCGGAAGACAGGTCGTGCGGATGCACCAGGCCAGGAAGAGAGATAGCGCTCACTTTGCGGTTTCGTTGTACAGGCGATGGCATGATTGGTCCTTCGATAGGGAGCGTCAACGGTTCGAGAGCACTGTTTCGCTGTGCGAAATGCATTATTGCTGAGGGTGTGCCGCTGATGCATAACGCAGGTTCATCCCAACCAGACCGCATCCCTGAATGACTCAATCACCCTCTCCTGTCGGCGCGCTGGCCGGCGTCAGGATTCTCGATATGGCCACGGTGCTGGCCGCGCCCAGCGGCGCCACGCTATGCGCCGACCATGGCGCCGATGTCGTCAAGCTCGAACTGCCGGACGGCAGCGATGCCTTGCGTCATATGCAGCCGATCAAGGACGGATCGCCGTTATGGTGGAAAGTGGCCAACCGGGGCAAGCGGGGCATCACGCTGGATGTGCGCAAAGAGAAGGGGCGGGAGATACTGCTGTCCATGCTGCCGCGCTTTGACGTGCTGGTAGAGAACTTCCGCACCGGCAGCCTGGACCGGTGGGGCCTGGATATCGATACCCTGCACCGGGCCAACCCACGGTTGGTTGTCGTCCGCCTGACCGGCTTCGGCCAGACGGGCCCATACCGTGCGCGAGCCGGCTTCGCCCGCATTTTCGAAGCAATGAGCGGCCTGACCAATCTCACCGGCACGGTCGGCGGCTCGCCGCTGCACAGCAATTTCCCGCTGGGCGACTCTATTGCCGGCGTCTTCTGTGCCTTTGCCATCGCCGCCGAAATGGCGCGCCTGCGAGGCGACCCGCAAGCCACCGGCAGGGAAGTGGATCTGTCGGCAACAGAGGCGTTGCTGCGCATTCTGGATCCCCTGCCGGTCGAACATGAGCAGCTCGGGCTGGTGCGCCACGCAGTGGGCAATCTCACGACGTACACCTCGCCCTCGAACATGTACCGAAGCAATGACGGGGTTTATTTTTCGCTCGTGGCGTCTTCCCAGGCCGTCTACGAACGCTTGTGCAAGGCGCTGGGGCATCCGGAGTGGATTGACGACGCCCGCTTCCAGACGTTGCCCAAGCGCGTGCAGCACATGGGGGAACTCGACGGCTTGCTGGCCCGCTGGTTTTCGGAGCGCGCCTTCGAAGAGATCTGCACGCGGCTGCAGCCCTTCGAAATTCCCTTCAGCAAGGTCTATGACATCGAAGACATCAAGGCGGACCCGCATTTTCAGGCGCGAGACGCCATTATCCGCCTTCCCGACCCGGACTACGGCTCGCTGCCCGCGCCTTGCGTGGTTCCGCGCATTGTCGGGCGCGATATGCCCACGCCCCGATCGGGCCCCGCCGTGGGCGAACACAATGCCGAGATCTATGCGGAGCTCGGCCTCACAGGCGAACAACTCGACGAACTTCGCGCGCAGCGCATCATCTGAGGGCTTATCCATGTCCAGTGTGCCGATACCCGAGACCTTTCGCGCCTTGGTCACGCAGCGTGCCGACGGGCAGGTGACCTCGGGCATCGAGGCCAGAAGCATCGCCCAGCTTACCGAAGGCGACGTGATCGTGCGTACGCGGTACGCGGGCGTCAACTTCAAAGATTGCCTCTCGATACGTGGCGAAGCAAAGATCATCACGGAGTTTCCCCGGATCGCCGGCATTGAAGCGGTGGGTTGCGTCGTCGCGTCGGGCGCACCTGATTTTTCGCCAGGCGACGAGGTGCTGGTGCACGGTTTCCAGACGGGTATCGCCTACGACGGGGGGTTCTCCGAGTGGATGCGCATACCGGGCAAGCACCTGCTCAAGCTGCCTCCCGGCCTGTCTGCCCGCGATGTCGCCACCATAGGCGTGCCGGGATTCACGGCCGCCATGGCGCTGGCCCGGTTTGAATCCTATGGCCTGGACCCCCAGGCCGGTCCGATCGCCGTATCGGGGGCCAATGGGGCGGTGGGGATGCTGGCCATATCGATCTTTTCCCGCGCGGGCTATCAGGTCACGGCGATCACGCGGCGGCCCGGGCAGGCAGACATGCTGCGGCGCCTGGGGGCTGCGGACGTGGTCGACACCCGGGTGGCGCTGGAATCGACCCGCCCGCTGGAGGCGCCGCGCTACGCCGCCGCCGTCGACAATGTCGGCGGCCGGGTACTGCCCTGGATGCTGCGCTCGATGGCCGAAGGCGGCCTGGTGGCCTCGGTGGGCAATGCCGGCGGCAATAGTTTCGAGGGCAGCGTGCTGCCGTTCATTATGCGCCGCGTACACTTGTTCGGCATTGTCGCCAACGCCACCTGGACAGAGCGCAAGCAGCTATGGGCACGGCTGGCCGGCGACTGGAAGCCGGATTTCACGGCGCTTGCGCCGCATGTACACACCATCGCCCTGGACGAACTGCTCGCGCATGCCGGACAGCAGTTGCAGGGCGCCACCAGCGGCCGCACGCTGGTCGACTATGGGCCGGCGCAATGACGGCGCCGCTTGCCGGCCTGTGTGTGCTGGAACTGGAAGCGCCCGGCCCTGTACCTTGGGCCGGAATGATGCTGCTGAACATGGGCGCCACGGTCATTCGCGTCAGGCGCCCCAGCCCCGCCGACATGGGTATTCCGCGCGACGAACGCTACGAACTCACCGGCAAGGGAAAAGACGCCGTCGCGATCGACCTGAAGACCGAGCCGGGTCGCCGGCAGCTTTTGGAACTGGTGCGCGACGCGGATGTGCTGCTGGAGGGCATGCGGCCCGGCGTGCTTGAACGCCTGGGGCTGGGGCCGGACGTCTGCTGGTCGCATAACGCGGCGCTGGTCATCGGGCGCATGACAGGCTGGGGGCAGGCCGGCCCGCTGGCGCACACCGTGGGGCATGACATCAACTACCTTGCGGCCACAGGTGTGCTGCATGCCATCGGCCCGGAAACCGGCCCGCCCGTCGTCCCGCTTAACCTGATCGGCGATTTTGGAGCGGGCGGCATGCTGTTGGTGGCCGGTGTGCTGGCCGCCGCGCTCGCCGCCCGCGACACCGGCAGAGGCCAGGTAGTGGACGCTGCCATGGTCGATGGCGCGCTCTGCATGCTTGCGCCCATTCTGGGGCGCTGGCAAGCAGGCCAATGGCGGGACAGCCGTGCAAGCAATCTTCTGGACGGCGGCGCCCCTTTCTATACCACTTACGAAACCGCGGACGGCAAGGCGGTGGCGGTAGGCGCCATCGAACCCAGGTTCTACTCCGCCTTGCTGCGGGGGCTGGAACTGGACGAGCGGCAATTGCCGCCCCAGCACGACACCGCCGGCTGGCCGGCCTTGCGCAGGCAGCTGGCCGCGATATTTGTGCGCCATCCCCGGGACTATTGGGTGGCGCGGTTCGAAGGCAGCGAGGCCTGCGTATCGCCGGTGCTGTCGCTTGCAGAAGTGCCGAGCCATCCGCATTTCGTGGCGCGAGAAAACTTCCGGGCGACGGACGGCATATTGCACCCCGCGCCGGCGCCACGCTTTTACCCGCCGCCGGCCGATGCGGCCATTGCGGATGACACGGCCGGTTAAGGCGTCACCGGATCGCCGCGCAGCCTGATCTCGGCCACGATGCGCTCTTGCCGCTGGTGCAGCGAAAACTCATAGCGGTCGGGGTAGCACAGCGCCAGGCGGCGGCACAGGTTGCCCAGCCCGCCACCCCCCTTTGCCAGGTCATAGGGCGCGTGCAGTTCGCCGGGGTTGTCTACCGCGACGATCAGCTCGTCGTCGCGTCGGCGGGTGCGCACATTGATGACAAAGCGCCGGGTATCGGCGCGCATGCCATGCTTGATGGCGTTTTCCACCAGGCCTTGCAGCGTCATGTGCGGGATAAAGCACGGCAGCGATGCGGGGTCGATGTGACAGCGATATTCGAGTTCACGATCGAACCGCAACGCCTGGATGCGCACATAGGCCTCGGCGGCTTCCAGCTCTTCGCCCAGCCGGCACAGGCCCTGCCCGCGCCGGTCGAGCGAATACCGCAAGTACGCCGCAAGCCGCCGGGTCATTTCCGAGGCAATGGCCGGCCGTTCGTCGATTTCGGCCACGATGGTGTTGAGCGCGTTGAACAGAAAATGAGGCTCGATCTGGGATTGCAGGTGTTCGAGTTCAAGGCGCAGGGCGTGCGTCTCTGCTTTCATCCGGGACAACCGCGCAGTGCGGGCGGCCAGTTCGGCAGCCACGCCGAAATAAACCAGCGTCCAGATGCTGAAGATGCCCATGTAATACAGAAAGCCCAGCCTGTACTGGTTCTCGGGCAGCACCCGCAGCGTATCCGGCGGAAACAGCTGGTGGATGGCGAGGGCGATCCACGCCAGCAATGCGGACGCCGCGACGCACAGCAAGACGGCGCACGCCAGCACAAGCAGCGACGAATGGCTGGCCGACCGTACGCGGCCATGCCATAGCGCGGCTGCGCTCGTCATGAGAAATGCCAATGGCTCCAGGCTCAACGTCAACCAGAACGCCGCGACCGCATCGCCAAATATGGCCAGCCGTATGCTGAATCCGATAAGCGCCAGGATGAGCCAACCCGTCACCTGGGCGCGCCAGAATCCCGGCGAAGATTCGCCTCGGCTCAGTTCCTGGCCAAGCGCGGTAAACAGCGTAGGTTGGTCATCAGTTGCCATCGCGTACGGCCAGGAAAAAATCGGCATCGCCGGAGCGCCCCGGTTGCCGTTTGCATTGGAGGCCGCTTCGCAACCTGGCGCGGCGGGCTGCATCCGATGAGTATGTTGCAAGGCCGGGTCGCATCCCACAAGCCGTTTTCGACGAATCGGCATATCTGCTCGACGAAAACGGCGGCCTCAGGCGGCCCGGACGACTTGCTGCGCGCATTGCAGCAGCGTGTTAAGCCAACGCCCCCGCTGGGAAGGGTTGCGCCACAACAACCCCAGCTCGCGCGGCGGTGGCGCCTGACCGCCGCTTTCGCCCGCAAGCGCGGGCACCGCAAGCTTGCACAGGCCGGGCCCGGCCAGGCCCTGGCCGATATCCGGCACCAGGCTCACGCCCAGGCCGCGCTCGACCAGCAACGCCAGGGCCATGATGGAGTTGAGTTCCAGCCGCTCGCGTGGGCGAATGCCCTGCGCCTGCAGATAGCGCTGCGCCAATTGCCCGCCGGCCAATTGACGGTCGTAGCGCAGCAATGGCGCGCTGCGCAATAGTTCGAGCGGATCGCGCGCGGCGTCGCGGGCCGGGGCAAGCACGACCAGGGGTTCTTGCCGCAACGGCGTCCAGCACACGGTCTTGGGCAGATCGAAAGACAGCTTCAGACACAGCGCCGCATCCAGTTCCGACTGGACAAGAGCCGAATACAGCGCGGGCGTGATGCCAATGCGCAGGGAGATGCGCACGTTGGGGTATTGATCGCTGAAGGCCTGCAGGATATCGGGCAGAAAGCCATGCAGGGCGGTGTTCACTGTGCCCAGCCGCAGCTCACCCGCGTCTTCATCGGTAGCCACCCAATCGCGCAGCGCATCCGCATCCTGCACCAGCGCCGGACCGCGCTCGGCCAGCCGCTGTCCCGCTGCGGTGGGCCGCACGCTGCGGCCCTGGCGCACCAGCAACGACATGCCCAGCTCTTTTTCCAGCGCGCGCATTTGCTGGGCGACGGCCGCCGGACTCAGCCCAAGCTGGCGCGCGGCTTCCGACATCGAGCCCAGCTGTACGACCTTCAGGAAATGGTTCAGGTAGCGGATATCCATTCAACGCATTTTCTTTTATTTAATGAAAGCAATACAACTGTATTGCGCGACCCGGTACGGACGACAATGGGCGATCACGCAATCCCGTATCACTACTCCGGAAAAAGGAAGTCGCAATGCCCTGCAACACCCCGCTCTCGCCATCCCGCCGCCAGGCGCTTGCCGGCGCCCTGGGCCTGGCAGCCCTGTCTTGCGCGCCGGCATGGGCCCAAGGCGCCAGCCCGGTCATGCGCATCGTGGTGCCCTTCGCGCCAGGCGGCGGCAACGACGTGCTGGCCCGCCAGCTCGCGCACGGCCTTACGGAAACCTTCAAGCAAGAAGCCATCGTCGAGAACAAGCCCGGCGCGGGCGGCAACCTGGGCGTCGAACAAGTGGTGCGCGCGTCGCCACAGAACAGCATGTTCCTGCTGGGCCATACGGGCACCGTGTCCATCAACCCGGCGTTGTACAAGAATCTCAGATTCAACGCGTCTACCGATCTGCAACCGGTAGCCATGTTCGCCTCGTCGGCGCTACTGTTGGTGGTGCCGGCCGACTCGCCCGTGCAGAATGTCGCACAGCTTGCCCAGGCCCTGCGCGCCGAGGGCTCGGACATGGACTATGCCTCCAGCGGCACCGGCACGGGCGGCCACCTTACCGGCGAGATGTTCCTGCAGGCGCTGGGCGCACAGGCAGTGCACGTGCCATATAAAGGCACGGCGCCGGCGCTTGCGGACGTGGCAGGCGGCCAGGTGGATTTCAGCTTCAGCGTCATACCGGCCGCAATGGCGCTGGTCAAATCGGGCAAGCTGCGGGCGCTGGCAGTCACCAGCGCCAAGCGCATGAGCCTGATGCCCGACGTTCCCACCGTAGCCGAAGCGGGTGTCGCCGAACTGGCCGGCTTCGAAAGCACACTGACTTACGGCATCCTGGCGCCCAAGTCCGCGCCCCAGGCCCAAATCCGGCAACTCGAAGAAAGAATCCTGCAGGTCGCGGCCACTGCCGAGTTCCAGTCGAAGCTGGCGGTCGAAGGCGCCGAACCCCTGCTGGGCGGTGCGGCCGACTACGCGCGCCGCATCCAGGAAGAAAGCGGCAAGTGGGGCCAGGTAATCAAGGTGTCGGGCGCGTCCGCCTGATCAGAGCATAGAAGCCGCCATGCTGATATCCCTGATCGACCAGAGCCTCAACCCGGCGGGCGACACCGAACTGTTTACAGACGGGCAGTGGCTGCAGGCCCTGCTGCGCTTCGAATCGGCGCTGGCCCAGGCCCAGGCCGAGGCCGGATTGATTCCGCACAGCGCGGCGGCCGCAATCGGCGATGTGTGCTCGCGCATCGAACTGGACCGCGCGCAGTTCATCGCGCGCTCGCGGCGTACCGGCGCGCTGGGAATCGGCCTGGTAGAGCCTATTCAGGCGGCGCTGGCCAGCGGTCATCCCGCGGCGTTGCCTTACCTGCACTGGGGCACCACCACGCAGGATGCCGTGGACACCGCGCATGCCCTGCTGACCAAAGCCGCCCTGAACGCCCTGCTCGAAGAGCTGCGCGGGCTGGTCACCGCGTTGCGCGCGCTGGCAAGCAGCCATGCCGCCACGCCCATGATGGCGCGCAGCCTGCTGCAACCTGCCCAGATCACGAGCTTCGGCCTGAAGTGCGCACAATCTGCCGCGGCACTGCTGCGCAGCGTGCAGCAGCTGAGCGCGCTTGCGCCGCAGGCGCTGTGCGTGCAACTGGGCGGCGCGGTCGGCAACCGCGCAGCCATGGGCGCGCACGGCGCGCGGGTCGAATCGGCGCTCGCGGCCGGGCTGGGGCTCTGGGCCCCAGGGCTGAGCTGGCATACCCAGCGCGACGCCTGGATGCGCCTGGGCATGGAAGCCGCGATATGCGCGGGCAGCCTGGCCAAACTGGCGCGCGACTGGTCGCTGATGTCGCAGTTCGAAGTCGGCGAGCTGGCAGAAGCCGCCCGGGGCAAGACCTCCAGCGCCATGCCGCACAAGCGCAACGCCGTGCATTGCATGCAGGCCGTGGCCCAGACGCAGGCGGTGCCGGGGCTGGCCGCGGCCTTGCTGGGCTGCATGGCGCAGGCGCATGAGCGGGCGCTGGGCGAATGGCAGGCCGAACTCGCCGCCTGGGCGCCGCTGTGGCGCCACGTACATGGCGCCGCCGCAGCGCTGCGCCTGGCGGCCGAAGGCCTGCAGGTAGACACGAACCGCATGCAGGCCAATATCGACGCCCTGCACGAGGTCATTTTTTCGGAAGCCTGCGTCGATGCGCTTACGCCGGTCGCCGGTCGGGCCCAGGCGCAACAGGCGGTCGAACGCCTGGCGCCGCAAGCCCTGCAGGCGCAACAACCGCTGTCGGCGACCTTGCGGCAGTGGGTAGCGTCCGAACTGGGCGCCGGCGCGGCGGCCGATGCCGGGCGCGCCCTGTCGGCCGCCACCGACCCGCTGCGCGCAGTACAGGCATCCGCGGCCAGCTGCGCCGAGCTATTGCAGGCGTTGGACGCCACCCTTGCATCCTCTTTCAACCTGGAGCCCCACCATGCCTGATTCCCTTCCCCCCGACGCCCTGCAACGCGGCCTGGCCAACCGGCGCAAGGTCCTGGGCGATGCATGGGTAGAACGCTCGGTGGGCAACGCCAACGCGATGAACGTCGAGTTCCAGCGCATGATCACGTGCTATGCATGGGACAGCATCTGGAGCAGGCCGGGCCTGGAGCCGCGCACGCGCCGCATCCTGGTGCTGGCCATCACCGCATCCATGGGACGCTGGGAAGAGTTCGAGCTGCACGTGCGCACCGGCCTGCAGGCGCCTGCCGACGATCCGGCCAGTGCGCCGCTCGCTCTGGACACGTTGCGCGAGGTACTGCTGCAAACCGCCGTCTACGCAGGCGTCCCCGCGGGCAACACAGGCATGGCCATCGTGCTGAAGGTGCTCGCGGAACTGGGGCGCACCCCGCCCAAAGCCGACTTCTGGGACGCCAGCCCGGCCGCCTAGCCGTTGCTGCCGCCCGCGGCGCGGCTAGCCTGGCCGGCTGAGCCGGGCCTGCTCGCGCGTCAGGCCCGCCTGCCGAAGCGCGGCGACCAGATCCGCCGCCGCGGGCGACAGCGCCACGTCGGTGCGCTGCAGCAAGCCCATGGGTTCGTCAGTGCCGCCATAGGGCACGGGCAGGCGCGCCAGTTCGCCGCGCTGCAGCGGTTTTTCGACCAGGCTGGACGGCACGAACCATACCGCATCATTGTGCAGCGCCAGTTCCATGTTCAGGGATACCGACAGGCTTTCCACTCTTGCCAGGCGGCGCGGCAACCCCAGCGAACTGATCACGCTTTCGGCCGATTGACGAATCAAGGTGCCGTCCGGGGGCACGACCAGCGGGTACCGGGCCAGGGCCGTCGGGTTCAGCGCGGGCTGCTGCAACAGCGCGTGTCCGGCCCTGACCACCACAGTCAGGGGCTCGCGAAACAGATGTTCGAAACTCATGCCCGCCATCGCGTCGGGCTCGCCCAGGCGGCCCACGGCAAACTCCAGGTCGGCGGCCTTCAGGCGCTCGAGCAGTTCCGTGTTGCGACCCGTATGCACGCGCAGGCTGGCCATGGGCCAGCGCTGCCGGAATATGCGCAGCGCGTCGGGCAGAAGCACGCTTGCTACAGTGGGCAAGATGCCCGCCGCCACCGTCACCGATGCGCCGTCATCGGGTTGGGTCAATTGCCCAATGCCATCCCGCAGGCTGCCCAGGCATGCCTGGGCATAGGGAGCAAACGCCCGCCCTTGCGCGGTGAGCTCGGCGCCATGCCGCCCTCGTTCAAACAACCTGTGCCCCAGCACTTCTTCCAGTTCCGACAAGGTCTTTGACACAGCGGGCTGCGTAATCGCCAGCTGGTCGGCCGCGCGTTGCAGGCTGTTCAACTGTGCAACGGCAAGGAAGCACTGGACATGCCGCAGCTTCAGGCGGCCGACAGGCAGGGGGACGGGAGTTTCCATAACTTTTTACGCTATCGCGCTGCATGAAACGTCACTTTCCATAACTTAACCGTCTCATTACAGTGGACGCAATCTTTCAATCGACGTTGGAGCGCGCATGGACGGATCTTCACCGCATCGGCCTGTACTTACCCCGCGCGACTGGCGGGCGCATCCGCCCTACCGGCACCCGGAGTACAAGTCGTCCGTCCTGCGCAGCCCCACGCTGCCACTGATTCCCTTGCGCGACGCGCTGAAGAACACCCAAGCGCCCGTTTACGGCGCTCAGAGCCTGGGCCCCCTGGACCACGACCTTACGCGCAACGCGGCCAGGAATGGTTCACCGCTGGGCGAGCGCATATTGGTAACCGGGCGGGTGCTCGACGAATACGGCAAGCCGGTGCGCAACACGCTGGTGGAAATCTGGCAGGCGAATGCCGCCGGCCGATACGTGCACAAAGGCGACCAGCACGATGCGCCGCTGGATCCGAACTTCCTGGGCGCGGGGCGCTGCCTTACCGACAACGAAGGCCGCTACCGCTTCCTGACCATCAAGCCGGGCGCCTACCCGTGGGGCAACCACAACAATGCCTGGCGCCCCGGCCATATTCATTTTTCTTTATTCGGAGACTACTTCGGATCGCGACTGGTTACGCAAATGTACTTCCCCGGCGATCCATTGCTGGCGCTTGACCCCATTTTCCAGGGCACGCCAGCCCACTGCCGCGACCTGCTGGTATCGCACTTTTCGCCAGAGGCCACGCAGGAAGGACATGCGCTTGGCTATGCATTCGACATCGTGCTGCGAGGCGCGCTTCAAACCCCTACGGAGCAGGCATGCCGACGCTGACACAGACGCCGTCCCAGACCATAGGTCCGTTTTTCGCCTACGGCCTGTGCCCTGAACAGTACCGCTTCGACATGGCGAGCCTGTTCACCCCGGTGCTCGCGGAACGCCACGCCGAGGGCACGCCGGTCACCATAGAAGGCTGTGTCTATGACGGCAGCGGCAAGGCCGTTGACGACGCGCTCATTGAAATGCTGCAGGCTGATGCGCAGGGCCGCTATGCACAGCCCCACGATGACATCGCGGCCACCGGATTCAAGGGCTTTGCGCGCGTGGGCACCGGCACAGATCCGCAAGCGCGCTTCGTCGTCGACACCATCAAGCCCGGCGTCACCGGCCCCGCGTCCGCGCCCCATATCGATGTCATAGTCATGATGCGCGGCATGCTGCTGCATGCGTATACCCGCATCTATTTCGAAGAAGATGCGCAGGCGCACGCAAACGATGCGGTGCTGGCCGCCGTGCCGCCCGAGCGTCGCTCTACCCTTATCGCCCGGCGTATCTCGAACGCCGGACGCGCAATCTACCGTTTCGATGTTCACCTGCAGGGAGCACAGGAAACCGTGTTCTTCGACGTGTAAGCGCGAAGAATCATTCGCCGCACCGGCGAGCCGTTCCGCTGTTTCGAAGACCAGCCGTGGCTTGCCGCGGCTGCCGCTGTACTGCCCGCCCGGCATGGCCGGCGCGGGCGTCGGGCGCTGATGCATCGCGCCGTTTCGCACATTTTTTTAAGAATGGACCTTGCCCATGGATTGATTCGTTGAATTATTCTTAGCTATCTAATATTATTTTACGGCACGTCGACATAACGCTGATTGCGATCCAAGCGCACACGGCCCAGGCAATTTCAGAAGAACGTGCCACGACAAAAGGAGAGAGACAATGCATAACAATCAGCAAGTATCGTCGCGCCGGGGCTTTCGTATCGCCCTGTCCGCCATGCTGGGGGCCGCGATCGGCCTGGCTGCGCCTTATTGCGCGCAGGCCGCCGACTCTGCCGAAACATTTCCGTCGCGCCCGGTCCGGTTCATCGTCCCGTACGCCGCAGGCGGGCTGCCCGACACGGTCGCGCGCGTGGTGGCCCAGGGGCTCACCAGCAGTCTGGGCCAGCCGGTCGTGGTCGAAAACAAACCCGGCGCCAACGGCGTTGTGGCCGCGCAGGCCCTGGCGAGCGCGGAGGCCGACGGCTACACCTATCTGGTCACCGACGGATCGATGATGTCCATCAATCCCTCGTTGTACAAGAACCTTCCCTATGACCCGAAGCGCGATTTCGTGCCCGTGTCGCTGATCGCGACATCGCCATTGTTCCTGGCCACCAGCGTACAGACCAACATCACATCGCTGCAGGACTTCATCAAGCAAGTGCAAGCCAAACCCGGCGGCCTGGATTACGGGTCGTCCGGCATCGGAAGTTCCCATCACCTGACGATGGAAGCCATGAAGATCGCGCTCAAGCTTGATATCTCGCACGTGCCTTTCCGTGGTTCCGGGCAGTCCGTGCCCGCCATGGTGGGCAACCAGGTCGATGTCGTATTCGCCGCATTGCCGTCGTTGTCGGGCTTTGCCGAAAAAGGGCAGGTGAAGATTCTTGCCACCAACGCCGGCGCGCGTTCGGCGCTGGCGCCCGACATTCCCGCCATTTCCGAAATCATTACGGGCTTCAACTTTGCCGTCACGGTGGGCGCGCTCGCCGCTACGGGAACGCCCGATTATGCCGTCCAGAAAATGAGCGCCGCCATTGCCAAAGCCGTCAAGGCCCCGGCCGTGGTCAAGCAGTTCAACACGCTGGGCATCGAGCCGGTGGGCGGCACGCCGGCCGAATATGGCGATGCCATCGACGACGAAGCCAAGCGCTACGAAGGCGCGATCCAGGCGGCGGGCATCAAGGCCGACTAGCAACGCGGCGTGGCTCGCGCCACGCCCATCCCCGCCCGGCGCCCGAGGCCGCATATTGAAATGAAGGAGCTACCCCGATGTTGACGAATGAAGAGAATGAACTGCTGTGCCGGGTAGTCGGCGATGCCCCCATGGGGCAACTGATGCGCAGGCACTGGATACCGGTGTGCCTGAGCGAAGAGGTCAGCGAGCCCGACGGCGATCCCGTGCAGGCCCGGGTATTGGGGGAAGACCTGGTGGTGTTCCGCGACACCGACGGGCGTGTCGGCGTGATGGACGAATACTGTCCGCACCGGCGCGTGTCGCTGGTGTATGGCCGCAACGAAGAATGCGGCCTGCGCTGCCTGTACCACGGCTGGAAGATGGACGTCGAAGGCAATGTCATCGAAATGGTGTCCGAGCCCGCCGCCAGCACCATGGCCCAGAAAGTCCGGCACAAGGCTTATAAAGTCAAGGAATGGGGCGGAGTGATCTGGGCCTACATGGGCTCGCAGGATGACGTGCCCGAGTTCACGCCGCCGCCGTGGGCGCCCACCGCCGACACCAAGGTCAGCATCGCCAAAGTGCTGATCCCGTGCAATTGGGCCCAGATACTCGAAGGGGCAATCGATTCCGCGCATAGTTCCAGCCTGCATTCGTCCGACTTCGTGCCGGCGCGCGTGGGCAGCGCGGAAGCTACCGAAAAGAACTGGCTGCGCCCGTCCACCGACAAGGCGCCGCGCCTGCAGGTGCAACGAACGCCCTTCGGATTCCGGTACGCCGCCATCCGCCGGCCCATCGTCAACGCGGCGCAGAACGACTACGTGCGGTCAACGGTGTTCGTTGCCCCCGGCACGGTGCTCATTCCTCCCAATAACCTCTACAACGTCGCCAACGTCAACGTGCCGATGGACGACACCAGCACGGCGTTCTATTTCATCGCGTGGGGCGCCAAGGCCACGACCCCCGACACGGAAACATGGCGACGCTTCCTGGGCACCAGCGTGGGAATCGACCTGGACACGCGCTACCGGCCCCTGCGCAATACCGAGAACCGGTTCTGGCAGGACCGGCAGGCCATGAAGGCCGGCAACTTCACCGGCATACGCGGCTTTCCGAACCAGGACATCGCCATGTGGGTCACCATGGGGCCGCTGGCCAACCGCTCCGAAGAGCGCCTGGGGGCAAGCGATCTGGCCATTGTCGAGTTCCGACGCCAGATGCTGGACGCCGTGCGCGCGTTTCAGCAGGGCGAACCGGCGATCGGCACCGGTGATCTGCGCATTGCGCCCGATGTGTGCTCGTTCCAGGCCATTGTGCCCAAGACCACGGACTGGCGCGAATTCACCGCGCAACCTGCGGGCGTCCAGCCAAGCAACGACCCGCAACTGGCGGGCAATTACCAGACCACCGCCTGAATACTGGAGACCACGTTGGCCAAGCTACAGCTTTCTATCGCCATGGGCGACTACGACCGCAACCGCGCGCTGTACGACGCAGCGGTGCAGATCGATGGCGTGGACCCGACCTACATGCTGCTGAACCCGGAAGAGATGTTCTTCCGCGCATTCCGCTTCCAGGACTTCGACGTCAGCGAGCTATCGTTCAGCAGCTACCTGGTCAAACATGCCAACGGCGACTGCCCTTACGTTGCGCTGCCGATCTTCCTGTCGCGCGCCTTTCGCCATACGTCCATCTATGTGCGCAAAGACCGCATCCGCACTCCGCAGGACCTCAAAGGCAAGCGCATCGGCATACCCGAGTACCAGCTCACCGCCAACGTGTGGGCACGGGCGCTGCTGCAGGACGATTACGGCGTCAGCCCTTCCGACGTGACCTGGGTGCGCGGCGGTATCGATCAGCCCGGCCGTCCCGAGAAAATCAAGCTGAAGCTGCCCGACGACGTGACGATGGTCGATGCGCCGGCCGACACCACGATTTCCGACATGCTAGATCGCGGCGAGATTGAGGGATTCATGGCGCCCCGCGCGCCGTTCGGCGCGGCACGCAACAACCCGGATGTCGGCTGGCTGTTCGACGACCCAACTGCCGTCGCCAAAGACTACTACAGCCGCACCGGCATCTTTCCCATCATGCACGTGGTGGGCCTGCGTCGAACCCTGGCGCAACAGCATCCCTGGCTGCCGGGCGCGCTGCTCAAGGCATTCGAGCAGTCCAAGGCGGCGGCGCTGGCCAAGCTGGAAGACACGTCGGCGACCAAAGTCACCCTGCCCTTCGTGGAAGAACAGCTCAAGGCGGCGCGGGACACCCTGGGCAAGGACTACTGGTCTTATGGCGTAGAGCCCAACCGCCGCACACTGGAAGCGTTCACCCGCCATCACCACGCGCAAGGGCTTTCGTCCCGGCACGTGGCGGTCGACGAGCTGTTCCATCCCGGCACCTACGAAACATACAAGATCTAGGCGCAGCCACGCGCACACAAACAGCCATGACTGAACTATCCCCCGGCGCCGATGCGCTCATGCCCCTGCAGATCTGCGCGATCAGTGACGCGGCCGCCGGCATCCGCTCGTTCGAGCTGCGCCGCGCCGACCATGGCGAGCTCCCGCCCTTTACCCCCGGATCGCACATAAAAGTGCAGGTGCCAAACGGCGAGCTGCGCAAGTACTCGCTTTGCAACAACGCCGCCGAACGCGACCGCTATGTCATCACGGTAAAACGCGACGAGCTGGGCCGGGGCGGCTCGATCAGCCTGGTAGACCAGGCAAAGGTCGGAGATATTCTGCCGGCGTCCCAGCCGGACAACGCTTTTGCGCTGGCGGAAAACCCGGGCAGCCTGATATTCATCGCCGGCGGCATAGGCATCACCCCGATACTTTCAATGATCCGCTCGCTGGAAGACCAGCCCGATATCCCATGGAAGTTGTATTACCTGAGCCGGTCGCCCGAAACCACCGCGTTCCTGGACGAACTCTGTGCCCCCGCATTGCGTGCGCGCGTAAAGGTGCATCACGATCACGGCGACCCGGCGCAGGCGTTCGACCTGTGGCCGGTGCTCGAAAAGCCCAATCGCGGACACGTCTATTGTTGCGGCCCGCGCGGCCTGATGGAGGCGGTGCGCGATATGTCGGGACACTGGTCGCCGGCCCGCATCCATTTCGAGAGCTTTCTCGAAGGCGGCGGCAGGCAGCCCGATGACAAGCCGTTCACCGTACAGCTGGCGCGCTCGGGCGGCGAGTATGTCGTGCCGGTGGGCAAATCCATTCTGTCGGTGCTGCTGCAGGCGGGCGTGCACGTGGGCCATTCCTGCGAAAGCGGCACCTGCGGCTCATGCCGCACCGCACTGCTCGAAGGCGCCGCCGACCATCGCGACATGGTGCTGCTGCCCGAAGAGCACGACAGCCAGATCATGGTGTGCGTGTCTCGCGCCACCGGCGACAAACTGGTGCTGGATCTTTAGTCCGGACGTTCCTGCCATGACCGAACCCGTACTGAAGATAGGCGTCATCGGGCTGGGGCGCGCGTTCACGCTGATGCTGCCTACCTTCCTGGCGGACCCGCGCGTGCGCCTGGTTGCCGCTTGTGACCCCCGGCCAGGCGCGCGTGCGCAGTTCCAGGCCGACTTCGGCGGCCCGGCATACGACAGCGCCGAAGCGCTGGCGCAAGACCCGGAAGTCCAGGTCGTCTATGTGGCCAGCCCGCACCAGCACCACGCCGCGCATACGCGCCTGGCCGCCGCCCACGGCAGGCACGTGCTCGTTGAAAAGCCCATGGCCCTTAGCCTGGACGAATGCGACGCGATGATCGATGCCTGCGAGGCCGCTTCGGTCCACATGGTCATCGGGCATTGCCACAGCTTCGATACGCCGTACCTGGAATGCCGGGCACGCATTGCCCGGGGCGACTACGGCGCCGTCAAAATGGTGCACGCGCTGAACTACACCGATTACCTGCTGCGGCCCCGACGGCCCGAAGAGCTGTCCACGCGCGACGGCGGCGGCGCGGTGTTCAGTCAGGCCGCCCATCAGGTCGATATCGTGCGCCTGCTCGCGGGCACCCGCGCGACCCGCCTGCGCAGCGCCCTGGGCAACTGGGACTCCCGGCGACCCACCGAAGGCGCCTACAGCGCACTGCTATGGTTCGAAGGCGGCGCGTATGCATCGCTCAACTACAACGGCTACGGCCACTTCGATTCCGACGAATGGATGGGATGGACCGGCGAAATGGGCGACGCCAAGGCGCCAACCGCCTACGGCGCGGCGCGCCGCAAACTGAAAACCCTGCCAACCCCCGCCGACGAAGCGGCATTGAAGGCGGCAGGCACGTATGGCGGGTCTGCCTACCACGCGCCGGCCCGTACCGACGCGGACGCGCCGCGCGCCGCACACCAGCATTTCGGCGCCTTCCTGGTATCGTGCGAACGCGCCGACCTGCGCCCCATGCCCGACGGCATCTGGGTGTACGCCGACGAGCAACGTGATTTCCTGCGCCTGCCGCCGCCGCCCGCGCCCAGGCTGGAAGTCATCGACGAACTGCATAACGCCGTCTTTCGCGATGCGCCCCCATTGCACGACGGGCGGTGGGCCAAGGCTACGCTGGAGATCTGCCTGGCCATGTTGCGCTCCGACCAGGCCGGCGCCGACATATGCCTGCGCTGGCAAACAGCCGCATAGGACCGCCCGGCCGCAATGGCGACGCGATACTTTGGGGTATCATTTTTCGCGACCCTTTTCGCATAACCCGCAGTCTTCCGCATGGCATCGAAAGAAACGAGACAAGTGCTGGCGCATTGGCGTGAGGCAGTGCCGCACGATCGTCTGGCGCACCTTATCAAAGACGCCACCCGCGCGTTGGTGCGCGGCCTGCAGATGCGCCTGGCCGACCATAATGTCTCGTTCGGGCATTGGGCGTTTCTGCGCATCCTGTGGGAACAGGATGGCCTGAATCAACGCGAGCTCAGCGAACAGGCCGGCGTCATGGAACCCACCACCTACGCCGCCATGAAGGCCATGGAAGCGCTGGGCTACATCGAGCGCAAGCACTTGCCGGGCAACAAGAAGAATGTGCACGTCTTTCTTACGCGCAGCGGCCGGGCATTGAAGAAGAAGCTCATTCCGCTTGCCGAAGAGGTGAACGCCATCGGCACCCAGGGCCTGACCAGCGCCGAAATCGCCACCACGCGCAAAGTGCTGCTGGCCATCATCGCCAACCTTGCCGATGACGAAGCCGCGATGGAAAACGCCGAACGCCGTCTGGTGTCCACCCGCGAACTGTCGCGGCGCATCAACGAGACCTCCGCCTCGTAACGCCGGCATCCGGCTCCGGCCAGTATCCAATATCATACGGGGCTGCGGCCTTCGCATAACCCTACCAATGTAGCCCGATGAATCGCGCAGCCCCCGCCTGGCTCATGCCCGTGGCGGCAATCTTCACTCTACAGACCATCTCGGCGTTCCTGAACCGGCTGATTCCCATCATCGGCCCTGCGATGTCCGCCGAATTCGGCTGGAGCGGCAGCTCGGTGGGGTATCTCACCGCCAGCAATTCCCTGGGAGGCCTAGTACTGCTGATCGCGGGCTCGGCCCTGCTCAAGCAGATAGGCGGCATGCGGGTGCTGCAGCTGACATTGGTGGTGGGCGCCGCGTCAATGGCCTTTCTGCTGCTGCCCTACGTTGGCATAGCCTTGGCCGCATGCCTGCTGATGGGGCTGAGCGGCGGGGCGGCCAACCCTGCCGGCAGCGAAGTGCTGCAACGCTTTTCCCCACCCGGCAAGCGTAACCTGATGTTCTCGATCAAGCAGGCGGGCGTGCCTTTGGGCGGCGTGATCGCCGGCCTGCTGGTGCCGGCCCTAGTGGTATTCGCGGGCTGGCGCGTCGCGCTCTTCATCTGTGCGCTGGCAGTGGTGGTGCCCACCCTGCTGACATGGCGGCTCAGCGCCCGGCTCGACATCACTCCGCCGGCGCGCGGCCGCCGGTTCCCCGTGCCTACGCTGCGGTCCTGGCGTACGCTGGCCGTGCCGCTGGCGTCGCTGGCGCATAACCGCAGCCTGATGAAGATGTCGGTGGTAGGGGCGCTTTTCGCGGTATCGCAAAGTTGCTGGTTCACGTTCACGGTCATTTTCCTGTATGACCGGCTTGGCTATTCACTCGCCCTGGCGGGCATGGTGTTCGCAGTGATGCAGGCGGGCGGCGTCATCGGGCGCATCGCGCTGGGCTGGCTGTCGGACTATCTGCGCTCGGCCACTGCCGCCCTTTCGATCGCGGCCACACTGTCGGCGGTCACCACCGCGACGCTCGGTTATACCAGCGCTGAATGGCCGCTGTGGTCCGTCATCCTGCTTGCCTTCGTGGCGGGAAGCTCGGCCGCCAGCTGGAACGGCGTGCAGATCGCCGAGGTGGCCCGCCATTCTCCGTCGCACCTTATTTCAGAAACGTCGGCCGGTTCCAGCATTCTGGTCAACCTGAGCAATATGGCTGCGCCCACCGCGTTCGCCGCGTTCGTGGCGACAAACGGGCGGTATGACTACGCGTTCCTGTGCGCGGGCGCTTGTTCATTGCTGGTGCTGGCCCTGCTGCCCCGCGAGCGCGGGCGCGCGCAAGGGGCATAGGTTATCCGTGGTCACGCCCCTGCTGCTGGAACGTCTGCACCTGGTGGGCGCCCCCGGTTCCCCGCTGTCGCGGATGAAGACTGCAACACTGAAAGACCTGTCGGGTCGGTGGCCAAAGAAGTCGCCGCCGGCCGGCTGATCGCCGTGCCCATCGCGGCGGGCGGGCTCTCTGTTGAGTTGGCCATGGTCACGACCGTGGAACAGGCCAGGCGCGCGGCCCGTGCCCGCGCATGTCCCCACGCACGGGCAGCGTCGCCGGCGGCGCTAGTGCGCCACGGCCGCCATGGCCGGCGGCGGCGCGCCATCGCGCAGTTGCTCGAGCGGACGAAAGTTCTTGAAGTCCCAGTGCCGTCCGGGCGCGGCGTCAATCAGCTGGCGCGTGTACTCGTGGCGGGGCGAGGTCAACACCTGCTCGGCCTGGCCCGCTTCCACGATACGGCCCTTCTTCATGACCACGATGGTGTCGCAGATCTGCGCGGCCACGCGCAGGTCGTGCGTGATGAACAGCACAGCCGTCTCGGTGCGCTGGCGCACGTCCTCGATCAGTTCCAGCACCTGTGCCTGCACCGACACGTCCAGCGCCGACACCGCCTCGTCGGCGATCAGCACTTCAGGGTTCAAGGCGAGCGCGCGGGCAATGCAGATGCGCTGCCGCTGCCCGCCCGAAAACTGGTGCGGATACCGGTCCATGGCGTCGGCGGGCAGCCCCACGAGTTCCAGCAGCTCGATGGCGCGCTGCCTGGCCCGCTGACGCGTCACGCCATAGTTCAGCATGCCCTCGATAATCGATTCGCCGACGCGGATGCGCGCGTTGAGCGAGCGGTACGGATCCTGGAACACTACCTGGATCTTCTGCCGCATGAGCCGGAACGCCCGCCGCGTCGCCGTGGCGATATCATGGCCGTCCAGCTGGATGGTGCCCGTGCTCGGGTCGATCAGGCGGGCGATGCATCGCGCCACGGTAGATTTGCCCGACCCGGATTCGCCCACGATTCCCACGATCTCTTTCTTGCGCAGCGTAAAGCTGACGTCATCGGCGGCATGCACCTGGCGCGACGGCTTGAACAGCGAACGCTCCGCGTAAGTCTTGCCCAGCTTGTCGACTTGCAGGATAGCCTTGCCGTCGATAGCAGACCGCGCCCGGGGTGTCAGGCTCGGCACCGATGCCACCAGCATGCGTGTATAGGCGTCGCGCGGGCGGGCCAGGATATCGTCCCGACTGCCGACTTCTACAATGCGGCCACGATTCATGACCGCGATGCGATCGGCGATTTCGGCCACCACGCCGAAGTCGTGGGTAATGAACAGCACCGCGGTCTGGTGCACCTGCTGCAGTTCGCGGATAAGCGCAAGAATCTGCTTCTGGGTGGTGACATCCAGCGCGGTGGTGGGTTCGTCTGCGATCAACAGGCGTGGCTGCAGGATGAGCGCCATGCAGATCACGATGCGCTGCCGCTGGCCGCCCGACAACTGGTGCGGGTACGAATCATAGATGCGCGCCACGTCGGGCAGGTGCACCGATTCGAGCATGGCCAGAATGCGACGCTTGCGCTCGGCGGCCGGAAGCGAGCTATGCGTGCGCAGCACTTCGTCTATCTGCCAGCCCACGGTACGCACCGGGTTGAGCGCCGTCATGGGTTCCTGGAACACCATGGACATGCGCGTGGCCCGCAGCGCGCGCAGCCGTTCGGGCGAGGCCTTGAGCACGTCTTCGCCTTCGAGCAGGATCTGGCCAGCACAGGGCTGCAGCGCATCAGGCGACAGCAGGCCCATGACGGCGAACGAGGTCACGGACTTGCCGGAGCCAGACTCGCCGACCACGCACAGCGTCTGGCCGGCATGGATGTCGAAACTGACATCCTGCACAACCTGCTGGGTGCCTCCGGTCAGCCGCACGCCCAGGTTGCGGATGCTTAGAACAGGAAGATCAGGGATATTAGACACGGCGGGCCATCTTGGGGTCCAGGGCGTCACGCAAGGCGTCACCCAACAAGTTCACACTGAGTACGGTCAGCGCCAGGAAGAATCCCGGCACAAGGATGAGCTCGGGCTTCATGCGGAAATACATGCGCCCTTCGGCGATGACGTTGCCCCACGAGGGAATCTCGGGCGGCATGCCCACGCCCAGAAAGCTCATGATGGCTTCGGCCAGGATGGCCGAGGCAAAGATGAAGGTGCCCTGCACGATGAGCGGTGCCACGGTATTGGGCAACAGGTGCCGCAGCATCAGGCGCGGCGTGGGCGTGCCCAGCGACACGGCGGCCTCGACATACGGCTCGCCGCGCAGGCCCAGCACCAGACCGCGCACCAGCCTGACCACGCGGGGGAACTCGGGCACCGCGATGGCGATCAGCACCGTCAGCATGTTGGCGCCGGTGACGGCCACCAGGGCAATGGCGAGCAGGATGCCGGGCACCGACATGATGCCGTCCATCACACGCATGATCACCATGTCGGCATAGCGAAAGTATCCGGCTATCACGCCCAGCAACAGGCCGGGCAACACGGCCGCGAACACGGTGCCCGCGCCGATCAGCAGCGATACCCGGGCCCCATGAATGACGCGCGACAGCAGGTCGCGGCCATACGAGTCGGTTCCGAACCAGTGCGCGGCGGAAAACCCCTTGAGGCGTTCGACCGGGTTGATTGCCATGGGGTCGGCCAGCCCCAGATGATTGGCTGCCATTGCCGTCAGGATGATCAGGCTCAGAAACAGCGTGGCAAACAGCACCGGACCGGAGCGCAATGCGCGGCGCAAGGCCAGCAAGCGGCCGGAGCCGGCCGCGGCCGCCGGCAGAACGGCGGGTTGAGCGGTGGTGGTCATGCGAGCCTCAGTAGCGGATGCGTGGATCGAACACCGAATACAGCAGGTCGATCGTCAGGTTGATGCCGATATACAGCAGGGAGAACAGCAGGATCAGCCCCTGGATCAGCGGATAATCGCGTGCAAGCACGGATTCCACGACCAGGCGGCCCAGCCCCGGCAAGTTGAAGACGGATTCTGTCACCACGACGCCGCTGATCAGCAGCGCCACGCTGATCCCGATAATGGTGATGATGGGCACGGCGGCGTTGCGCAGCGCGTGCGAAATCAGCACCGTGCCTTCCGTGATGCCCTTGGCGCGTGCCGTGCGGATGTAGTCTTCATTCATGGTTTCCAGGATGCTGCTGCGGGCGATCCGCGCGATCAGCGCAATGAAACCCGTGCTGAGCGCCAGCGTAGGCAAGGCCAGATGCCGGGCGAACTCGAACACTCCGGCCGACAGGGGCTTGTAGCCCTGCACCGGCAGCCACCCCCACTGCATGGCGAACAGCAGGATCAAGGCGTACCCGGTCACAAAGACCGGCACCGAGAAGCCCACGACCGACAGCGCCATGATGGCCCTGTCGATGCGGCTGCCCCGCCGCCAGGCCGCATAGGCGCCCAGCGGCACGGCCACCAGCGTGGAGAACACGATGGTGCACAGGGCCAGCGCCAGCGACGGACCGATACGGCTGCTGATCATCGACGTTACCGATGTTCCCGAATGCAGCGACACGCCCAGGTCGCCGCGCAGCACCTGCGTGGCCCAGATGCCGAATTGGGCCGTAATGGGGCGGTCCAGCCCCATGTGCTGGCGCAGCTCCTGCAATTGCGCTTCCGTGGCCGAGTCGCCCGCCAGAATCAGCGCGGGATCGCCCGGGCTGAGGCGCAGCAGGCCGAACACCAGCACTGCCACGGTCAGCACCACGGGTACCGTCGCCAGCACCCGCTTGATCAGATAAACCAGCATGCGCTTACTTTCCAGACTTGGCGATGTTCCAGAAGATCGGGGCCGGCGATTCCAGCACCCCGGTCAACTTTTTGCTGTACGCAGCCGCGGTCTGGATCTGGCCCAGCGGAATGGCCACGCCCTCATCCAGCATTACGTCCTGCAGCTTGTCGGCGATCTGCTTGCGCTCTTGGTCGGTGGTGGCAACCAGGAACTTTCCGCGCAGCGCTTCGACCTCGGGCACGTCGGCCCAGCCGAACCAGGCTTTCTCGCCATTGGCCGACACGCCGTAGTTGCGCAGCGGATCCAGAATCTCGGACATGTGCCAGGTCGTCACAAAGATGCTCCAGCCGCCCTTGGCCGGCACGTCGCGGTTGGCGCGGCGCGACAGCATGGTCATGAAATCCATGGCCTGCAGCTGCACATTGAAGCCCGCCTGCCGCAGTTGCTGGGCGATGACCACGGGCATGGCCGAAGCCATGGCGATGTCGGTGGCGTGCAGCACGACCACGGGAGAATTGTCGTAGTTCGCTTCCTTGAGCAGGGCCTTGGCCTTCTCGATGTTCGACGGAACGATCATGTCGGCGCGAATGTCGCTGGCATAGGGCAGCCCGCAGCCGAACACGGCGCCGCAGGCTTTGTAATAGGTGGGATCGCCCACCTGCGCCTTCAGGATATCGTCCTGGCCGATGGCGTACATGGCGGCCTGGCGGACCAGTTTGTTGTCGAACGGCTTCTGGGTCTGGTTGAAGCGGTACATCGGCTGGTAGCCCATTTTGTCCAGCACGCGCAGTTCGACATCGGGCGCGCTCTGCACCAGGGGCGTCAGGTCAAAGGGCACGGTTTCCAGATAGTCGACCTCGCCTTCCAGCAGGGCGTTGACCGCCGTCATCGGATCGGGCAGGGTCAGCCATTCCACGCGATCCACCTTGACCACCTTGCCGCCGGCCGTGGCGCTGGGCGGCTCGTTGCGGGGCACATAGTCGGTGTTCTTTTCGTACACCGTCTTGACGCCCGGCTGGAACTCGGCCTGCACGAACTTGAACGGCCCCGACCCGGTGTAGTCGGTGATGGCCTGCGCGGCGGGTGTTTCCGCCACGCGCTTGGGCATGATGAAGCTCGGCAGGCCACTGGGCTTGGCCAGCGCGGCCAGCACGTCGGCCGGCTGCGTCAGCACGATGTTGAACGTCCGGTCGTCGATCACGTTCATCGATTCGACCAGCGGCATCAACTGGCGCCCCATCTTGTCTTGCTGGGCCCAGCGCTTGATGGACGCGACACAGTCCTCTGCCTTGACCGGCGCGCCGTCGTGCCACTTCAACCCTTCGCGCAGCGTAAAGGTGTAGGTCTTGCCGTCGGGCGAGATCTCCCACTTGTCGGCCATCTGCGGACGAACCTTGTTGTCGGCATCGGTGGCCAGCAGCGTGTCATAGATCATGTACGCATGATTGCGCGTCTGGTGCGACGCGGTCAGGACAGGATCGAGCACCGACAGTTTGCTCGCCATGACGACGGTGAGCTTGTCCGCCAGCGCCGGCGTGCTGGCAGCGGCCGCCAGCGTGGCGGCCAGGCTGGCGCGAACCAGCCAGGATTTGGTGGATTGCTGCAATTTCATGGTGGATTCCCCTTTATTGGGGCCGGCGCCCGCCGGCCGCGTTTGGTTGCTGGGCGTGGATGGTTCAGACCACGTCGAACGACAGTGGCGACATTTCTTGTGCGGTGCGGCCGGCGACCAGATCGCGCTCGGGCACCAGCGCCTCGGCGCGGCGCTGGGCCTCGTCCACTTCGGCGGCGGCATTGCGGTAGTCCAGCGAGTCGACTTCGCCTTTGTGCACCACCCGCCGTCCATCGATGTAGACGGTATGCACGGCACGGTCGGCCGCCGCATACACCAGGCTGCGCACCGGGTCGCGCGACGGACGCATCAGATGGTGCGTCATGTCGACCATCACGATGTCGGCGCGGGCCCCGACCGCAATGCGGCCGATGTCGGTACGGCCCAGCGCCTGCGCGCCGCCGACGGTGGCGGCATGGAATACGTCGCCCGTCGTAGTGGCGCGGGGGGTCTGGGCCATCAGGCGCGCCAGGTATCCCACATGGCGCATTTCTTCGATCATGTTGTGCGGGTAAGTATCGGTGCCGATACCCAGGTTGATGCCGGCGCGGCGGTAGCGGCCGAAATCGCGCAATGCCATGCCGCGGCGCATGAATACGGTGGGGCAATGCGCGACGCTGGCGCCCGTTTCGGCCAGGATGGGCAGATCGGTGGCCGTGCTCCAATGGGTGTTGGGATGGTCATCGACGAAAATGCCGTGGCCGACGATGCTGGCGGGATCGAGCACCCCCAGGCTGTGCAGCCACTGCACCGGCGTCAGCCCATGGCGGCGGGTGATTTCGTGGAACTCCGGCAGCGATTGCGCCGCATGCGTCTGCCAGCCGATCTTGCGGCGGCGCGCTTCTGCATGGCTGTCGCGCAACAGGTCGGCCGTGCAGGTGTCGATCTGGGCGGGACACAGCATGCCTTCCAGCCGGCCCGACTCGTGCTTTTGCGCCAGCTCGATCAGCTGCAATGCGCGTTCCAGGCCTTGGTACCCCGCCTTTTCGTTCCACTCGTATTCCACCACGTGGCCGTTGCGCGTAAACCAGCGGGCCGAACGGAACATCGGCGTCACATAGGCGCGCAGGCCGCTCTTGGCCAGGATGTCGATCCATTGCTCATGGGCGACCGACATATCGACCACCGTCGTCACGCCCGACATCAGCAGTTCGGCACAGGCCAGGGTCAACTGGTGCGGCGCCGCCTCGTCGTCGCCCTCCATCGTGGGCATGTACTCGTACAAGTTGGAGTTGTACAACCCGGCCGAACCGGTTTCGTCGGTATAGCCCTTGTTGATGGGCTCGTGCACCAGGTGGCTGTGGATGTCGACCAGGCCCGGCATGACCATCATGCCGCGTCCGTCCACCATTTCGCAGTCGGGCCCGGCGGCATAGCCAGGGCCGACATGGACGATCTGGCCGTCACGGAACGCAACGTCGGTATTGCGCATATAGACGTGGCTCTGGCGGGAGTCGTCCCAGGCCACGACGGTGTCGGCATTCTGGATCAGGGTGGTGGCAGTCACGTTCAATACTCCAGGTTCAGGATGCAAGCGCTGCCTGCAGCCAGGTACGGTGGCCCGGCGCGCGGGCGCCTATCGGAAACAGTGAAGGCAGGCCGCGCGGCAGGAACTGGCCGCCGCCCGGCGTGCCGGTAAAGGCTTGGCCGTCCCAGACGACCTGCCCGCGCAAGAGCGTCAGGCCCGGCCAGGCGCGCAGGCGCCGGCCGGCATAAGGGGTGTAGTCGACGGCGTGATGCAGGTGCGCGTTGTCGAGCACGAAGTCGCGCTCGTCCCACACAACCAGGTCGGCGTCGGCGCCGACTGCCAGTGTTCCCTTGCGCGGATACAGCCCGTACGCGCGCGCAGGGCCGGTGCTTGTCAGCTCGACGAATTTGTTCAGGCTGATGCGACCGCCCAGCACGCCTTCGGAATACAACAGCGGCATCCGAGTTTCGATGCCGGGGATGCCGTTGGGAATATGACGGAAGGCGACTTCTGCGCCCCCCGGCGTCTTGCCGTCTTCGCCGTGAAGGTTGAACGGCGAGTGGTCGGACGAGAACACCTGGAACAGGCCGTCGGCCAGCCCCTGCCATATCTGCTGTTGCGAAGCGGCGTCGCGGGGTGGCGGGCTGCATACACAGCGCGCGCCGTGATAACTGTCGTCGATGCCCAGGTCTTCGGCTGTCAGGAACAGGTACTGCGGGCAGGTTTCAGCATTGATGTTCAGGCCGGCGGCGCGGGCTTCGCGGATCTGGTCTACCGCCTGGCCGCCCGATATGTGCACCAGCAGCACAGGCACGTCCACCAGTTCGGCCATCGCAATGGCGCGGTGCGCGCCTTCGCGCTCGACCAGCGCCGGCCGCGACCAGCCGTGAAAGCGCGGCGCCAGGCGGCCAGCCGCTTCCAGCCGCTCGGTCAGCCACGCAATGCAGTCGGCGTTCTCGGCATGAATCATGGGCATGCCGCCGTGGCGCCGCACCGCGTCGAGCACATCCAGGATCTGGCGGTCGGAGAGCCTGAGGCTCTCGTACGTCATGTATAGCTTGAACGAGGTATATCCGGCTGCGATCAGTCGGGGCAACTCGTCGTCCAGCACCGCCGGCGTCGGGTCTGTAAGGATGAGGTGAAAGCCGTAGTCGACGCATGCCTTGCCGTGCGCGCGCCGATGGTAGTCGTCAATGGCTGCTTGCAGGCTTGCGCCCTTCTGCTGTGCCGCGAAGGGGATGATCGTGGTTGTGCCGCCGCACGCTGCCGATCGGGTGCCGGTAAGAAAATCGTCGGCCAGCCGCACCGGGGGAGCCATGGGCTGGTCCAGGTGACAGTGGGTATCGATGCCCCCGGGCGTGACCACGCGCCCCCCGGCGTCGATTTCCTGGCGGCCCGCCGGCAGATCCAGGCCGATCTGGGCAATACGGCCATGCCGCACCCCCAGGTCAGCCCGGTATGTGTCGCTGGCCGTCGCCAGGACGGCATTGCGCAGGACGAGATCGAAGGCCGCTGAGGTCATCCGCTTCCGTGAGGCGTGAGGGGCCATCCCCTCGTTGCTGAATCAACTACAGCGCTATTCTATGACTGACAACAATAATGCTTACATTAGTGTTAACCCGATATAAAACAAAAACGTCGAAAAATATCTACAATTCGGATGCTGATGTACACGCGGCCGGCCGCGCCATTCGGGGCGCGTTGGTCTAAGCTGCGAAAAATGCCTCAAGCGCCTACGTCTAAGACCTTCCCCAAGCATCCATGACTTCAGAAAAACGAGAAAGCACTGTCAACGAGATCCATGAGCGCGTGTATTCGGCGGTGCTGGACAACCGCCTCAAGCCCGGCACGAAATTAGTAGAAGAAAGACTCGCCGAGATTTTCTCGGTCAGCCGCCCGCGCATCCGCGAGGTGCTTGCGCGCTTGGCGCACGAGCAAGTGGTCGAGCTCATCCCGCAACGGGGCGCGTTCGTCGCCAAGCCCACGATCGAGAAAGCAAAAGACGTGTTCGAGGCTCGGCGCATCATTGAACCGGCAGTGGTGCGCCGCCTGACGGCCAACCTGACGCCCGAGAAGCTGCAGCGGCTGCGCGAGCACGCCATCCTTGAACAAGCCGCGCGCGAACGCAACGACAAGCGCGCCATCGTGCGGCTGGCCGGCGAGTTCCACATTGTGCTGAGCGAGCTGGCCGGCAACCTGGAGCTCGCGCGCATGATGCGCGAACTGTCCACCCAGACCTGCCTGGTGATTTTCCTCTACAACCTGCCCACGGCCACCAGCTGCCGCCACGACGAACACTCGCTCATCATCGATGCCATCGAAGCCGGCGACGCCAAGCGCGCCGAGGCGCTGACGCTGCAGCACCTGGCGCACATCGAACAAAGCTGCACACTCGAACCGCCCGAAGAAATCGTCGACCTGGAAGACGTGTTCAAGAGTTGAGGCCGCCACAGGCCGTGCCCGCGCCCTCGCGGCGCGGCCGTCAACGCGCCATGGCAAACAGGCAGGGCAGCGCCATGGCGGCACATGCGGCCGCCAGCCAACCCAGGCGATGCGCCATGTAGCTCAGCCACAGCACAACGGCCAGCGCGGAAAACGTCAGCACACCCACCCAGTAGCTGACCATATTGCTCAAGACACCGCCAGGCAGGCACACAGCCAGGCCAAGACCCAGCATCGCCCAGCCTGCTGCGGCCGCGACGCGGCTGCGCGGCTGGCCAAGTTCCTTGCCGAATATCTGTTCTTGGTGTCGGGGCATGGAAGCAGCCAGGGCGATGAATCCCAGCGTGCACACGCACCACGCAAGCAGAAAGAAGCTCATGCGGCGCCCCCTGCAGTGGCGGCGGCAGGCACGGCCTTGCGCGCCAGCACACCCTGGTGCAGCCGCAGCCTGCGCCAGGCAAAGGCGAAGACGGCCGCAAAAACCAAGGCCGCAAGATCGAACGAGGCGATCATCCACTGCCCGTGCGACATGGCATGCCATACCGGGGTGCCGCCGGTCAGGGCATTCAGCGCGGGCAAGCTGGCGTAGGCAAGGCCGGCCACCAGCAACAGGTCCAGCCAGGCCCGGCGGTTGGGGCGCACGCCCGCATACAACAGCGTTGCCAGCCAGACCACAAAAAATACGTGGATCTCGCGTTCGGCGCGCCCCGCCATATCGGCCGGCAATATCCGGTTAGCGTAGAAGTAGGCCGCGCAGGCAATGGGCAGGCCCACAATGGCGGCGGCATTGGTCGCCTCTACCAGGCGATAGCCGAACGACTTGCCGCCGCGCTTTTGCTGCTGAGGCAAGCGCTTTACGCACCACAGCACCAGGCCGGTGGCGACCATGACACTGCCCACGATGCCGGAAAGAAACAACAGCCACCGCAAGGCTGCGTCGACGCCGCGGCCCTCATGCAGGGTGGTCAGCACGTTGTACGTGGCCATGGGCACCGAAGGCCCGGACGCGGCCGCGCCGCTGTCCGGGACCCGGGCGCCGGTCACGCCGTCGTAGCGCAGGCTCGGGTACACGTTGCGCGTGGCCACGCCCGCGCTATGCAGCGCACGCAACTCAATCTGTGCCTGGCTGGTATTGGGCGCAATGATGTTGATGGAGCCGACCGGATTATCTTGCCATGCCGCGTGCGCGTCGGCCAGGATGGGCGCCAGCGGGGCCAGCTCCGCGGGCGACGACGTTGGCGGGTTCGGTCGCGCGCCCTGCCCCGCCGCCGTCAGCACGGCGCGATTCTGGTCTTGCAGGAACTGGATGCGGCTGTCGTAGAGCTGCGTTACGCCCCACGGCATGATGGTGAACATCAGCAGCAGCAGGCCGCTGAAGGTGATCATGATGTGAAAAGGCAATGCCAGCACCGCCGTCGCGTTGTGCGCGTCCAGCCAGGAACGCTGGCCCTTGCCGCGCCGGAAGGTAAAGAAATCGGCGAAGATCTTCTTGTGCGTAATGATGCCGCTGATGATGGATACGAACATCAGCAATGTGGCGATGCCCACGATCCAGCGCGCCCATATCCGCGGCAAACCGTACAGCTCGAAATGGAAGCGGTACAGGAAGGCGCCCCCGCGAGTCTCGCGGCTTTGCAGCTGCTGGCCGGTGGCGCTGTCCAGCGTGATGCGCGTGCCGCCACGGCGGGCGCGCGGGTCTTCGTCCTGGCCTCGCACCGTCACCACTGTGGTATTGGAACGTTCATTGGGCAGCTGGATCAGCCAGCTGCCTGCATCGGCATGGTGCTTCTGCAAGTAGTCCACGGCAACTTCTGCCTGCCGAGCCGGGCTCGCCGGCGGCACGGACCGATGCAGTTCCGGTTTCATCCATACCGTTATTTCCGGATAGAAAAAGCTCAAGGTGCCGGTCAGGAATATCGCGAACAGCAGCCAGCCCAGCAGCAGGCTGGACCACGTATGCAGCCACGACATCGATTGCCGCGGGCCTTCGGGTTTCAAGTCTGGGCGCAACTCAGCCTCCGGCCAATTTGAAGATGGCGAGCATAAGCGCGCCGAATACCACAATGCCCAGGGTGGCCTTGAGCGTGCTGCGCACCATGAATACCCAGATGAATGCGGCGGTCTGTATCGAAAAAGCGGCCAGCGTGGCGCTCATGGCTGCGCTGCCCCGATATCCGGAAAAAGCCGTCGCGATCGCCATGGCGCCGAAGCTGCCACAGGCGTAGCCGCCCGCCAGGGCCAGGACAAAGCGGTACAACACAGCCACGCGGTAACGCATCGGCAGCCCGGTGGCCGCAGGCTTGCGCGCCGCCGCGGCCCCTGCCGCGGCAGGGGCTTGCGGAAGGTTCGACATCATATGTGGCGCTATCAGAACCGGATGTCCATGGCCAGCCAGAGGCGACGCCCGTCCTCGACGAATTGGTAATCGTCGTAGGTGACCGTCTTGTCGAACAGGTTATAGATACCCGCACGCAGCACTACGTTCTTGTTTACGTTATATGAGCCGCCCAGATCCACGAAGGTATACGACGGCGCCACAAACGGCTCGCCCGACGACGGCGTGGTGGTGGGGTCGCTTTCCTTGCCGCGGAACTGCAGGCGCGTCCACAGATTCAGGTCCGAAGTCGCCTGCCAATCCAGGCCGACGTTGAACATGTGCTTGGGCAACTGGTTCAGCGGCTGCCCTGCGTACTCGCCCGATTTCTGCTTCGAGTACGTGTAGGTGTATGCCGAGTTCAAGGTGATGGTCTCGGTCAGGGGCGCCGTCAGGCTGGCTTCTACGCCACGCGTAACGGCGTTGTCCACGTTGGCATAGGTGGTGGGCGAGCGGCCAAAGCGGTTCGGGGGCCCGCATTCCGGGCAAGGCACGCGAGTGATCTTGTCTTCGAACTTGTTGTCAAACAGCGTCAGGCCGGCTTGCAGGCCATTGTCGGCGTTGTACAGCACGCCGATTTCCTTGGTCAGGGATTTTTCCGGCTGAAGATCCGGGTTTCCGTAGCGGTCGCCGCCGCGGCTGGACGCGCCCCAGTTCGGGATCGTCTGGCGGATGTTCGGCGCCTTGAAGCCCGTGGACACCCCGCCCTTGACCGTCCAGTTGTCGTTGAGGTGATACACGCCGTACAGGCGCGGCGACCAATGCGAGCCGGCGGTTTTTTCCTTGTCCCAGCGCAGCCCCGCCGTCAGCGCGAAGTCGTCGGTAATGCGCCATTCATCTTCGGCAAAAAAGGCGTACTGCCAGCGGTCGGCCGTGGACAGGTCCGAGATCGTGTTGGACGTCGAATCGTCCAGCTCGTTCTTTTCGTAGTATGCGCCGAACACCGTCGTATGGCGGTCGAACAGATAAGTGAAATTGCTGCTGGCGATCGTGTTCACGATCGTCATTTCGCGCGTGACGTTGTGGGTGCGCTCGCGTTGAACATAGGAATCCGTAAGCAGATTGGGCGTCCAGCGGCCGTTGTGACTGAGCGCATAGCGCTGGCGCTCGAAGTCGCGCAGGCTGTCTTCGTCATTGGTCTCCGGATCCAGCGTCCTGCCCAGGTTGGATTCGAATCGCTGCTTGTAGTCTTCCGCCTCAAGCACGATGTCGTGGTCCTTGGTCGGCGTCAACGCAAGCTTGACTGTGCCGCCCATATTGCGGGCCTTGTTGTAGCCTTCGTAGACGTGGTCTTCGTCACGATGCGTGTACACGCCATAGATGCTCAGGCCCAGCAGGTCGCTCTTGATGGGGCCGCTGAGATAAAAATTGCCCTGGTGCTCGTCGCCCGAACGCGAATGTTGCTGGATGGTCGTCTCCGCGCGTATGGCGCCGTTCCATTCTTTGGCAACCTTGCGCGTAATGATATTGACCACGCCGCCCATGGCGTCCGACCCATACAAAGAAGACATCGGGCCGCGCACGACTTCGATACGCTCGATGGCCGACAGCGGCGGCGCCCAGCTCTGATCGGTGCCCGTGCTGCCGTTGGCCTGCGTTTCGCGGGTATTGGTGCGCTTGCCATCCACCAGAATCAGCGTGTAGGCCGACCCCATGCCGCGCAGGCTGATATCGCCCCGGCCGTTATTGTCGCCATTGGACGTAATGATCACGCCCGGAATATCACGCAACGCGTCGTTCAGGTCGCGATAGTTGCCCTGTTCCAGCTTCTGGCGCGGAATCACGCTGATCGACGCCGGTGCGTCCACGACGTTCTGCTCGAAGCCGCTGGCGGTAACCACTACGCTTTCCATTTCGGCAACGGGGGCGTTCGACTCGGCCGCCTGGGCGGGCGCCGCCACGGATGTTCCGAACAGGATGGCAGCAGCCAGCGCTTTCATCGGCGCACCAGCCACGGCACGGGGCCACGCGTAGTCAGGCGGGGGATACATGCAACACTCCAGTAAATAACGGGGACGAAGCATCAGCCGTACGTTGAAACGCATCGAAGCAGGCCGATTGCTTCAGTTTTTAGTCAGAAAAGTTCGACGCAAAGGATAACCATTCTCGTTTTCGATATCGGCCGAGAGATGCGTCCCCGAAATTGACTGAAACAACTGTTTTGACGAAGCTGGAACTTCGCCCCAAGGCATATCGGCCGAGCGCCTACGGCCCGGCGGCAACGCCTGGATCAGGAAAAGAAATGAACAGAGCGGCGGTCGCGCGCGCGCACCACTGATGGGTGCCGGTCTGCGCCCGGCGTATCGTCCGTACCGCCCGCTGTCTGGCCTGGTGGTTACCTTTGGCGCGCGGCCCACGCCAAAGGTGGATCGGCATGCCCCTGCATCAGCTTCCGGCGCGCGTCGCAGTCCAGGGCTTGCCGCCTACCGTGCCTTGCATCTGTTGGCCGGACACCCGCCCCGTATAGGTCTGCGCGCCGGCGCTGAATTCGATATGTTCGCCATTCAGGCGGGCGGCGGTAATGGGGATGGCATTGCCTCCATCGCGCAGGGTGCCTGTGAGCTTCTGGAAAGTCTGGTCCAGCACGAGTTCTTTGCCGTCCATGGTCCATCGTCCGGCTACCTTTGCCGGCACGACCCATTTGTAGGCGCTGCAATATGCCGAACAGTCCTGCGCGGACACGGTCTCGTCGGGCTCCCAGTCGTCCATGGTGAACGAATTGGACACGATGCGGGTGCCGGGCTTCATGTCGAGCAAGGTGGGACGCAGCTTCAGATTCAGGGCGGGCAACAGGAACAGCGTAACCACCGTGGCATCCGAGAAATCGGATTTGAAGATGTCGCCATGTTCGAACGTCGCCTTGTCGGTTACGCCCGCATCGCGCGCGGCGCGCTTGGCCAGCGCCACCATGTCGGGGTTGAACTCTATGCCGCGCGCGGTGGCGCCACGCTGCGCGGCCGTGATCACGGTGCGCCCGTCGCCGCTGCCCAGGTCCACCAGGCGGTCTTGCGGGGTAAGCTCGGCCATATCCAGCATGCGGTCCACCAGCGATTGCGGCGTGGGAACCCACACGACGTCCTTGCCCGACTGGCCAACGGTGGGCTGGTAGGCCGCAACCCCGGCCGGCTGGGCCAGGGCTGCGGCATTGCCATGCAGCGCGAAGGCGCAAACCACAGCCGCAGCCACGGACTTATGTACGCGTTTCATCGATTCTCTCCTCAGACACGGTTGCTGCACGAAGAAATATCGTTGCGCCTCGGCGCTGCCGCCCGGTAGCGCATGCCGGCGCTGAGGACAGCGATCGATCGTAGCCGGGCGGACATAAAGCGTAAATCACCCGGTTGTTTCGAGACGTACGCCCTCGTGAGCAGCATGCGGAAACCCCGGTTCCCGCACGCAGTACGGCATCAGGAGTCTGCCGGATCGGCCGTGCCCCGTATCGTGGCGGCCAGGCGCGTGCGGGCCAGGCGGCGGGCGGCGGCGCTGCTGGCGCCCTTCCAGTAACCCGGGTCCACATTCTCGATACGCTGGGCCGTGCTTTGCATGTGGCGGAATGCGGCGACCCGTGCGGCTTGCACATCGCGATGCTCGATGGCCCAGCGTATGGCCTCGTGCTCGGCCCGCACGTCTTCCGCAAGCGCAGCCTGGCGAGCTTCGTTGCCGCGGGTGACGCGGATGGCGTCGCGCAATGCCCGCGTCAGCATGCCCAGCAGCTCGGCGTAATGCGGGTTGTCGGTGGCGCGCGCGATGGCCAGATGAAAGGCCAGGTCTTCTTCCACGCCATCGCCGCCCGCGCTTACCGCGTTGTCGATATTGATCAGGGCGCGGTTGATGAGCGCCATTTGCTGCGCCGTGCGCCGTTCGGCGGCCAGGGCGGCCATTTCGGCTTCAATGCCGCGACGCAGCTCCAGGATGCGCAGCACCCCGCGGGCAAGATCCTCGTCCGGCTTGCCCAGTCGGAAAGCATCGCTCGCGCCGCGCGGCAGTACCACCGTTCCACTGCCCTGGCGTGTTTCCACCAAGCCCTCGGACTTCAGCCGGGCGATGGCCTCGCGGACCACCGTGCGGCTGACGCCGTATTCCTCGGTCATGATTTTTTCGGTGGGCAGCCGGGCATTGACCGGATAGGCGCCGCTACGGATCTGGCGCGCCAGCATATCGGTGACGCGGTCGGCAAGCGTGCCTTCAGAGTCGGGCTGGAAATCGTGATCGTGCATGGCGTCGCCTGAAAACATGCCGCGATACTAGCAGCAGTAAATTCGCTTGACAAATTTGTCATATAAATTGACAGTATAAAAAACAACGGAGACAAGCCGACAATGCCTCAAGGTGCTCACAGACCCCAGGCGTATCTGTGCCGGCGCTTCACCCCAGGGGTAGAGGCCGCGCTGCGCGAGCGGTACGGGCTACGCGTCAACGAAGACGACAGCATTCTTTCCCGCGACCAGATCGTGCGCGCGGCGCAAGGCGCACAGGTGCTGTTCGTAACGGCCACCGAACCCATCAACGCAGACGTGCTGCGCAGCCTGGCCGGCACGCTGCGCTACGTGGCCACGCTATCCGTCGGCCATGACCACATCGACCTGGCCGCCGCGCACGAACTTGGCATCCAGGTGCTGCACACGCCCGACGTCCTGAGCGTTGCCTGTTCCGAAATCGCCATGATGCTGATGCTCAACGCCTGCCGGCGCGGCTACGAGGCCGACCGCCTGGTGCGCAGCGGGCAGTGGCACGGCTGGAGCCCGACGCAGCTGCTTGGAAAAGGCCTGGCCGGCCGGCGCGCGGCCATCTTCGGCATGGGCCGGATCGGCCGCGAAATCGCAGCGCGCGCCCGCGCTTTCGGCATGGAAATCCATTACCACAACCGCAGGCGCCTGCCGCCCGACCAGGAAGGCGGGGCCGTCTACCACGCGAGCCTGGCCGGCCTGCTGCGGGTGGCCGACGTGCTGGTCATTGCGGCGCCCGGCGCGCCGCAGCTCAAGGGCGTCATCAACGCGGACGCCATTGCCCTCATGCCGCCGCAGTCCGTGCTGGTGAACATTTCCCGCGGCGACCTGGTTGACGACGACGCCCTGATCGCGGCGCTGGAATCGCGCCGGCTTTTTGCCGCGGGGCTGGACGTCTTTGCCAACGAACCGCGCATCGACGCCCGCTATCGCGGACTCGACAACGTCTTTCTGTCGCCGCACATCGGCAGCGCCACGCTCGAGACGCGCGACGCGATGGGGTGGCTGCTGATAGACGGACTCGACGCGCTGTACCGGGGCAGCAAACCCGGCAATCTGCTTGAACCCCGCTGATTCCTCCATACCCACAGACACCATGATGAAACTGAACAGACCTTCCCTTTTTCGCCAGCAATGCCATGTAGACGGCGCCTGGGTCGATTCCTCCGACGGAAAGACCATTGACGTCGTGAACCCCGCCGACGGGTCCGTGCTGGGCAGCGTGCCCGCCATGACGCAGCACGACGTGCGCGAGGCTATCGCCGCCGCCGACCGCGCCCTGCCGGCCTGGCGCGCCCAGTCTGCCAAGCAGCGATCGCAGTGCATCCGCCGCTGGTTCGATTTGTGCATGCAGCACCAGGAGGACCTGGCCACTCTGCTCACCCTGGAGCAGGGCAAGCCGCTGAAGGAATCGCGAGGCGAGATCGCCTACGGCTCGTCCTTCCTGGAGTGGTTTGCGGAAGAGGCCAAGCGTGTATACGGCGACGTTATCCCCGCGGCCACAGCCGACCGGCGCATTGTGGTGATCAAACAGCCCGTGGGCGTGGTGGCCGCCATCACGCCATGGAACTTTCCCAATGCCATGATCACCCGCAAGGCCGGGGCGGCGCTGGCTGCCGGGTGCACCATCGTCATCAAGCCGGCCACCGCAACGCCGTATTCGGCGCTGGCCCTGGCGGAGCTTGCGGCCGAGGCCGGCATCCCGGCCGGCGTGCTCAACGTCGTTACGGGCAAGTCCGATGTGGTGGGCGGTGAACTGACCGGCAACCCCATCGTGCGCAAGCTGTCGTTTACCGGATCCACCAGCGTGGGCAAGCAGCTGATGGAGCAATGCGCCGGCACCATGAAGAAGGTATCGATGGAACTGGGCGGCAACGCGCCCTTCATCGTGTTCGACGACGCCGACCTGGACCTGGCCGTGGCCGGAGCCATGGCGTCCAAATTCAGGAACGCGGGCCAGACATGCGTATGTGCCAACCGCATCTTCGTACAGGACGGCGTCTACGATGAATTTTCCCGGCGCCTGCAGCAGGCGGTGCAGGCCTTGCGCGTGGGCGACGGGCTGGAAGAAACGGTTGACATCGGCCCGCTTATCGACCGGGCCGCGGTCGACAAGGTGCGCGAGCATATCGATGATGCGGTTTCGGGCGGCGCCCGCATACTGACCGGGGGCCGTGAGCACGCCCTGGGCGGCCTGTTCTTCGAGCCATCCATTCTGGTGGATGTGCCTCGCCACGCAAAGCTGATGCAGGAAGAAACCTTTGGCCCCGTGGCGCCGCTGATCCGCTTCAGCAACGAAGACGAGGCCGTGGCGCTGGCCAACGACACCCCGTTCGGCCTGGCCGCGTACTTCTATACCTCGAACTACGCGCGCGCCTGGCGCGTGGCCGAATCGCTCGAAACGGGCATCGTCGGGCTCAACGAAGGAATCATCTCGACCGAGCTCGCGCCCTTCGGCGGCATCAAGGAATCGGGCGTGGGCCGCGAAGGGTCCAAGTACGGCGTGGATGACTACGTCGAAATCAAATACATCTGCGCGGGCGGGCTTGGACCCCGGTAAGCGCTTTCCACTACTGACGGAAGAATTCCATGAGCGAACAAAAGCGCAATATCGGCCTGATCGGCGCGGGTTTGATGGGGTCGGGCATCGCCGCCAGCCTGCTGCGGGCCGGCTATCCGCTGACCGTGCTGGAGCATCCCGGCAACCAGCCGCTGGACACGCTGATCGGCGCGGGCGCCAGGACCTGCGCCGACGCGCGCGAACTCGCCGGCCAGGTCGACGTCCTGATCCTGTGCGTGACGGGCAGCCCGCAGGTCGAAGCGGTACTGCTTGGCGATGACGGCGCCCTGCAAGGGTTGCGGGCGGGAAGCACGATCATCGACTGCTCGACCGCCATTCCTTCTTCGACGCTGAAGATCGCCAAGGCGGTGCACGCGGCGGGCGGGCGCTTTCTTGATGCGCCCATGACCCGCACGCCCAAAGAGGCGGCCGAAGGCCGGCTCAACCTGATCGTGGGCGGCGCGCGCGAGGTATTCGAAGATTGCCTGCCGGTGCTGCAAAGCTACGCCGAGAACATCGCGTACGCCGGCGACGTGGGCTCGGGCCACAAAATGAAGCTGCTGCACAACTACGTGTCGCTCGGCTTCTCGGCCGTGCTGGCCGAGGCGGCCGCCTGCGCCCGGCTGTCCGGCGCAGATGCCCAGGCATTCTGCGACATTCTGGCCGCGGGCGGCGGCAACAGCGTGGTGCTCACCCGCCTGCGGCCCTATATCGAATCGGGCGATCCGTCGGGTTTCCGCTTCTCGGTGTCCAACGCATTGAAGGACATGGGCTATTACTGCACCATGACCGAAGAACAAGGGGCGCAGGGCGAACTTGCACGGGCGATCCGCGCGCTATACGCCGACGCCGCGCAGGCCGGACTCGACCAGGCGCCCGTGCCACAGCTGGTAGACCATATCGCCGGCGGTCCGCCCACCGGCGGTCCCGCAGCCTGACCGCGAGGCCCCATGCGCGAAAACACCTACACCATCTCGGTCGTGCCCGGCGACGGCATCGGCAACGAAGTCGTGCCCGCCGCCTTGCGCGTGCTGGATGCGGTCAGCGCCCTGCATGGCTTCAATCTTGCGTATCGCCACTACGACTGGAGCTGCGAAACCTACAAGGCCACCGGCAAGATGATGCCCGACGATGGCATCGAACGGCTGCGCGACAGCGACGCCATCTTCCTGGGCGCGGTGGGGTTCCCGGGCGTGCCGGACCACGTGTCGCTGTGGAATCTGCTGATTCCCATCCGCCGCGAGTTCGACCAGTACGTGAACCTGCGGCCCGTACGACTGCTGCCGGGTGTGCCGTGCCCCCTGGCCAACGCCGCACAGCGCAAGATCGATTTCTGGATCGTGCGCGAAAACACCGAAGGCGAGTATTCGCAAGTCGGCGGACGCATGTTCGCGGGTACCGAGCACGAGTTCGTCACGCAGGAAGCGATCTTCACGCGGCGCGGCACCGACCGCATTCTGCACTATGCGTTCCAGCTCGCGCAGCGCCTGGGACGCAACCACGTGACGTCGGCCACCAAGTCCAACGGCATCTACCATTCCATGCCATTCTGGGACGAGCGCTTTGCCGCCGTGGCCCGGCAGTACCCGGATGTGGCCATCGACCAATATCACATCGACATTCTTGCCGCGCGGTTCGTCATGTCGCCGGAGCGCTTCGATGTGGTGGTGGGATCGAATCTGTTTGGCGACATTCTGTCCGACCTGGGGCCCGGCGTGACGGGGACCATTGCCGTGGCGCCCAGCGCCAATATCAACCCCGAACGCAAGCATCCGTCCATGTTCGAACCCGTGCACGGCTCGGCGCCCGATATCGCCGGCAAGGGCATCGCCAACCCCGTCGGGCAGATCTGGTCGGCCGCCATGATGCTGGATCACCTGGGCCAGGCGGAAGCGGCCGGCGCCATCATGCGCGCCATAGAGGGCGCGCTGGCCGCCGACGACCGCGAAGTCACGCCCGACCTTGGCGGGCGGGCCGGCACCGATGCATTTACCGCGCAGATCCTGCGCCATCTCGGCTAAGCGCCCCGCCATGGGCAACCCACTGCCAGAGCAACCCAAGGTGGTCCTGACCGATGCCATCCACCCCGATGCGCATGCGGCGCTGGCCCGCGAAGCCATCGTGCTGGCGCCCGACCCGCAACTGGCCGGCACGGCGGCGGCCGATGCATTGCGGCACCTGGTGCAGGACGCGCAGGGGCTGATCGTGCGCCGGCAACTGCCTGCCGATATTTTCGATGGCCCGCACTCCCTGCGCGGCGTGGTGCGTCACGGCGTGGGCTTGGACTTCATCCCCGTGGACCGCGCAACCGCGCAAGGCCTTCCGGTGGCCAACACGCCCGACGTCAACGCCAATGCCGTAGCCGAGTACGCCGTCATGGCCATGCTGGAAAGCGCCCGCCGCCTGCGGCATTTCGATGCCGAGGTGCGGCGCGGCGCCTGGGCTGCCCGACGAGAGGCCGGGGCGCTCACCTATGAGCTGCGCGGCCGCGCGCTGGGCATCGTGGGCTTTGGCGCAATAGGCCGACGCGTCGCCGAAATCGCGTCCACGGGCTTCGGCATGCAGGTCGCCGCCCATACGCGCAGCGTCTCCCGCCTGCCCGCCGCGGTCGGCGCCTGCGGGCTTGCGGAGCTGTTTGAACGCAGCGACTTCGTCGTGCTGGCCTGTCCGCTGACCGAGCAGACGCGCGGCATGATCGGCCATCAGGTGCTGGCCCGCGCCAGGCCCGGCCTGGTGCTCGTGAACGTGGCCCGCGGGCCGGTGATAGACGAACCCGCGCTAGTGAGCGCGCTGCAGGCAGGCGCGCTGGGCGGCGCCGTGCTGGATGTGTTCGCCACGCAGCCGCTGCCCATGGACAGCCCGCTGCGTAACCATCCGCGTGTCACGCTGACGCCGCACCTGGCGGGCACGACCGGCGACGCCGAGCGCGCCATGGGCCTGCTGGCGGTGCAAACCCAGCTCGCGCTCATCCGAGGCGAGCGTCCTTCCAATATTGTGAACTTCCAATAACAGCCCCCTGGAGACATCATGAAGATCAGCAGCATTACCGCCATCCCGCTGTCGTACAAGCTGCCCCAGGGCAAAACGGTGACCATGGGGGTAGGCAGCACCCTGAAGCGCGACGCCATCGTGGTGCGGGTCGAGACATCCGACGGCATTGTCGGCTACGGCGAGGCACACCCGGGACGCAGCCCGGGCGCCATTGTCAGCCTGATCCACAACACCCTGGCGCCGCTGCTGGTGGGAATGTCCGCGCACGACGTGGTCGGCGCGTGGCAGCGCGTGCATCGCATGCAGTTGTCCAGCCACGGGCTGGGAGCCGGCGCTGCCCTGGCGCTTTCGGGCATCGACATGGCGTTGTGGGACATCAAGGGCAAGGCGGCCAACCTGCCCCTGTATGAACTGCTGGGCGGTTCGCACAAGCGCCTGCCCGCCTATGCGGGCGGCATTTCGATGGGCTACCAGGCGCCGGAATCCCTGGCCGAAGAAGCGCAATCGTATGTGGCGCAGGGCTACCGCGCCGTCAAGCTGCGGCTGGGCGATACCGCGCAGAACGACATCGCTCGCTGCCTGCAGGTTCGCAAGGTGCTGGGCGACGATATCGATATCCTGACCGATGCCAACACCGCCTACACGATCGCCCAGGCGCGCCGCGTCTTGCCGGTGCTGGCCGATATCCAGGCTGGTTGGCTCGAAGAGCCCTTTGCCTGCAACGACTTCGCGTCTTATCGCGAGGCTGCCAAGATCACGCCGCTGGTGCCCATCGCGGCGGGCGAGAACCACTACACGCGCTTCGAATTTGGCCAGATGCTTGAAGCGGGCGCCGTACAAGTGTGGCAGCCCGACCTTTCCAAGACCGGCGGCATCACCGAAGGCGTGCGCATCGCCGCCATGGCCTCGGCCTTCCGCATCCCCGTGCACGCGCACAGTTCCGCCACGGGCCTTAACCACGCGGCCACCCTGCATTTCCTGGCCGCTACCGAAAACGCGGGTTACTTCGAGGCCTGCGTATCCCACTTCAACCCGCTGCGCGACATGTTCGGTTCTGTGTTCGCCATCGGCGAAGACGGCTGCGTCGAGCCGCCCAAAGGCCCCGGCCTGGGCGTCGAAGTGGACGAAGCTGTGTTCAAGGAGTTCCCGGTCATCGATGGACCGGGTTATATCGTGAAGTTCTGATAACACCAAAGAGAAGGCCCCAAGGCCTGGGAGACAACATCATGAAGACAGGAAAACTGGCGGCGCTGCTGGCCGGCGTCGGACTGGCGCTCATCATCCAACCCACTGTGGCAAGCGAGGCCGACGCGTATCCCGACCGCGCGGTCCGCATCATCGTGCCGTACACGCCGGGCGGCTTCAACGACACCCTGGCCAGGACGGCCAGCGACTACCTGACCAAGAAGTGGAAGCAGTCGGTCGTGGTCGAGAACAAGCCGGGCGGCAATACCCTGATCGGCAACACGGCCGCGGCCCAGGCCACGCCAGACGGCTACACGCTGTTGATCACGCCGCTGCCCTTCTCGGCGCTGCCCGGGCTGTATCGCGACAAAATGCCCTATGACACGCTGAAGGATTTCGAGCCTGTCATCTGGGCGGGCAGTACACAGAACATTCTTACCGTCCGCGCCGATTCGAAGTTCAAGTCGGTCAAGGATCTGATCGACTACGCCAAGGCCAATCCGGGCAAGGTCAACTACGGCTCGACCGGCTCGGGCTCGTCGAACCATCTTTCCATGGAGCTCTTCCTGGAAATGACCGGCACCAAGATGACCCACATTCCCTACAAAGGCAGTGCGCCGGCTGTTGCCGCCCTGCTGGCCGGCGATATCGACGTGCTGTTCGACAATCTTCCGAACGTGTATCCCAACATCAGCGCCGGCAAGCTGACGGCTCTGGGCGCCACCGGCGCCAAGCGGGCGGCGCTGTTGCCCGACGTGCCCACCGTGGCAGAAGCCGGCGTGCCGGGCTACGAGGTGTCGGTGTGGTTCGGCATGCAGGCGCCGGCGGGCACGCCGGCGCCCATCATCAAGAAGGTGAACGCGGGCATGACCGACATGCTTAAAGAAAAAGACGTCATCGAGCGTTTCGGCAAGCAGGGTGTAGAAGTCGTGGCAAGCACGCCGGAACAGTTCAAGAAGCTGGTCAATGCCGAAGTCACGAAGTGGACCGGCGTGATCGACCGCGCAGGCATCAAGATAGAGTAAGCCGGACCACCGGCGCGAGCCGCGCCTCAGGCGGCACACGCGGTGTCTGACTCCGGAGGTGTCTGACACCCTGCGGGAGTCAGACACCACGCCCCAGGATTACGCGCCACCGGTGTCTGACTCCGAAGGTGTCAGACACCCTGCGGGAGTCAGACACCACGCCCAGGATTACGCGCCACCGGTGTCTGACTCCGAAGGTGTCAGACACCCTGCGGGAGTCAGACACCACGCCCCAGGATTGCGCGCTACCGGTGTCTGACTCCGAAGGTGTCAGACACCCTGCGGGAGTCAGACACCACGCCCAGGATTGCGCACTACCGTCACTACCGGTGTCTGACTCCGAAGGTGTCAGACACCCTGCCCTTGATGTCTTGGACGGGACTTGGCTTTCGTCGGCGGATCCAGATAATCGGCCAATGCGTCGAGCTCGCGGGTCACTTCGCGCCAGGCCCATCGAATTGCCTCTATGGATTCGATTTCCGAGGCGCTGAACGAGTCTTTCTTGACGCAGTCGTCAATCACACTGTCCAGCCGTATCAACGGCGCGGCCGGACGCCTGGGCACCGCCGCGCGCTTGCCGCGACGAACAACCTGCGCCATGCCCACAATCTGCTCCTGGGCAGACGCCGCCACTTTATCCAGCGCCGGGCCCAGGCGGCTGCAGATCTGCTCGGACAATTGCAAGTCGCCCGCACGTTCGATAAGCGCCGCAGTAAGCCACAGCCGATCGATCTGCGCATGCAGCTGCCGCAGCTGGGCATTGGGATACAACAAGTCCATCGGAAACGTCCTGGCCTGCAAAGACATTTCCTGAGCGCGCAATCGGGCCTGCTCCATCATGTTGTCGTCATACAGGCGCGGGCGCTGCTTGCCGCTTTCCAGCATAGAGGCCCACTTCACCAACAGCTCGCCGTAAGTCTCTATCAGGTTGGCAAGGTTGGCCCTGACGCTGTGCTGCGCCGACAACGGCAGCACCACCACGGCCGCCAGTACACCGCAGGCAATCCCGACGCCAACGGCCACGGTTTTATCAAGGGCCCCAGCCAGCACGTCGGCCGCGGGTTCCACAGTAACCGCGGTAACGGTAACCAGGCTATAACTCAGCGCCTGCCAGCGCATCGACAGATAGGCGGCCACGCCCACTCCGGCCACCGCGCCCAGCACAACAGGAAGGTCCAGCAGCCGGCACGCCAGCACGCAGCCCACCCCAAGCACGACGCCTATCAGCGCCCCCAGCACGCGCCCCCACGCTTCGCCTACCGTGCCTTCAACGCTGGTGCGCAGCACGAAGAGCGCAGAAAAGGCGGCCCAGGCAATTTCCGGCAAGTTCAGCCAGACCATGCTGGCATAGGCAAGGCCCACGGCAGCAACGGTTTGCACGGGCAGGCGTACAGCGTCAGGCACGCTCAGCATATAGACTTGGCCAGGTATTCCGCCCGGACGGCGCGCGGGCTCATCGCGGCGGATAGGGCGAAGTGCGCAACAACTGCGCAAGGTGCATGCAATTCAGCGCCAGTTCGCGAGTGGTTTGTGCGGTCTTGTCCGGCGTAGAAGGAAGGTCCCGGAAATCCGTCTTCTGCATCGCTTCGCCCACCCAGTACGTGACCGCGCTGGCAGGCAGGGAAAAGCCGACATCGTTCAGGGCCTGGAAAAGTTCCGCGCTGACGTGATGGGCGCCATCTTCGTTTCCCACCACCGCCACACCGGCGACCTTGCCATAGGTAACCATGCGGTTGCCATCGTCCATCTCGCCCAGGAAGGCGTCCATGCGTTCCAGGACGCGCTGACACACACTGGACGGATGGCCCAGCCAGATGGGAGTCCCCAGGATCAGAATATCCGCCGCCAGAACGCGCCGGCGCAGTTCGGGCCACTGGTCGCCCGGCCCCTCGTCGGATGTCACGCCGGGCGCGATGGCCATGTCCACCGCCCTGACCAGGTCACAGACCACACCCAGCCGGCGCAGTTCTTCCAGGACCTGGCTCAGCAAAAGTTCACAGGATGACGACGCGGGCGATTTCTTGAGCGTACAGTTGATGCCGATGGCGGTAAGAGGCATGACGCACCTCGTTGTGATGACATACCGCACGGCCAGCAAATATCAGGCCCGGCGATGGTGCGGCACGGCGGCCGCCCATCGTCATCCCGCCACCGCGACTACTTCGATTGCGCCGCAATCATGAAGCGCGTCGGCACCAATTCGATGCGCATCGAGTCTATCAATTCGACGATACGCAGCAGCAGCGCTTCCTGCACCGCAAGGAACTTCGTAAAGTCATTGGTCAGCACGTGGGCGCGCACTTCCACTTCTATCCGGCCTATACCCAGGCCCACGCAGCGCACGCGTGGCCACCCGTCTTTCTTCTCGACCATGTCGTCGGACGACATCAGGGTTCGCAGCCGTTCCAGCAATTCGTTCAATTGTGATGCAGGCGTATCCACGCGCAAGGCCAGCGTATGGACGAAAAGGCATTTGTCGCGCTGCGTATAGTTGACGATCTCGGTCTTGGCCAGATCGCGATTGGGCACGGTGATCAGCGTCCCCTCCAACGCACGGATCCGGCTCGAGCGGGTGCCCACGGCCTCGACCACGCCCCGCTGCTCGCCAAAACTGATCACGTCGCCGATACGAAAGGGCCGGTCGGCAAAAAGCGCCACGCCCGCGAACAGGTTTTCTATGGTCGATTGCGCCGCCAGCGCCAACGCAAACCCCCCCACCCCTATCCCCGCGATCAGACCCAACGCGGGGATACCGATCTCGTTGGCGCCGTACACCAGGATACCGCCCGCCAAGCCAATTGCCGCGACACGCGCCGCCAGCCGCAGCAAGTGTATGTCCAGGCTGTTGCGCGAGATGCGGGGTGTGCTGATGACCGCTTCGGCCATCAGGAAGCAGCCAACCCATGCCGCCCATGCGGCCACGGCATAGAACACCGCGGTAAACACCAGGCGTTCGCCCGTGGCAAACCACCCGGCGGGGTCGATATGCGATATGACAAACCATTCGGCCAACGAATAGATGGCGATCAGCGCCACCGGCAATGAAAAACGCCACGCCAGGCGGCGCAGTTCGCTGCCGCGACGCCCCTGGGCCCGCACCACCCGCGCCCAACACCACACCAGCGCCAGCATCAGGCCGACCACACCGGCAATGGCGATAATTTTCCAGACCGGGGTGTTCAGATAGGCGGTTTTCAGCGAATCAGGGATGCGCCGCGTCAGCCAATCGGGCACCAGCGGCCCCGTTGCGTTGATATGTTCTTCGTGCAGCGAGGCATAGTGCCGTGCTTGAACCACCGGCAGGTGCTTCACCCGTTGATAGTATTCGGCCAGGTGCGCGATGCTGCCGGCGGTAAACAGGTACTCGCCTGCGTTAGGGCCGTCTTCCTGGCGCGCGATCTTGATATCGGTGCCCGGCACCGTCCAGCGGGCTGGCAGCGGCGCTCCGCCGTCGCGTGCGCCAGGGATCGAGCCTTCATCGACCGACGGCAGACGCGCGACGATGTCCCCAAGATACGTCAACGCCGCGTTGCCCGCCTTCACACGATTGGCCGCGGGCACCTCGCTCAGGTCCAGCAGCGTGCGCAGCCGATTCAACTGATAGCGGATTTCACGAAGATTGGCGAAGCTCTTGTCTGCGGTGTAGCCGATGTACAGCTGTTCCAGGCGCTGCATGCCCGACACCAGCGACCGATAGGTATCAGCAGGGCTTGCGGTACTGACCGGCGACAAGGCCCTTTCGGCCACGGCAAATGCCGGCGCGCTTACCAGCCACATCATCCAGGCCGCGCAACACGCGCCCGCCATTGCCCTGCACCATCTTGCCAGCGCCCTCACCTGTGCCCCCTTTCTGCCGAGCGGATAAGGCCGCATTATCATTGATGCGCCCGGCATCGTCGACCAAGGCCGGCAAGCCGCGTCGGGGCCGCGACGCTTCAACGCTTCAGAATCCCTACGCCCGCCACGTGCCAGTCATTGATATAACCGCCCGAGACGTACCTTGATTCCGGTTGCTCTGCCCTCGCTTGAATTCGTTCTGACCCGGCTGGCTTTCGTCCTGGCCACTTTATTCTGGCTGGGCTGGACCCTGCGACTTTGCTTGAGCGCATCAGCGCGGCAGCGGCTTAGCCCCCGGCGCACCATGATGTATGCCGCGTCGGCCGTTCTGGGTGTATACACGCTCGTCAGTTTCTATCAGTTGCAGCGCCATGTCGCAGAATCGCGGGCGGCCTACGACGCCAGCTTCCGCCTCACACTCACGAAGCCCCGTGTTCTAGGCGCGATCGAAATGCCGGCCGGCACCGCGCTGGAGCTTGCCATCGCGCACCGGCCCGACGCCTTCAGCACGGCGCGCTTTCCCTACCCCGTGCAGATCGGTGGGGTAAGCACCCTGACAGCCAGGCGCTATCTCGCTATTCACACCGATGAGGCCCACCGCACCACAGGCTACACGCCAATAAACATCCGCCTTGAAGGCCAGGGCCACGGCGTGCTGCTGGGCTGGGTATGCGATGCCGCCCAGCCGATCATTTTCGCGACTCATCCGGATGGCGGCGTGGGCGAGTTCCAGAGCTGCACGCTAGCCGAGGGAAACCATATCGAGAACATCCCCTTGCCCCAGGGCGCCGAATTGATCGCAACAACGGGCACCGTGTACCCGGATGGCCGCGTCGATCCTGACCGCTGGCTGATCCACCTGCCGACAACTTCCGAACTGCATATCGGCGGCGGCCTTCAGCGCGGCGGTGCGATCCTGCTGGATGCGGACCGCAAGCTCTACCGCCGGGTGCCTTAGCCCAAGCGCCGCTTCTGGCGGCTATGCCCCACTTAGCCAGGTTTCGAAAGACAGTTGATCCAGGAAAATGCCGTCGCGCGCAGCCCAGCGTGATCTTCCTACAACTCACCGGTTGTAAACCGAAAATACAGTTCAAGCCTTGTATTTACGGTTTACCAGGTATATCGAACAGGAAATGCACAGTTGGTTCTTGTTCGTCTGTCTCTAGGCTCCGAATCCGCCGTCTATCGTGTGCATCGCCCCAGTCACGAATGCGGCTTCTGGACCGGCCAGCCATGCCACCATTGACGCAACCTCTTCTGGCTGGCCGTGGCGCTTGATGGCCATGAATCCATGCAACAGGTCTTTCATCGGCCCATCGGCTGGATTGGCATCCGTGTCAATCGGCCCAGGCTGAACAACATTCACGGTAATTCCGCGCGGACCTAAGTCACGCGCGAGGCCTCGAGCCAGCCCCTGCAGAGCCGATTTGCTGAGTGCATATGCCGCCATGCCAGGCACGGGCATCCGGTCTCCGTTCACCGATCCGATAACGATGATACGCCCACCTTGAGGCATACGACGCGCTGCCTCGACAGAAGCGTGATAAGGCGCATGCACATTGATCTTAAGCAGGCGGTCTACGGCGTCCGGATCAAGTTCAAGCGCGTCGCCGAACACTCCAATTCCGGCGTTGACCACCAGTACGTCTAGTGGGCCGCTGTCGCGCACCCGTGCGATGACCGCATCCCGGTCTACGCTGTCTGTCTGGACCGCCTTGCTGCCTGTTTCAGTAGCAAGCGCCTCGGCTGCGGCCTGCGATCCTGAATAAGTGAACGTTACGTCCGCCCCATCCGCAATAAAGCGCCGCACAATTGCCGCGCCAATTCCGCGACTTCCTCCCAACACCAACACCGACTTCCCTTCGAACGCAGCCATCATTGACCCCTAGGTAAAATATGTAGTGGTCACTATAATAATAGACGAGACGGCAATGTCAAGGATTTTTGTAGTGGAACCTAAAAAAATAGTTCGAAGTCGGGGTCGACCGCGTAAATTCGATGTAGATGAGGCCATCGCAACTGCTCAGCGCCTGTTCCATTCCCGGGGTTATGACTCCGTCAGCGTGTCGGACCTGACCGACGCCCTGGGCATCAACACACCCAGTTTCTATTCGGCGTTCCGAAGCAAAGCTGGTCTTTATGAGCGGGTCATCCACCGGTATGCTCATCACGGAGCCATCCCGCTTACAGACCTTCTGCGCTCTGACCGTCCGGTCGCGGAGTGCATCACCGCAATGCTTGAGGAAGCGGCACGTCGTTATGCCGGCGACCCTGCGGCGACTGGATGCATAGTGCTGGAGGGATGCCGTTGCAGCGACGCAGAAGCGCGTGTTCTTGCCGGCGCTGCACATGATGCTGCGGTTGAAGTCATCCGCACATATATCGCTGCTCGACATCCCTTAGAAGCAGCGAGACTTACCGAGTACATCAACACTCTGATGATTGGTCTTTCCGCACAGGCGCGCGCTGGTAAGGAATTGAACGTCCTTCTCGAAACCGTGCGCGCGGCGAGCCTAGCCGTCACATCCATCCTTCGCGCTGGATGAGGCATGCAAGTGCTGCAATTCACAGCGTATGCGGACGCCACAGTGCGGCGGCGCATGACGTCTCCTGTGTTCTAGAAAAGCCGGCAACGAAGCCGGCGCCGGCTACCCTGGCACTATCTCGAGTTACTACTCCACCGTCACGCTCTTTGCCAGGTTCCGCGGCTTGTCTACGTCGGTGCCCCGCGCGCAGGCGGTGTGATATGACAGCAGCTGCAGCGGAATGGTGTGCAGGATGGGGGAAAGCACGCCGTAGTGCTCGGGCATGCGAATGACGTGCATGCCTTCGCTGTTGGCGATGCGGCTGTCTGCGTCGGCAAAGACATACAGTTCGCCGCCACGGGCCCGCACTTCCTGCATGTTGGACTTCAGCTTTTCCAGCAGCGAGTCTTTGGGCGCGATCGTGACCACGGGCATCTGCTCGGTAACCAGCGCCAGCGGCCCGTGCTTGAGCTCGCCCGCCGGATAGGCCTCGGCGTGGATGTAGCTGATTTCCTTGAGCTTCAGCGCGCCTTCCAGGGCGATGGGGTAATGCATGCCCCGGCCCAGGAACAGGGCGTTCTCTTTGCTGGCAAAGCGGTCGGCCCAGGCCATGATCTGGGGTTCCAGCGCCAACACCGAACCGATGGCGGCCGGCAGGTGGCGCAAGGCCTTCAGGTGGTCGGCTTCTTGCTCTTCGGTGAGCCTGCCGCGCGTTTGCGCCAGTGCCAGGGTCAGCAGGAACAGCGCGGTAAGCTGAGTGGTGAATGCCTTGGTGGACGCCACGCCGATTTCGACGCCGGCGCGCGTGATGTAGGCCAGCTTGCATTCGCGAACCATGGCGCTGGTGGCCACGTTGCAGATGGTCAGGGTGTGTTCCATGCCGAGCGAGCGCGCGTGCTTGAGCGCGGCCAGCGTGTCGGCGGTTTCGCCTGACTGCGAGATGGTGACGACCAGAGTGCGCGGGTTGGGCACGCTGTCGCGGTAGCGGTATTCGCTGGCGATTTCGACGGCAACCGGAATCTTGGCGAGCGACTCGATCCAGTATTTGGCGGTAAGGCCGGCGTACGAACTGGTGCCGCACGCCAGGATCAGCACGGAGTCGATCTCTTTGAAGATCTTGTGGGCTCCGTCGCCGAACAGTTCCGGCGTGATGCTTTCGATATCTTGCAGCGTGTCGCCCACGGCGCGGGGCTGCTCGAAGATCTCTTTCTGCATGTAGTGCCGATAGGGGCCCAGTTCGGCGGCGCCGGTGTGCACGTGTACGGTGTGCACTTTGCGCTGGACGGGCTTGCCTTCCATATCGGTGATCCACACGCGCGACAGCTGCAGGTCGACGACATCGCCGTCTTCAAGATAGATGATCTGGTCAGTGGTGCCGGCCAGCGCCAGCGCATCGGAGGCCAGGAAGTTCTCGTTCTGGCCCATGCCCACCACCAGCGGCGAACCTTGACGCGCGCCCACGACGCGGTGCGGCTCGTCCCGGCAGAAAACAGCTATGGCGTAGGCGCCTTGCAGACGGCGCACGGCCTGCTGCACGGCTTCGAAGAGATCGCCGTTGTACAGGTGGTTGACCAGGTGGGCGATGACTTCGGTGTCGGTCTGGCTTTCGAATACGTACCCAGCGGCCTGCAGTTCGGCACGCAGTTCGTCATGATTTTCGATGATGCCGTTGTGCACGAGCGCGATACGGGGTTCGTCTTTGCCCAGTTGCGAGAAGTGCGGGTGTGCATTGTGCGTGGCGGGCACGCCATGGGTGGCCCAGCGCGTGTGGGCGATGCCCGTGAAGCCGGCCAGGTTGTCGTGCGCAACCTGGTCGGCCAGCTCGGCCACGCGTTGCGTGCTGCGGGTGCGGCGCAGGTGGCCGTCGACGTACAGCGCCACGCCGCAGGAATCGTATCCGCGATATTCCAGCCGCTTCAGGCCTTCGACCAGGATGGGAGTGATGTCGCGTTGGGCGACGGCGCCGACAATGCCGCACATAGGGAATCTCCGGTGATTTGGGTATGGGCGCATTGTGCGCTGGGCGCGATGAAATTTGATTGCTTTATTACGCCAATAATGACAGATGATTTTCTTACACAAACGTGTTTAAATCTTCTTCCATTTATCCGGTATTTTTGAAATAAACATGCAGAATGAACCCCACGAGTTGGTGGAACTCGATGATCTGGACCGACGCATTCTGGTCGAGCTGCAGGAAGATTGTTCGCTGACCAACCAGGAACTCGCCGCCAGGGTGCACGCCTCGGCACCGACTTGCCTGAGGCGGGTGCGCCGTCTGGTCGAGGCCGGCGTGATCGCGCGGCAGGTGGCCATATTGGCGCCCGAGAAGCTGGGCAGCACCCTGACTGCCATTGTGGAAATAACGTTGGATGTGCAAACGGCAGAAAGCCTGGATGCATTCGAGCGCAGTCTGGTAGACGAACCTGCGGTGCTGCAGTGTTACCGCGTGTCGCCAGGGCCGGATTTTGTGGTGGTGGCCCAGGTGCGGGATATGCCCGCCTATCATGCGTTGGCGCACCGGGTGTTTACATCGCAGGCCAATGTGCGCAACGTCAGGACGTTTTTTTCGGTGCACCGCGCGAAATTCGAAACGCGGATCGATGTGGCGGGATGAGGTATCTGTCGGGGGGTGTCTGACACCAGAGGTGTCAGACACTGAATGCTATGTGGCGGGATGACGTATCGCCCCGGGGGGGTGTCTGACACCAGAGGTGTCAGACACCGGATGCGATGTGGCGGGATGACGTATCAGATCAGCGTTGGCGCGCGCGCAGCAGTCTGTCGAATTGCGCCAGGTAGCGTCGCCCCATTTCGGTTACGTCGTGCTCGGTGCGCACGTATTCGTAGGCGCGGCGGGTGCAGTCAGCGCGGAACTCGGCATCGTCCAGGCAGCGCGCCATGCCCAGGGCCATGGCGTGCGCGTCTCCCACCGGGCATAGCACGCCGCGGCCGTCGGCCAGGCTTTCTTTCAGGCCGCCCGCGTCGGTGGACACGACGGGCACGTGCTGCAAAAACGCGTCCAGCACGCTACTGCCCAGGGCCTCTTCCTGCGAGCTCATGACGAAGACGTCGAAGATGCTGTAGAAATCTTCGATACCTTTGCGGAATCCCGCGAACAGATATACGTTTTGCAGACCCAGCGCCTGGACCTCTGCCCGCGATTCGGCTTCCCGGTCGCCGCCCGCGCCAAAATGCACGAACACGAAGTCATCGCGTTGCCGGGCGAGTTCGCCCACCGCGCGTATCAGGGTCAGCGGGTCTTTGTCGCGTATCAGCGCCGCGGAAGTGGCCAGCACCTTCTTGCCGCGCAGCCCCAGTTCGTCGACAAGGCGCTCGACGTTGGCACGGTTGATCTCGTGCGGTTCTACTGCGCTGCGGATGATGGCCGGGTCAAGCCCCAGCCGGCGCGGTTCGGCCGCGGCCATTTCGCTGATGGCGACGAAGCAATCGACCCGGCGCCATTTTGCGCCCGTCTTCCATTCTTCGCCGGGCTTGACGACGAAGGACGTGCGCCGGGAAAACGCCACCGGGCGCCGGTGCACGACCTTGGTCAGAACGGCCCACGTGACGGTATTGGCGGTTTGCGCGTGGATGATGTCGTAGCTTCGGCCTGCGCGAGCCAGAAAGGCCAGCTGCGCCGGCACGTTGCGCACGCCATGGGCCAGGAAACCTTCTTCGCCCGCGCGCGCCTGCAGCGGCCCGCCGGCACGACACAACAGTTCGACCTCGTGACCTGCGGCGCGAAACGCACGCATGCAATACAGGGTCTGGCGTTCGCCGCCACGCCAGCCTTTCTCGAAGTTGAGCTGCAGGATTCTCATGAGCGTCCGATGCCCTGGTATTCAAAGCCCAGCGCGCGCATATCGGCGGGCGAATACAGGTTGCGTCCATCAATGATTACGGGGTTCTTCAATAGGGCGCGCATGCGTTCCAGGTCGGGCGCGCGAAACACCTTCCATTCGGTGGCGATCAGCAAAGCATCGGCTCCGTCCAGCGCCTGGTACATGTCGTCGGCGAATTCGACGGCGGGATTGTTTGCCAGCAGCTGGCGCGAGTGCGGCATGGCGATTGGGTCGTAGGCCCGCACGCGCGCGCCGCGCTGCGTAAGCTCGGCAATGGCGGTCAGGCTGGGCGCTTCGCGCATGTCGTCGGTGTTGGGCTTGAATGACAGGCCCCACAGGGCAAAGGTGCGGCCGGACAGGTCGTCGCCAAAATGCGCCACGATTTTTTGAGACAGCCGCAGCTTCTGGGCATCATTGGCGGCTTCGGCGGCGGCCACGACGCGCATGGGCAACCCGTGCTCGGCGGCGGTTCGCGCCAGCGCCTGCACGTCTTTGGGAAAGCAGGAGCCGCCGTACCCTACGCCGGGGTACAGGAAGTGATAGCCGATGCGGGGGTCGGCGCCGATGCCGCGGCGCACGTGCTCGATGTCGGCGCCCAGCGCCTCGGCGAGGTTGGCCATTTCGTTCATGAACGAAATGCGAGTGGCCAGCATGGCGTTGGCGGCGTACTTGGTCAGCTCGGCGGATCGCACGTCCATGACCATCAGGCGCTCGTGCGTGCGCTGGAAGGGCGCATACAGGCGGCGCATGACGCCTATGGTGTATTCATCGTCGGCGCCGACGATGATGCGGTCGGGGCTCATGAAGTCTTTGATGGCCGCGCCTTCTTTCAGGAATTCGGGGTTGGACGCCACGCTGAAAGGCACGTCGACACCGCGTTCGGCCAGCACTGCAGCGATGGCCTGTCGCACCTTGTCTGCAGTGCCCACGGGCACTGTCGATTTATCCACCACCACTTTTCGGCTGGTCATGTGGCGGGCGATGTTGCGCGCCGCTTCCAGTACATGTTGCAGGTCGGCCGAGCCGTCTTCGCCAGGGGGTGTGCCGACTGCGATGAACTGCACGTCGCCGAAGGCGACGCTGGCCGGGATGTCGTTGGTGAACTGCAGCCGGCCGGCCTGGGCATTGCGCTTGACGAGATCTTCCAGGCCGGGCTCGTAGATAGGGATACCGCCCTGCTGCAACATCTGGATCTTGTCGGCATCGACGTCCAGGCACATGACTTCGTTGCCCATGTCGGCCAGACAGGCGCCCGAGACCAAGCCCACGTAACCTGTGCCGATAACCGTGATTTTCATGCGCAAATGCCTATAGATGGTGTTCGGCGGAATTATAGATGGCGGGCTGCTGGCGCAATGCGGGGAAAAGCCGGCCGGCAGCGCCGCAACTGGCGCCTGGATGCATCAGCCGGCGCGCAATTTGTTCAAGCGTACCGCATTGACCGCAATTGCCGCGGTGGCGCAAAGGGTGGCGAAGCCCAACGCATAGGTGGGGCCGTATCTGCTGCTGAGCGCGAAGGCGATGGCCACAAGCGCCGTGCCGAAGCTCTGGCCGAACACCCGCGTGGTTGCCTGCAGCCCGCCGGCAGCGCCGCTGCGCTGGCGGGGCGCGGATGACAGCATGGCCCGGTTGTTGGGCGTTTGGAAAAACCCGAAACCCAGCCCGGTGACGAACATGGCGCCCATGATCCACGAATTAGGCGCGTCCAGCGGCATGGCGACCAGCCCGATCAAGCCCACGGCCATGACGGCCGCGCCTGCGCCGCTGAGGGTGGCGGCCGAATAACGGTCGGACAGGCGTCCGGCCAGCGGAGCGACGATGCCGGTGCCTACGGGCCATGCGCCCATCAACATGCCGACCTCAAGGTACGACCGTCCCAGTATCTGTTGGAAGTAGAACGGCAGCGACACGTAAGATGCCATTTGTGCAGCGAACGTGAACGCGGATGCCGCAACGGCGAACCCGACTGCGCGGATACGCAACAGATCTACCGGCACCAGCGGCGCGGGCTGCCTGCCGGCGCGCCGCACGAGCGCCCAGCCCGTCACGCAGGCCGACAGGATCATCGCCAACCCGCGCAACCAGTCTTGCCCCAGTGTATCGACCCCCGAAATGAATACGCCCAAAGTCAGCATGCAGAGCAGCGCGCTGACCCAGTCGAGCCGCACGGTGTTGCGGGGCACCTCCGGCAGGTGGCGCAGGCCGAACATCACCGCCACGCAAATGGGCAGGTTGATGGCGAAGATCCAGCGCCAGTGCGCGACTTCCAGGATGATGGACCCCAGGGTGGGCCCCACCACTGACATGACGGCGACGGTGGTGGCATTGAGACTGATGCCCCGTCCGAGCAGGCGCAACGGATAAATGTTGCGCACCATGCCCCCGAACATGCACATGAGCGTCGCCGCCCCCACGCCTTGCGCGACGCGCGCCAGGGTCAATTGCCATAAGGATTGCGACAGCGCCCCCGACAGCGAAGCCAGTGCAAACAACGCCAGGCCGATGGTGTACATGCGCTTGAAGCCGACGCGTTCGGCCAGCGCCGACAACGGCAGCAACAACATCACGACCGCGAGGTTGTACGCGTTGACGATCCAGACCGCCTGCGACGGCAGTGCGTCGAGGTCGCGTGCGATGGTGGGCAGCGCCACGTTGGCGATGCTGGTATCCAGCACCGACATGCTGATGCCCACCAGCACCGTGGCGGCGGCCCAGTACCGGCGCGGCGTGGGCAGGCCGTCGGGCAACGCCTGGCGGGGCGAGGCGCCGGCGGCCGGCCTGGGTTCTGTGCTCACGACTTTTTCTGGGGTCGCTGCCAGCCGTCGATCGTGGCCTGCTTGGGACGCGAGACCGTGAGCTTGCCGGCCGGCGCATCGCGGGTCAGCGTGGTGCCCGCGCCCAGGGTAGCGCCCTTGCCCACGCGCACGGGCGCGACGAGCTGGGTGTCCGACCCGATGAAAGCGTCGTCTTCGATGATGGTGCGATGCTTGTTGGCGCCGTCGTAGTTGCAGGTGATGGTGCCGGCCCCGACGTTCACACGCGCGCCGATATCGGCGTCGCCCACGTAGGCCAGGTGGTTGGCCTTGCTGTCGGCGTCGAGCACGCTGTTCTTGATTTCGACGAAGTTGCCCACGTGTGTGCGATCGCCCAGGCTGGCGCCGGGGCGCAGGCGGGCATAGGGGCCGATGCGCGCGTCGCGGCCGACGGTAGCCTGCTGGATGTGGCTGAAGGCGTCGATGTGTGTGCCCGCGCCCACCGATACGTCGCGCAGCACGCAGTGCGGCCCCACGCGCACGCCATCGGCCAGTTCGACCTTGCCTTCGAACACGCAGCCCACGTCGATGAACACATCGCGCCCGCACGATAGCGTGCCACGCACGTCAAAGCGCGCCGGGTCGGCCAGGGTGACACCGGCCTCGAGTTGTCGCCGCGCCTGTTCAAGCTGCCAGCGCCGCTCGAGCTCGGCCTGTTGCACGCGGCTGTTGACGCCCAGGGTCTCCCAGCCGGCGGACGGCTGCGCGGCGCCCACGGCAACGCCGTCGGCCACGGCCAGGCCGATCACGTCGGTAAGGTAGTACTCGCCCTGGGCATTGTTGTTGTCGATGCGGCCCAGCCATTCTTTCAGGCGAGCGGTAGGCGCGGCCATGATGCCGGTGTTGACTTCGCGGATGGCGCGTTCGGCCTCGGTGGCGTCTTTGTGCTCGACAATCCGCACCACCTGGCCCTGTTCGTTGCGCACGATGCGGCCGTAGCCGGTGGCGTCGTCGAGAATCTCGGTAAGAACGGCCGCGCCCTGCCCGCGCGCCTGCAGCAGGCGGCGCAGTGTATCGGGCTGTACCAGCGGCACGTCGCCATACAGCACCAGGGTGACGTCATCCTGGCCGTCTTCTTGCAGCAGCGGAACGGCCTGCTGTACGGCATGGCCGGTGCCTTGCTGCGGCTGCTGCAGCGCGAAACTCAGCCCAGGGCGGCCTTCATAGGCACCGCGCACACGCTCGGCGCCATGCCCCACCACCACCACGATGCGGCCGGGCTCAAGCTGGCGGGCGCTGTCCAGCACGTGTTCCAGCATGGGTTTGCCGGCAAGGGAATGCAGCACCTTGGGAAGATCGGACTGCATGCGTTTGCCGAGTCCGGCAGCGAGAATGACGACGTTTAGCATAAGAGACGAAGATACGGTGAAGCGGCGGGCGGACGCCGGCCGCGCGATGGAAAGCAGAGGGTCAAGACTTGCGGGGCGCCGTGGCGCGCCCGGTGGCCGCCTTTGCCGCACGTTTGCGAGGAGCACGCTTGCGCGGAGCCTGGTCGGCCGGTTCGCTGGCGGACGCCGCGGCGGCGCCCGAGGCTTCGGGCATGGTGGCGGCCGTGGCTGCGGCAAGCTGGTTGAATTGCTGCTGCAGCAGATCCCACCAGGCCTGCGATGCCGACTGCGCCGCCTGGCTGACTTGCTCGGCCGTGGAAGCCGGCTCGGCCGACGCCGCGGCGCCGCCCGCCGGCTGGCTGCGGGATTCAGGGGCGGCGGCGCCCGGCTGCGCCGGCGTGGCGGGTTTCAAGCCCAGCGCGACCTCGAGCGGAGACGGATTGCCGCCGGCGGCGCCGCTTACGAATGATCGCAGGGTGGCAATGGTGGCGCGCTGCACCTCCAGCCCCTGGATGGTGCTCGTGAGCATGGAGAGGTTCATGCGCAGCCAGCTTTCGACCGAGCGCAGCTCGGCAATGCGGCGCTCGAGATCTTCAAGGTTCATGGGGGGCGTCATGGGCAGCGCCTGCGCCAGCCCGCCCGGCCCGGCCAATCCCGCCCAGGCCTGGCGCATCATTTCCATACTGGCAAGCAATGGGTTGCCGGCCATGTCGCCGTCCTGGCCCAAGCCAGGCAGCACGAAGGGGTTGGATTTGGATTGGGGGTCGGACATTCAGGCTCCAGGGCGCCCTGATGGACGCTAGCGCGGCAGGATTTGGCCGTTTTCGATGCGCACGTGATCACCGGAAGCATAGGCAAACGGTTGCGAACTATGGAATTTGCGCGTGCTGCCGTCGGCCATGCGCACGGTCATTTCGTAGTGCGTCACGGTCTGCTGCTGCCTGATATTACGCTCGATTTCATGGCCTGCCAAAGCGCCGCCCACGGCGCCCAGCACAGTCAGGGCGTCTTTGCCGCTGCCGCCGCCGAACTGGTGGCCGACCACGCCGCCCACCACGCCGCCGGCCACGGTACCGACGATGTTATGGCCGCTGTTCTGTACCGGCACCTGGATGGGGCGTATGGTTTCGACCACGCCGCATTGATGGCATTCAGCCGCAGCGGAGGCGGGTTTGGCGGCGGGCTTGGGCGTGCTGCCCGCGGCCGGAGCGGCGGAAGCCACTTTTGCCGGCGCGGCGCCCGCGGCGGGCTGGCCTGGCTGGGTTTCGGACGTGGCGGCCTGGCCCGCGGACGCGGCAGGGTCGGCCCAAGGCGTCGGCAACCATCCCAGCAGGGCCGCGACAGCCACGGCGCACAGCAGGATGACGGACACCGCCGCGGTCGCCACCAGCGGGTGCAGGCCCCGTCGGGTAGCGGCGCCAGGGGAAGCTACTGGACTGTTCATGGTTCGTCCTTGTTCAACGATACGGCCCGTTATATAGCACCTGATCGACCCTGCCCGTGGTATCGGCGTGTTGCGATAGTGACCCTTTGCAAGGAACGGCCGTACGGCCGCTGCGCATTCTGGGACAATGACCGGATGGACAAGCCGATTCCCGTGACCGAGCTCGAACAGGCCATCAATTATTGGCGCAACCGCCTGCCGTCGCAAGGCGACGAATCGCGGCTGTGCCCGCAGGCCGCTGCGTTGGCAACGCCCTATGCATTGATGATCATGCAACAAAAGCGGGAAGTCGGCCTTGCGGAGCTAAGCCCGGATGCCTTGGCGGCATATACCGAGTGGCGAACTGCGCACGGGGCCGATTGACGAGGCCTGCGAGGTGTGGTGTCTGACACCCTTCGAGACACCTTCAGAGGAAGCACCGTCACACCAAGTTGGTGTCTGGCTCCCGCAGGGTGCCTGACACCGCGTGGCGGCGCTCAGGAGCCCAGCAGCGCCTTGATGTCGTGGGCCAGGGCGTCAGCGCCGATGGTGTTGTTGGCAAGGACGCGAGATTCGCCCTTGGCGTCGAACAGGTAGAACGCCGCGGTGTGGTCCATGGTGTAGTTCTTGCCGCCTTCGGTGGGCACCTTGGCGTAGTAGGCCTTGAACGAGGCGGCCGCCTGCTTGATCTGCTCGGGCGTGCCCGTCAGACCCAGGAAACTCGAATCGAAGGTGGTTACATATTGCTTGAGCACGTCGGCCGTGTCGCGCTCGGGGTCGACCGTGATCATCAGCACCTGCACGCGCCCGGCGTCATCGCCCAGCTTTTGCATGACCTGCGAAAGTTCAGCCAGCGCCGTCGGGCAGACATCGGGACATTGCGTAAACCCGAAAAACGCCACGACCACCTTGCCGTCGAAATCCTGCAGGGTGCGCGGCTGCCCATTGTGATCGGCCAGGGCCAGGCTCTTGCCCAACTGGGTGCCCGAGATGTCGTTGCCCTTGAAGCTGGGCGCCGCGTCGGTGCAGGCGGCCAGCAGGCCAGCTAGCCCGATTGCCGCCGCGCCGCGCAACAGCGCACGGCGCGAAATATTGAACAGGGACATGTTGCGAGTTCTCCGAGGGTCAGGCAAGCAGGCCGACCCAGTGATCCAGCAGCAAGGCAGCAAACAACAGCGCCAGGTACAGGATGGAAAAGCGGAACAGGCGACGCGCCAACGCGTCGCTGTACTGGCGGTACAGCCGCCAGGCGTATCCGACGAACAGGCCGCCCAGCACCAGGGCGCTGGCCAGATACAGCAGGCCGCTCATGCGGACGACGTAAGGCAGCGTGGTGGTGGCCACCAGCGCCAGGCTGTACAGCAGGATATGCAGGCGGGTGAATTGCTGGCCGTGGGTGACGGGCAGCATGGGCAGCCCCGACTTGGCGTAGTCGTGGTTGCGGTACAGCGCAAGCGCCCAGAAGTGGGGCGGCGTCCAGATAAAGATGATCAGCACCAGCAGCCAGGCTTCGGCGGGCACGGCGTCGGCCGCGGCGGCCCACCCGAGCGCGGGGGGCATGGCGCCCGAAAGGCCGCCAATAACGATGTTCTGCGGCGTGCGCGGCTTGAGGATGACGGTATAGATCACCGCGTAGCCCACGAATGTAGCGAACGTAAGCCACATGGTCAGCGGATTGACCAGGTGATACAGCACGACCATGCCGGTGCCGCCCAGCAGGCCGGACAAAGTGAGAACCTGCGTGGCCGTGATGGTGCCGCGCGCGGTGGCGCGCCGCGCCGTGCGCAGCATGCGGGCGTCGATTTCCTGTTCGATCAGGCAGTTGACGGCAAACGCGGCAGCCGCCAGCAGCCAGATGCCTATGGTTGCAAACACCACCCGGCCGGGGTCGGGCAGGCCTGGCACGGCCAGGAACATACCGATAATGGCGCAGAAAACGGCCAATTGCGTCACGCGCGGCTTGGTCAGCACCAGGTATTGGCGCAGGAGCCCGGGTTGTGTAGCGGCAAAACTGGTCATAACACTATTCTAAACGCGCTGGACTGCCGGAGCGACCGCCCGGGCGACGCCGGGGGTCGACAGGCGCACCAGCATGACGACGCAAGCAAGCGTCAAACCGGCCGCGCCGCCGTTATGCAACACGGCAATCAAGAGCGGCCATTGGAAGAAAATGGTGGTCAGGCCGGTGAACAGCTGCGCGGCCAGCAGCGCCAGCACCAGCGTGGCCGGCCCTCGCAGCGCAGGCTCGGATCGCATGCGCCAGGCCAACACGCCCAGGTACGCCAGCACAAGGAAGGCGAAGTTTCGGTGTACCCAATGGATGGCGGTCAGGGCATGCTGCGAGATCATTTCACCCGACGGCAATTCACCCAGGCCCCTTATGACCGAAAAGCCGCCACGGAAGTCCATTTCGGGGAACCACTGGCCGTGACAGGTCGGGAAGTCCAGGCAAGCCAGCGCCGCGTAGTTGGTGCTGACCCAGCCCCCCAGGGTGATCTGCACCAGCAGCAGCAAGGTGCCGCCCACCAGCCACGGACGCCAGCGCAGGGCATGGGCCGACAGGGGCGCGTGCGGACGCTCGCGCGCCGACAGCCAGGTCATCAGGGCCAGCACGGACAATCCGAACACCAGGTGCGCGGTCACGACCGCGGGCATCAGCCGGTGCGTGACGGTCCAGGCCCCGAAGGCGCCCTGCACGCACACGGCCACCAGCGTGACGACTGCCAGCGCCGGCGAGCGGCCCAATTCGCGGCGGTATCGCCACGCCATCACGACGATCGCAATGATCAGCATGCCGAGAAACGCGCCGACGTAGCGGTGGATCATTTCGATCCAGGCTTTCGACAAGGTAACGGGGCCGAACGGCATGGCTTCGGACGCCTGGCGGATGTCGGACATCGCGCCCAGGGGGGTGACGCTGCCGTAGCAACCCGGCCAGTCCGGGCAGCCCAGGCCGGAATCGGTCAGGCGCACGAAGGCGCCGAACATGATCAGGTCGAGCGTAAGAAACCAGGTGAAGAAAACCAGCTTGCGGTAGCGTTGCTTGATGCGGTCCATATAAATACCGGCCTATGGCCATTGCGGGGCGACGGACATGCGGGCAGGGCGTCAGCCGATGCGCGAGTTATATACGAGCTTGCTGATGTCTTTGCGCACCTTGACGCCATCGGCATCGGCGGGAAACTGCAGCATCAGGTTGCCCAGCGGATCAATGACCCAGATGGGATCGAGCAGGCCGGGCTGGCCTTGCACCGTGTCGCGCGCAAGCAGAAAGCGCGCCAGTTGTTCGGGCCTCGCGCGCACCATGACGGTGCCGCGATAGGCTTCGAGCACCTTCTGGGGCACTTCGGCATCGTCGGTAATAAACCAGACGCGCGCCAGGCGGTCCACATTCTTGCCCTGGCTGGCATGCGAGTTGCGCGTGATGAAAAGCTTGCGGGCGCAGGCTTCGGGGCAAGCGCCTTCGCCCACACTGACCAGCAGCCATTTTCCCTTGAGCGACTGCAGGTCGAAAGGCTTGCCGTCCAGGGTGGTGAGCTGCAGGTCCTGCGCGGCGGGCATGGGACGCTGCGGATCGAGCAGCGTGCCGTAGTTGCTGGACTCTTCGGGCCACCATTGCGGGTTGTAGTACATCACGAAGGCGGCCACGATGGGCGCCAGCGCGCACAGAAACACCAGCACCAGGGGCAGCAATGAGCGCTTCTTGTTGGCGGGAGCAGGAGCGGAGTGGGTTACGCGTGGCACGGGTTTGCTTTCCTGAAATTCAACGAGGGGTATGCCGGTGACGGGTAGCGGATTATCGGGATGCGCGGCGGCGCAGGCCCCGCCAGGCCACCACTACCCAGGCAATGGCGGCGATGCCTGCGAACGAAAACCACTGCAGGGCATAGCCCTGGTTCTGGTTGTAGTCGACCGACGGCTGTGGCCAGTCGCGCACCAGCGTGTCTTGGCCGCTGGTTTGCATCAGCACCGCCGGCAGCAGGTCCAGGCCCGTCGCGCGCGCATAGGCGGCCAACTCCAGGTTCTGGACGTGCGGCACCGCGCCGTCGGCCGCAGGAAGTGTACCGGGCAGTTGGTCCGGCCGCGAACCGCCCAGCGACCAGAGTTCGAACAGGCGCGGCACGCGGGCGGCCAATTCGCCACTGACGCGCTGCAGGCCGGCCGGCGCGGGGGGCAGCGACGCAACAGACTGCCCCGGCGTGCGCGGCAGCCAGCCTCGCAGCACCAGCACGGCGCCGTGGCCCGGGGGATCGAACAACAGTGGCGTCGCCAGCCAGTAACCGGGCCGCCCTTCCTGGTTGCGGTTCTGCAGGAGTACGCTGTATTGGTCCAGCCATCGTCCGGTGGCTTGCGCGGGACGCCATGGCTGCAGATCCGCAGCCGGGGTGCGGGGCGACAGGCTCAGGGGCGGCCGGGAACGGCCGGCTTCGATGGCGGACAGCAGGGCCCGGCGCTCGTCGGCACGCCGCAACTGCCACGCACCCAGCGAGGCAAGTATGGCAACGGCCACCCCCAGCAGCAGCAATGCTGCCAAGGTACGGCGGACTGAATGAGCCATGTCTGCAATAATTCCGTTTTACCCGGAGACCCCAATGCGCGTCATCGTCGTCCTGGCTTTCGTCGGCATCCTGGCCAGCCTGGCATCGGCCCTGGTCTATCTGATGAAAGACAAGGGCTCAACCAGCCGTACGGTCAATGCACTGACTGTGCGCATCGGGCTGTCGGTAGCCCTGTTCCTGTTCGTTCTGCTGGCCCATCACCTGGGCTGGATCGAAAGTACAGGCATTAGATAGGAACGGCAGCGGCCGGTTCCTTTTGTTCAAGCGGCGCAGGAAAAAGCGCCGGTCATTCGTGCGAATGCCCCCTGTCGGGGGCATTCGGCAGTTTGGCGGACGGTATCAGAACCAGTATACGAACAGGTACAGACCCAGCCACACCACGTCCACAAAGTGCCAGTACCAGGCCGCGCCTTCAAAGCCGAAGTGGTTGTCGGCGGTGAAATGGCCGCGTATCAGGCGGATGAGGATGACCGTCAGCATGGTGGCGCCGACGATGACGTGGAACCCGTGAAAGCCGGTCAGCATGTAAAACAGCGAGCCATAGGCGCCGGAACTGAACTTCAGGTTCAGGTCATAGATGGCGTGGTGGTACTCGTACGCCTGGCAGCCCACGAAGATGAAGCCCAGCAGCACGGTGGCAAACAGCCAGAAAATGGCTTTGCCGCGATGGCTGGCGCGCAAGGCGTGGTGCGCGATGGTCAGCGTCACGCCCGAGGTCAGCAGCAGGGCCGTATTGATGGTGGGCAGCCAGAAGGGGCCCATGGTCTGGAATTCTTCGACGATGCCCGCCGGGCCGAAGTTGGGCCACACGGCCTGGAAGTCCGGCCACAGCAACAGGCGGTGGTCGAGATCGCCCAGCCACGGCGTGGTGATGACGCGGATGTACCACAACGCGCCGAAAAAGCCGGCGAAGAACATGACTTCGGAAAAGATGAACCAGCTCATGCCCCAGCGGTACGACAGGTCGATGCGCTTGCTGTTCAGGCCGGCTTCGGATTCCTGGATGGCGTCGCCGAACCAAAAATACAGCGACACGAACAAGCCCAGGACGCCCACCAGCAGCAACCACTTGCCCCAGCTGACGTCGTTGAACCACGCCGCCGCGCCCAGGGCCATGGCCAGCAGGGTTACCGCGGTGCGCACGGGGTGAGCCGAATCCGCCGGTACGTAGTAGTACGGTGCCTCTTTACCTTGAACCGAGTGGCTTGCACTCATGGTCTTCTCCCTGGTACTGATTTGTTGAAATGCTTGCTGCTACGACAGGCTGGCCACGGCCCAGCGCACGATCAAAACCAGCAGCGTCACAAATATTGCTCCGGCAAGCAGCCCCGCGATGATGAGGTGCACGGGGTTCAGCTTGCCGGCGTCTTCTTCGTAGCCCGCTCCGCGCCGCACGCCGAACATGCCCCACAGAACCGCCTTGAGCGTCTGCAGGAAGTTCATTTTGCGACGCGAAGCGTCGCGGATGTCGTGCGTCATGGCTTGTGCCCTACTTGGCCATGATGGCCGAACCGCGGAAGAACGTCCAGGCGAACACGGCAAGGACGATTGCCAGCAGTATCAGCCCGATGGTCTTGTTGCGGCGACGTTGTTCAGGAGTCATGGCTAACTTACTTTGTATCCCCGCTTACTTTACTTCCGGCGGAGTCTCAAAGGTATGGAACGGCGCGGGCGACGGCACGGTCCATTCCAGGCCTTCGGCGCCTTCCCAGGGCTTGGCAGCCGCGGGCGCACCCTTGCCACGGTAGCACTGCACCATGACATACAGGAACAGCAGCTGCGACAGCCCGAACCAGAACGCGCCGATGGTGGCCATCTGGTGGAAGGTGGTGAACTGCGCGGCGTAGTCGGCGTAGCGGCGCGGCATGCCGGCCAGCCCCAGGAAGTGCATGGGGAAGAACGTGATGTTGAACGAGATCAGGGTGGACCAGAAGTGCACTTTGCCCAGCTTCTCGTTGTACATGCGGCCCGTCCACTTGGGCACCCAGTAGTACGCGCCCGCGAACAGCGCGAACAGCGAGCCGGCTACCAGCACGTAGTGAAAGTGCGCGACCACGTAGTAGGTGTCGTGAACCTGGATGTCGATGGGGGCCACCGACAGGATCAGGCCGGTGAAGCCGCCCATGGTGAACACGAAGATGAAGCCCACCGAGAACAGCATGGGGGTTTCGAACGTCATGGAGCCGCGCCACATGGTGGCCACCCAGTTGAACACCTTCACCCCGGTGGGGATGGAGATCAGCATGGTGGCGTACATGAAGTACAGCTGGCCGGTGACGGGCATGCCGGTGGTGAACATGTGGTGCGCCCACACGATGAACGACAGCACCGCGATGGCCGAGGTGGCATACACCATGGACGCGTAGCCGAACAGCTTCTTGCGCGAGAACGCGGGCACGATGGCCGACACGATGCCGAAGGCCGGCAGGATCATGATGTAGACCTCGGGGTGCCCGAAGAACCAGAACACGTGCTGGTACAGCACCGGGTCGCCGCCGGCGGCCGCATTGAAGAAGCCGGTGCCGAAGTGGCGGTCGGTCAGCAGCATGGTGATGGCGGCGGCCAGCACGGGCATCACGGCGATCAGCAGGAAGGCGGTGATCAGCCAGGTCCAGCAGAACATCGGCATCTTCATCAGCGTCATGCCGGGAGCGCGCATGTTCAGGATGGTGACGATGACGTTGATCGCGCCCATGATGGACGAGGCGCCCATGATGTGCACGGCGAAGATGGCCAGGTCCATGCCCGGGCCCATCTGCGTGGACAGCGGAGCGTACAGCGTCCAGCCCGCGGCGGTGGCGCCGCCCGGCACGAAGAACGAAATCGTCAGCATGATGGCGGCCACGGGCAGCAGCCAGAAGCTGAAGTTGTTCATGCGCGCAAAGGCCATGTCGGACGCGCCGATCTGCATCGGGATCATCCAGTTGGCGAAGCCCACGAACGACGGCATGATCGCGCCGAACACCATGATGAGGCCGTGCATGGTGGTGAACTGGTTGAACAGTTCGGGACGGAAGAACTGCAGGCCCGGCTCGAAGAGCTCGGTGCGCAGCAGCAGGGCCAGCAAGCCGCCTTCAAGAAGCATGACGAACGAGAAGATGAGATACATCGTCCCGATGTCTTTGTGGTTGGTGGCAAATAGCCAACGACGCCAACCGGTGGGCGCGGCGTGGTGATCATCGTGCTCGTGACCGTGGCCGTGGCCAGGCGACACGTGGTCTACAGTGGCGCTGCTCATTATGGACTCCTTCCTGCTAATTGCCGGCCTCGGTCCAGGAGGCCGGCAGATGTCTCGTGACGGGTTCTGCTAACAGGGGATGGGGCTGGCGCGATCAGCGCGCCGCCACGACATCCTTGGGCTGTACCACGGGGTCTTCGCCCTTGCCTGCATTGCTCCAGGCATGGCGCGTATAAGTGATGACCGAGGCGATTTCTACGTCGTTGAGCTGCGGGCCGAAGGCGGCCATGGCCGTACCGGGCCGGCCGTGCAGCACGACGTCGATCTGGGGACCCTGCGGGCCCAGCACCGTTTTGTCGCCGTCAAGCGGAGGGAAAGATCCCGGCACGCCCTTGCCGTTGGCCTGGTGGCAAGCCACGCAGTTGGCGGCGTAGACCTTTTCGCCACGGGCGACCAGCTCTTCCTGGGTCCATTCCTTGGTGGGATCGTCGGCATTTGCCGCGAGCTTTTTCTTCTGCTCTTCGGCCCACTTGTCGTAGTCTTCCTGCGACTTGACTTCGACCACGATGGGCATGAAGGCGTGGTCCCGGCCACAGAGCTCGGCGCACTGGCCACGGTAGGTGCCGACTTTTTCGGCACGGAACCAGGCATCGCGCAGGAAACCGGGGATCGCGTCCTGCTTGACGCCGAAGTCGGGGATCATCCACGAGTGGATGACGTCCGCGGCGGTGAGCACGATGCGAACCTTCTTGTCGACCGGCACGACCAGGTTGTTGTCGACTTCCATCAGGTAGAACTCACCCTTGGGCTCGCGGCCTTCGATCTGCGCGCGGGGCGTGGAAAGGGTGGACAGGAAGCTGACGCCGGCAGCCGGGCCGTCGATGTATTCGTAGCCCCATTTCCATTGGTAGCCGGTGACCTTCACGGTCAGGTCGGCGCTGGAAGTGTCTTTCATGGCGACCACGGTCTTGGTGGCCGGCAGCGCCATGGCAATGACGATGATGAAGGGGATGACGGTCCAGGCGACTTCCACGCCCAGGTGCTCGTGGAAGGTGGCGGCCTTGTGCCCGCGCGACTTCCGGTGCGCCCAGATGGAATAGAACATGACCCCGAACACGCCAAGGAAGATCACGCCACAGATGATCAACAGCAGCCAATGCAGCCACATGATCTCGTGCGCGATCTGGGTCACGCCTTCGTGCAGGTTGAGCTGATTGACTTTCGGGCCGCCGGGCATGTCTTGTACCTGCGCGTTGGCGACACTGCTCGCAAGCAATGCACAGGCGCCCAGTATCCCTCTCCACTTCTTCATGCTTACCTCGAAACACGGCGCGAGCGTTTCCGTGGCCGCCTGCCGGCGATGACGGAATACACGCAATTTATTAGACGGCAGGCGCAAACCCGGCCTGCGGCCGGTCTACCCCACTCGAATCACAAAGAAACCGCAGAATTATAGCGGACGCGCAATTTAATGTAATTTGGCACTCTTGAACCTGGGCGCGATGCCCCCACTTTGCGCCGCCCGGAACGGGGCGCTGCACTAAAATCGCCGGAATGTTGACCCCTCCGCCCCCCGACGCACCCGCCCGCGTGGCTGCGCTCTACGCCCAATTGGCCGAGCGCGTGCAAGAACATCCGCCGGAATTGGCATCGCCCCTGTACGTGGCCGACCGCTGCTGCGGCTGGGCCACCCACGCAGCCTGCGATGCGCTAAGGCCGCTCGACCAGGTGCAAGTGCAGGCCGACGCGCTGCGCATCGGGTCCGGCCTGACGGCAGGGCCCCGACTGGACGCCCTGCTGGCCGACGTGGCGCTGGCCCTGCGCGACGCCGACTGCCTGCGCGGCTGGCGCAACGAATTGCTGGACGTGACTGCCGGCGACGAGAAACTGGGCGCGATCGAACGCGCCGCCGTGCGGCCGCTGGGCGTGCTGACCCGGGCGGTACACCTGAACGCCTGGACGCCGGATGGCCGGCTGTGGGTGGCCCGGCGCGCGCTCAGCAAATCCACCGACCCCGGCATGTGGGACACACTCGTGGGCGGGCTGGCAAGCAGCGGCGAAGACCTCGACCGGGCGCTGCTGCGCGAATGCGCCGAAGAGGCCGGCCTGGCGGCCGGGCTCCTGGCGCAGCGCTCGCCGCTGCGAACCATATTGCGCATGCACCGCCGGCTGCCCGAGGGCTATCAGGTGGAAGACCTGCTGACCAGCACCTGCGTGCTGCCCGAAGGCGCGCAACCGGCCAACCAGGATGGCGAGGTCATGGAAATCACCCACATTCCCGTCGATGAGGCCGTGCAGCGCATCGTGGCCGGCGAATTCACAGTGGAAGCGTCGCTGGTCATCCTGGAAGACATCATGCAACGCCGCGCCCTGGGAGAAATCTAGCAGTTCACTCCCAGGGAAACCGTGTGCGAGGCTAGTGCGAATGCCGCGGGTCGCCGCGGGTTTCAACGACCTTTAGATACAGCGTGGCCGGCTCCAGGCAGCCTCCGGTAGACAACTGCCCCACGAACTGGCGATAGATTTCCTGCCACGGCGTCTGAGAGGGCGGTATCGGCGCCGGCTGGGCGCTGGCCTTGCGCCGGGCCAGTTCTTCGTCGCTGACCATCAGGGTCACCGACCGCTGGTTCAGGTCCACACGCAGGCGATCGCCCGTCTGCAGTAGGCTCAGGCCGCCGCCCACGGCAGCCTCGGGCGACATGTTCAGGATGGACGGGCTGCCCGACGTCCCGCTCTGGCGGCCGTCGCCCAGGCAAGGCAGGGAGTCGACCCCGGCCTTGATAAGACGCGACGGCGGCGCCATGTTCACCACTTCGGCGCTGCCAGGGTATCCCACGGTGCCGCAGCCGCGGATGACCAGGATACAGTGCTCGTCGATATTCAACGACGGATCGTCGATACGGGCGTGGTAGTCCTCGGGGCCGTCAAAAACGATGGCGCGGGCCTCGAACGCGTTCTCATCGCCCGGGGTTTCCAGATACGAACGCTGGAATGCCTCGCCCACCACCGACATTTTCATGATCGCGCTGTCGAAGAAATTGCCCGACAGCACGATGAAGCCGGCGCGGTGCCGCAGCGGCGCGTCGCAACTGCGGATCACATCTCGGTTGTTCGTGACCGAGGCCGCGGCGATGTCGCCCATGGTGCGGCCCGAGACCGTCCTGCAGCCATCGTGCAGCCGGCCGGCCTTCTGCAATTCGTGCAGCACGGCCGGCACGCCGCCCGCGCGGTGAAAGCCTTCGCCCAGGTATTCTCCGGCCGGTACGCAGTTCACCAGCAGCGGCACGTCTTCGCCCAGGCGCTGCCAGTCGTCCAGCGTCAGGTCCACGCCCGCGTGGCGTGCAATGGCGATCAGGTGCGGCGGGCAGTTGCTGGACGCCCCAAGAGCCGACGCCACCACGATGGCGTTTTCAAAAGCTTCGCGCGTAAGAATGTGCGTGGGCCGTACGTCCTCGCGCACCAGGTCGCAGATGCGCATGCCGGTGGCATAGGCCATTTGTCCGCGCTCGCGATATGGCGCGGGTATGCTGGCGCACCCCGGCAGCGACATGCCCAGGGCCTCGGCCAGCGAGTTCATCGACAGCGCCGTGCCCATGGTGTTGCAATGCCCCACCGACGGCGAGGACGCCGTGGCCAGCTGCATGAAGCCTTCATAGTCGATCTTGCCCGCCGCCATCAGGTTGCGCGCGTGCCAGATGACGGTGCCCGAACCCACGCGCTGGCCGTCGTGCCAGCCGTCGAGCATGGGCCCGCCGGACAACACGATGGCGGGAATGTCTACCGTGGCGGCGGCCATCAGGCAGGCGGGCGTGGTCTTGTCGCACCCCGTGGTCAGCACCACGCCATCCAGCGGATAGCCGTGCAGGATCTCGACCAGGCCCAGATAGGCCAGGTTGCGGTCCAGCGCGGCCGTGGGGCGCCGCCCCTGTTCGGCCAGCGGATGAACGGGAAATTCCATGGGGATGCCGCCCGCGTCGCGTATGCCGGCCTTGACGCGTTCGGCCAGCTGCAGATGGTGGCGGTTGCAGGGCGCCAGGTCGTTGCCGGTCTGGGCGATGCCGATGATAGGCCGCCCCGACTGCAGCTCAGCGCGCGTAATGCCGGAGTTGAGGTAACGCTCGACATAAATGGCGGTCATGTCGGCGTGGGAAGGGTCGTCGAACCATTTCTGGCTGCGCAGTCTACGAGGCGTTTGGGACATGGCTTATCGCTACGATGCAACAGGGGATGCGATGCCGGGCCCACGCGGGCCCGGCGCTGGAACGCTCTGCGGTTACTGGCCGCGCGCCTTCTGGATTTCGTCCTGCAGTTCCTTGACCAGTTCGGGGCCGAGTTCCTGCGTGTACTTGTCGACCACCGGCTGCACTTTCTCGCGCATGCGCGCCACTTCGGCCTCGGACACCACGTTGATCTTCATGCCGTTCTGCTTGAGCGTCGCCATGGCCTTTTCGGAATCGGCACGGCTGTCTTTGCGTTCGAAGTCACGCGATGCGGCGGCGGCCTTGCGGATGAGTTCCTGTTCGTCCGGCGTCAGCGTATCCCACCACTTTTTCGATGCCAGCACCACCCACGGCGTGTACACATGCCGCGTGATGGTCAGGAAGGGTTGTACCTCGTAGAACTTGCTGCTCTGGATGGTGGTAACCGGGTTCTCCTGACCGTCGACGGTGCGGGTTTCCAGCGCGGTAAACAGTTCGGAGAACGGCATGGGTACGGCGTTGGCGCCCAGGGCATTGAACACGCCCAGGGCCACCTGGTTCTGCATCACGCGCAGCTTGATGCCTTGCAGGTCTTCGGCCTTGACCACGGGGTGCTTGGAATTGGTCAGGTTGCGAAAGCCGTTCTCCCAGTACACCAGGCCCACCAGGCCCTTGGCTTCCAGCATTTCCAGCAGGCGCTGGCCCAGCGGGCCGTCGAGCACGGCGTCGGCCTCCTTGTCGCTGTTGAACAGGAACGGCAGGTCGAACACGCCGAATTCCTTCACCATGGTGGCCAGCGGCGCGGTGGAGCCGACCATCATTTCCTGTACCCCGCCGACCAGCGCGTTCTGCATTTGCTCGTCGGACCCCAGGCTGGCCGAGCCGAACGTGCGCATCTTCATTTTTCCGTCGCTGAGCTTGGCCACTTCTTCGGCCAGGAAGCGCGCCGCGCGGCCCTGCACGCTGTCGTCATTCAGGCCGTAGCCGAACCGGATCAGCCGCGGCTTGATATCCTGCGCCGCGGCCGCCCCGGCCGCCGTGCACGATACCGCCACGGCCAGGGACAACAAAGTGTGTTTGAAAGTCTTGAACATGTGCTCCTCCTTGGTTTGCTGAATTGCGCCGGCAGCGGTCAGTGCCGTTCAGTACAGCCAGCGCGCGGGTACGGTGATCAGCTCCGGGAAGATCACCAAAATCACTATCAAGGCCGTGTACGCGGCCACATAACGCCAGACACCTTTGCAGATGGTCTCCATATTGATGCGCGCCACGCCGCAGACCACGTTCAACACCGTGCCTACCGGCGGGGTCAGGAGGCCCACGCAACCCACCATGACAAACATGACGCCGAAGTAGATCGGGTCGATGCCGGCCTTGGTGATCACCGGCATCAGCACGGGCGCCAGGATCAGGATAGTGGGCGTCAGGTCCATGACGGTGCCCACCAGGGTCAGCAGCACCATCAGGCAGAACATCAGCAGCTTGGGCTGGTCGAGTACCGGCGCCAGAAGATTGATCAGGTCCTGCGGCATGTCGGCCAGCGTGATCATGTATGACGACACCATCGCGGCGGCCACCAGGAACATCACCACTGCCGTGGTGCGCGCAGCGCTGGCAAACAGGGGACCCAGGTCGCGCACCGTGATCTCGCGATAGACGAACAGGCTGACCAGCAATGCGTACACCGCCGCCACCACGGCCGCTTCGGTGGGCGTGAATATGCCACCTCGCAGCCCGCCGATGATGATGACAGGCAGCATCAGCGCCCATATCGCCTCGCGCAGGGCCCGCAACCGCACGCCCCAGGGTTGCCTGGGGGCGGGCGCCAACGCGCCCTGGCGGCGCGCCACCCAGCTCCAGATTGCCACCAGGGTCAGCCCCATCATCAGCCCGGGCGCGATGCCGGCGAAGAACAGCTTGGTGATGGAGACGTTGGTTGCAACGCCGAAAATAATGAAGGAGATCGACGGAGGAATAATGGGCGCCACGATGCCGCCCGCCGCGATCAGCCCCGAGGCCTGTTCGGCGCTGTAGCCCTGGTTGCGCAGCATGGGAATCAATAGCGTGCCCAGCGCGGCGGCATCGGCCACGGCCGAGCCCGACAGCGCCGCCAGCAACACGCTGGCGAAAATGGCCACATAGCCCAACCCGCCACGGATATGGCCGACGAACATGCTGGCCAGATGCACGATGCGACGCGATATACCGCCGGCGTTCATGATTTCGCCCGCCAGCATGAACAGGGGCACGGCCATCAGCGTGAAACTGTTGGCGCCCGAAAGCATGTTCTGCGCAATGATCTGCGAATCGAAGAAGTTCAACTGAAACATCAAGGCGACCGCGCTGAGCAGCAGCGCGAACGCGATCGGCATGCCCAGGGCGATCAGCCCCAGCAGCACCACCAGGAATAGGGTGAGAATCATGATGTATGGAATAGAAGTCGAGGTGGCGCTTACACGGTCGTATCTTCGGCGGCGGCATCCAGCGGCGGATCGCCGCCCGCAAGCACGCGGACCAGGTCTACGATGACCAGCAGGCCCATGGCCACGGCCGCATACAGCACGGCTGCATCGAACACGGCCAGGGGCAGGCCGGTTACCGGCAGGCGCGTTCCGGTGCCGATGAGCGTCTGCGCCCAGCCGCCTTCGGCCATCAGCCACAACACCCAGAGCGTCAGCAACTGGCACACGACATGGACCAGCCTGCGCGCGCGCCGGCCGAAGCGCTGCACCAGCATGGTGACGCCGATGTGCTGGTGATCACGCATCGCCAGCACCGCCCCCAGGAAGATCAGCCACACGAACGCCAGCCGCGACAATTCGTCGGATGCGTTGATGCCAGAATTGAACAGGTAGCGCAGCGCAACGTTGCCGAACAGCAGCACCACCATGACTGCCAGACAGGCCACCATCAGCCAGGTCTGAAGCCGGCTGCAGGCATCGGCTGCGCGTGCCGGCCATCCGCGGGCGCCTTGGGGCGGGCGCTGCTGGGGAGCAGGCTTCATGATTTGTCTCCAGTTGATTTTTTTCAAACAGCGTGCGATGTTAGCGCTAACATCTGGCCACTGTAAACCCCTTGGGGCAGACTACGCCCTTTCTGTAAACGGATATTCAAATGTCGGCACGCAAGCCCCGCAGCACCCGCGGCGGCCGGGTCACCATGCAGCAGGTGGCGCGGCACGCGGGAGTCAGCGCCATTACGGTGTCGCGCGCCTTGCGCGCACCCCACAAGGTGGCGCCGGCGGTACGCGAACGGGTGCTGCAGATCTGCCACGAGCTGGGCTACGTGCCCAATCACGCAGCCAGCGCGCTGGCGTCGTCCCGTTCCCGCATTGTGGTGGCGCTTGTGCCGTCGCTGACGAACGTGGTGTTCCTGGACATCATCACCGGCATCAAAGAAACCCTGGACGCCCAGGGCTACCACCTGCTGGTGGGGGTTACGGGCTATTCGCTGGACTCGGAAGAAGCGCAGCTGCGCACTTATTTGCAGCATTCTCCCGACGGCGTCATCCTGACCGGCGTAGACCATACGCCCGGGGTATGGCAGTTGTTGCGCACCGCCGGCATGCCCACGGTGCACACGATTGAAACCCTGCCTTCCGATTCGGCCGAGCTCAGCGTGGGCTTCTCGCAGTTCGATTCCGGCCTGGCCGCATGCCGCCATCTGCTCGAACGCGGGTATCGCCGCATCGGCATCGTGGGCGCGCAGCTCGACCCGCGCTCGCTGCGGCGCTGCGACGGCGCGCGCCATGCATTGCGCGAAGCCGGGCTGCACGATCCGGCGCTTGAACTCATGACGCCGCAGAAGTCATCCATTGCGCTGGGCGCCGAACTGCTGGACCGTATCCTCGACCGCCATCCGGATTGCGACGGGCTGTTCTTCTGCAATGACGATCTTGCCCAGGGCGCTGTATTCCAGTGCGCCCGGCGCGGCGTGGCGGTGCCCCGGTCCATGGGCATCGTGGGTTTTCATGATTTCGCCGGCACTGCCTGGACGACTCCGCCGCTATCCACCATTGCCACCCCGCGCTATGAAATCGGCCTGACGGCCGCCTCGTTGTTGCTGCAACAGCTCGACGGGCAACCCCTGGCTCAACGGCACGTAGACCTGGGCTTTGAGCTGGTACAGCGCGAAACCACCTGATCCGTCTCACGCCGCGTGCAAGCCGGCGTCGCACGGTTGTCTGTCCGGCATCAAACCTTTTCGCGTTTCAGAAATAGCGGCAACGCCCGCGCAATGAAAGCCTCGACAATGCCCGCACTTCAGCAACATTCAAGTCAGGTACGAGGAATTTATGCGCATAGCTCCTGCTGCCATGGCCGTTCTGTCGATGGCCATGCTGCTTTCAGCCTGTGGCGCCGGCCCGTCTGCCGTCACCACGCAAAAGGCCGACAAGACCGCGCGCGAAGAACGGTGTTACCAGGAATTCGCGGCACTGAGAAAGCTTGATCCGGCTGCCTACGAACTCTACCGACAGCAGTTCCAGACCATCAACGACGGCTACGGCGTCTATAAAGACAACGAGCCCCTGGTCGACGGCAGTTCTTCCGAAGTCATGCTTACCGAAATCAACAAGGCGCTTTCGCTGGTTTGCGTACGCATCAAGAACGCCGTTTACTCCAACATGATGAATCGCGTTGACGCCCTGAGCACGCTATGAACAAGCATCTTGGCGCCGCGTTCTGCTGCGCACTATGGCTGGCTGGCGCCGGCCGGGCCGCAGCCCAGCCGCAGCCGTCGGCCGGCCTGCAGTTGCTGGACAGGCTCATCACCGAACAGATCGTGGACGGCGCCGCAACCAGCCTGCCCGTCCATACCTTAGCCACGCCGCCCGAAACGTGCGAGGCCACGCCGCCTCAGTGCGACACCGCCCAATCCGCCAAACTGATACAGCAGCTGGACGAAGCGCTACGCCAAAATGCCCTGCTGGCGCAACGCATCGAACAATTGCAGGCGCAGCCCGCAAGCCATGCCGATGGCGCGGCGGTCGGTACCGCGGCGGTCGATACCGCGGCGGCCGAACTCGCCACACTGCGGGCGCAGGTCGCTTCGCTGGCCGACAGCGAACGCGCGCACCAACAGAAAAGCGCCGCCCTGGCGGCTGAACGAGACCGGGCCGCGGCCGAACTCGCCGCCCTGAAAGGCAGGCTTGCCGATCCGCAGGCCGAGGCGACCCCCAAGGCCGCCACGGCAGGCCCCGCCTTTGTAATGGGCAAAGGCGCCTCCCAGGACGTCAAGGCAAGCTATGCGGTGGGCGCCTGGTACGGAGACAGCGTGCCGCAAGAAACCGAAAAATTCCGCTCGGTCGGCATGAAACTGGACGTGCGCGCGTTCACCCAGGGGTTTCACGACAAGATCCACAACCGCCTGCAGCTTGCGCAAGATGCGATCGCAGCGGAACTGGCCCGCATCGACCAGTCGCTCGGCAAGGCCATGCTGTCGAAGAACCAAAAAGAAAGCGCCGGCCTGCTCGAAAAAGCCGCCAAGGAAAAAGGCGCAGTCAAGACATCCGAAGGAGCGGTCTACCGGGTTATCGACCCCGGCAAGCCGCCAACGGCGCACGCGCGAAGCCAGGTGCTGCTTGAGCTTACCGAAGCACTGGGCACGGGCGAAGTGCTGGCCGACGCCGAAAAGGCCAGCAGCGCGGTGGACGATCTGCCGCCCCTGTTCCAGGCCATAGTAAAGAAGCTGGGGGTGGGCGGCTCGGCCCGCGTACACATACCGGGCGACCAGGTCTACGGCCAAGACGGCGTTCCCGGCGTGGTGCCGCCCGGCGCCGTGGTCGTGATGACCATCAAGGTGCTCGATATCAAGTCGCCCTGAGCATCATCACGCGCGCCGCCCGGCGCCTGTCGGGCCGGGCGCGCCTTTGCGTTCAGGCATCCGCCGGCGCGGGCCCGGGCAGTTCGCCCGCCGGACCGGGCGGCGCGGCCGCGCCGCCCCGCGAAAACTGCTCCCATACTTCAATGGCGCGCAAGCGTTGCCTGGCCACGGCCTGGATGCGTTCGCGCAGGTCGGCATCCCGTGCCAGCAACGCCTCGAAATCGCGCAACGACAGCATCAGCAGCTTGCTGTATCCCAGCGAGTGCACGTCCGGATTGACCTGCTGCTTTCCCAGCAGGGCCAGCTCGCCGATGAATTCGCCGCTACCCAGCTCTACCGTAGTGCCATCGGGCAAATGCACGGACACGGCGCCGGATGCAACGAAACACATTTCCTGCCCATGCCGCCCATGTGTCAACACCGGCTGGTCCGGTAGCGCCAGGCGCGGGCGCAGCAACCGGCTGATGGCGCGCAACGAATCGGGGCTCAACCCTTCGAACAGCGGCACACGGGTAATCAGCTCCGCCGCCCCCAGCTCCATATCCAGCGGCGGATGCCGCTCGATATGCCGCCAGCGGTCCTTCAACTGCTTCATCAGGTCTGCGTAGACTTCGCCGCTGATCAGCGATTGGTCGAGCATGTCTTGATAACGGATGCGCTCGAGTTCTCGCGCCGTGCGTCCCAGGTAGCTTTCCTGCAGCCACAGCGCGTACGACGGGTACTGCAGGTTCAGTGCCTGCAGCGCATGTTCGATCAGGTCCAGGCGCCGCTGGTGCGTGGCAATAATCTGATCGGCAGCCGCCTGGCCGAGCAATGGCCCGATCTGCTCGCGCGCAAAGACGATCAGGCGCTGCGCCACCGAACGCTTGGTCATCAGATTGGCAAAGCGCAGCGCCAATTCGTGCGCCAGCCAGCCCTGAAGCCCGAACATATAGTGCATGCGCAACGCCAGGCGAAACCCCCTGGAATACCGGATGTCGGCCTCGATACCCTGCTGAAAGCCCGCCAGGCCCCGATTGCGCACCGCATCTTCCAGGCGCTCGGAGCGCGCCAGCAAGGCCTCGGCCATGCGCCAGTCAACGATCTGCGCCTTGAGAATGTCGAAAAACAGCTCTTGCTCGCGCTGCGCCATGATGGTCAGCCCCACGGCCACGCGCTGCTCGTCGGTCATCTGGGCGATCTGCCCGTCGTGCACGCTGGTAAGGCTGGCATCGAACACCGCGTGGATGCGCTCGCCGACCTCGGGGCTGATGTGGTCGGTCTTGGCCAGTTCCGAGGTCTTGCCCTGCAGATCTTCCAGCGCCACCACCAGCGCCTGGTTGCGGATGGCGCGCTCGATGGGCGACAGCTGATTCAGGCCCAGCACGCGGATCAGCGGACGCAGGGTCATGCCGTTGATGAACAAGGTCGACAATACATAGCCCGTTGTCACCACGGCGATGAACTGGCGCGCGGCTTCCGGCACTGCGTCCTGCTCGGTGACCGCCAGGGCCAAAGCCAGCGACACCGCGCCCCGCAATCCCCCCCACAGCATCACCGTCTTGTACGGCGTGCTGACTTTGGTGCCCAGCGGCGTGAGCCCCAGCAAAGGCAACAGCCCGAACACCACAATGGCGCGCGCCGCCAGCGTCACCACAAACACGACGGCCACCATCAGCAGTTCTTCCGGTTCGGCCGCCGCCATCAACTTGGGCACCAGCATGGCCGCAAACAGGAAGATCAGCGAGTTGGCCCAGAAGCCGAATTGCCCCCAGGAGCTCGCCAGGTGTTCGAAGGTAATGGGCGACATGCGGGTACGCCCCGTGGACCCCACCACCAACCCGGCAATGACCGTAGCCACCACGCCCGACACGCCCAGATAGTGCTCAGAGATAAAGAATGACAGGTAGGCCAGCGTCAGTGTCAGCGTGATCTCGGCCGTGGGAAACCCCCGCAGCCATGCAAACAGGAAGCACGCGCCGCGGCCCATCACAAAACCCGCCAGCCCGCCGCCCACGAAGTGATAGACAAAGTCGTTGAATACCCCGCTTACGCTCAGTGTGCCCTGGCCGCCCAGCACGGCCAGCAGCACGGAATACAGCGCGATGGAAGCGGCGTCGTTGAACAGGCTTTCGCCTTCGACCAGCGTGGTCAGGCGCCGGGGCGCGCCTACCTCGCGGAAGATGCCCACCACGGCAACCGGATCGGTGGTGGCGACGATGGCGCCCAGCAGCAGGCAGACGACCAGCCCGTGCGACGACACGGCGCTGACCGCAAAACCCACCACCACCGTGCACACCACCACGGCCACGACGGCCATCATCAAGATAGGCCCGATGTCGTCGAGCAGCCGCCGTACGTTCATGGCCAGCGCGGTTTCGAACAGCAGCACCGGCAGGAACACCATCAGGAAGGTTTCCGACGAAATCTCGAAGTATTCGATCGTATCCAGCAGATCGCCCAGCATGGGCGGCGCCCACCCGTGCACATGCACCAGGACGCCCAGCAGACAGCCCACGATGGCCAGCAGGACTGAATAGGGAAGCTTGACGCGACCGGCCAGCGGCGGCATAAAACACACCAGCGTCAACAGGCCGGACAGGCCGAATACGATCAGACCGATATCCATGAACGCGTCGGAAAATGCACATACATGAGGTATCGCAAGAATAGCGTTTTTTATCCGTGCAGCCTGCGCGGCTTCCACGTTTCGTTACGCCTCGCCAGGCCAGCCGTACCCGACGCCCATGCTTTTTGGGTAAGGTACTGACGTTCCGAACACGCAGGGGAGAGCCTTTTGCCGGCCTCGACTTCCAGCGCCGGCCGCGCCGACGCGCCTACCTTATTGGTGCAGATTACTGACACCCATCTGCTGGCCGAGCCAGACAGCATCATGTGCCAGGTCAACACCGACGCCAGCCTGCGCGCGGTGCTGGACCTGGTGCGCGGCAACGGGCACCGGCCCGACCTGCTGCTGGCCACCGGCGACCTGTCTCAGGATGGTTCCCCCGCCTCGTACCAGCGCCTGCGAGAACTGCTCGAACAGAACGACTGGCCGGTACGCTGCCTGCCCGGCAACCACGACAATCCGCTCACGCTGCGCCACAGCCTGGGGCTGTGGACCCAGCCCGTCACCGACATAGGCGCCTGGCGCATCATTCTGCTTGATTCCACGGTGTCGGGCTCGGATGCGGGGCATATCGATGACGCGCAATTCGATTTACTCGAGCGCGCGGTCGCGCTGGCGGGCGACCGCCACATCCTGGTGGCGCTGCATCACAATCCCGTGCAGATGGACAGCAAGTGGCACGACACCATGATGGTGGACAATGCCGCCGAGCTTTTCCAGCGCCTGGCCGCATTGCCTCGCACGCGCGTGCTGTTGTGGGGGCACGTTCACCAGGCCTTTGATCGGCGCCGGCACCATCTGCGCATGCTGGCCAGCCCGTCCACGTGTTTCCAGTTCGCCATACGCGAAGGGCAGCACGTGCTGGACGACGCTCCCCCCGGCTACCGGTGGCTGAAGCTGTATCGCGACGGCTCGCTCGCCACGGGCGTGCGGCGCCTGGACCCAGGCGCCTGGCAGCAATTGCGCCGGGCAGCGCTCAACCTGGCATAAACGGCAGCCACGCCGGCATATCGGATACGCGCGGTTTGCGCGCAAAAAAAAGGGGCACCGATATGCGAGGTGCCCCTGACAAGCATCCGTTTCATGGGGAGGGGAAAGAGGAGAAGCCGAAACGGACGCAAGACTGCCAAACCGGAAACCGGTAACGCGGTCTACATGCATTTAGGCTTGCCGGGAGGCTTAAGGTTCCCGCCATGGAAGATCACGCCGCGCGAATTTGAATCAACTTGTATCTTCGCGCGGCGCAAGGAAGATCAGGCGGGCGCCAGCGCGCCGCGCATCTTTTTCAAGGCCGCGGATTCAATCTGGCGGATGCGCTCGGCCGACACGCCGAATTCGTCGGCCAGCTCTTGCAGCGTCGTGCCACCGTCGTCTTGCAGCCAGCGCGCTTCGATGATGCGTCGCGAGCGCGCATCAAGCGCTTGCAATGCATGCGCCAGGCCGGCGCCCTGCAGTTCGTCGTGTTCGCGGCGATCGAGCACGCGCGTGGGTTCCTGGCGGCCTTCGTCCGACAGATACGAGATGGGAGCGTAGCCTTCTTCGTCGTCGTCTTGCTTTTCAAGCGACAGATCGCGCCCGGACAGACGGACTTCCATTTCGCTGACATCTTCGCGCCGCACGTTCAATTCTTCGGCGATGCGGTCGACCTGTTCGGGGTCGAGTGTCTGGCCATCGGGGCGCATGCTGCGCAGGTTGAAAAACAGCTTGCGCTGGGCCTTGGTGGTTGCCACCTTCACCATGCGCCAGTTGCGGATGATGAACTCGTGGATTTCGGCCTTGATCCAGTGCACGGCGAACGACACCAGGCGCACCCCGCGCTCGGGGTCGAAACGCTTGACGGCCTTCATCAGGCCCACGTTGCCTTCCTGGATGAGGTCGGCGTGGGGCAGGCCATAGCCCAGGTATTGGCGCGCCACCGAAACGACCAGCCGCAGGTGCGACAGCACCAGCTCGCGGGCGGCATCCAGATCGTCGTGGTCGCGCAGGCGGCGGCCCAGTTCGGTTTCGCGTTCGGCCGTCAGCACCGGCAGGCGATTGACGGCCGAGATATAGGCTTCGATAGTGCCAAGCGAGCCTGGATTGGCGATGGCCAACGCCAGGGCGTTGCCGGACAGGGCCAACGAACTGCTGGGTTGTTTCATGTTGGCGGTCTCCAGGAAATTGACGGGCGACTATACAAGGATTTGATGTTAGCACTCTCGTGTTGTGAGTGCTAATTGGACAGCTGACATACATCAGAGTTCCGGCTGTTTCGGGCCGATCTGGTGCGTCCCCAATAAATTCATCCTCTGCAAGCCAAGCGGCTATGGTACCGGCCAGCAAGGCTCGATCCCGTCCGGACGCTCGCCGTGCGCTCCGCGCCCAGGAAGGAATGCGTGGGGCGGCACGCGGTTTGCCGGGCACAGGGCCCGGGGCCTGGTTCCCCGCCTATGTCAGGAGGTCGCATGAGTGCATTTGCCAAAGCCACCAATGCCCGGGTGCAGGGTGACGATGTGGTATTTGAACTGGAAACTGACGGGGTGACTCGCCCCTTTGAAATTTCCGGAGACGCCCTGAGGCGCTATTTTGGGGCAACCGACGGCACCGGCAGCGAATTACTGCGGGCCTTCGATGCCGCCGAAGACCAGATCCGGACGCTGGCCAAGAAAACCCAATGGGTGCCGGCCGACGGCACGATCAAATTGGGCGCGGGCGATTTCGACGACGAATAGCGCGCAACGCCGCAACGGGCCGGGCGCGGGCGGGCAGGCTACCACCCGGCCTGCCGCAGGGCATCTTCGGTAGCCTGCCCGTCGGGCCGGATGACAATCGCGCCGCGTGGGTCCATGAAGACCTGGTAGCGCGCGCCGTCTATCATGGGCATATAGGCCGCGCTGCCGTATTCGACGTCAATGAAGGGCAGCCAGTTGGGAAACACGCGCTTCAGCGCGGCCAGGTCCGGTACGGGCCAGTCGTGCAGTGCGTGTACGGTGCGCGGCTCGCTGCGTTCGCGTTCAATGTCGCGGTAGCGCCCCGAGATCCGGTCGAACGCATACAGGGGCGGCACGCCGGCCAGCAGCGCGGGCAGGCGCCAGCGCACCACCTTGCCATCGATCTGCCACTGGTCGCCGGCCAGCGGGTATTCGCGCGCGGCGGCATCCGGCGGCGCATGCGCGGTAAGCAGAAACCGGCCTGGGGCCTGCTCGTGGATCTGCACCCGCGCCACCGGCGTGTCGGTAGTCAGCCGCAGAAACTGCGTCAGCGTCAGCGCCAGCAGGGCCGACACGACCGCCAATGCGAGCAGCAATGCGCCAAACAGCCGCCGAACCGGGCGCAGGCGGAACATGCGCCGTCCATGGGCGTCCCGCGGGCCGCCCCGCCCGAACAACAGCACCATGCCCGGCACCGACACCAGCAGCGCCGCCAGGGCCATCCAGACAAAAGGGGCAAAGCCGTTGATCACGTGGGAGTCCCGGCGGGTCGAGCGGCCTGGGGCCGCCGTGCCCTATATAAGTTGGTCGGCGTGAAAACGCAGATGGTCCTGCATAAACGTGGATATAAAGTAGTAGCCATGGTCGTAGTCGGCATGGCGGCGCAGCGTCAGCGGCTGGCCAGCCTTCTGGCAGGCCAGCTCGAAGGCTTCCGGATACAGCTGCTCGGCCAGGAACGAGTCGGCCAGCCCCTGGTCGATCAAAATGCCCTGCGGAAAGGGCGGGCGTTCGGCTCGGGCCATGAGTTCGCTGGCGTCGTACTGTTTCCAGGCCTGGGTGTCCGGCCCCAGGTAGCCGCCGAAAGCCTTGCGCCCCCAGGGGCAACGCGTGGGCGCGGCGATGGGCGCGAACGCGGATACCGACCTGAATTTATCCGGATGGCGCAACGCCAGCACCAAGGCGCCGTGGCCGCCCATCGAGTGGCCGAAAATACCCGTGCGCCCGGCGTCGCCAGGCAGTTGGGCGGTCACGATGCCGTACAGCTCGTCGGCCACATAGCTTTCCATGCGGTAATGGGTGCGCCAGGGCTCTGCGGTGGCGTCCAGGTAAAACCCCGCGCCGGTGCCGAAGTCCCAGTCCTGGTCTTCGCCGGGAATGCCCGCGCCACGCGGGCTGGTGTCCGGCGCGACCAGCATGAATCCGTGCTCGGCGGCCAGCCGCTGGGCGCCGCCCTTGATCATGAACGTTTCTTCGGTGCAGGTCAGCCCGGCCAGGTAGAACAGCACCGGCACCCGCTCCTGCTCGGCCTGGGCGGGCAGGAACACCGAGAACCGCATCGGCAGGCCGATCTGCGCCGACGCATGCCGGTAGTAGCGTTGCCACCCACCGAAACAACGATGCTGCGAAATCAGTTCCAGTTCTGCCATGTAGTACCTCTTGTAAACCGTGGCCGCCCTGCCGGGCAGACGCCGGGCAGGGCGGCGGCGCCGCCTTAGTAAAGCACCACCGAGCGAATCGACTCGCCGCGCTTCATCAGGTCGAAGCCTTCGTTGATGCGCTCAAGCGGCAACGTGTGGGTGATCAGGTCGTCGATGTTGATCTTGCCTTCCATGTACCAGTCGACAATCTTGGGCACGTCGGTGCGGCCCCTGGCGCCACCGAAGGCCGAGCCCTTCCATTCACGGCCCGTGACCAGCTGGAAGGGGCGCGTGCTGATTTCGGCGCCGGCCTCGGCCACGCCGATGATCACGGACTGGCCCCACCCTTTGTGACAGCATTCCAGGGCCTGGCGCATGACTTCGGTATTGCCGATGCACTCGAACGAGTAATCGGCGCCGCCGTCGGTCAATTGGATGATGTGGTCGACGACGTTCTCGACTTCCTTGGGGTTGACGAAGTGCGTCATGCCGAACTTGCGCGCCATGGCTTCGCGCTGCGGGTTCACATCCACGCCGATGATCTTGTCGGCGCCAACCATCTTGGCGCCCTGGATCACGTTCAGGCCGATGCCGCCCAGGCCGAATACCACCACGTTGGCGCCCGCCTCGACTTTGGCCGTGTACACCACCGCGCCCACGCCGGTGGTCACGCCGCAGCCGATGTAGCAGATCTTGTCGAAGGGCGCGTCTTCGCGCACCTTGGCCACGGCGATCTCCGGCACCACGATGTGGTTGGCGAAGGTCGATGTCCCCATGTAGTGAAACAGCGGCTTGCCGCCAAGCGAAAAGCGGGACGTCGAATCGGGCATCAGCCCCTTGCCCTGGGTGGCGCGGATCGCCTGGCAAAGATTGGTCTTGCGGGACAGGCAGAACTTGCACTGCCGGCATTCCGGTGTGTATAGGGGAATGACATGGTCTCCCTTTTTCAGGGACGTAACTCCGGCGCCCACATCGACCACTACGCCCGCCCCTTCGTGGCCCAGGATGGCCGGAAAGATGCCTTCGGGGTCGGCTCCTGAAAGGGTGTAGTAATCGGTATGGCAGATGCCCGTGGCCTTGACTTCGATCAGTACTTCGCCAGCACGCGGGCCTTCAAGATCGACCTCTTCGATGGTCAGCGGGGCTCCGGCTTTCCAGGCGACGGCTGCTTTGGTCTTCATGCGTGCTCCTGTTCAAGAAATATGTGCGGCTATGGCATTTCAACGCCCGATGTTAACCTGCATGAGCGCGGTGGGCATGCCCGCCCTGCAAGCGTGCCACTCTTGTGGCTTGACCCCTCGACGGTTATGGCACTATTTATATATAGTTGATCGCCCTTAACGTTCTTTCGGCCGCGCACGCCTTTTACCCTTATGGCCCGTCTGCCCCGTTTGTACGCCCCCGGGCTGCCCCAGCTGGTGCAGGCCAACTTCGTCCAGCCGTTGGCCGCGCCATCGCAGCCCACGCCGCAAGACGTACTGAACCAGCTTGCCTCCTGGCTGGGCGATTCTGCCCAGCGGCATCGCGTCGCCGTGCATGGCTGGGTGCTGGCCAACGACCGCATCCTGTTGCTGGCCACGCCGGCCGATGAAGAAGGCCTGCCACGCCTGATGCAGACCCTGGGCCGCAACCTGGCGGCCCGGCTGCGCGGCGGGCGCGTGTTCGCCGGCCGCTACCGCTCGGCGCTGGTGGAACCCGGCGCATGGGTATTGCCGGCGCTGGTCTGGCTGGAAACCTACCCCGTGCGCAGCGGCATCGCACACGATCCGGATTCCTGGCCATGGTCGTCGGCCGGCAGTCACACGGGCAATACCACCCCCGCCACGCCACCTTCGCCCTGGCAGTCCGACCACGCCGACTACTGGGCATGCGGCAACACGCCTTTCGATCGCCAGGCCAATTACCGGCATCGCCTTCAGGAAGGCCTGTCGCGGGACCAAAGCCAACGTATCGACCAGGCCGTATCGGGCCAGTGGGCATTGGGCGGGCCGGACTTCATCGCCAGCCTGGCACATACGGCGAGCCGCCGCGTGGCGCCGGGCCAGCGCGGCCGTCCCCGCAAGACACCCGCCCCGGCCGCGCACGACACCCCCGGCGACACTGCCTGACCGCCGCCATCGCCCGCCTACCGGCAACGCCAAGTCGCGGCGCGACCACATTTATTTGGTGACGCAACACCCTTTTGCCCACCCGATGCGGCCCGCGTGTCCGTCCTGGCTGCATTCGCCATCTGAAATATCATTGATTTTTAACGGATTTTAATCCGGCACTATTTTTAGTGAACATCGAAGGCTCTATTTTTATTAAGGGACGCACCACCTAAATTTTCATTGCGAACCATCGCGTGCCGCAGTATCGTCATGTTCTTGCACTGCAACATCCACGCAGGCCCCTGCGGAGCGCGCCATGTCTACACGTCCTCTCGATCCTTCCTGTCGCCCGGTTGAAACCCCGATCGATGCCACCCGCATCGGCGTGCCGGCGGCCCAGGGCTTGTACAGCCCCACCCACGAACACGATGCCTGCGGCGTCGGCTTTGTCGCCCATATCAAAGGGCGCAAGAGCCACGCCATCATTCAACAGGGCCTGAAGATCCTCGAGAACCTGGACCACCGGGGGGCGGTGGGCGCCGACAAGCTCATGGGCGACGGCGCGGGCATTCTTATCCAGATTCCGGACGCGCTGTACCGCGATGAAATGAGCCAGCAGGGCATCACCCTGCCGCCGCCCGGCGAGTATGGCGTGGCGATGGTGTTTCTGCCGAAAGAAACCGCCTCGCGCCTGGCCTGTGAACAAGAGCTCGAGCGCGCCGTGCGCGCCGAAGGCCAGACCGTGCTGGGCTGGCGCGACGTGCCCGTCGACGTAGACATGCCCATGTCGCCCACCGTGCGCTCGGTCGAGCCCGTCATCCGCCAGCTGTTCATCGGACGCGGCGCGGACGTCATGGTGCCCGACGCACTCGAACGCAAGCTGTATGTGATCCGCAAGACCGCCAGCCATGCCATCCAGGCCATGCGCCTGGCGCACGGCAAGGAATACTTCGTGCCGTCAGCCTCGGTGCGTACCGTGGTCTACAAGGGCCTGCTGCTGGCCGACCAGGTCGGCCGCTACTACCGCGACCTGGCGGACCCTCGCACGGTCTCGGCGCTGGCGCTGGTGCACCAGCGGTTCTCCACCAACACCTTCCCGGCGTGGCCGCTGGCCCACCCGTACCGCATGATCGCCCACAACGGCGAAATCAACACCGTCAAGGGCAACTTCAACTGGCTGCGCGCCCGCGAAGGCATGATGCAGTCGGCCGTGCTGGGCGACGACCTGAAAAAACTGTACCCGATCGTCTACGAAGGGCAGTCCGACACCGCGACGTTCGACAACTGTCTCGAACTGCTGGTGAATTCCGGCTATTCGCTGGCCCACGCCATGATGATGATGATTCCCGAAGCGTGGGAACAGCACCCGCAAATGGACGAGAGCCGCCGCGCCTTTTATGAGTATCACGCGGCCATGATGGAACCCTGGGACGGCCCGGCCGCCGTGGCCTTCACCGACGGCCGCCAGATCGGCGCCACCCTGGATCGCAACGGCCTGCGTCCCGCCCGCTACCTGATCACCGATGACGACATGGTCATCCTGGCGTCCGAGGCCGGCACGCTGTCCATACCCGAAAACCGCATCGTCAAGAAGTGGCGCCTGCAGCCCGGCAAGATGTTCCTCATCGACCTGGAGCAGGGCAGGATCATCGACGATGCCGAAATCAAGCTGCAGCTGGCCAACAGCCGCCCGTACCGTCAATGGATCGAGCGCCTGCAGATCAAGCTGGAATCGCTGCCCGCGCCGCGCCAGACGACGCCGGCCACGCAGTCGCCCGTGTCGCTGCTGGATCGCCAGCAGGCGTTCGGCTGGACCCAGGAAGACTACAAGTACATTCTGGAACCCATGGCCGCCTCTGGCGAAGAAGTGGTGGGCTCGATGGGCAACGACGCGCCCCTGGCCGTATTGTCGAACCGCGCCAAGCCGTTCTACAGCTACTTCCGCCAGCTGTTCGCCCAGGTAACCAACCCGCCCATCGATCCCATCCGCGAACAGATGGTGATGTCGCTGGTGTCGTTCATCGGGCCCAAGCCCAACCTGCTGGACATCAACAACGTCAACCCGCCGCTGCGCCTGGAAGTCTCGCAGCCCGTGCTGGATTTCGCCGCGATGGCGCAGATTCGCGACATCGAGCAGGTTACCGGCAAGAAGTTCCGCAGCTACGAACTCGACATCACCTACCCGGTTGCCTGGGGCTCCGAAGGTATCGAAGCCCGCGTGGCGGCGCTGTGCGCCCGCGCCGTCGACGCGGTGCAAAGCGGGTACAACATTCTTATTGTGTCCGACCGCCTGGTCGATTCCGAACGCGTGGCCATCCCGGCGCTGCTGGCCACTTCGGCCGTACACCAGCACCTGATCCGCGCCGGCCTGCGCACGGCCACCGGCCTGGTCGTGGAAACGGGCTCGGCCCGGGAAGTCCATCATTTTGCGCTGCTGGGCGGATACGGCGCCGAAGCCATCCACCCGTACCTGGCGCTGGACTCGCTGTCGCGCATGCCCGACCCCGAAAAGGCGACCAAGAACTTCATCAAGGCCATCGGCAAGGGGCTGAACAAGGTCATGTCCAAAATGGGCATCTCGACCTACATGTCGTATACCGGCGCGCAGATCTTCGAAGCTGTCGGCCTGCAGAAAGCGCTGGTCGACAAGTACTTTACCGGCACGGCTTCCAACGTCGAAGGCATCGGCATTTTCGAGGTGGCCGAAGAAGCGCTGCGCCTGCACCGTGCCGCGTTCAGCACCGACCCCGTGCTGGCCAACGACCTGGACGCAGGCGGCGAATACGCTTTCCGGGTGCGCGGCGAAGAGCACATGTGGACGCCCGACTCCATCGCCAAGCTGCAGCACGCCTCGCGCGCCAATAACTATCGCACGTACAAAGAGTACGCGCAGATCATCAACGACCAGAGCCGCCGCCACATGACGCTGCGCGGGCTGTTCCAGTTCCGCTTCGACCCCACGCGCGCCATTGCGCTGGACGAGGTCGAGCCGGCCAAGGAAATCGTCAAGCGCTTCGCCACCGGCGCCATGTCGCTGGGCTCCATTTCCACCGAAGCCCACACCGTGCTGGCGGTGGCCATGAACCGCATCGGCGGCAAGTCGAATACCGGCGAAGGCGGCGAAGACGAATTGCGCTACCGCGCCGAAATGCGCGAACACAAAAGCACCATCAAAGATGGCGACACCCTGGCGTCCATCCTGGGCGCAGACCGCATCGAATCCGATGTGCCGCTGAAGGCCGGCGACTCGCTGCGTTCGCGCATCAAGCAGGTCGCCTCGGGCCGCTTCGGCGTCACGGCCGAATACCTGGCAAGCGCCGACCAGATCCAGATCAAGATGGCGCAGGGCGCCAAGCCCGGCGAAGGCGGCCAGCTGCCCGGCCACAAGGTATCGGACTACATCGCCAAGCTGCGCTATTCGGTGCCGGGCGTGGGCCTGATCTCGCCGCCGCCGCACCACGACATCTATTCCATCGAAGACCTGGCGCAGCTTATTCACGACCTGAAAAACGTCAACAGCAAGGCGTCGATCTCGGTCAAGCTCGTGTCCGAAGTGGGGGTGGGCACCGTGGCGGCCGGCGTGGCCAAGGCCAAGGCCGACCATGTCGTGATCGCCGGCCACGACGGCGGCACCGGTGCGTCGCCCGTGTCGTCGATCAAGCATGTAGGCACGCCCTGGGAACTGGGCCTGGCCGAAACGCAGCAGACCCTGGTGCTCAACCGCCTGCGCAGCCGTATCCGCGTGCAGGCCGACGGACAGATGAAAACCGGCCGTGACGTCGTGATCGCGGCGCTGCTGGGCGCCGACGAGTTCGGCTTTGCAACCGCGCCGCTGGTGGTGGAAGGCTGCATCATGATGCGCAAGTGCCACCTGAACACCTGCCCGGTGGGCGTGGCCACTCAGGATCCGGTGCTGCGCCGCAAGTTCCAGGGCAAGCCCGAGCACGTGGTGAACTTTTTCTTCTTCATCGCCGAAGAAGTGCGCGAAATCATGGCCCAGCTGGGCATCCGCAAGTTCGACGACCTGATCGGCCGCGCCGACCTGCTGGACGTGCGCGAAAGTGTCGAACACTGGAAGGCCCGGGGCCTGGATTTCTCGCGCGTGTTCTATCAACCGCAGATCGACACCGAACGGCGCCAGACCGAAACGCAAGACCACGGCCTGGCCGGCGCGCTGGACCATCTGTTTATCGAGCGCAGCAAGCCCGCGCTCGAACGCGGCGAAAAGGTCTCGTTCATCACGCCCGTGCGCAACCGCAACCGCACCGTCGGCGCGATGCTGTCGGGCGCCGTCGCGGCGCGCTACGGCCACGAAGGCCTGCCCGACGACACCATCCACATCCAGTGCAACGGCACGGCCGGCCAGAGCTTCGGCGCCTTCCTGGCGCACGGCATCACACTGGACCTGGTAGGCGAAGGCAACGACTACGTCGGCAAGGGCCTGTCGGGCGGCCGCATCATCGTGCGCTCGCCCAATGACTTCCGCGGGTTCGGGCCCGACCACATCATCGTCGGCAACACCGTGCTGTATGGCGCGCTGGCGGGCGAAGCGTTCTTCAACGGCGTGGCCGGCGAGCGTTTTGCGGTGCGCAACTCGGGGGCGGCCGCCGTGGTCGAAGGCACCGGCGACCACGGTTGCGAATACATGACCGGCGGCACCGTGGTGGTGCTGGGCAGCACCGGCCGCAACTTCGCCGCCGGCATGTCGGGCGGCGTCGCCTACGTATGGGACCCGGACCGCAGCTTCAGGCAACGCTGCAACCTGGCCATGGTCGAGCTCGAACCTGTTGCGCCGCACGCCGAGCAACTGGCGCAGAACGACCGCGAGCACTGGCACAGCGTCCAGCGCGGCGGCGAGCGCGATACCGACGAAGCCATCCTGCGCCGGCTCATCGAAGACCACTTCCGCTATACCGGCAGCTTCCGCGCCCGCGAAATCCTGGGCGACTGGGAAGCCTCGCGCGGCAAATTCATCAAGGTCATGCCCACCGAATACCGCCGCGCACTGGGCGAAATGTGGCGTGCGGCCAGCCCGGAACAACTGGCCGCCTGAGGATCTACCATGGGAAAAATCACTGGTTTTATGGAATTCCAGCGGCTCAAGGAAGCCGCCGAAGCACCGCAGAAGCGCCTGAAGCACTGGCGCGAGTTCGTGGTGCGCCTGAACGACGAACAGTCCAGGCAGCAGGCCGCCCGGTGCATGGACTGCGGCATTCCGTTCTGCAACAACGGATGCCCGGTCAACAACATCATCCCCGACTGGAACGACCTGGTGTACCGGCAGGAATGGCGGCGCGCGCTGGACGTCCTGCATTCCACCAACAACTTCCCGGAATTTACCGGCCGGATCTGCCCGGCGCCCTGCGAGGCCGCCTGTACGCTCAACATCAACAGCGACGCGGTCGGCATCAAGTCCATTGAGCACGCCATCATCGACAAGGGGTGGGCCGAGGGCTGGGTCGTGCCGCAGGTGCCGGTGCGCAAGACTGGCAAGAAAGTGGCCGTGGTGGGCTCGGGGCCAGCCGGCCTGGCGTGCGCGCAGCAGCTGGCGCGCGCCGGCCATTCGGTTACGGTGTTGGACAAGAGCGACCGCATCGGCGGCCTGATGCGCTACGGCATCCCCGACTTCAAGCTGGAAAAATCGCTTATCGACCGCCGCATTGCCCAGATGGAAGCCGAGGGCGTGGAGTTCCTGCCATCTACCTATGTCGGCAACCCGTCGGACCCCGTGGCCGATGGCTTGACGGTGCGCACGCCCGATGCCTTGCTGGCCGAGTTCGACGCCGTGGTCATGAGCGGCGGCGCGGAAACCCCGCGCGACCTGCCGGTACCCGGCCGCGAACTCGAGGGCGTGTATTTCGCCATGGACTTCCTGCGCCAGCAGAACAAGGCCGTGGCCGGCGACCGCCTGACCAACCAGACACTGGCCAAGGGCAAGCATGTGGTCGTGATCGGCGGCGGCGACACCGGCTCGGACTGCGTGGGCACCAGCAACCGCCACGGCGCCGCTTCGGTTACCCAGTTCGAGCTGATGCCCCAGCCGCCCGAATCCGAAGACAAGCCGCTGGTGTGGCCGTACTGGCCCCTGAAGCTGCGCACCTCGTCTTCGCACGAAGAAGGCTGCGAGCGCGACTGGGCAGTCACCACCAAGCTGCTCAAGGGCAGCAACGGCAAGGTCGAAGCGCTGGTGGGCGCCCGGGTCGAATGGTTCAAGGACGAAGCCACCGGCCAGATGAAGATGCGCGAGGTCGAAGGTTCGGAATTCGAGATCAAGGCCGACCTGGTGCTGCTGGCCATGGGGTTCGTGTCGCCCGTGCAGAACGTGCTGGATGCCTTTGGCGTCGACCGCGACGGGCGGGGCAACGTGCGAGCCAATACCGATGACTACCGCACCAGCGTCGACAAGGTCTTCGCCGCCGGCGACATGCGGCGGGGCCAGTCGCTGGTGGTCTGGGCCATTCGCGAGGGCCGGCAATGCGCTCGCGCCGTCGATGAATACCTGATGGGCGCCAGCGAACTGCCTCGCTGAGCGGGCAGCAAACCTGATGGGCCTGGCGCGCAATCGTGCGCCAGGCCCTTGTTTTTGCCGGCCGTTTCCCTTTCGCAACGACGCGCCCCCCAATAACCCTACTACTGACGTGGATCAAGCCGCGTCTGTCGCCGGCCTGAGAACCTTCCCGCTGCCGGAACCAACGGCAGACTTACGGAGAGTTTCATGTCAATACGTATCCCCCTGGCCGCGGCGCTGTGCGCCGCCACCCTGATCGGCGCCCCGACGCAAGCCCATGAAGCGGGCGATTGGTTGCTGAAGGTCGGCGCCACGCAGGTGCGCCCCAAGTCCGGCAACGGCACCGTGCTGGACGGCAGCGTCAAGCTCGATGTCGGCAACAGCGTGCGGCCCAGCTTCAGCGTGACTTACATGGCCACCCGCAACATAGGCGTCGAACTGCTCGGCGCGTGGCCCTTCCAGCACGATATCGACGGCAGCGCCGGGCTGGGCAAGATCGCCACCACCAAGCACCTGCCACCCACCTTGAGCCTGCAATGGCACTTTCTGCCCGACAGCCAGGTGCAACCGTACGTGGGTATCGGTGTGAACTACACCCACTTCTTCGATACGAAGGCGCGCGGCGCCCTGGATGGTTCGGACCTGAAACTGGGCGATTCCTGGGGCCTGGCGGGGCAGGTCGGCATGGACATCAAGCTGAACGACCGCTGGTTCCTCAACGCCGACCTGCGCTATATCGACATCTCGTCCAAGGTCAAGCTCAACGGGCAACGCATCGGCACCGCGCGTATCGACCCCTGGGTCGCCACCGTGGGCGTGGGATATCGGTTCTAGCGGGCGCTGAGGCGCCAGGCCGGCGGGCCGACCGGCCCGCGCCACGGCCCGAACGGGCATAATTGCCGCAAAACGCGCAACATCAACAGGAGTACCGCGCATGCGAGCATTTCGTCCGCTTCTGGCCAGCGTGCTGGCTGCCACCGCCCTGGCCGCAAGCCTGCCCGCCCAGGCCCAGGACACCGCCGGCTGGCCGTCCAAGCCCATTACCCTGATCGTGCCGTACGCCCCCGGCGGCTTTGCCGACACCCGCGTGCGGTTGCTGGCCCGCAAGCTGGCCGATTCTCTGAAGCAGACGGTAGTCGTCGAGAACAAGGCCGGAGCAGGGGGCGTCGTCGGCACCAACCTGATCGCCAAGGCCGCACCCGACGGCTACACCATCGGCACCGGCAATCTGGCGCCCATGGCGGTCAACCCCACCCTGATGCCCTCGATTCCCTACGATGCGCGCCAAGACCTGGCGCCGGTGATACTGATCGAGAACAGCCCGCTGGTGCTCAGCGTCAACAACTCGCTGCCCGTCAATAACCTGCAAGAATTGGTGGATCTGGCCAAGAAAGAGCCCGGCAAACTGACGTTCGGCTCGTCGGGCGTGGGCGGCGCCCACCACCTGTCGGGCGAAATGTTCCGCGAACAGGCCGGCATCGACATCGTGCACGTGCCTTACAAGGGCGGCAGCCTGGCCGCCACCGACCTGATGGGCGGCCACATCTCAATGATGTTCGAAATGGGCTATTCGGCGCTGCCCGCCATCCACGGCAAAAAGATACACCCCATTGCCGTTACGGCGAGCAAGCGCCTGGACGTGCTGCCCGACGTACCCACCATGGCCGAATCCGGGCTGCCGGGCTTCGAGTCGTATAACTGGCAGGGCATCGTCGCCCCCGCCGGCACGCCAGCGCCCATCATCGACCGGCTCAACGCCGAATTCAACCGCATCTTGCAAGACCCGGAAGTGCGGAAAGCCATCGCCGACACGGGCAGCCAGGCCGGCGGCGGCACGCCCGCGGAATTCGCGGCGTTTATCGCCAGCGAAACCGAAAAATGGGCAAAAGTCATCAAACAGGGCAACATAACGCTCCAGTAGCCGGGCAGATGCCGGCCTGAACCGCCCGCGCAAGGCCACGTTACAATGTTTGCGACGCCGGGGCGCCCACGCCGCCCGGGCCCCACTTTCCATTGCCTATGCCCGAACTTACTCCCAGCAGTCCGGACCTTGCCCTGTCACTCGATGGGGTCGCGCTTGGCTATGGCGACTTCACGGTATTGCAAGACATCGACATGGCCGTCAAGCCGGGGCAGGTGGTGGCCGTCATGGGGGGGTCGGGCTCGGGCAAGACCACTTTGCTGCGCGCGGCCACGGGCCAACTGAAAGCGCTGCGCGGCCGGGTGCGCGTGTTCGGCACCGATATCGGGCAGGCCGGCACGGCGGGCGTACAGGCCCTGCGCAAGCGCATGGGCGTGCTTTTTCAGCAAGGCGCCCTGTTTACGGACCTGAACGTCTTCGAAAACGTGGCGTTCCCCCTGCGCGAGCACACCCGCCTTGCCGAACCCGAGCTCACCGCCCGGGTGCTCGACAAGCTCGACGCGGTGGGCCTGCGCGCGGCCGCGCACCTGCGCGTGGCGGAAATCTCTGGCGGCATGGCGCGGCGCGTGGCGCTGGCGCGCGCCGTCGTGCTCGAACCCGAACTCATCCTGTACGACGAGCCGTTCGCCGGACTCGACCCCATTTCCATGGGCATCACCGCGCGCCTGATCCGCGACCTGTCCGACCGCCTGCAGTGCGCATCGGTGCTTATCACGCATGATGTGCAGGAATCTTTCGCCATCGCCGACCAAGTCTACCTGGTCGGTCGGGGGCGCCTGGTGGCCGCCGGCACGCCCCAGACGCTGTCAAGCTCTACGGACCCCTACGTCAGGCAGTTTCTGCGCGGCGAGCCCGACGGCCCGGTGGCGTTCCAGTACCCCGACACGCCGGCCTTCCAGGCCTGGCTGGCCAAACAAGAAGGGCGCAAACCATGATGGGGCCACTACAAGCCGTCAGCGCGCTGGGTCGCCGGGTGCGCGCGCAGGTCGAAGGCATCGGGTTCTTCACGCGATTCCTGGGCGCCCTGCTGGCGCGCAGCGGTATCGCGGTGTCGCGTCCCCGCCTGGTATCGCAGCAAGTGCATTTCATCGGCAACTATTCATTGCTGATCATCGTCGTATCCGGCATGTTTGTCGGCTTTGTGCTGGGACTGCAGGGGTACTACACGCTGAACCGTTACGGTTCTGAAGAAGCCCTGGGGCTGCTGGTGGCGCTGTCGCTGGTGCGCGAGCTCGGCCCGGTGGTCACTGCCCTGCTGTTCGCCGGGCGGGCCGGCACTTCGCTCACCGCTGAAATCGGCCTGATGAAGGCGGGCGAGCAACTGGCGGCGATGGAAGTCATGGCCGTCGACCCGATGCGGCGCGTACTGGTGCCGCGGTTCTGGGGCGGCATTATCGCCATGCCCGTACTGGCCGCGGTGTTCTCCATGGTGGGCATCCTGGGCGGCTGGGTGGTGGGCGTGCTGCTCATCGGCGTGGACGCCGGGGCATTCTGGTCGCAGATGCAAAGCGGCGTCGACGTCTGGGACGACGTGGCCAACGGCGTGCTCAAGAGCCTGGTTTTCGGCGTTACCGTCACCCTGGTGGCACTGTATGAAGGCTGGCAGGCCCGGCCCACCCCCGAGGGCGTGGCGCGGGCCACCACCCGTACTGTCGTCATGGGTTCCCTGGCCGTGCTGGGGCTCGATTTCCTACTTACCGCCCTGATGTTTGGCAATTGATACGGATTCATCATGTCACGCGAAAAAACCGATTTCTGGGTTGGGCTGTTTGTGCTGCTGGGCGCGGCGGCGCTGGTTTTCCTGGCGTTGCGCGCGGGTAACCTCAGCAGCTTCTCATTTGCGCCCACCTATACCCTTACTGCCAATTTTGACAATATCGGCGGCCTGAAGGCCCGCGCCCCGGTCAAGAGCGCCGGCGTGGTGGTGGGCCGTGTCGGCAACATCAGCTTCGACGACAAGGTGTTCCAGGCGGTGGTGACGCTCAACCTCGAAGAGGGCTACGAATTCCCGAAAGATTCGTCCGCTTCTATCCTGACCTCCGGCCTGCTGGGCGAACAGTACGTGGGCCTGTCGCCGGGCGCCGAAGAAGAAAACCTGGCCGACGGCGGCAAGATCCGCTACACGCAAAGCGCTGTCGTGCTGGAGCAACTGATCAGCCAGTTCCTGTATGGCACGGCCGAGAAACAAGGCTCGAAGCCCGAAAATTGAAGCATTTTCGGCACAGGCCATAGATAATTGCCGCTCTGCGCCGCCGGGCATGCCCGGCGGCACGCCGAAAACCGACCCGAACCTTGTACGGGGCCTTTTCCGATCATGACCATGTCCAATTACGTCCGCGTTGCCTCCGCCCTGGCCGTATGTGCCCTGACCGCTGGCTGTGCCGCCCCCGGCAACCCCGATCCTCGCGATCCCTGGGAAGGCTTCAACCGCGGCGTGTACAAGTTCAACGATACGGTCGACCGCGCCGTGCTCAAGCCCGTGGCGCAGGCCTACACGTATGTCACGCCGCAGCCGGTGCGCAGCTGCATCCACAATATTTTCAGTAACGTGGGCGACCTGTGGGGCGCCACCAACAGCTTCCTTCAGGGCCGCGGACACGATTTCGTCAACTCGCTGGGCCGGTTCCTGTTCAACACCACCATGGGCGTGGGGGGCTGCTTCGACGTGGCGTCGGCCAATGGCGCGCGCAAGATCCCCAACGACTTCGGCACGACCCTGGGCGTTTGGGGGCTGGGCCAGGGGCCGTACCTGGTATTGCCCTTCTTCGGCCCCAGCAGCGTGCGCGACGGCGTCGGCCTGGTGGGCGACTGGCAGGGCGGCATGTATACCTACACCAGCGTAGGCTCCATCGAAAACGTGCCGGTCCGCAATTCGCTGTGGGGCCTGAAAGTGGTCGACACCCGCGCGAGCCTGCTCGACACTACCGATACGGTAGACCGCGTCGCGCTGGACCCGTACAGCTTCGTGCGAGACGCCTACCTGCAGCGCCGGGCCGCCATGGTGCGCGCCACCGCCTCTGGCGAGGCCAACGTGCCCGACTACAGTGTGCCCGACTACAGCGACGATGCCGCGGATGACTCCGCGGCGGTTCCGGCCGGATCGGCCGCTCCCGCGCCCAAGCCGTAACGGGCGCGCAGCCAACCAGGAGTACCCATGCGGTTTTCTGCCTTTTCTTTGCTGCAACGCCTGTTTCTGTCCGGCATGCTGGCCCTGACGGCCGCTGTCGCCCACGCCGACACGCCCGATCCGCACGGCGCCCCGGACAAATTCGTGCTGGATGCCGCCAACGAAGCCCTGGCCGCGCTCAAAGCCGACAGCCAGCTGCGCTCGGGGGACCTGGCCCGGGTCAACGCAGCGGTCGACAAGTACATACTGCCGTACGTCAACTTCCGCAAAACCACCCAGCTGGCCGCCGGCCGCTACTGGCGCCAGGCCACGCCCGAGCAGCAAAATGCGCTGGCCGACGCATTCCGCGGCACGCTCATCCGCACCTACAGCGGCGCGCTCACCAACGTGACGAACGCCACCAACATCAAGCTGCTGCCGTTTCGCGGCGACCCCAACGCCGACGACGTGGTGGTGCGCAGCCTGATCACCCAGGCCAACGGGCAGCCGGTGGGCGTGGACTATCGGCTCGAAAAAGACCCCAAGGCAGGCTGGCGCATCTACGACCTTAACGTCGAAGGCATCTGGCTGATCCAGAACTATCGCAACCAGTTCGCCCAGCAGATCAACCAGTCCGGCATCGACGGCTTGATCACCGCGCTGAACCAGCGCAACCAGTAACCCCTGGCGACGGCCGGCGCGGGCACAGGCCGCCGCCGGCCCCATTTATAATGGGCGATTCGCTCTAGCCAGAGCTGTGCCGCCGCCATGTCTGCCGTTAGCCTCGACCACGTATCCAAGATCTATTCTCCGCGCTCGCCCGGCTGGAAAAGGCTGCTTGGACATCACGCCGGCCCCGGCTTCCAGGCCTTGAACGATGTCAGCCTTACCATCGAGCCGGGTGAGTTCTTCGGGCTGCTGGGCCCCAACGGCGCCGGCAAAACCACCCTGATCTCCATCCTGGCCGGCCTGGCGCGCGCCACCAGCGGGCGCGCCAGCGTGTGCGGCTACGACGTCACCACCGAATACAAGGCTGCCCGCCGGGCCCTGGGGGTAGTGCCCCAGGAACTGGTCTACGACCCGTTTTTTTCCGTGCGCGAGACGCTGCGCATCCAGTCGGGTTATTTCGGCCTGCGCAAGAACGACGACTGGATCGACGAAATCCTGTTCAACCTGGGGCTGGCCGACAAGGCCGACGCCAACATGCGCGCCCTGTCGGGCGGCATGAAACGCCGCGTACTGGTCGCCCAGGCGCTGGTGCACCGGCCTCCCGTCATTGTGCTGGACGAACCCACCGCGGGCGTTGACGTCGACCTGCGCCGCACGCTTTGGGAATTCATTTCACGGCTGAACAAGGCCGGGCACACCATCATGCTGACCACCCATTACCTGGAAGAAGCCGAAGCGCTGTGCGGCCGCATCGCCATGCTCAAGGGCGGGCGCATCGTGGCGCTGGACACCACCCAGGCGCTGCTGGCGCGGGTGGGCGGCGTCGACCTCGAAGACGCATTCGTGCGCATCATGCGCCACGACGACAGCGCCGTGGCCGAACTCGCTCCCGAAGAGGCCGCAACGTGACGGCGCCGCTTACCCCCGCCGCCAAGCCGCTGCTGCAACCCCGCCTGGACACCGGCTCGGGGTTTCCGACGCTGCTGCGCAAAGAGCTGCTGCGCTTCTGGAAAGTCGCCTTCCAGACCATTGCCGCGCCGGTGGTCACCGCCTTGCTTTACCTGCTGGTATTCGCCCAGGTGCTCGAAGGTCGCGTCATGGTGTACGGATCGGTGCCATACACGTCGTTCCTGATCCCCGGGCTGATGATGATGAGCATGCTGCAGAATGCCTTCGCCAACCCGTCTTCATCGCTGATCCAGAGCCGCATCACCGGCAACCTGGTGTTCGTGCTGCTGCCGCCCCTGTCGCACCGCGAAATATTCTCGGCCTACTTGCTGGCGGCGGTCGCGCGCGGGCTGGCGGTGGGCGCCTGTGTATGGCTGGTTGCCGTGTGCTTTACGTCCTTGCCGCCCGCCCACCCGGGATGGGTCGTGGTGTTCGCCATGCTGGCCTGCGGCATCATGGGGGCGCTGGGCCTGATAGCCGGCCTGTGGTCCGAAAAATTCGACCACCTGGCCGTGTTCCAGAATTTCCTGATCATGCCGGCCACTTTTCTGTCAGGCGTGTTCTATTCCATTCATACGCTGCCGCCGTTCTGGCAGGCGGTATCGCACTGGAACCCCATCTTCTACACTATCGACGGCTTCCGCTACGGCTTTTTCGCCATATCGGACGTGTCGCCATGGCGCAGCCTGGCAGTGGTATCCGGGGTGTTCATCGTGCTTTCGTTCGTCACGCTGCGCCTGCTGGCCAGCGGCTACAAACTCAGGAACTGACGTCCATGCTACCTACCCCCGAGCAGGTCCGCCAATATATCGCCGACGGTCTGCCTTGCGAACACCTGGACGTGCAGGGCGACGGCTCGCACTTCGATGCGGTCATCGTCAGCCCCGCCTTCGAAGGCAAGCGCCTCATCGCGCGGCACCAGATGGTCTATGCCGCGCTGGGCGACCGCATGAAAGCTGAAATCCATGCATTGTCCATGCGTACCCTTACGCCCGACGAATACGCCCAGGCAGGCAGCTGAAACCATGGACAAACTACGCATCACTGGCGGCTCGCCGCTGCACGGCGAAGTCACGATCTCGGGCGCCAAGAATTCGGCGTTGCCCATACTGTGCGCGGGGCTGCTGTCGGCCGACCCCGTGGTGCTGGCCAACGTACCCGACCTGAACGATACATCCACCATGCTGCGCCTGCTGGCCCGCATGGGCGTGCGGGCCGAACGCGGCGCCGACGGCATCGTCACGCTGCAGGCCAACCAGGTCGACAATCTGGAAGCGCCGTATGAACTCGTCAAGACCATGCGCGCGTCCATCCTGGTGCTAGGCCCGCTGCTGGCACGCTTCGGACAGGCCCGCGTCAGCCTGCCGGGCGGGTGCAGCATCGGCCAGCGCCCCGTCGACCAGCACATCCGGGGCATGGCGGCGCTGGGCGCCGAAATCAGCATCGAACACGGCTTCGTGGTCGCGCGTGCCAAACGCCTGAAGGGCGCCTCGATCCGCACCGACATGGTTACCGTCACCGGCACCGAGAACCTGCTGATGGCCGCGGTGCTGGCCGAAGGCCAGACCGTGCTCGAAAACGCCGCGCGCGAACCCGAAGTCGTCGACCTGGCCGAGCTGCTCATCAAGATGGGCGCCCGCATCCAGGGCCACGGCACCGATCGCATCGTCATCGACGGCGTGGACCGCCTGCATGGCGCCGAGCACCGCGTCATCTCCGACCGCATCGAGGCCGGCACGTTCCTGTGCGCAGTGGGCGCCGCCGGCGGCGACATCACCCTGCGCAACGCCGACCCGGCCATCATGGGCGCCACGCTCGACAAGCTCATCGATGCGGGGCTTACCATTGAAACCGGGCCCGACTGGGTGCGCGGCGCCATGCAGGGCCGGCCCCGCCCCGTTGATTTCCGCACCCACGAATACCCCGGCTTCGCCACCGACATGCAGGCCCAGCTGATGGCGCTCGACACGGTCGCCGACGGCGCGTCCGTCATCGTGGAAACCATCTTCGAGAACCGCTACATGCACGTGCAGGAACTGCGCCGCATGGGCGCCGACATCGACATCGACGGCCATACGGCCGTCGTGCGCGGCGTGCCTCGCCTTTCGGGCGCGGCCGTCATGGCCACCGACCTGCGGGCATCGGCCAGCCTGGTCATTGCCGGCCTGGCCGCCGACGGCCAGACCGTCATCGACCGCATTTACCACCTCGACCGCGGCTACGACAAAATGGAAGTCAAGCTGCGCGCCCTGGGCGCCGATATCCAGCGCCTGAGCGGCAAGGAATCCGCATGAGCTCCCTCTCCGCCGCCCCCATCACCCTTGCACTGTCCAAGGGCCGCATTTTCGAAGAAACCCTGCCGCTGCTGGCCCAGGCGGGCGTGCACGTGGCCGAGAATCCCGAAAGCTCCCGCAAGCTGATCCTGCCCACCAGCGACCCCGGCCTGCGCCTGATCATCGTGCGCGCCTCCGACGTACCCACCTATGTGCAGTACGGCGCCGCCGACCTCGGCATCGCCGGCAAAGACGTGCTGCACGAACACGCGGCGCAATACCCGGGCAGCCTGTACCAGCCCATCGATCTCGACATCGCCAAGTGCCGCCTGTGCGTGGCGGTTCGCAAGGGCTTTGACTACGAAGCGGCCGTGCACCAGGGAGCCCGCCTGCGCGTGGCCACCAAGTATGTGCGCGCGGCGCGCGAACATTTCGCCGCCAAGGGCGTGTACGTCGACATCATCAAGCTGTACGGCTCGATGGAGCTCGCGCCGCTGGTCGGTCTTGCAGACTGTATCGTCGACCTGGTGTCAACGGGCGGAACCCTGCGCGCCAATGACCTGGTCGCCGTGGAAGACATCATGCCGATCTCGTCGCGCCTGATCGTCAACCAGGCCTCTCTCAAGACGCGCGGCGACCGGCTGCAACCCTTGCTCGACACATTCCGGCGCGCCGCACAGGCAGGGGCGGCCGGCTGACACGGCGGCGCCTGCCCCGGCGCCCGCTACACTATGGTTTTGCCCGCGGTGGCGGCTGCCCGCAACAGCGCCGCCCCGGACGCATCTTCCTGTTTTTCCGTAACGCCATGGCCGCCCTGATCAACCGCCTTGATTCCCGCCAGCCGGATTTTTCCTCCGCGCTGTCCAGACTGCTGGCCTTCGAAGCCTCCGAAGACGAATCCATCGACCGCGCCGCCGCCGGCATCCTGGCCGACGTGCGCGGCCGTGGCGATGCCGCGCTGCTGGAATACACCCAGCGCTTTGACCGCGTGGCCGCCGCCACCGCCGCCGAACTGGAAATTCCCAGATCGGAATGGCACGCGGCCCTGGCGGCACTGCCGGCCGCGCAGCGCAATGCGCTGGAAGCGGCCGCCGACCGCGTGCGCGCCTATCACGAGCGCCAGCGTGCCGAGACCTGGACCTACACCGACCCCGAAGGCAACATGCTGGGCCAGCAAGTCACCCCGCTGGACCGCGTGGGCCTGTACGTGCCGGGCGGCAAGGCGGCCTATCCCTCGTCGGTGCTGATGAACGCGATTCCGGCCAAAGTCGCCGGCGTCGGCGAACTCGTCATGGTCACCCCCACGCCCGACGGCGCGCGCAACCCCATCGTGCTGGCCGCGGCCGCCATCGCCGGCGTTGACCGCGCGTTCGCCATAGGGGGCGCGCAGGCCGTCGGCGCACTGGCCTATGGCACCGCCACCGTTCCCGCAGTCGACAAGATCGTCGGGCCGGGCAACGCCTACGTGGCCGCGGCCAAGCGCCGCGTGTTCGGCACCGTGGGCATCGACATGATCGCCGGCCCCAGCGAGATCCTGGTCATCTGCGACGGCAAGACACCGGCCGACTGGATCGCCATGGACCTGTTCTCGCAGGCCGAACACGACGAACTGGCCCAATCCATACTGTTATGCCCGGATGCCGCCTTCATCGATGAGGTCGAGGCGTCCATCGCCCGCCTGCTGCCCACCATGCCGCGGGCCGATATCCTGCGCGTCAGCCTGGCCAACCGCGGTGCCCTGATCCTGGTACGCGACCTGGAAGAAGCCTGCGCGATTGCCAACGATATCGCCCCCGAACACCTGGAAATCTCTACCGAACAGCCCGAATACTGGACAGCCCGCATCCGGCACGCAGGCGCGATCTTCATGGGCCGGTTCAGCTCCGAATCGCTGGGCGACTACTGCGCGGGCCCCAACCACGTGCTGCCCACGTCGCGCACCGCGCGTTTTTCGTCGCCGCTGGGTGTTTATGACTTCCAGAAGCGGTCGAGCCTGATCCAGGTATCGCGGCAGGGCGCGCAAACCCTGGGCCGCATCGCCGCCGAACTTGCGCTGGGCGAAGGCCTGCACGCGCACGCGGCCAGCGCGCAGTATCGGCTCGACCCGCCGTGAACGGCGCCCGCACGGCCGCCGCGCCCGGGCCGGGCGCGCGCGACGCCGGCCTGCGGCCCGCCACGGGCGATGCCCTGGATAAGCGCATCGCCGCGACCGTCCGGCCGGACATTCGCGCCATGACGGCGTACCCCGTGCCGTCGGCGCCCCAGGGCATCAAGCTCGACGCCATGGAATGCCCTTATCCGTTGCCGGATGCGGTGCGCGACGATATTGCCCGCGCGTTGCGCGACACCGCGCTCAATCGGTATCCCGCGGCGGACAACGGCGAGCTGGCGCTCGCGCTGCGCCAGGCGTTCGACATCCCCGCGCAGTCGGGCCTGCTGTTCGGCAACGGCTCGGACGAGCTCATCCACCTGATCGTGCAGTCGTGTTGCCAGCCCGGCGACACGGTGCTGTCGCCCTGGCCGTCGTTCGTCTACTTCGACATGGCCGCCCGTTTTGACCATGCGCGCTTCGTGGGCGTGCCCCTGACGGCCGACCTGCAGCTGGACCTGCCCGCCATGCTGCGGGCCATCGACCAGCACCGCCCCAAGGTGGTGTTCCTGGCCCTGCCCAACAATCCCACCGGGGGCCTGTGGCCCGACGCCGCGGTGCAGGCCATCGTGGATGCCGCTCCCGGCCTGGTCGTGCTGGACGAGGCGTACCAGGCCTTCGCGGGCCACACCTGGATGCCCCGCCTGCCGCACTTGCCGCAGGCCGTGGTGCTGCGCACCGTTTCCAAGATCGGGCTGGCCGGCCTGCGGTTCGGCTACCTGGCCGGCGACCCCGCCTGGATCTCTCAAATCGACAAGGTCCGGCCGCCCTACAACATCAATGTGCTGACCCAGGCGGCGCTGCGCACCGTGCTGCGCCATCAGGCGGTGCTGGACGAGCAGGCAGCGCACCTGCGGGCCGGCCGCGCCGCCCTGGCGGCAGGCCTGGCCGCGCTGCCGAACGTCACCGCCTACCCCAGCGCCGGCAACTTCGTACTTGCGCGCTTTTCCGGCAAGCCGGGCGGCAACGCCGTGCATCTTGCCCTGAAAACGCGCAAAATACTGGTAAAGAACTTTTCGGACGCCCACCCGCTGCTGGCCGACTGCCTGCGCATCTCGGTCGGCACCCCGGACGAAAACCGCGCAGTGCTCGACGCCCTGCAAGATATCCTCAGCTAAATTTAGGCTCGCCCCTTTATGCGTACCGCCGAAATTACCCGCAACACCAACGAAACGCGCATCCGCGTGGCCGTCAATCTCGACGGCACCGGCAAGCAATCGCTCGACACCGGCGTGCCGTTCCTCGACCACATGCTCGACCAGATCGCCAGGCACGGGCTCATCGATCTCGACATCAAGGCCGACGGCGATCTGCACATCGATGCGCACCACACCGTCGAAGACGTCGGCATCACCCTGGGCATGGCCGTGGCCAAGGCGGTGGGCACCAAGGCGGGCCTGCGCCGCTATGGGCACGCCTACGTGCCGCTGGACGAAGCCCTGTCGCGCGTGGTCATCGACTTCTCCGGACGGCCCGGGCTGGAATATCACATTCCGTTCACCCGCGCGCGCATCGGCGACTTCGACGTCGACCTTACCCGCGAATTCTTCCAGGGGTTCGTCAATCACGCACTGGTCACGCTGCACATCGACAACCTGCGCGGCTTCAATGCGCACCACCAGTGCGAAACCGTGTTCAAGGCCTTCGGGCGCGCCCTGCGCATGGCGCTCGAAGTCGACCCCCGCATGGGCGCCACGGTGCCGTCCACCAAGGGCGTCCTCTAAGGTATTTCCCTCGGCGCCAGCCTACCCATCCGCCAGGCACACACTGTGACTACCATTGCCATCGTCGACTACGGAATGGGCAACTTCCATTCCGTGGCGCGGGCGCTGCGCTACGCCGCGCCCGACGCCGACATCCGTATCTGCAACCGCGCGGCCGACATCGATGCGGCCGACCGCGTCGTTTTTCCCGGCCAGGGCGCCATGGCCGACTGCATGCGCACCCTGAACGAATCGGGCCTGCGCGAAGCCGTGGTGCGCGCAGCCCGCGCCAAGCCCCTGCTGGGCGTATGCGTGGGCGAACAAATGCTGTTCGAGTCCAGCGAAGAAGGCCAGACCCCGTGCCTGGCCCTGTTTCCGGGCACGGTGCGCCGCTTTGCCGGGCCGCAGTACGCCGGCGCCACCGCCGGGCCCGACGCGGCCGAACGGCTCAAGGTGCCGCACATGGGGTGGAACCAAGTCCGCCAGACGCGCTCTCATGCGCTATGGGCGGGCATCCCCGACCATACGCATTTCTATTTCGTGCACAGTTACTATGCCGCGCCCGCCGATCCCGCGCTGACGGTCGGCGAGTCCGACTACGGCGTTACATTTACGTGCGCCGTGGCCGCCGAGAACATTTTCGCCGTGCAGTTCCATCCCGAGAAAAGCGCGGCCCACGGTTTGCGGCTGTACCGCAATTTTGTAGACTGGAACCCATAGCCGCTCCGTACGAGCTTCGGCCGGCCCTTTCAACCAATTTTTCAACGCTCGATATCCACCATGCTGCTGATCCCCGCCATCGATCTCAAAGACGGGCGCTGCGTACGCCTGCGCCAGGGAGACCTCGACGAGGCAACGGTATTCTCTGAAGACCCCGCCGCCATGGCCACACACTGGCTCGACCTGGGCGCGCGCCGCCTGCATCTGGTCGACCTGAATGGCGCCGTGGCGGGCAAGCCCAAAAACGACGCCACCATCAAGGCGATCCTCGATGCCGTCGGCGACGAGATCCCGGTCCAGATCGGCGGCGGCATCCGCGACCTGGACACGATCGAGGCCTACCTCGACGCCGGCATTTCGTATGTCATCATCGGCACGGCCGCGGTAAAGAACCCGGGCTTCCTGCATGACGCCTGCGGCGCCTTCCCCGGCAGCATCATCGTGGGCCTGGACGCGCGCGACGGCAAGATCGCCACCGATGGCTGGAGCAAGCTCACGCGCCACGACGTGCTCGACCTGGCCAAGAAGTTCGAAGACTACGGCTGCGAGGCCATCATCTACACCGACATCAGCCGCGACGGCATGCTGTCGGGCGTCAACGTCGACGCCACCGTGCGCCTGGCCCAGCACGTCCGCATCCCCGTCTTCGCATCCGGGGGCATTGCCGGCATCCAGGATATCGAAGCCTTGTGCGCCGTCGAAGAAGAAGGCGTCGAAGGCGCCATCCTGGGCCGCAGCATCTACGAAGGCACGCTCGACTTCCAGCAGGCGCAGGCTCGCGCGGACGAACTCGGCTCATGAACAGCTCCGCCATGGCGCAGGGCGCGCCCAGCGCGCTCACCCGGCGCATTATCCCGTGCCTGGACGTGACCGCCGGACGCGTGGTCAAGGGCGTCAATTTCGTAAACCTGGCCGACGCGGGCGACCCGGTGGAAATCGCGCGCCGCTACGACGAGCAGGGCGCCGATGAACTGACCTTCCTTGACATCACGGCCACCAGCGACGGCCGCGACCTGATCCTGCCCATCATCGAACAGGTGGCCTCGCAGGTGTTCATTCCGCTGACCGTGGGCGGCGGCGTGCGCCAGGTGTCCGACATCCAGCGCCTGCTCAATGCCGGCGCAGACAAAATCAGCATCAACAGCGCCGCCGTGGCCAACCCCGAACTCGTGCGCAGCGCCGCCGATTACCACGGGTCGCAATGCATCGTGGTGGCCATCGATGCAAGGCGCGTCTCTGCACCCGGCGAGCCCGCACGCTGGGAAGTCTTCACCCATGGCGGACGCAAGCCCACGGGGCTGGACGCCGTCGAATGGGCCGCCCGCATGGCCGCCTACGGCGCCGGCGAAATCCTGCTTACCAGCATGGACCGCGACGGCACCAAGTCCGGCTTCGACCTTGAACTCACCCGCGCCGTGGCCGACGCCGTGCCGGTGCCCGTCATCGCCTCCGGCGGCGTGGGCAGCCTGCAGCACCTGGCCGACGGCGTCACCACCGGACGCGCCAGCGCCGTGCTGGCCGCCAGCATCTTCCATTTCGGCCAGCACACCGTGCGCGAATGCAAAGAGTTCATGGCCGCGCAAGGCATTGCTGTCAGACTGGATTAGACTGTTCCCATGAATACCGAGCCCGCCTGGATGGCCGACGTCGTTTTCGACGAGCAAGGCCTGATTCCCGCCATCGCCCAGGACGCCCAAAGCGGGCAGATTCTGATGGTGGCCTGGATGAACCGCGAAGCCCTGGCCGAAACCGCGGCCACGGCTCGCGCCGTGTACTGGTCGCGTTCGCGCCAGCGCCTGTGGCGCAAAGGCGAGGAATCCGGACACGTCCAGGCCGTGCACGATCTGCGCCTGGACTGCGATGGCGACGTCATCCTGCTCAAGGTGCACCAAGAAGGCGGCATCGCCTGCCACACCGGGCGCGCCAGCTGCTTCTTCCGCAGGCTGGAAGGCCCCGTCGACAGCGCCGCGTGGGTCACCGTCGACCCTGTCCTGAAAGATCCGGAACAGATCTACAAATGACCAGCTCCCTGTCCACCGACGTGCTGGCGCGCATCGCCGACACCCTGGAATCCCGCCGCCCCGACCGCGGCGGCGATCCGCAAACCTCTTATACGGCCAAGCTGCTGGCCAAGGGGCCCGACGCCTTCCTGAAAAAAATCGGCGAAGAGGCCACGGAACTGGTCATGGCCGCCAAAGACGGCCTGCCCGATCGCATCGTCAATGAAACCGCCGACCTCTGGTTTCATTGCCTGGTCACCCTGACTCACTACAACCTGCGGCCCGAAGACGTGCTGGCCGAACTGGCGCGCCGCGAAGGCTTGTCAGGCCTTGAAGAAAAAGCACGGCGCCCCGCCTCCTGAGCACGGAATCCTATGAGCGACAACTGTATCTTCTGCAAAATCGCCCGCGGCGAGATCCCTTCCAAGAAGGTCCACGAAGACGACGAGTTCGTGGCCTTCCACGACATCAACCCCGCCGCCCCCGTGCACTTGCTGCTCATCCCGCGGCGCCACGTCGTATCCCTGCAGGACATCGGCCCCGACGACGCCGGCTGGTTGGGTAGAATGGTTACCCTGGCTACGCGCCTGGCAGCCGACAACGGCTGCCGTCCGGGCCCGGAAGGGGGGTTCCGCCTCATGGCCAATTCCGGCGTCGATGGCGGCCAGGAAGTCCCCCACCTGCATTTCCATATCATAGGCGGTCAGCGCCCCTGGAAAGGGCGCATGGCTCCCAACGCATAATCACGGAGAACCGTCATCATGGGTAGCTTCAGCATCTGGCATTGGTTGATCGTCCTGGTCATCGTTGCCCTCGTATTCGGCACCAAAAAGCTGCGCAACATCGGCAGCGATCTCGGCGGCGCCGTCAAAGGCTTCAAAGAAGGCATGAAAGACGCCAACACCGACAAACCGGCAGAGCAGGTCACGCAGCAGAAGGCCGCCGACGACACGATCGACGTGCAGGCCAAAGAAAAGACCAACTCCTGATCTCCCTGCATCCCCTGTACCCCGGAAGCCAGGCCCCGCGGGCCGGCTTCCCTGTCCTCTTGAGCGAGCAGATGTCGCATGTTTGATGTCAGTTTCACTGAACTGATGGTGATCGGCGTCATTGCGCTGATCGTCATCGGGCCCGAACGGCTGCCGAAGGTTGCGCGCACCGTCGGGCACCTGCTCGGCCGCGCGCAACGTTACGTCAGCGACGTCAAAAGCGACATCCAGCGCGAAATCGAACTCGACGAACTGCGCAAGTTCAAGTCTGAAATGGACGAAGCCGCCGACAGCATGCAAAGCTCGCTGCGCGACACCGAGAGTTCGCTGCGCAGCGGCCTGAACGACACGGCCCGCGAAGCCAGGCAAGCGGTGGCCGGCGAGCCCCCGGCCTCGGCCGCGGCGGTCGATACCGCGGCGGTCGGCACCGCGGCGGTCGACACCGCGGCACCCACGCCAAGCTCTGCCCCCGACCGGCTCCCAGACCCTGCAGCGGGCAGCCCGGCCCCTGCCGATCAACCGAAAACCGGTACCACGCCGTGACCCAGCAAGCCAAGCAAGACGGGCTGGACCAGGACCAGGAACAGCCACAAGAAACCTTCATCTCGCACCTGGTCGAACTGCGCAGCCGCCTCATGAAGGCCGTCCTGGCGGTCATTGCCGTCTTCGTGGTGCTGTTCATCTACCCCGGCGCGTCGGCCATCTACGACGTGCTGGCCCAGCCCATGCTGGCATCTCTGCCCGAAGGCACGCGCATGATCGCCACCGGCGTCATCACGCCCTTCATGGTGCCGGTAAAAGTCACCCTGATGGCCGCCTTCGTCGTAGCGCTGCCGGTGGTGCTATACCAGGCCTGGGCCTTCGTGGCGCCCGGCCTGTACCGGCACGAGAAACGCCTGGCCATGCCGCTAATCGTATCCAGCACGTTGCTGTTCATGCTGGGCATGGCGTTCTGCTACTTCTTCGTTTTTCGCACGGTGTTCCATTTCATTGCGACCTTCGCGCCGCAATCCATCACGCCCGCGCCCGACATCGAAGCCTATCTCAGCTTCGTCATGACCATGTTCATGGCGTTCGGCATTACATTCGAAGTGCCGGTCGCGGTGGTGCTGCTGGTCAAGACAGGCATCGTCGAACTGCAGAAACTGCGCGCCGCGCGGGGCTATGTCGTGGTGGGCGCGTTCGTCATCGCCGCCATTGTCACGCCGCCCGACGTCGTCAGCCAGTTCATGCTGGCCGTGCCGCTTTGCCTGCTGTATGAAGTCGGGCTCATCTGCGCGCGCATGGTCACCCCCCGCAACACCGAAGACGATTCCGACGACACGGCGGCCGACCTTACCCAGTCGCGCTGATACCCGGGGCCGGCTTCGCGCCGGACCGTGATCAAACGCAATAAACCTGCGGCGCCGGCCTTGCCGGCCCGTCATGGCGGTCGGTACATTTTCCGGCATGACACTCGCACAGCGCCTGCGCGCCCAAATGCAGGGGCGTGGCATCAAAAGCCAGAACCAGCTCGCGCGCATCTCGGGGGTGCCGCAATCGTCCATTCATCGCATCCTGACGCGCGATGACACCTATGCGCCCACCCGCCATACGCTGCAACGCCTGGCCGCCGCACTCGGCACCACGGTGCCGTGGCTGGCCGACGGCGTCAACGTCGCCGCGCTGGCCGCTCGCCCGGCGCCCCACGACAACGCCGATGGCTACAGTGCCGAACTGCAGGCCCTGGTCGAAACCCTGCCGGTCGATGCGCGCAAGAAAGTACTGGCCGTGGTGCGGCTCATCGCCCAAGGCGCGGGCCCCGCAAGCACGCGGGGCGCGGCAGGCCGCCAACGCTAGCGGGGCCGTACCGGGCGTGTGCCCACCGTCACATCCAGCTCGCGCTTCCGGCCGCCACGCAGCAGTTCCAAGGTGGCCTTCTCGCCGGGCGTCAGGCTGGCGATCAGCCTCAGCATTGCCACCGTATCGCGTACGGGCGTGCCATTGACCCGCTGCACGATGTCGCCCACGCGCAGGCCCGCCTTGCCAGCGGGGCCGTCGCGCAACACGCCTGCGATCACCACACCTTGCGTATCGGCGGGCAAGCCGAAGGCCCGCGCCAGTTCAGGAGTGATGTCCTGCGGCTCGACGCCCAGCCAGCCGCGGCGCACCGAGCCGGTCTTGATGATGTCGTCCATGACTTTGCGCGCCGCGTCGATGGGAATCGCGAACCCGATACCCAGCGATCCGCCCGATTCCGAATAAATCGCCGTATTGATGCCCACCAGGTTCCCGTCGGCATCGATCAGCGCACCGCCGGAATTGCCCGGGTTGATCGCCGCGTCGGTCTGGATGAAGTTTTCGTAGGTATTGATGCCCAGGCCGTTGCGCCCCAGCGCCGAAACGATGCCCTGGGTGGTGGTCTGGCCCACGCCGAACGGATTGCCTATGGCCAGGACCACATCGCCCACTCGCAGGCTGCGGTCGGGGCCCAAGGCGGCCACGGGCAGCGGCCGCAAGTCCAGCTTCAGGACGGCCAGGTCGGTATCCGGATCGGCCCCCACCAGTCTTGCCGCGCCGCGCCGCCCATCTGCCAGCGCCACTTCGATGGCATCGGCCGCCTCGACCACGTGATAGTTGGTCAGCACGTAGCCCTGGTCGCTGACGATCACGCCCGAACCCAGGCTCGTTGATGACTCGCGCCGGCTCAGGCCCGGCACCTGGCCGAACAACTGCCGCAGCATCGGGTCGTCCGGCAACGGCACCAGTGGAACATTGACGTGCTTGGACGTGAACACGTTGACAACCGCGGGCGCGGCTTTCGCGACGGCCGCCGCATAAGATGCCGCACCGGGCAGGGCCTGCGTGCGCGGCGGCGCGGCGGGCGCAGGCGTGGCCGGCTCCGAAAGCCGCAGCCAGTCGGGGCGCAACGTGGTCACCACGAATAAAATGGCCAGACACACCGTGACGGTCTGAGCAAATATCAGCCAATAGCGACGCATGATCCTGACAAGGTAGGCAATGAAAACAATCGACACCCGCGAGCTGGCGGACTGGCTTGACGCCTCGCTGCAAGCCTCGCGATTCAAGGATTACTGTCCCAACGGCCTGCAAGTAGAAGGCAAGCCACGCGTAGGCCACATTATCACCGGCGTTACCGCGTCCGAGGCCCTGCTGCGCGCAGCCATCGAACGCGGCGCCGATGCCGTGCTGGTGCACCACGGCTGGTTCTGGAAGAACGAAGATCCGCGCGTGCGCGGCCCCCGGCGCACCCGGCTGGCGCTGGCGCTGCACCACGACCTGAATCTCTTCGCCTACCACCTGCCGCTGGACGCGCATCCCCAGTGGGGCAACAACGCGCAGCTGGCGCGCGTGCTTGGCCTGATGCCCGATTGCGACACCACCGGCGCGCCGCTGACCTGCGGCCCGGACAACCTGATCTGGCTGGGCACCGCGCCGGGCCTGCCGGACCTGCAGGCGCTGTCGCAGCGCGTGCAACAGCGCCTGGGGCGCGCGCCGCTGGTCATTGGCGAGCCGGACCGGGCGCTCAAGCGCATCGCCTGGTGCACCGGCGCCGCCCAGGGCATGCTGGACGATGCCGTCCAAGCCGGCGCAGACGCCTACATTACGGGCGAAGCATCCGAGCCCACCGTGCACCTGGCCCGGGAAACCGGCACGGCCTTCATCGGTGCCGGCCACCACGCCACCGAACGCTATGGCGTGCGGGCCCTGGGCGAAGCCATCGCTCGGCAATTCGGCATACGCGTCGAATTCGTCGACATCGACAACCCGGTATAGGGCCCGCGCCGCGCGCGCCGGCCCCGGTTACTTCCTGAGCAGGTCGCGGATTTCGCGCAGCACCACCAGGTCTTCGGGCGGGGCCGCGGGCGCCGCCGGGGCCGCTTCTTCCTTGCGGCGGGCCGAGTTCACGGCCTTGACGATGATGAACACCACCAACGCCAGAAGGATGAAATTGATAAGAATGGTAAGGAAATTACCCCATGCCAGCACCGTCGCGCCGGCCGCGGTAAGGTCGGCGTAGGTCATGGGGCCCGTATAGCCGTCGGGCATGGACAGCACCAGGAACTTGTTGGAAAAATCGACCGAACCGCCCAGAATGAAGTTCACCACGGGCATGATGAGGTCTTTTACAACCGAATCCACGATCTTGCCGAACGCCGCGCCGATGATCACGCCAACCGCGAGATCCATAGCGTTGCCTTTGACAGCGAAATCGCGGAATTCCTTGAGGAAACCTGATGCTTTGCTCATGAGTGCTCCTTACGTCGTTCGTCAATGATGGGCAGGGCGCTATAATACGCGGTTGCTATGTTGTTACATATCTCCGCAAATCGGATGCAGCAAGCCTGATGCTACGGGAGTGCGGGCGCATCAACAAGGATAGGAAGATGAGTCAGGATACGCTGGTGCATGACGAAGACGGTGCGGTTGATCCCAACCTCCCGCCAGATCCTTCGCGCCGTTTCTGGGTAACCACCGCCTGTGCGGTAGGCGGTGTCGCCGGTGTGGCGACCGCCGTTCCGTTTGTTAGCACCTTCGCCCCATCTGAAAAGGCGCGTGCCGCGGGGGCCCCGGTCGAAGTCGAGGTCGCCGACCTGGCCCCCGGCCAGATGCGCACGGTCGAATGGCGCGGCAAACCGGTCTGGATCATGCGTCGCTCGGAAGAACAGCTGGCGGGCATCAAGGAACAGGACCCCTACGTGGCCGATCCCAATTCCGACCGCCCCGGCTATACCCCCGAATACGCCAAGAACGAATTCCGGTCGCGCAAGCCCGACCTGTTCGTTTGCGTGGGCATCTGCACCCATCTGGGCTGCTCGCCCACCGCCGACTTCGAAGCCGGCCCCGGCCCTGGCCTGCCGGCGTCCTGGGAAGGCGGCTTCTTCTGCCCCTGCCACGGCTCCACCTTCGACCTTGCCGGTCGCGTGTACAAAAACAAGCCCGCGCCCGACAACCTCGAAGTTCCGCCGTACCAATACCTGAGCGACACCCGCATCATCGTCGGGGTTGACGAAGACAACAAGGCCTGACGCGCGCACCGCGTCACCTTTCCCCCGACCTAAGCAAAAAACGCTTCGTATTAGAAGGAGCCATGATGGCTGGCGAAAAAACCGTCGAGACAACAGGCCTCTTGGGCTGGCTGGACCGGCGCTTTCCGGTGACCTCCACCTGGAAGGCGCACCTGTCCGAGTACTACGCACCCAAGAATTTCAATTTCTGGTACTTTTTCGGCTCCCTGGCGCTGCTGGTGCTGGTGATCCAGATCGTCACCGGCATCTTCCTCGTCATGCACTACAAGCCCGACGCCGAACGCGCGTTCCTGTCGGTCGAGTACATCATGCGTGAAGTGCCGTGGGGCTGGCTGGTGCGCTACATGCACTCCACCGGCGCGTCCATGTTCTTCGTCGTGGTCTACCTGCACATGCTGCGCGGGCTGTTCTACGGCTCGTACCGCAAGCCCCGCGAACTGGTCTGGATCTTCGGCGTGGCCATTTTCCTGTGCCTGATGGGCGAAGCGTTCTTCGGCTACCTGCTGCCCTGGGGCCAGATGTCGTACTGGGGCGCCCAGGTCATCGTCAACCTGTTCTCGGCCATCCCCTTCATCGGCCCCGAGCTGTCCATCTGGATCCGCGGCGACTACGTCGTATCCGATGCCACGCTCAACCGCTTCTTTGCCTTCCACGTCATCGCCATTCCGCTGGTGCTGATCGGCCTGGTGGTCGCGCACATCGTGGCGCTGCACGAAGTCGGTTCCAACAACCCCGACGGCGTCGAAATCAAGCAAGGCCCCAAAGACAAGCGCGGCAACCCCGCCGACGGCATCCCGTTCCATCCGTTCTACACGGTGCACGACATCGTGGGCGTGGCGGGCTTCCTGATCGTCTTCGCGGCCATCGTGTTCTTCGCCCCCGAAATGGGCGGGTACTTCCTGGAATACAACAACTTCATTCCGGCCGACCCGCTCAAGACGCCGCCGCACATCGCGCCGGTGTGGTACTTCACGCCGTTCTACTCCATGCTGCGTGCCACCACCGCCGAGTTCACCTGGGTGCTGGCCGGCGCCGCAGTCATCGGCGCCATCGCGCTGCTGGTCAAGAGCAACCTGAAGGGCTTCCTGCGCATCGCCATTCCCGGCGTGCTGATCATCACCGCCGTCCTGCTGCGCGTCATCGACGCCAAGTTCTGGGGCGTGGTGGCCATGGGCGGCGCGGTGGTCATCCTGTTCTTCCTGCCCTGGCTCGACCATTCGCCCGTCAAGTCGATCCGCTATCGTCCCACGTGGCACAAGTGGCTCTACGGCATCTTCATCGTCAACTTCCTGGTGCTGGGCTTCCTGGGCACGCAGGCGCCCACGGACGTGTACAACCTCATGTCGCAGGTCGGTACGCTGATCTATCTGGGCTTCTTCTTCCTGATGCCCGTCTGGAGCCGCCTGGGTACGTTCAAGCCGGTCCCCGACCGCGTAACGTTCCATGCCCATTGAGCCACGTACCCATAACGGAATGACCATGATCAAGAAGCTGATTGGTGCCGTCGCATTCACGCTTGCATGTACGGCCACGTACGCCGCCGAAAGCGGCTACCCCCTGGACAAGGCGCCCGACCGCATCAACGACATCGCCGCCCTGCAAAACGGCGCGAAGCTGTTCGTCAACCACTGCCTGAACTGTCATAGCGCATCGGCCATGCGCTACAACAAGCTGCAGGACATCGGCCTGACCGACGAACAAATCCGCGACAACCTGCTGTTCACCGGCCAGAAAGTCGGCGACCTGATGACCATCGCCATGCAGCCGGCCGACGCCAAGCGCTGGTTCGGTACCGTGCCGCCCGACCTGTCCGTCATCGCGCGCGCCAAGTCGATCAACGCCGGCCCCACGGGCGCCGACTACATCTATACGTACCTGCGCACGTTCTACCGCGACACGGCCGTTCCCACGGGCTGGAACAACCTTGTGTTCCCCAGCGTCGGCATGCCGCACGTAATGTGGCAAGACCAGGGCCCGCGTGAACTCACCACCGTGGCCATGCACCAGGTCGAAAAAGATGGCGCCCGCAGCTGGGAACGCGTCACCACCACCTACGACGCCCAGGGCTATGCCACCGTCAAGGCCGAACCGGTCGCCAACTACCGCGGCCACGCATCGGTCGAAGCCAAGTTCAAGAGCCTCGACCCGGCCCAGGCTGCCGCCTACGACAACGACGTAGCCGACCTCACGGCGTTCCTGGCCTGGATGGCAGAGCCCCAGCAACAGTTCCGCAAGCAACTGGGCGTGTGGGTGTTGCTGTTCCTGGGCCTGTTCCTGGTCGTCGCCTGGCGCCTGAACGCCTCTTTCTGGAAACACGTGCGCTGATTAATCCGCCCTGCCAGGTTGCCGCCCCCCGGGGCGGCAACACCAACCCGATAGGGCGGCACGTCTGTTCCACCCTGGCAATCGGGGCCAGCGTTTGCTAGATTAGCAGCGCTGGCCTTTCGCTTTTCATACAAGGACTTACCGCCATGATGGTGCTCTATTCCGGAACCACCTGCCCCTTTTCGCAACGCTGCCGCTTTGTGTTGTTCGAAAAAGGCATGGACTTCGAAATCCGCGATATCGACCTGTACAACAAGCCGGAAGATATCTCGGTAATGAATCCGTACGGTCAGGTGCCCATCCTGGTCGAGCGCGATCTCGTACTGTACGAGTCGAACATCATCAACGAATACATCGATGAGCGCTTCCCGCATCCGCAATTGATGCCCGCCGACCCGGTGATGCGTGCGCGCACCCGCCTGTTCCTGTACAACTTCGAAAAAGAGCTTTTCGTCCACGTTTCCACGCTGGAAGACCGCAGCGCCAAGCCCGACGAAAAGAAGCTCGCCACCGCGCGCCAGAGCATCCGCGACCGCCTGGCCCAGCTGGCCCCGCTGCTCTTGAAGAACAAGTACATGCTGGGCGAAGAGTTCTCCATGCTGGACGTCGCCGTGGCCCCGCTGCTGTGGCGCCTGGACCACTACGGCATCGAGCTGCCCAAGAACGCCGCACCGCTGCAAAAGTATGCCGAACGCATCTTCTCGCGTCCTGCGTACATCGAAGCGCTCACGCCGTCCGAAAAAGTCATGCGTCGCTAAGCGCCAAAGGTTGTGCATATGGGTGAAACTTCCACCAAACCGTATCTGCTGCGAGCACTGCACGAATGGTGCACCGATAACGGCTACACGCCGTACATCACCGTGCAGGTCGACGAGCACACGCTGGTGCCGCTAGCCCATGTACGCGACGGCCAGATCACGCTCAACGTGGGCACGCTGGCCACCAACAAGCTGGTGCTGGGCAACGAATTCATCGAATTCCAGGCCCGCTTCAGCGGCGTTACCGAAAACGTGTCGGTGCCGGTGGCCGCGGTCAGCGCCATCTATGCACGCGAAACCGGCGCCGGCATGGGCTTCGAAGTCCAGCCCTACGAACCGCCTCAGCGCGACGAAAGCAGCGCCGATGCGCCCGACCACGGCGCCGGCGCCGACTCGCCGCCCGACACCCCCTCGGATGGCGGCGACGGCGAGTCCAAGCGTCCGCACCTGACTATCGTCAAATAGTCGGCACGGCGCGGCACGCCCGCTTTTTTCTTTACAATACTGTCCTTTCGCCCGCCGGGTTCTTCCGGCGGCGCATCCGCCGGTGTAGCTCAGTTGGTAGAGCAGCTCACTTGTAATGAGAAGGTCGAGGGTTCGATTCCTTTCACCGGCACCAATTCGCAGTACAGAGCAGTATCAGGAAGTCTACGAAACCGGCACCAGCACTGGCTATGTGGGTTTTTTTTTGCGTCTATAGTCGTCTGGGGTTGTCTATTGCTATATACCGTCAAGTGGCGGTACTTTTGACGGTATGTCGCGGGAAATACCGCCAAGCCCGAAAAAATACCGTCAGTGGCGCTACACGGTATCTAAGACCGGCACGGCCTACCTAGTCCCTCTGTCCAGTCAGGCAGTAGCAATCTTGCGTGAGCTGCACGAACTGACCGGGCATGGCCGGTACGTTTTCCCGGGGACGCGTAGCGATGAGCGGCCTATGTCCGACGCCGCGATCAACGCCGCGCTGCGCCGCCTGGGATATGACACCCGACTGAAATAACCGGGCATGGTTTCCGGGCGATGGCTCGCACCCTCTTGCATGAAGAACTGGGGCAGAAGCCGGAGGTAACGTCATACCGCTGACTCGCACAGCCTGAAAGGATTACCTGCCAGTCTACTTATCTCGCCAACTACACGTTTAGCCTGGATGCAATCTCGGTGTTAGCAATGGTGGAGCTTCTATACTGGACTCTTACGCTGCATCTTTTAGGATCACTGTTCATGTTTCCCGTGCTCCAAGTCCCAGACCAAGCCGCCGAGCTACCCGAGCAGATGGGGACGAAGTATAAATTTTGGTACCAAGACGAGCATCTTGGACTTTCCCTTTTTAAAGAGGGGCGTCCAAACACCGGAGAAAACTGGGCGGAGAAACTCGCCTGCGAGTTAGCCGGAGCGTTAGGAATGCCTCATGCCTACTATGAGCTGGCGACTTGGCGCGACAAGTGCGGCACTGTGACTCCTTCGCTAGTAGGAGAGGGGGAGCGCATTGTCCACGGCAACGAGGTTCTCGCGGTAGTGCATTCTGGTAACAACCGTGTGGCGGCACGAGAACGACACCGGCAGCATACAATTACCGCTGTAATGAGTTATCTGCGGGCAGGATCTGGAAATCGGTCAATTAGGCCACCCCTTGGATTTGACCCCACTGATCATATCTCTAGTCCGTTGGACGTATTTGTAGGGTACCTGATGTTCGACGTTTGGATAGGAAATCAAGATCGCCACGATCAGAATTGGGGCGTAAGCAGATCTGCAGCGAATCAAGAAGTTCGCCTCTTGCCCTCCTACGACCATGGCTCTAGCCTTAATAGAAACGAGGCCGATCATGTCCTCACTGAGCGTTTAACTACCAGAGATATTGGAAGACACATATCTACGCATGCTAGAAAAGCAAGATCTGCACTTTTTCCTCGCACCGAAGAATCGAATACAAAGGCGCTTCTAACCTCTGAGGCCTTTGAATATGCCGCTCGACTACGTCCCAAGGCAGCTCGTGAGTGGATCGAAAGGCTCGCTGCAGTAGATGACGAGCGTGTTGCAGGAACGATAGAGGCAATGCCGGAAGCTTGGATGTCGGACGCTGCGAAGCGGTTTGTACAAGAATATCTTCGACTAAACCGCTTACACATCCTTGGGTTAGATTGGAAAAAATGAACACACTGTACGTTGCATGGCAAGATTCTACGACTAGGGAGTGGATCCCTGTCGCTAAACTAGAGCGATCCCTTGAGGGGTTCCAGCTGTCATATACGGCGGGTGCACGGCGGGCTCAGGGGTTTAACGGTTTAGCGCGCATGAATGACTTAAGCCAGCGGTACGAATCTCCTACTCTGTTCGCAGCCTTCGAAAATAGAATCATCTCGAAATCTCGCCCAGAGTATTCAGACTACCTTCGGTGGACAGCTCTGTCCCAGGCTACAGTTGATCCACTAGAAATTCTGGCGATTACGGGAGGCACTCGCGGGACCGATTCACTGGAACTTTTTCCGCTGCCTGAAATTACCCAAGAGGGCGGCTGGTCGGTTGATTTCTTTCTTCGTGGAATCAGGCATCTACCTGAACAAGCCACACCAGCACTGCAGCAATTGCAACAGAACGACAAACTATTCTTGATGTTGGATCTGCAGAACGAAGTGGACGGGAAGGCAATTGCCGTACGTACTGCTTCGCCTGCCGCGCTGGTGGGGTATTGCCCTAGATATTATTGTGCCTATATTCAGCATGCGCACCGACCTGGCGTGGAATTTACGTTGACAGCAAAGCGTGTGAATTTAGACGCCCCAACAAGTATGCGACTACTATGCTCGCTCCGGGCTACCGGTTTGGACGTAGACCAGCAACTACCCGAGGACCTTCAACCATATTGAGTATGGCTAACAAACAATCATCTCGGGTCGGAACATCAACTGAAGTTTAAGCATCTGCGCTCGACATCCAACTCTCAACCTCGTCAGTGCTTAGGCTTCTAAAACCCCAACTACCACCGCGCAGGCGATAAGCACTTAATCGAAAAAACGAGCTTTACCCCAGCGCCTAGGCTGATCCCCGAAAAGCCGGAACGTCCACCGGCTTGCGCTGGCACCTATTCAATGGGCGGCGCATAGGGCGGGCGCAGAATATGCGAGACAAGGACTTACGTTGCCAACTTGAAACTTTAGGGGCCGAACTTACCGCCCTGGCGATGAAGAAGGCTAATCGGTTTGTCGCCCGATCGTCCAGGCTGGTTCTCAGCGCCCGTACAAATTACAAAGCTGCAATTTTCTATTTATTGGAAACAGCCACACCGTAGAAGAAAGTGCTTTCCAGCCGTACTAACGGAGCAAGCCACTCCGCCCGCTGGGCAAAGCGCGCCTACAGCGTCTGCCAGATCATGTGCACGCTGACCACTGTCATCACGATCTTGAAGCCCAGCCGGAAGGTGGATTCAGGCAGGTTGTCGAGCAGGCGCGTGCCCACCCAGGTTCCGGCCACGCCGCTGGCGATCATGGCGGCGATCAGCGGCGCCCACTGGGCATAGGCAAAGCCCAGCGTACCGAATGCCAGTATCTTCAGGCCATGCTGGATCACCATGCACGCCGCATGCGTGGCGACCAGGGGCTGCTTGACCAGGCCGGTGCCAGCCAGCAACGCGGCCACGAACGGGCCGGTGGCGCCCACCAGCATCGAGCCGAAGCTGGAAATCGCGCCGCCCACGACAAAATAAGGCTTGCCGTGGCGTTGCGCCCGGGCGTCAGGCTTTTTGCGGTATACCGACCATAGGATGAACAAGGCCAGCAGCCACTTGGCCAATGCGTCGGGAATATTCACCACCACCGATGCGCCCAGTGCAATGCCCACGATGCTGCCCAGCGAAAACCACAGCAGCACCGGCAGCACCAAGTGGCGGCGTTGGATGATGACGCGCCCCCCGTTCGAACCCATTTGCACGACGCCGTGCACAGGCAGGACGCTGGTCACCGGCAACCCCAGGCTCAGCACCGCCAGCATGGCAACGCCACCGCCCAGTCCCATCGCCGCGGTCAGGGCCGACGTAAGAAAGCTGGTAACCACCAGCACGGCGGCGAATACATGGCTGATTTCGGCGGGCACGAAGGGCATGGCGGGGTCTCGGGTAACCGGCGGCAAGTGTAGCGCGCCGGTTCGGGCGCCAGCGCCCGTGGCCCCGGCGGCAGTGCCATGCTCAACGCGGGCGCGGCATCGCGGCGGTGGCCGCGCCCCGCCTGGCGCCTGCCCGCGCAAACACCAGCACGTTGCCCAACATGACCAGCGCCAGCCCGGCCGCTGCCGCGAGCGTCCACTGGTAGCCTTCGGCCACGCTGGAAATGCTCAGCGCCACCACCGGGAACAGCACGGTGCAATAGCCGGCGCGTGCAGGGCCCAGGCGCCCGACCAGGGTCAGGTAGGCGGTGAACGCCACGATAGAACCGAACAGCGACAGGTACAGCAGGGCGCCTACATACGTGGGCGACGGGTCGAAATCGAAAGGCTGGCCCGTGATGACACACCCGGCCAGCAGCACCAGCGACCCGTACAACATACTGTAGGCATTGCCCGTAAGAGGGCCGATTCCCGCACGCTGCTGCGCCGACGACAGCATGTTGCCGGTGGAAAAGCACAGTGTGCCCAGCAACGCCAGCCCCAGGCCCAGCAGGGTTTCGTGGCTGGCCTGCTGGCCGGCGACTTCCGGCCAGAACAGCAACAGCAGGCCCGCCAGGCCGAATACGCCGCCCAGCACCACGCGCGATGTGATGCGGGTGCCGAACCACAGGCGCGCGTTCAGCGCGTTCCAGATCGTCGACGCCGAAAACACCACGGACACCAGGCCGCTGGAGATCCATACGGTGGCGCTATAGAAACACAGGAAATTCAGGCAGAACAGGCACAGACCTTGCCCCAGGCACAGCAGGTGGCCGCGCCGATCCAGGCGCTGCAGACGCCCCAGCAGGATCAGCCCGGCCAGCATCAGCACCGAGGCCAGCGCGAACCGGTAGAACACCGACACGGGTATGGCCACCACGCCCAGCTGCAGCTTGATGGCGATCCAGGTGCTGCCCCAGATCAGTACGGTAAGCAGGTAGAGAAACAGGTTCACGATAGCTGTGCGACAGTAAAAATGGCCGGCCTCGTGTGCAGTCTAGACGCGCGCGCCACGGCGCGATTGCCGGTTCTTGCGGTTTTTGAAGAAGCGGCGCGCGGGCGCACGCACACACGCGCCAAGCTGGCGTACGATAAAGACGCCATGAGCCAGACCGCCTCGGCGCCCGCCGACTTCACCCTGTTCCACACGCTGCGCAACGCGCGGGTGCAGCTCGTGCGCGCCGCCTCGCTGGGCGCCGGCTTGGCGGCGGCCCAATGGAACCGCGACCAGCGCGCCGGCCGGGCCCTCATCGACTACGACGCGCCCGGGCACCACACGCTTTCGCTGTATTTGCAGGGCGGCGACACCTGTTTCCGGCTGGGGCACCGCGACCGCCACGGCGGCGCGGGCAAGTTCTGCGTGCTGCCCGACCAGCACCATTCACGCTGGAGCATGAACGAAGAGGTGCGCTTCCTGCACCTGTACATAGCGCCGCAGCGGCTGGCGCGCGAGGCAGTGATGCGGCTGGACCGCGAGCCGCGCGAACTCGAACTGCACGATCGCACCTACATACGCGACCCGTCGCTCGCGCAGGCCTGCCGCGCGCTGCTTGCCACCGACTGGAACGTGCCGGCACAGCGGCTGGCAGCCAGCAGCGCCGCCGAAAGCGTGCTGCATCACCTGCTGGACCAGAACACCGGGCGGGCCGCCAGGGCCACGGCGGCCCGCGGCGGGCTGGCCCCGGCGGTGCGGCGCCGGGTGCGCGACTACATCGATAGCCACCTGGCCGAGCCCCTGACGCTGGACGTGCTGGCGGGTGTGGCGGCGCTGTCCACCTATCATTTCGCGCGCATGTTCCATGCCTCGTTCGGCGAGCCGCCGCACTCATGGGTGCTGGGCCGCCGCCTGGCCCGCGCCCGCCTGCTGCTGGCCACCAGCAGCGACGACCTGGCCGGCATTGCCCAGGCATGCGGCTTCGGTAACGCCAGCCACCTGAGCCGAGCCTTTGCGCACGCCATGGGGGCCACCCCGGGGCAGTACCGCGCTGCCCACCGGCCCGGACGCTAGCCCCGCATCCGGCCCCGGGGGTCTACAATGGGCCATTGACCGTGACATACCGGGCGTTGCGCCCGACGTACCATGCCAATAGCCACTCCCGTCCACGAACAGGCCTATTCCGACAACCGCTTCTGGCGCAAGGCGACACGCCATGCGTCGGCCGCAGGCCGTCAGGTCGTGGAAAAAGCCCTCTGGCTGTACTACGCCGTACAGAACCCGGGCACGCCCAAATGGGCGCGGCGTGTCATTTATGGCGCCCTGGGCTACTTCGTGCTGCCGCTGGACGCCATTCCGGACCTGGCCCCCCTGGTGGGCTATACCGACGACCTCAGCGTCATGACTGCGGCGCTGGCCACGGTGGCCTTCTACATCAACGACGACGTCAAGCAGCAGGCCAGCCGCAAGCTGCAAGACTGGTTCGGCACGCCGCCCGCCGATTCGCGTCACGCCGGCTGAATGGCGACCCCAGCACCTGGCGCCGCGCCGGTGTCCAGGCAAACCCAGGCGTGGCGGGCCCACTGGCTGGCAGAGATCATCCGCCTGCGCGAAGAACACTGGGGCCCGCTGGAAGACGCCGACGCGGTGCGGCAGGCCCGCAACGCGCCCGGCACGCTTGAAACCCGCATCCTGATGCGGGCGCGCCTGCTGGCGCAGCGCGAAGGGCACGACGGCCTGGCAGCACGCTGGCGGCAAGGGGCGGTATACAGCCTGCTGGGCCTGCTGGCGGCCGCCGTCATCGCGGGCGTGGCCTCGGCGGCGGGCGCGCTCGGCGATGGAAGCCGTCCCGTCAATGTATTGTGGGCCCTGGGGGCGTTGCTGGGCATCCATCTGCTGACCCTGCTGCTGTGGCTGGCCTCGTTCCTGCTGCCGCCCGGCGGCGCCACCGGGCTGGGCCGGCTGTGGCTGTGGGCCACCCGCAAGCTGGCGCGCGGCCCGGACGCCGCGCTGGTGCCCCAGGCGCTGCTGAACCTGCTTGGCCGGGCGGGGGCCCGGCGCTGGCTGTTCGGCGCCATCAGCCATGGGCTGTGGCTGGCCGCGCTGGCCGCGGCCCTGATCACCCTGCTGGCGCTGTTGTCTACCGCAAGCTATCGGTTCGTATGGGCCACCACGCTGCTGCAGCCCGACGCCTTTATTTTCCTGACGCGGGCATTGGGCTGGCTGCCGGCGCAGTTTGGCTTTGCCATGCCCTCGGCCGATGTCGTGCGCGCCAGCGACAACACCCAGGTGTTGCCCGCCGTGGCGCAGGCGCAATGGTCGATATGGTTGATCGGCGTGATTGCCATCTATGGCGTATTGCCGCGCCTGGTGGCCTGCACGCTGTGCCTGCTGCGCCTGCGCCAGGCCCGGCGCGGCCTGCGCATCGACGCCGCGCTGCCCGGCTACGCCGCCCTGCGAGACCGTCTGGTGCCGCCCGTGCAGTCCACCGGTATCGACCGCCCGGCCGATCCGCTGCATCAGCCGCGCGTGGCCGCCGGCAATATCGGCAATCTGGCAGACATGCCGGTGCTGGTGGGGCTGGAACTGCCGGCCGACGTTCCATGGCCGCCCGTCGGCTTGCCGCCCGGCGTGCAGGACGCGGGCAATCTCGATAGCCGCGAACAGCGCAACCGACTGCTTGACGCGTTGGCGCACGCGGGCGCGCGGCGGCTGCTGATCGCCTGCGACGCCCGCCAGACTCCCGACCGCGGCACGCTCAATCTTATCGCCGCGCTGTCCGGAAAAGCCGGGCAGACGCGAGTCTGGCTGTACACCGCCGCCAGCGCATTGCCGCCGGCCGTCCAAGCGCGCCTGGACGTGTGGCGCGATCGCCTGGCCGCCTCGGGCATGACATCGCAAGCCATCGTGCGCGACACTGACGAACCGTTGCGCTGGCTGGAGACAGGCCATGACTGACGCCATGCTCCGAGTCGCCGTCGTCGGGCACACGAACACCGGCAAAACCTCGCTGTTGCGCACGCTGACGCGAGACGGCAGGTTCGGAGAAGTCGCCGACAGCCCCGGCACCACCCGCCACGTTGAAGGTGCGCGGCTGCAGCTCGATGGCAGGCCCGCGCTCGAATGGTTCGACACACCCGGCATGGAAGACAGCATCGCGCTGCTCGAATACCTGGAACGCCTGGACGAGCCTGGCACGCGCAGCGACGGGCCGGCGCGCATACGCCGCTTCCTGGATTCGCCCGAGGCGCATCGCCGCTACGAACAAGAAGCGCGTGTGCTGGCCAAGATGCTCGAGTGCGATGCCGCACTGTACGTCATCGACGCGCGCGATCCCGTGTTGAGCAAGCACCGCGACGAACTCGCGCTGCTGGCCGCCTGCGGACGGCCGCTGCTGCCGGTTCTGAATTTCGTCAACACGCCCGGCCACCGGGCCGATGAATGGCGCGACGCCATGGCGCGGCTCGGCCTGCATGCGGCCCTGGAATTCGACACCGTGGCGCCGCCGCTGGACGGCGACCGGCAGTTGTACGCCAAGCTCGCCGTGCTGCTGGATCGCCATGCGGCCACGCTGAACCGCCTTGCCGATGAACTGGCGCGCCAGCGCCGGGAACGCAGCCTGGCCGCCTGGGTGCTGGCCGCCGACCTGCTGGTCGATGTGGCCGCGCTTCGGCTGGCAAGCCCCGCCGACGACGCGGCGCTGCAGGCCCACGCCGCCACGCTGCGCGACCAGGTCCGCAAGCGCGAGCAGGCCTGCGTCGATGCGCTGCTCGCGCTGTATAACTTCCGCCGCAGCGATTATGCAGACGACACACTGCCGCTCGAAGGCACGCGCTGGGGCATGGACCTGTTCCATCCACAGGCCCTGAAAGACATGGGCATACAGCTGGGCACCGGCATGGCCGCCGGCGCCATGGCGGGCGCGGCGGTCGACCTGTTCAGCGCCGGGCTGAGCCTGGGCACCGGCATGCTGATCGGCGCAGCCGCGGGCGGGTTATGGCAAGGGGTAGAGCGCTTCGGGGGGCGCATCCTGGGCAGGTTGCGCGGCTACCGCGAGATCACGGTCGATGACGCGGTGCTGCGCCTGCTTGCCCTGCGGCAACGTCAGCTCGTCCATGCCCTGGAACGCCGCGGCCACGCTGCGCGCGATCCGCTGCGCCTGGGCCAGCCGGCCGACGCCCAGTGGCGGTCGGGCCGCCTGCCCGAGCCCCTGCGCGAAGCCCGCAGCCGTCCGCAATGGTCGGCCCTGGCCAAGGGCTACGAAGACGACGAGCGGCGCAAGCATGTGGTCGCCGAACTGGCCCGTATCCTGGCCGACGATGTGCCTGAAGGCCAGCCTGCCGCCGGCGCCCAAGGTTCGTAAGACGCGTCCTACATTGCTTTCCGGCAGTGTTTTTCACCGCCCGCAACCAAGTACTAACCCCAAGTCAAAACGATTGACGCTTAAATCACTGCCTCTATAAGATTCGATCTACATTGGGACGGTCATCCGCCCCAACGAGAATTACCGAGGTCGGCCAATCGTGAATCCGAAGTCCGCTGCAATGACCGCTCCCCCCGCGCTCGCACAAGCGCGCGCGATCACGCGCCGTCAGCCGCAACACCTCGCATTGTCGTAAGCAGCACGCCGAGCCCCCGGCCTGGTCCAAAAGAAAAGGGGCGGGGGCCCTGTCACTTCTGTCGCGCGATCCCGCGCACTACACGGAGCAAGAAGGGCTATGCGTATCACACCATTCATCAAGAAATCGGCGCTGGCATTGGCGGTATGCGGTGTCATGCTGGTTGGCACGGCGCACGCCAAGACGCTGCGCTGGGCCTACCAGGGCGATGCCACGTCCATGGACCCCATGGCCCTGAACGAGACGTTCACGCTGGGCTTCCAGGGCAATATCTACGAAACGCTGGCGGGCTACGACGGCGACATGAAGCTGACGCCGCTGCTGGCAGAAAGCTGGGAAAACACCGAGCCCACCAAATGGGTGTTCAAGCTGCGCAAGGGCGTGAAGTTCCATGACGGATCGCCCTTTACGGCCGACGATGTGATCTTCTCGTGGAAGCGCAGCCTGACGCCCGGGTCGGACATGAAGGGCTATGGCGCCAAGGCGTCCGATATCAAGAAAATCGACGACCACACCATCGAAGTCACCACGCCGACGCCCAACCCCATTCTGCCGCGCGAGTGGACTTTCCTGTACATCATGAGCAAATCATGGTCAGAGAAGAACAACACCACCGAGGCCACCAACGTCAAGGGCGACAACCAGGGCAACTACGCCAATCTGCATGCCAACGGCACCGGCCCGTTCATGCTGGCCGAGCGGCAGCCCGATGTCAAAACCGTGCTCAAGCGTTTCGACGGATACTGGGACAAGAACATCAAGACCAATGTCGATGAAGTCGTGTTCCAGCCCATCTCGCAGGAAGCCACCCGCGTGGCGGCGCTGATCTCGGGCGAGATGGACATCGTGCAGCCGGTGCCGGTGCAGGACTGGCAGCGCCTGGAAGACGCGCCCGGCGTAAAGCCGCTTACCGAGCCCGAAGCGCGCGCCATTTTCATCGGCATGGACCAGCATCGCGACGAACTGCTGTTTTCGAACATCAAGGGCAAGAATCCGTTCAAGGACGCCCGCGTGCGCGAGGCCGTGGTGCTGGCGGTGGACATCGAGGCCATCAACAAGAAGATCATGCGCGACGCGGCCAAGCCGCTGGGTTCGCTGGTTGCCACCTCGGTCAACGGCTATGACGATTCCTACGGCACGCCCTACAAGCCCGACCCCGCCCGCGCCAAGAAGCTGCTGGCCGACGCAGGCTATCCCGACGGCTTTACCGTAACGCTCGACTGCCCCAACGACCGCTACGTCAATGACGAGAAGATCTGCCAGGCGGTTGCGGGCATGCTGGCGCGCGTAGGCATCAAGATCAATCTGCTGGCGCAGACCAAGTCCAAGTACTTCGGCAAGATCCTGCTGCAGGCGGGCAACGACACCAGCATGTACATGCTGGGCTGGACGCCAAGCTCGACCGACGCGCACAACGTGCTGTTGAATCTGGCCGCGTGCCGCGACAGCAAGACCGCAGCCGGGCAGTTCAACCTGGGCGGCTATTGCAATCCGAAGGTCGACGAACTTACCGCGAAGATCGGCGTGGAAACCGACCAGGCCAAGCGCAACGCGATGATCAAGGAAGCCTTCGAGATCGTACGCAACGACTACGGCTACCTGCCATTGCACCAGCAACCCATGTCGTGGGGCATCAAAGACAACCTGCAAGTCGTGCAGCGCGCCGATGACGTGCTGGACCTGCGCCACGTTGTCATGCCCTGATGCGGCAGCGCATCCCGGAGCAGGAAGCGCTGCGCGCTTCCTTTCATGACGTTCACCCCGGCGGGCCGGCAAGTCCGGTGTCGCCGCGTGCCGTCTGATCCTCATCCGTTGCATGCCCGCGCGGCTCCGGGCGCGGGCATGAACGGCTGACGCAATCATGTCCGGCCCGCATGGTGGCCGGGCTTCCACCAGGATACTGAACCATGCTTGGATTCATCGGGCAACGCCTGCTGCAATCGGTGCTGGTCATGCTGACCGTCGCGCTGATCGCATTCGGCATGTTCCGCTATGTGGGCGACCCCATCGTCAGTATGGTGGGGCAGGATACAACCGAAGCGCAGCGCGCCCAGCTGCGCGAGAGCCTGGGGCTCAACGACCCGTTCATCGTGCAGTACGCGCGCTTCGTGCGCAACGCGGCCGAAGGCAATTTCGGCGTGTCGTACCGCCAGCGCCAGCCCGTCAGCGACTTGATCAAGCAGCGCCTGCCCGCCACGCTGGAACTGTCGTTTGTATCGGCGCTGATGGCGCTGGCATTCGGCATCCCCATGGGCATCTATACGGCCCTGAAGCGTCGGGGCGTACTGTCGCGCGCCTTCATGGCGTTGTCGCTGGCCGGCATTTCTCTGCCCACCTTTCTGATCGGCATCCTGTTGATCCTGGTGTTCAGCGTGCAGCTGCGCTGGCTGCCCAGTTTCGGGCGGGGCGAAGTCATTTCCATCGGCGGCTGGACCACCGGGCTGCTCACACCATCCGGACTTGCGGCGCTGATCTTGCCGGCGATCACGCTGGCGCTTTTCCAGATGACCCTGATCATGCGCCTGGTGCGCGCCGAAATGCTGGAAATCCTGCGGTCCGATTTCATCAAGTTTGCCCGCGCCCGCGGCCTGCCCGAAAGGCTGATCAATTTCCGGCATGCCTTGAAGAACACGCTGGTGCCCGTCATCACCATTACCGGCCTGCAGCTGGGCTCGATCATCGCATTTGCGATCATCACCGAAACCGTGTTCCAGTGGCCCGGCATGGGCCTGCTGTTCATCCAGGCCATCAGCACCGTCGATATTCCGGTCATGGCTGCCTACCTTGTGCTGACCGCATTCTTTTTCGTTGTGATCAACCTTATCGTCGACATCCTGTATGTGGTGGTCGACCCGCGCCTGCGCGTGCAGAGCAAGTGAAGGATTTCTTATGACTGCCCGCATAGCTCCGTGGCTCGCACGCGCGGCCGACAGCGACCTCTGGTACAGCTTCCGGCGCACCCCCAGCGCGGTGATATCGGCCATCGTCACGCTGGTCATGCTGGCCGGCGCCCTGTGCGCCCCCATCGTGGCGCCCCACAACCCCTTCGATCTGGCGTCGTTGAACATCATGGATGCCAACACGCCGCCGGTGTGGCACGTCGACGGCAATGCCGACTTCCTGCTCGGCACGGATGACCAGGGCCGCGACATACTGTCGGCCATTCTGTACGGCTCGCGCGTATCGTTGTTCGTGGGGTTCGCGTCCGTGCTGTTCTCGATGCTGCTGGGCGTATCGCTGGGGCTGATCAGCGGCTATGTAGGCGGGCGCGTCGACAGCGTCATCATGCGCATTGCCGATGTGCAGCTGTCGTTTCCGGCGATTCTGGTGGCGCTGCTGATCGACGGCATCGCGCGCGGCCTGCTGCCGCGCGACATGCACGACGACCTGGCCCTGTATGTGCTGATCTTCGCGATCGGCATTTCCGGCTGGGTGCAGTACGCGCGTACCGTGCGCGGCTCCACGCTGGTGGAACGCAACAAAGAATACGTGCAGGCCGCCAAGCTGATCGGTATCAGGCCGTTCACCATACTGCGGCGACACATCCTGCCCAACGTCATGGGCCCGGTGCTGGTGATCGCCACCATCCACCTGGCCATTGCCATCATCACCGAAGCCACACTGTCCTTCCTGGGCGTGGGCGTGCCGCCCACCGCCCCTTCGCTGGGCACGCTGATCCGCATCGGCAACAGCTACCTGTTCTCGGGCATGTGGTGGATTTCGATTTTCCCGGGCATCGCCCTGGTCGCGCTGGTGCTGTCTGTGAATCTGCTGGGCGACTGGCTGCGCGACGCGCTCAACCCCAAGCTGCGCTGAGGGACGCGCCATGGCATTGCTCGACATTGAAAAAATGCGCATCGAATTCGCCAGCCGCCGCGGCAGCCTGGTCGCGGTGGACGGCGTCACGCTATCGCTCGATCGCGGCGAGATCCTGGGCGTCGTAGGCGAATCGGGCGCCGGCAAATCCACGATAGGCAACGCCGTCATGGGTTTGCTGGAGTTCCCGGGGCGGCTCGCCGGCGGCGAAGTCCACCTGGACGGCAAGCGCATCGACGCGCTGCCCGAATGGGAAAAGCGCAAGGTCCGCGGACGCCGCATCGGCATGATCTTCCAGGATCCGCTGACATCGCTGGACCCCTTGCAGACAGTAGAAAACCAGCTGGTGGAAACGATGCTGGTGCACCTGGACCTGAACGAGGCGCAAGCCCGGCAGCGCGCCGTAGAACTGTTGCGCCAGGTGGGCATCGACGAACCGGAACTGCGCGTCAAGCAGTATCCGCACCAGTTCTCGGGCGGCATGCGGCAGCGTGTCGTCATTGCGCTGGCGCTGTGCTGCGAGCCCGAGGTCATCATTGCAGACGAGCCCACCACGGCGCTCGATGTTTCCATCCAAGCGCAGATTCTCGAGCTGCTGCGCAAGCTCTGCAAAGAAAAGCAGGTGGGGATGATCATCATCACGCACGACATGGGCGTGATCGCCGACGTGACCGACCGCGTGGCGGTGCTGTACCGAGGCAAGCTGGTCGAGCAGGGGCCCACCCGCAAGATTCTCGGCGACCCCGACCATCCGTATACGCGCAGCCTGATCTCGGCCGTGCCGCGTCCCGACGTAAAGCTGCGGCGCTTTCCGCTGGTGACCTATATCGAAGACGTTAAAACGCCCGCCAAGCCGTTGGATATCACGACGCACTGGCTGGGCCAGCGACGCGATTTCGGCCAGGACGCCGCCGGGCCTCTGGTGCAGACGCAAGACCTGGGCATGCGCTTCGTGCTGAAGAATGCGTTCCTCGCCCGCAACCGCCGTACGCTGGACGCGGTTAAAGGCGTCAACCTGTCCATCGCCCAGGGCGAGGTTTTCGGCCTGGTAGGCGAATCGGGTTCGGGCAAGTCCACCGTCGCCCGCCTGATCGCGGGCCTGTATACGCCCAGCAGCGGTTCGGTGGCCTTCAACGGCACCAACCTTACCGGCCTGAAAGACGAAAAGCGCCTGAACGCCTTCAGGCGCCAGATCCAGATGGTGTTCCAGGACCCATTCTCGTCGCTCAATCCGCGCATGCGCGTGCTGGACATCGTGGCCGAGCCCATCCGCTTTCACAGGCTGGCGGCCAGCGAAAGCGAAACGCGTCAGATCGTGACCGACCTGCTCGACATCGTCGGGCTCGGCGCGGCCGCCGCGCAACGATATCCGCACGAGTTCTCGGGCGGCCAGCGCCAGCGTATCTGCATCGCGCGCGCCTTGGCCACGCGCCCGCGTTTCCTGATCTGCGATGAGCCCACTTCGGCGCTCGACGTTTCGATCCAGGCGCAGATTCTCAACCTGCTCAAAGATCTGCAGGAGCAACTGGGCCTGACCATGCTGTTCATCAGCCACGACCTGCCGGTGATCCGGCAGATGTGCGACCGGGTCGGCGTGATGCGCCATGGCGAATTGCTGGAAGTGGCCGATACCGAAACACTGTTCGCCGCGCCGCGGCACGAATACACGCAACACCTGCTCGGCCTGATGCCGCGGCTGCAGGTCATGTCGCGCGAAGGACTGGAGGTAGAAGCATGAGCAACCCCGACACCATGCTGTTTATCGGCGGGGCAGTGTTCGATGGCCGGGGCGAACGGCTGGACGGCCATGCAGTACTGGTAGCAGGCGCGAGCATTGCGCGGGTCGCGCCGGCGGCGCAATTCGAAGGCTATGCCGGGCGCAGAGTCGATACGCGCGGCATGACCTTGATTCCCGGCCTGGCCGATTGCCACGTGCATCTGGTATTTACGGGCAGCGCCGATCCTCATGCACAGATGAGCCGCCAGGGCCCCGCCCAGATCACGCTGACCGCGCTGGAAAACGCGCAGGCCGCGCTGCGCGGCGGCATCACGGCGGTACGCGATTGCGGCGGCAAAGACTATCTGGAATTCGGCGTGCGCGACGCCATCGCGCGCGGCGCGTTTGCAGGCCCCACCATCAGGGCGGCCGGCCGCATGATCTGCATGACCGGCGGCCATGGCAATCGCACCGGACGCGTAGCGGATGGCTGCGACGAAGTCATCAAGGCCGTGCGCGAACAGGTGCACGCGGGCTGCGACCTGGTGAAAATCATGGCGACGGGCGGCGTGATGACCCCTGGCGTCAACCCCATGGACGCACACTACAGTTTCGACGAAATGCGCGCGGGCGTGCACGAAGCCAGGCGCTTCAGCAAAAGTACGGCCAGCCATGCCCAAGGCACCGAAGGCATTCTCAATGCCGTGCGCGCGGGCATTGATTCGATCGAACACGGCATTTTCATGGACCAGCAGTGCCTGGAAGAAATGCTCGAGCGCCAGACCTACCTGGTGCCTACCATCGCCGCGTTGCGCAACATCCTGGACAACGCCGACCGCGGCATTCCCGCTTACGTGGTGGACAAAGCGCGCGCGGTCGAACAGCGCCATCGCGAGTCGTTCCAGATGTACTACCGGGCGGGCGGGCGCATCGCCATGGGTACCGATGCCGGCACGCCGTTCAACCGCCACGGCCGCAATGCCGAAGAGCTGGCCTACATGGTGGAATTCGGCATGAGCCCCGCCGATGCCCTGGTGGCCGGCACGTCCCGGGCGCATGACCTGCTGGGCCTGCCCGATCGCGGCATCGTGGCCGACGGCGCGGTAGCCGACCTGCTGCTCGTGCGCGGCGACCCGACTCAAGACATCAACCAGGCCGCCGACTGCCAGCATCACGTCGCCGTGTTCAAGCAAGGCGTACTCGTCGCCGGCGCACTGCCTGAAACGACAGCAGCGTGAAGCAGAGTGGTGTCTGACACCCTTCGGGAGTCAGACACCGGTCCATCCGGCGGCCCGTCGCGTCCCATGGGTGTCTGACTCCCGAAGGGTGTCAGACACCAACCCATCCGGCGACCCGTCGCGTCCCATGGGTGTCTGACTCCCGAAGGGTGTCAGACACCAACCCATCCGGCGACCCGCCGCGTCCCATGGGTGTCTGACTCCCGAAGGGTGTCAGACACCAGTCCATCCGGCGACCCGTTGCGTTCCATAGGTGTCTGACTCCCGAAGGGTGTCAGACACCAACCCATCCGGCGACCCGCCGCGTCCCATGGGTGTCTGACTCCCGAAGGGTGTCAGACACCAGCCCATCCGGCGACCCGCCGCGTTCCATAGGTGTCTGACTCCCGGAGGGTGTCAGACACCAACCGTTGAGCCGGCGCGCCGCAACCGGGCTACCAACGCCCCGATGCCCCGCCGCCGCCGCTGCGACCCCCGCCGCCGCCGAAGCCGCCAAAACCGCCGCCGCCTCGTCCCCGGCCGCCGCCGAAACCGCCTCCGAATCCGCCGCCGCCGCGCCCGCCGCGGGTCAGGCGGCGCTTGATGCCCAGCAGCCCCAACAACCCGCTGATCGCAAATCCGCCGATGCCGCCCAGCACTGCCGCCCACCACGTGCCGAATATCATCCACGACGCAAAGGCCGCAGCCACCCCGGCCAGCGCCGCCGGCAGCCCGAGCAAGAATGCCGCCAGCAGCAGGATGAACGGCCAGTCCTGGCCGGCGCCGTCATCTGCCGCGCGCGCAGCGGGCGGGGGCAGGGGTTCGCCGTCGACCAGCTTCTCGATGGCCCCCACGCCGGCTTCTATCCCGCCCGCATAATCACCCGCCTGGAACGCCGGCACGATCTGTTCGCGGATGATGCGGCTGGCCATGGCATCAGGGATCGCGCCCTCGAGCCCGTAGCCCACTTCAATGCGCACCGCCCGGTCATTCTTGGCAACCACCAGCAACACGCCATCATCCGTGCCTTTGCGCCCCAGCTTCCATTGATCGAACACGCGCGTGGCGTACTGCTCGATCGTGTCCGGCGCGGTAGACGGCACCACCAGCACGGCAATCTGCGCGCCCTTGCGCTGCTCGAAGGCCGCCAGGCGCTGCTCCAGGGCCTGGCGGCGCGATGCATCGAGCGTACTCGTCGTGTCGGTGACACGCGCCTGCAAGGCAGGAACAGCGGCGGGGCCGGCAGGCTGGGCGATGGCCGGCGCCACCAGCGCCCCCAGCACCACCAGCAGTGCCGCCAGCCATCCGGCCACGCCGCGCAGCGTGGCGGCCAGCGCGTTATTGGGCAGGCTTGGGAGCAGATGCATCATTGCTGAAGCGGATTTCCGGCGGACGCGAGATCGCCGCTTCATCGGCCACCCCGAAATTGGCCTTGGGCGCATACCCGAAGATCTTGGCCGTGATCACGGCGGGGAACTGCCGCACCAGCACGTTATAGGCCTGCACCGACTGCACATAGCGGCCCCGTGCCACCGAGATACGGTTCTCGGTGCCTTCAAGCTGCGCCTGCAGATCGCGGAACAGGCCATCTGCCTTGAGCTGCGGGTAGTTTTCGGACACGGCAATCAGCCGGGACAAAGCCGACGTCAGCTGGCCTTGCGCCTGCTGGAAGCGCTCGACCGCGGCCGGGTCTTCCAGCTGGTCGGCCGTGATCTGCACACTGCCGACCTTGCTGCGCGCCTCGGTTACCTGGGTCAGTACGTCGCGCTCGTGAGTCATATAGGCGTCGACGGCCTTGACCAGCTGCGGCACCAGGTCGGCGCGCCGCTGGTATTGATTCAGCACCTCGGACCACGCCGCCTTCACCTGCTCGTCGGCGGCCTGGATGCTGTTGTAACCGCAACCCGACAAGACCGTAGCGGCCATCGCCATAAGAAAAAGGCCCAGCCAACGGGATATAGCCATGTTGTTTTGACGTCCTTCTAATGCGGCGCCGCGGGCGCGGCAACGGTTTCTGTGGCAGTTGCCATTACATCAGGTCGCGCAGACCTTTGCCCAGCGCACGATGTAACGGCCTCTGTCTATTGTTACGCAGGGCGGGACGATACGCGCAAATGCGCGGCCATCGGCTACAATGCCGGCGGTGTGTCTAGCCAATCGGCACACGTTTCGCTGGCGCATCGCCGCCACGCCCGGCCCTTTACCGTTATGCGGGCCTTCCTTTTCTCCTTACCCGACCGCCTGGATTGGAGTCTCTCAAACCGAGCGACAGGCTGCCGCTGGAGTAGTTTTGACTGCCTCTGTTTCTTTCGCCGACCTCGGTCTGGCCGATTCCCTTTTGCGCGCCATTGCCGACACCGGCTACACCGCGCCCACCCCCATCCAGGCGCAAGCCATTCCCCAGGTGCTCAAGGGCGGCGACCTGCTTGCCGCTGCGCAGACCGGCACCGGCAAGACCGCCGGCTTTACGCTGCCTATCCTGCACCTGCTCATGCAGCAGAAGCCTGCACTGAAAAAACCGGGCCGTCCGCGTTGCCTGATCCTGACGCCCACGCGCGAACTGACCGCGCAGGTCGCCGAGTCGGTGCAGACCTACGGCAAGTACACGCCGCTGACGTCCATGGTGATGTTCGGCGGCGTCAATATCAATCCGCAGATCAGCGCGCTGCGCAAGCCCGTCGACATCCTGGTGGCGACCCCCGGCCGACTGCTCGACCACTGCGGGCAGAAAACCGTGGACCTCTCCGGCGTCGAGATCCTGGTGCTGGACGAAGCCGACCGCATGCTCGACATGGGCTTTATCCGCGACATCCGCAAAGTGCTGGCCCTGCTGCCCAAGCAACGCCAGAACCTGCTGTTCTCGGCCACGTTCTCGGACGAAATCCGCAGCCTGGCGCGCGGCGTGCTCAACAACCCCGGCGAAGTGTCGGTAACCCCGCGCAATACCGCTACCGAGCTGGTCACGCAGACTGTCCACCTGGTCGAGCAGCACCATAAGCGCGACCTGATCAGCCATATCATCCGCGAAAGCGGCTGGCACCAGGTGCTGGTGTTCACGCGCACCAAGCACGGCGCCAACCGTCTGGCCGAAAAGCTGGCCAAAGACGGCCTGAGCGCCGCGGCCATCCATGGCAACAAGAGCCAGGCGGCGCGCACGCGCGCGCTGGCCGGGTTCAAGGCAGGCGATGTGGCCGTGCTGGTGGCCACCGACATCGCCGCGCGCGGGCTCGACATCGACCAGTTGCCGCAGGTCGTGAACTTCGAACTGCCCAACGTGCCCGAAGACTACGTGCATCGCATCGGCCGCACGGGCCGGGCAGGCGCCACGGGCGCCGCCGTATCCCTGGTGGACAACAGCGAAATCAAGCTGCTCAAGGGTATCGAACGCCTGATCGGCAAGACGATCGAACGCCGGTCGGTACAGGGCTGGACGCCGCCCGCGGGCAGCAGCGCCAGCGCATACGAACGCCAGGAACGCGACGAAGACAACCGCCAGCCCCGTCGCCAGGGCTCGCCGCGCGGCAACGGCGACCGTGCCGGCCGCCCCGGCCAGGCGCCCCGTCAGGGCGCGGGCAGGGCTGGCTCGCAAGGCAGGCCGGCGGGCCAGCGGCAAGCTGCCGCGGGGCGCTCCGACCGCCCCGCCGTCGCCCACCATGGCGATTCGCGCACGCCTTCGCCGGCTCCGCGCAAGCCGGCCGCCGGCGGTCGTGCGCCCGGGGCGCCACGCGCCGCGCTGCTGGGCAAGTAATATCGCATTCTGTCACCCGCAGCCGCCCCGCCCGATCCGGAAACCGACATGACCTTCTCCACCTGGCTGACTTTCTTCGTGGCCTCCTGGGCCATCTCGTTTTCCCCTGGCGCGGGGGCCATCTCGGCCATGAGCTCGGGGCTGAAGTACGGTTTCGCGCGCGGCTACTGGAATACGGTGGGGCTCATCCTGGGCATCCTGGCGCAGTTTGTCATCGTGGCGGTGGGCCTGGGCGCGGTGCTGGCCACATCCGAGATCGCCTTCGCGGTAGTGAAATACCTGGGGGTGGCGTACCTGGTCTATCTGGGTTGGCGCCAGATCCGCACCGACGCCGCGCCCGTCGCGGTCGATACCGGCGATCCCGCGCAGTTTTCGGTTCGCGAATTGGTCGTGCGTGGCCTGCTGGTCAACCTGATGAACCCCAAGGGCACCGTATTCCTGCTGGCCGTGGTGCCCCAGTTCGTCAACCCGGCTCATGCCCTGACACCGCAGTACGCCGCGCTGGCCGGCACGCTGGCGTTTACCGACCTGGTGGCCATGGGCGTGTACACGCTGCTCGCGGCCAAGGTATTGCGCCTGTTGCGCGACGCGCGCCACATCCGCTGGATGAATCGTATTTTCGGTTCCCTGTTCATCCTGGCGGGCGCTTTCCTGGCCACCTTCCGCCGCCAGGCATAACAACAAGACACGGGGCCGGCGCACCGGCCAGGTGCCGGTAAAATCGCAGCAACCATGAATATTTCCCAAGAAGTCGCCCGGCGACGCACGTTCGCCATCATCTCCCACCCCGACGCCGGCAAGACCACGCTTACCGAAAAGCTGCTGCTGTTCGCGGGCGCCATCCAGATCGCCGGCAGCGTCAAGGCGCGCAAGGCGTCGCGGCACGCCTCATCCGACTGGATGGAAATCGAAAAGCAGCGCGGCATTTCGGTGGCCTCGTCCGTGATGCAGATGGAATACCGCGACTGCGTCATCAACCTGCTCGACACCCCGGGCCACCAGGACTTCTCCGAAGACACCTACCGCGTGCTTACCGCGGTGGATGCCGCGCTGATGGTCATCGACGCGGCCAACGGCGTCGAGCCGCAGACCATCCGCCTGCTGCAGGTGTGCCGCGCCCGCAACACGCCCATCATTACGTTCATCAACAAACTCGACCGCGAAGTCCGCGAGCCGCTCGACCTGCTTTCCGAGATCGAAGGGCACCTGGGCATGGACGCGGTGCCGTTTTCGTGGCCGGTGGGCATGGGCAAGTCATTCGGCGGCGTGTTCGACATCCGCCGCGACCGCATGCGGGTGTTCCGCCCAGGCCAGGAACGCCGCGCCGACGATGACGACGACATCATCCAGGGGCTGGCCAACCCCGAGATCGCACAGCGCTTCGGCTCGGCCTACGAGCAGGCGCACGGCGAAATCGAGCTCATCCGGGAAGCAGCGCTTCCCTTCGACCGCGACGCCTTCCTGGCGGGCAAGCAGACACCGGTGTTTTTCGGTTCGGCCATCAACAACTTTGGCGTACAAGAGGTGCTGGACGCGCTGGTCGAGATGGCTCCGCCGCCGGGCCCGCGCCAGGCGCTCGAACGCATGGTCGAACCCACCGAGCCCAAGTTCACCGGCGTGGTGTTCAAGGTGCAGGCCAACATGGACCCTGCCCACCGCGACCGGGTGGCCTTCGTGCGCGTAAGCTCCGGCCGCTTCGAGCGGGGCATGCGCCTGAGAGTGGCGCGCACCAACAAAGAGATGCGCCCCAACAACGTCGTGTCGTTCCTGTCGCAACGGCGTGAATTGCTGGACGAAGCCTACGCCGGCGACGTCATCGGCATTCCCAACCACGGCGTGCTGCAACTGGGCGACGTGCTCACCGAAGGCGAAAGCCTGCGGTTTACGGGCTTGCCGTTCTTTGCCCCCGAACTCTTCCAGGCCGTGGAAGTCAAGGATCCGCTGCGCACCAAGCAATTGCGCATCGGCCTGACCCAGCTGGGCGAAGAAGGGGCCATCCAGGTGTTCCGCCCCGAGGCGGCCGGCGGCACGCTGCTGCTTGGCGCGGTGGGGCAGCTGCAGTTCGAAGTGGTGGCCCACCGCCTCAAGACGGAATACGGCGTCGAGGCCCGGATGTTGCCTTCGCGCTACACCATGGCGCGCTGGATTACCTCTGAGAACCCCCGCGCGCTGCGCAAGTTCATGGATGCCAATGCGGCACACATCGCCTATGATGTGGTGGATGCGGCGGCTTTTCTCATAGGGTCGCCCGCGCAATTGCGGGTCGCCGAAGACCTGTATCCGGACGTGAAATTCCACGCCATGCGCGAACACGGCGGCCGGGTCTTTGGAAGCCAGGCATAAGCCGGGCCGGCCACCGCAAAATCGAGGGTAGCAATGTCTTGGCGAGTTTTATTCGCAACGCTTCTGCTGGCGCTGGGCGTTGCGGCATGGGGCGGAATCCAATTGGGCGATTGGCTGGTGGCGCACGCGCCCAAGGCCACGCCCGCGCCCGGCCAGGAAGCCGCGTTGTCGCAAGAACCGATACTCGACGCCAACGGCAAGCCCTACGTGGCCCAGCCGCCGCAGCCCCTGGTGGACGGCACCCTGGGCGTGCCCGACAAGCCGCACGGCGAAAACTGGACCGTCTCTACCGTATCGTTGTTCGACATCACCACCGACCCGTCGGTGCAGATCTCGCGCGATAACATCAGCATGGACGAAGCTCGTGAACTGGCAGCCTCGTCGCAGGTACCCCTGCCGTCGGGCCCATCGGATGTCACCACGCTGGACCTGGGTGCGCTGCCACCCACGACCACCGTGCCGCCCTCCGGCCAGCAGGCTTATTCGGTCAATCCGCCGGTCACCATGCCCAGCGCGCCCCAGCCCACGGCTGCCAATGGCAGCTGGAAGCAGGACTTGCAGCGCGAGCTGGCCCACTGCGCCAAACAGGGCTTCTTCGAGCGGCCCACGTGTTCATGGAATGCGCGGTACAAATACTGCGGCCCCAACCGCGCCTGGGGCACCATCCCCGAATGCCCGCGCCGGCCTGATTGACGACGGCCCGCATAGTCATCCCGCTCGGTGTCAGACACCCTTCGGGAGTCAGACACCGAGGTACGCACCTCTTCGCACTGGTGTCTGACTCCCGAAGGGTGTCTGACACCGTGGTACGCACCTCTTCGCACTGGTGTGTCTGACTCCCGAAGGGTGTCAGACACCGCCACCGCACAAAAAAAGGCCCGCTGCTGCGGGCCTTTTGCATGGTGCGAACCGACGCGGATCAGCTGTCTACTTCCATCTGGCTTTGCAGGTAGTTCTGCAGCCCCACCTTGCCGATCAGTTCGATCTGCGTTTCCAGATAGTCGATGTGTTCTTCGGTGTCGTCCAGGATGTCCTGGAATAGGTCGCGCGATACATAGTCGCGCACCGACTCGCAATGCGCGATGGCGTCTTTCACCGTGGCTTGCGCGCCTTGCTCGAGCCGCAGGTCACAGGACAGGATTTCCGGCACGTCCTCGCCGATGAGCAGCTTGTGCAGGTCTTGCAGGTTGGGCAGGCCATCCAGCATCAGAATACGCTCGATCAGGCGGTCGGCGTGCTTCATTTCGCCGATCGACTCTTCATATTCATGCTTGCCCAGCTTTTTCAGGCCCCAGTGGTTCAGGATGCGGGCATGCAGAAAATATTGGTTGATGGCCGTCAGTTCGTTCGTGAGCTGCTTGTTCAAAAACTGAATGACCGTCTTGTCGCCTTTCATGATGTACTCCTTTGATCCGGAGCGCGTCGGCCGCGCTCTTTCCTGCGCTGAAAGCGCACATATCACGGTGGCAGGCTAACACCCCCTCGGCGCGTCGGCTAGGGCTGGCCCGCATTTGGTAAATGGCTTTGCAAGCGCGATGCGCAACCTACAATCTAATGAGAATGAGTATGCGTTTTGGATGGCCCGCCGATGGGGTCACGCCATACATGGCCCTGCGCACCGCTGCGAAGCAAAAGCGCGGTGAAATGCGGCGTAAATCGCGATCATTTGACGCGCGATAAAGACAAATCACGCGACTTTTCGCACGAAGCTATGCGTTGGGGAAGTACAACGTTATTTCCCGGGGCGGAGCACCCCACAGCCGGGCGATGCCGGCAGGCCGCTTCTTCAGGCTGCGGCGACCAGGGTAATGGGAATAGTGTTGGCGGCCGGCGCGCCGCGCTCTTCGATGGCCACGCTGGCGGTAACCGGAGCGGACGCCACGGCCACGGACTGTACATTGCATACGCTCGAGCAGCGGCCACCCGGCAGGTATTCCTGCGCCGTGGCTGCGCAGCAGCCGCAGCAGGTGGCCACGCCAAGCTCGAACTGCAGGTCGGATAGCGTCGTGGCACCGGCGTCCACAGAGGCGCGGACCTGGCGTTCGGTGACGGCATTACATACGCAAATGTACATGAGAACAATTATCGTGTTTTATTCTCATCAAAGCAAGCGCCCGGCGCCCGCCCGGACTGCGCAAGCAATTGAAAAACAGGGACAAATTGCGAAAGCCGCCTAGCGCGATGCGTGTACTTTGCGCAGGCTGGCGGGGGCGATTCGCAGCGCTTCGCGGTATTTCGCCACGGTGCGCCGGGCGATCACGATGCCCTGGTCGGCCAGGCGCTGCATGATCTGGTTGTCGGACAGTGGCTTGGCGCGGTCTTCTTCGGCCACCAGCTTGCGTATGAAGGACTGCACGGCCGTGGCCGAGGCGACGTCGCCGCCATCGGTGGCCACGCCGCTGCCGAAAAACCGCTTGAGCTCCAGCGTGCCAAACGGCGTCAACATGTATTTCTGGGTCGTGGCCCGCGATATGGTCGACTCGTGCAGCCCGAGTTCGCCGGCGATGTCTTTCAGGGTAAGCGGCCGCATGGCCGACGGTCCTTCCGAAAAAAACGCCGACTGATGCGCCACGATCGCTTGCGACACCCGCAGGATGGTGTCGAAACGCTGCTCGACGTTGCGTATCATCCAGCGCGCCTGTTGCAGTTGCGCATGCAGGCCGGCGTGACTGGATTCGCGCTGGTTGCCCAGCAACTGGGCATACAGGCCATTGACCTGCAGGCGCGGCACAGCCGCGCCGTTGAGCACCGCCTGCCAGCCTTGGCGCGTTCGACGCACGATGACGTCGGGCACGGCGTAATCGGCGGCGGGTACCGACCATGCGCGGCCCGGGCGGGGGTCCAGCCGGCGGATCAGCGCATGGGCCGCGCGAGTGGTGGCCTCGTCGCACAGCAGGGCATCGCGCAGCCGCGCCACGTTGCCCGCCGCCAGCAGGGGCAGGTGGTCGGCGCACAGGCGCCGCGCGCACGCCAGTACCGCCGGATCGGCGGCTTCGGGCAGGCGCGTCAGGTCCGGGTTGCGCAGCTGCAGCACCAGGCATTCGGCCACATCGCGCGCGCCGACCCCCACGGGGTCGAACGACTGCAGCAGACTCAAGGCCGCGCGCATTTCATCCAGGTCGACCTCGGCTTGCGCAGGCAGCCATCCCAGGATTTCTTCAAGAGGCGAGGCCAGGTGGCCATTTTCGTCGAGCTCGTCGATCAGCAGGGCCACCAGCGCCGCGTCACGCGGGCCGGCGTGCGTCAGCCCCAACTGGGCCAGCAAATGCTCTCGCAACGTGTCGTTGCGCGCCGAGTCGAATCCGTCCGGGCGGTCGTCGGGATAAACGCCTCCCGACCCCGGCATTTCGTCCGACCGCGGCTCTGCCTCGTTCCAAGGCTCGTCCGCCACCGTTTCTTCGCGGTCGGATGCCGCCTCGGGCTCGGCCGGTTCATCGGCGCGCTCCAGCATGGGGTTCTCGGCCAGCGCCTCGGCGATCTCGGCCTGCAGATCCAGCGTCGAAAGCTGCAGCAACCGGATCGATTGCTGCAGTTGCGGAGTCAGGGTCAGGTGTTGCCCTGTACGTAGTTCTAGCGCTGGCCTGGTCATAGGTACAATATTTTGCATGATGAATCGCACCTCGCCCGAACGCGTCCGGCAAGATTGCCGCCTGATTGGCCAGACCCTCATGAGACTGGCGCTGCCGCGGCTGCTGGTGCGCGCGCTGGTGCTGGGCATCGCCGCCATCATATGGCTACTGGTTGCCTCCTGGCTGCTGGACTTCGGCCGGGGGCTGTCGTTTGACAACCTGCAGGCCCTGGGCCAGCAGACCACGGGGTTCCTGGCGCGCATCAACCCCTACTTCTGGTGGGGCGTGGTGGTCATCTGGACGCTGATCATATTCTTCATTGCCCGCGGGTGGCTCGCCGCCGACGTGGCCGCCGCGCGCGCACGCCCGATTCCGGCCGACGAGCTGGCCACGCTCACCGGCCAGTTGTCCGACGATTCTGTTGCCGTACTGCGCTGGGTTTGGGGCAGCCGCGACGAACCCTTCACGTTGGGCGACCTGCGCCTGGCGCACGCCGAATTGCGCCACAGCCGCATCGACAAACTCGAACTGGTGCGCCAGCAGGGCGACATCCTGGATGGCCGCGCGGCCCGGGCGCCCGGCGCGACGGCGCCCGGCACGACGGCGCCCGGCACGGCGGTGCGTGGCACGTCGGTGCCCGGCACGGCGGCGCCTGCCGGTGCGCCGGCCGGGCCCCGCCTGGCGAGCGAACGCGTCGAACCCAACCTGTAGGCACGGCGGGCGGTTTTCCACGAGCCCATTGCGCTTATTGACGAAATGTGTTTGACTTACGGCTTATGGCCGAATTCCGAATCCCCCTCGTGACTGCCTCCGGACGCATCAGCGCTCCGGGCGCCGGCCTGCGCGCGCGAATTTCCCTCATTGCGCTATCGCTATACCTACCGATCGGTTGCCGGGCCTAGCGCCCTGTGGTAGCTCGGCAGCCACGCTCGCCACAAGCCTGATCCCTGTTCATTGCACGACCCCGGCTGGCCCATCCATGGCCGCCGATGTCCCCGGACCATCATCCCGGCCTGTAGAACAGGGTTCCCCGGAACCGCAACCGGAATTCTTCCCGCCACCACGGGACTCTTGATCAAGGTGTACTGATGCTTGCCAACCCCGCTACCAAATACGTACCTTTCGCGCCCTTCGCCCGCGACTTCTCCGAACGCACCTGGCCCAGCCGCCGCATTACGCAGCCGCCCATCTGGATGAGCACCGACCTGCGCGACGGCAACCAGGCGCTGATCGAGCCGATGAGCGTCGAGCGCAAGCTGCGCTTTTTCGAGCAGCTGGTAAAGATCGGGTTCAAGGAAATCGAGGTCGGCTTTCCCTCGGCGTCGCAGACCGACTTCGACTTCGTGCGCAAGCTGGTCGACGAAAAGCGCATTCCCGATGACGTCACCATCATTGTGCTGACCCAATCGCGCGAAGATCTCATCAGCCGCACGGTGGAATCGGCAGCGGGCGCCAAGCAGGCAATGGTGCACCTGTACAACGCCTGCGCGCCGGCGTTTCGCAAGATCGTCTTCAACATGAGCAAAGAAGAGATCAAGCAGATTGCGGTCACGGGCACGCGGCTGGTCAAGCAGTACATGGCCAAGCACCCCGAAACGCAATGGCGCTACCAGTATTCGCCCGAAGTATTCAGCACGACCGAACCCGAATTCGCGCTTGACGTGTCCAATGCCGTGGCCGACGAGTGGCAGCCCACGCCGGACCGCAAAATGGTGCTGAACCTGCCGGCCACCGTGGAAGCCACCACGCCCAACCTGTACGCCGACCAGATCGAATGGATGCACAGGAACCTTGCCCGCCGCGACAGCATTGTCCTGAGCGTGCACCCCCACAATGACCGCGGCACCGCCGTGGCCGCCGCCGAATTCGCGGTGATGGCCGGCGCCGACCGCATCGAGGGCTGCCTCTTCGGCAGCGGCGAACGCACCGGCAACGTCGATCTGGTGACGCTGGCGCTGAACCTGTACACGCATGGCGTGCACCCCGGGCTGGATTTTTCCGATATCGACGAAGTGCGTCGCTGCGCGGAATACTGCAACCAGCTTCCCGTACATCCGCGCCACCCGTACGCCGGCGATCTGGTGTTTACCGCGTTTTCGGGCTCGCACCAGGACGCCATCAAAAAGGGCTTTGCCCAGCAGCAGCCCGATGCCGTCTGGGAAGTTCCCTACCTGCCGATCGACCCGGCCGACCTGGGCCGCAGCTATGACGCCGTCATCCGCGTCAACAGCCAGTCGGGCAAGGGCGGCGTGTCGTACCTGCTCGAACAAGAACACGGGCTGGTTCTGCCGCGCCGCCTGCAGATTGAGTTCAGCCGCGCCATCCAGCGCGTTACCGACGAAACCGGCCGCGAAGTCACCGCCGATGACGTGCACTCGATTTTCAGCCGCGAATACCTGGAGCAGCACACGCCCTGGAAACTGGTGCGCCACCGCATCGACGGCGACCCGGGCGCCGGAGAGGGCAAGCAATTCAGCATCCAGGTCGAGCTGGAATGCAATGGCGAGCGCCGCGTCTTCACCGGCACCGGCGACGGCGCGATCTCTGCCTTCGTCGCGGCGCTGCACCTGCCTGTGCGCATCATGGACTACCATGAGCACGCCATCGGCACCGGCACCGACACGCGCGCTGCCAGCTACGTTGAAGTGCGCCTGGGCGATTCGCCCACCGGCTTTGGCGTCGGCATCGACCGCGATATCGTCACCGCGTCTTTCAAGGCCGTGCTCAGCGCGGTAAACCGGCACCTGGCCAATGGGGTCGCCGTGGCAGCCGAAACCGACGCTGTCCAGGCCGCGTAAGGCGCATAACGCCGCCCCCGACGAAATGCCCGCCTGTACGGCGGGCATTTTTTTGCGCCATACTTGCCCCGGCACGCCGATTGCTGGCTCCGACCCCGACAGACGTGCAATTGCACCGCAGGGATACCTTATCGATGTACAAGTCACCCCTATCAAATGTCGGCGTCGCGCCTTCCCAACCCGAAGTGCCCGAGACCGGCGCCGCGTCCGCCTTGCCACCGGCGGCGCTGGCGGTACATCAGGGCCGCCTGCTGGAACTGGTCGCAACGGGCGCGCCTTTGCAGGATGCGTTGCTGGCCCTGACCGCCACGGCCACCGAGCTGGACCCCGACGTGCGCGCCGCAGTAGTGGTCACCGCCCCTGCGGGAGGCCCGGCCGAAGCGTACGCGGCCCATCTGCCCGCGTCTTTCATCGAACACATGCGTCGGCCGCTGGCGGCGGACGCCGACGATGCCACCACCTGCGCCGCCGCCATGCGGCAAGGCGCACGCGTCTATTGCACCGATATCGCGCACGACGACCAGTGGTCGCCCCAATGGCGCGCCGCCTGCCTGGCCGCCGGCCTGGGCGCATGCCTGTCCACGCCCATCGTCGATATCGAAGGCAGGCCGGTGGGGTCGTTCTTCATGGGGTTGTCCCGGGTCGAACGCAATTGGGCGCATCTGCTGGCGCTTGCCGACTTCGGAGCCAGGCTGGCCGGCATTGCCGTGGCCAACGCGCGCGCCACGGTCGAGATGCAGCGCGCGCGCGTCGAACTGGAGCAGGAGCTGGCCGATACGCGGCGCCTGCAGCAGATCAGCATGCGCCTGCTGGCCTCGGGCCACGACGATAGCCTGTACAGCGAAATCGCCGATACCGCGGCCGACATCATGGAAGCCGATTTCGCCAGCATGCAGATTCTGCACGCCGAGCGCGGCGACAGCGGCGAGCTGCAACTGGTCGCCCACAAAGGGTTTTCTCCCGAGGCCGAGGCGTTCTGGGAATGGGTCACCCTGCAATCGCACAGCACCTGCGGCGAAGCCTTGCGCACCCGCGCGCGGGTGTTTGTCAGCGATGTCCGCGTCTGCCAGTTCATGGAGCGCAGCGGCGACCTGGCCGCTTACCTGAGCCTGGGCATACTGGCCGTGCAAACCACGCCCCTGATATCGCGCCGCGGCCGGGTGCTGGGCATGATATCGACGCACTGGCGCGCGCCGCACCAGCCTTGCGAACGCGACCTGCGCCACCTTGACCTGCTGGCGCGGCAAGCGGCCGACCTGGTGGACCAGCGCCTGGCCGAACAAGACTTGAAAGAAGCCGACCGCCAGAAGGACCAGTTCCTTGCGCAGTTGGCCCACGAGCTGCGCAACCCCCTCGCGCCCATACGCAACATCGCCGAACTGCTCAAGCGCAAGTCGGAAGACGACGCGACGCTGCGCGAACCCAGCGCCGTTATCGTGCGCCAGATCGATCATTTCTCGCGCCTGATCGACGACCTGCTCGATGTGGGCCGGATCGGCAACGGCATGATCGGGCTCAAGAAAGAACCCACCACGCTGTGCACGGTGTTGCAGCATGCCATGGAAACCAGCGCCCCGCAGATCAACGCCAAGTTGCAGCGGGTGACGCTGAACCTGCCCGCCAGCCCCGTGCAGCTGACCGTCGACAAAGTACGCATGGCGCAGGTGTTTGCCAACCTGCTTGTCAATAGCTCCAAGTATTCGGAACCCGGCAGTACCATCTGGATCGACGCCGCGACCGAGCCCGATGGCTACGTTACGGTGCGCGTGCGCGACGAGGGCATTGGCATCGAACCGCAGAATCTCGGCAAGCTGTTCAGGCTTTTCTACCAGACCGAACGCTCGCTCGAACGCTCGCAGGGCGGGCTGGGCATCGGCCTGTTCCTGGTGCAACGCCTGGTGGCGCTGCACGACGGCACCGTGCAGGCGTGCAGCGCAGGCCTGGGGCGCGGCTCGGAGTTCCAGGTACGCCTGCCATTGCCGCAGGCCGCGCACGACGCGCCCGCCAGCAGCAGCCGCGCCGACGACGATACCGCAGCCAAGCGCGGATTGAACGTGCTGCTCGCTGATGACAACGTCGATGCCGCCCAGACCCTTGCCGCCATTCTGGAGCTGGACGGCCATCGCGTCGCCCTCGCCGCCGATGGCGAGCAAGCGCTGTCGGAAGCCAGGAGGCTTAGACCCGACGTTGCCATCCTGGACATCGGCATGCCCAAGCTCGATGGCTACACCGTGTGCGCCAGGCTGCGGTCAGAGCCCTGGGCGAGCGCCCTGAAAATCGTCGCCATGAGCGGGTATGGCGCAATGTCGGATATCGCGCGCAGCGAACAGGCCGGGTTCGACCGGCACTTCACCAAGCCCGCCGACCTCAACGAGCTGCTGGCCTTCCTGGCGTCACTGTAAACGGGTGGTGGTGGCGCATGCGCGCTACCCCCCATTGGCGCGCTTGCGAATTCGCGATACCTTATCGCGTCACGCGGCTGTCATATGCTGCCCATAGAATGAAATCGTTTACAGCCTGAGCCCCGCCGTGCCCGGTCAGCCCTCCCGACGCCCCTCGATACTCGAAATCGCCCGCAAGGCGGGCGTATCGGCGGCGACCGTCTCGCGCGCGTTCAACCAGCCCGAGCTGTTGCGCGCCGAAACGCGGGCGCGCATTGCGGCGGTTGCGCAGCGCAGCGGGTTCCGGCCCAACCGCGTGGGCCGCAGCCTGCGCGCGGGGCGCACGCGCACAATAGGCCTGTTGCTTCCCACACTGACCAACCCCGTTTTTGCCGATTGCTTCGAAGGCGCAGAGCAGCATGCGCGCGCGGCCGGGTACAGCGTGATGATGAGCATCACAGGCTACGACCCATCGGTGGAATCCGCTTCGGTACAGGCGCTGATCGACCACCAGATCGACGGCCTGATCCTCACCGTGGGCAACGCCGCCCGCAATGCCACGCTGCGCGCGCTGGACCAGGCGGGCATGCCGCATGTGCTGGCTTACAACGAATCGCGTTCACACCCCTTCGTGTCGGTGGACAATCGCGCCGCTGCCCACGAAATGGTGGCTCACCTGGCCACGCTGGGGCACCGGCACATCGCCTTTGTCAGCGGGCCGCTGGCCGCGTCCGACCGCGCGCATCGCCGGCTGCTGGGCGCGCGCGCCAGCGCCCGGGCGTTGGGGCTGCCGGCATTGGCGCACCTGGAAGTCCAAGCCCACACCGAAGCCGGCGCGCCGGCTCTACGCCAATTGCTGGGGCGGCGCAATGCGCCCACGGCGCTGTTCTGTTCCAACGACCTGCTGGCCGCATCGGTCATTGCGCAACTTGCGACGCTGGGCGTACACGTGCCGGGCGACGTCGCCGTATGCGGATTCGACGGTGTGAAAATCGGCGCGATGATGGTGCCGGCGCTCAGCACCGTGGAACAGCCCAGCCGCGAAATCGGCGCCACGGCGTGCGCGCTGCTGCTGGCGCGCCTGAATGGCCAGCAGCCTCCTTCCGTACGCCTGCCGCATCGCATCGTGGGGGGCGGCACCGCAAGCAGCGCCGCAGCCCGGCCGCGCGCGCGCACCTCAACAGCTTGAGTTACCCATCATGCTTATTGCACAGATCAGCGACCTGCACATCCGCATGCCCGGCCAGAAGGCGTACAACGTCGTCGAAACCGACAGATTCCTGCCGCCCGCCATCGACACGCTGAACCGGCTGGATCCTGCTCCGGATCTGGTGATCATCAGCGGCGACCTGACCGACTTCGGCAAGCCGCAGGAATACGCCCACCTGAAACGCATGCTCGACGCGCTGCGGCTGCCGTACTTTCTGATGCCCGGCAATCACGACGACCGCGAAGCCATGGCCGACGCGTTCACGCAGCACGCGTATCTGCGCTCGGCGCAGGGGTACTTGCAGTATGCGGTGGAAGACTACCCCTTGCGCCTGCTGATGCTCGATACCGTGGTGCCGCGCAGCAGCCATGGCACCCTGTGTGAACAACGCCTGCGATGGCTGCGCGATCGGCTGGCCGAACAACCCGGACGCCCCACGCTTATCGCCATGCATCACCCCCCGTTTGCCACCGGTATCGCCTATATGGACGCCATCGGCCTGCTCGAGGGCGCAGGCGAGCTCGAGCGCATCGTGGCGGAACATCCCAATGTCGAACGCATCCTGTGCGGGCATTTGCACCGCACCATTTTCCGCCGCTTCGGCGGCACCATCGCGTCTACCTGCCCCGGCCCCGCGCACCAGATCAACCTGGACCTGCGCCCCCACGGAACGGGAGACTTCATCATGGAGCCGCCGGGCTACCACCTGCACCAATGGCGCGACGGCGCGCTCGTGACGCATCACGCCTATATCGGCGCCTATCCGGGGCCGTATCCGTTTCACGAATAGCGCGCTGCCGGCCGCACCCGCAGACGGCGCGCCCGTGACACGACCATGTCATGGTTGCACCGCAAAATGAAAAGGATTTCATTTGCCGCCAGAATGAGGCCTGCGCCACCACTCGTTACACACCGCCACAATACGCCCCGATCATGTCCACGCTTATTCTCGAAGACCTGACCAAACAGTACGGAGACGCCGCCGCCATACAGGGCGTGGGTTTTACCGCGCCGGCCGGCAGTTTCACGGTACTGCTGGGGCCATCCGGCTGCGGCAAATCGACGACCCTGCGCATGATCGCGGGGCTGGATACGCCCACGTCCGGCCGCATTCTTATCGGCGACCGCGACGTCACGCACCTGCCGCCCTCGCAGCGGCGCATCTCGATGGTGTTCCAGTCGTATGCCCTGTTTCCGCACCTGACGGTGCGCGAGAACATTCTGTTCGGCCTGAAGGTGCGCAAAGAGCCGGCGGCCGACTACCCCCGCCGCCTGCAACGCGTGGCCGACCTGCTGGGCCTGACGGCCTTGCTGGACCGCAAGCCGTCGCAGTTGTCGGGCGGTCAGCAGCAGCGGGTGGCGCTGGGCCGCGCGGTCATTTCCGAAGCCCCGGTATGCCTGATGGACGAGCCGCTTTCCAATCTGGACGCGCAGCTGCGGCACGACATGCGGCGCGAGATCCGCGGCCTGCAACAGGCCTTGGGCATCACCATGGTGTATGTCACGCACGACCAGACCGAGGCCATGAGCATGGCCGACCAGGTGGTGTTGCTGCGCAATGGCCGCATCGAGCAGCTGGACACGCCCGACGGTCTGTACGCGCGCCCGGCCACGGAGTTCGCGGCGCGCTTTATCGGCACGCCCCCCATGAACCTGCTCGACCTGGGCGACCATGGCGGGCAGCGCGTTGTCGCCGGCGCCGAGGGCCCGCCGGTGCCGCAGGCCCCCGCGGCAGCGGCGCGCCTGGGCGTGCGCCCGGAGCATATCGTCATCGGTGAAGACGGACACGCCGCGACCATCGAAAGCGTCGAGTACTTCGGCGCCGATTCCATCGTGGTGTGCCGCATCGGCAGCAGCCGCGGCGTCGCGGTACGCGTGGGCGGGCACTTGCGCGCAAATGCCGGCGACACGCTGCGCCTGTCGTGGCTGCCCGAACACCAGCATTTCTTCGCCGCCGACACGGCGGTTATTCCCAACCCCGGGCGCCCCGGCGCCGACCTTTCTTTGTAGGAAAGCCATCATGCGACGCACCGCTCTCAAAGCCCTGGCAGCCGCCCTGGCCGGCGCCTTTTTCTCGTTGCCCCTGCATGCGCAGAACAAGCCGGTAGAAGTCGAGTTCTACTACCCGGTGGCAGTGGGTGGGCCCATCACCAAGATCGTCGACGACATGGTCGCCGACTTCGAGAAAGAAAATCCCGATATCGACATCAAGCCCATCTATGCGGGCTCGTACCAGGACTCGATCGCCAAGGCGCTTACCGCGCTCAAGGGCGGCACGCCGCCGCAGCTGGCCGTGCTGTTGTCCACCGACATGTTCACGCTGATCGACGAAGACGCCATCGTGCCCATCGACAGCCTCACCAAGACCGACGCCGACAAGCAATGGCTGGGCGGCTTCTACGACGCATTCATGCAGAACAGCCGCACCGGCGGCCACGTCTGGGGCGTGCCGTTCCAGCGCTCGACCATCGTGATGTACTACAACAAAGACCTGTTCAAAGAAGCAGGCCTGGATCCGGAGCGCGCGCCCGCCACCTGGGACGAGCTGGTCGAATACGGCAAGAAGCTCACCAAGAAAGACGCCTCCGGCAACGTGACGCAATGGGGCATCAAGATTCCCTCCGGAGGCGCGTTCGCCTACTGGCTGTTCCAGGCCCTGACCACGCCCAACGACGCCATCCTGATGAACGAGGAAGGCAACGAGGTTTACCTGGACAAGCCCGCGGTGATCGAGGCCGCGCAGTTCTGGCACGACCTGGCGGCCAAGCACGGCGTGATGCCGCGCGGCACCATCGACTGGGGCACCACGCCCAAGGACTTCCTGGAAAAGAAGGCGGCCATTGTCTGGACCACCACGGGCAACCTGACCAATATCCGCAAGAATGCCGACTTTCCGTTCGGGGTGGCAATGATGCCCAAGGCCAAGCGGGGCGGCAGCCCCACCGGCGGCGGCAACTTCTACATTTTCAAGAGCGGCACGCCCGAGCAGCAGGCGGCCGCGCTGAAATTCGCCAAATGGACCACCGCACCCGAACGCGCCGCCGACTGGAGCATCGCCACGGGCTATGTCGCCGTCACCCCGGCCGCATGGGAAACCGAAAAGATGAAGAAGTACGCCGCCGAAGTCCCGGCTGCCACCGTGGCGCGCGACCAGCTCGAAGTCAGCGTGGCCGAGTTCTCCACCCATGAGAACCAACGCGTGACCAAAGCCCTGAACGATGGCCTGCAAGCCATGCTGACCGGCGCGAAGACGCCGCAGCAGGCCATGGCCGATGCGCAACGCGAAGCCGATCGCGTACTGCGCGCTTACCGCTGAACCGCCAACCAGGAGCCGCCGCGTGAACAGATCCATGCAGGCAATTTATGGCTGGCTGTTGCTGTTGCCCGCCCTGGTGCTGCTGGCCGCGTTCACGCACTACCCGGCAGTGGCCACGGTGTGGCACAGCTTCTTTTCCACCCCGCGCGGCAACCGCCCGGCGCGCTTCGTGGGGCTGGAAAACTATGCGCTGATGCGCGACGACCCGGTGTTCTGGCAGGCGTTATGGAACAACCTGTGGTTCGTGCTCGTCACCATTCCGCTGTCCATCATCATCGCGCTGGCCATGGCGCTGTGGGTCAACAGCAACCTGGCGGGCCGGGGCTTCCTGCGCATGGCCTACTTCACCCCCACCGTGCTGCCCATGGTCGCGGTGGCCAATATCTGGCTGTTCTTCTATACCCCGCAGTATGGCCTGATCGCGCAGGTGATGCAGTGGTTCGGCTCGGCCGGCTACAACTGGCTGGGCAGCCGCGACACGGCACTGCCCGCGCTGATGGTCGTCACCATCTGGAAGGAAGCCGGGTTCTTCATGATTTTCTACCTGGCCGCGCTGCAGACCATTTCGCCTTCGTTGCGCGAAGCGGCCCTGCTTGAAGGCGCATCGCGCTGGCAATACTTCCGGCGCGTGCTCTGGCCGCTGCTGATGCCCACCACGCTGTTCGTACTGGTAAACGCCCTGATCAACGCCTTCCGCCTTGTCGACCACGTGGTGGTCATGACGCGCGGCGGGCCCGATAACGCCAGCACGCTCTTGCTGTTCTATATCTATCAAGTGGGCTTCAGCTTCTGGGATACCTCGTATGCGGCCACGCTGACTGTCGTGCTGCTGCTGATACTGGCCATCACCGCGCTGGTGAAATTCCGCTGGCTCGACCGCAGGACACACTACCAATGACGCGCAAGCTCGATACCCTGGGCGCCTGGCTGCTGGGCCTGTTGTGGATACTGCCGCTGGCCTATGCCGTGTGGGCGGCCTTCCACCCGCCGGCATATGCCACCCGTTTCGACCTGCTGGCGCCGCTGACGCTCGAAAACTTCACGCGAGCCTGGCAGGCCGCGCCGTTTCCGCGCTATTTCCTGAATACCTTCATCCTGGTCACCATGGTGCTGGCCGCCCAACTGGTGCTGTCCACGCTGGCCGGATACGCGTTCGCGCGCTTTGAGTTCCGTGGCCGCGACTTCGTCTTTATGCTGGTGCTGCTGCAGCTGATGATCATGCCCGACGTGCTGCTGGTCGAGAACTACCGCTCGATGAGCCTGCTGGGCGTGCGCGACACCATCTTCGCGGTGGGGCTGCCATACTTCGCCTCGGCGTTCGGCATTTTCCTGTTGCGGCAAACCTTCAAGACCGTGCCGCGCGAGCTCGAAGAGGCCGCACGCGTCGAAGGCGCGGGCCCGCTGCAGGTGCTGCTGAAGGTATACGTGCCCCTGGCCAAGCCCATCTACATCGCCTATGGCCTGGTGTCTGTCAGCCACCACTGGAACAACTTCCTGTGGCCGCTCATCATTACCAATTCGGTGGAATCGCGCCCGCTGACGGTGGGACTGCAGGTGTTCTCGGCCACCGACCAGGGCATCGACTGGTCGGTCATCACGGCAGCCACGCTGCTGTCGGCCGCGCCCCTGCTGCTGGGGTTCTTGCTGTTCCAGCGGCAGTTCGTGCAGTCGTTCATGCGCGCCGGCATCCGCTAGCCGCGCGCGCCCCGTTCAGTAGCCGACCGACAGGCCGGGCAGGTCGACGATGATGCGCGGCTTGTCCAGCGCCAGGGCGGCATGCCGGGCGAACTCGCGGCTTTCCTTGGCGTCCGACGACAAGACGTCATACCCCAGCGCATCGGCCACGCCCATGATCTTGTCCAGCAGCAATACCTTGCCGCTGGGCCGCAGGGGCTCGCAGCCCAGCGTGTCCCAGGCGGCCTCGAACCAGTCGCGCGCATCGCTGGCGGCCTGCGGCGTGGGCGTGACATCCACGGCAAGGTCGACGGAGCGGCGGTCGTCGAAGATGATCGTTACATCGCTGCGCATGAAATGCTCCATTGCAAGAGAGCGCCAGTATGCCGGTACGACCTGCCGCAGACTGTCAGGGGTGCGACATTGCCGGCAGCCTACCAGCCCCGCGTGGCTTCCCAGGTGACGTCGGCGCCCTCGTCCAGCGAACGGCGCATCATGTCCAGCAGCGGATACGCCCGCTGGTGCAGTTCGACATGCTGCGCTATGGGGTGCACCGGCGGCTCGTCCGGGTCCTCTTTTTCGTCGGTGTCGCCGGCACGGGCGCGCTCGTCCGCATGGATGGCGGCCTCGATGCCCGCAATGGCGGCGGGAAGCTGTTCGCGGGTGAACACGCCGCGCTCGGGAATCTCGTCTCTGATGGATTTGCCGGCCGCTCGCAGCAGGGGGGCGGCGTTCTGCGACAGCATCAGGACCTCGGCAGCCGCCTTGGAATGGAATTTGATAAGCATCGCTGGCTCCTGAAATGGGTACTGTCCATACACTACCGCAATGCGCGGGCCGGCGCTATGGCGCAATGTAATCGCGCCGCGCCCCCAGGCAAGGGCTCGACGGGCGCGGCAAACCTCGCCCAGGGCAAGGGAAAGCGCCCAAATCACGCTATGATCTAGGATATTCCTGTGTTTAGCAGGGTTTCGATTCGCACGCTTTCGTCACATGGCGCATGGCCACGGCCGGTCGCCGCGGCAGCGGGGCAGGCTGGCCTGCCTGGTGCTGCCGATACTCCAGAACCTTCAGCAGATTCCCCATGCTCCCCGAGCAACAACAACAACTGATTTCGCTGCTCCAGGCCGCCGTCGCGCGCGTCCTGCCCGACGTCCAGGCCACGGTGCTGCTCGAGCGCCCCAAGATCGCCGCGCACGGCGACGTGGCCACCAACATCGCCATGCAGCTGGCCAAGCCGGCGCGCCGCAACCCTCGCGAACTGGCGCAGTCCATCGTCGACGCCCTGATGGCCGAAACAGCGGCCCGCGCGCTCGTTGAAAGCGCCGAGATCGCCGGCCCCGGCTTCATCAATTTCCGCATCACCACGGCAGCCCGCCAGGCGGTCATCCAGGCCGTGGCGGCGCAGGGCGAAGCCTATGGCCGCGCGGCGCCCAATGGCGAAAAGGTGCTGGTCGAGTTCGTATCGGCCAACCCCACCGGCCCGCTGCACGTGGGGCATGCGCGCCAGGCCGCCCTGGGCGACGCTATCTGCCGCCTGTACGAGGCCACCGGGTGGGACGTCACCCGCGAGTTCTACTACAACGACGCCGGCAACCAGATCCACAACCTGGCCATCAGCGTGCAGGCGCGCGCCCGCGGCATCGGGCCCGATTCGCCCGATTATCCGGCCGACGGCTACAAGGGCGACTACATCGCCGACATCGCCCAGGACTTCCTCGCCGGCAAGACGCTGCAGGCCGCCGACGGCGCGGCCGTCACGGCCAGCGGCAATGTCGACAACCTGGATGACATCCGCGTGTTCGCTGTGGCTTACCTGCGCCGCGAGCAAGACCTCGATCTGCAGGCCTTCGGCCTGGCGTTCGACAACTACTACCTGGAAAGCTCGCTGTATACGTCGGGCCGCGTCGAACAGACCGTCCAGGCGCTGATCGACAGCGGCCACACATACGAGCAGGACGGCGCGCTCTGGCTGCGCACGACCGAACTCGGCACCGGCGACGACAAAGACCGCGTCATGCGCAAAAGCGAAGGCGGCTACACGTATTTCGTGCCCGACGTCGCCTACCACAAGGCCAAATGGGAACGCGGCTTTCACCGCGCCGTGAACATCCAGGGCAGCGACCACCACGGCACCGTGGCGCGCGTGCGGGCCGGCCTGCAGGCGCTGGGCGTGGGCATCCCTGCCGATTACCCCGCGTACGTGCTGCACAAAATGGTAAAGGTCACGCGCGGCGGCGAAGAGGTCAAGATCTCAAAACGCGCCGGCAGTTACGTCACCCTGCGCGACCTGATCGACTGGGTGGGCCGCGATGCAGTGCGGTACTTCCTGATTCAGCGCAGGGCCGATACCGAATTCGTGTTCGACATCGACCTCGCGCTGTCCAAGAGCGACGAAAACCCGGTGTACTACATCCAGTATGCGCACGCCCGCATATGCTCGATGATCGCCCAGTCGGGCGCCGACGAGGCCGGCATCGCGCAGGCCGACGCCGCGTTCCTGACGGCGCCCACCGAATTTGCGCTGATGCAGCGGTTGGCCGGGTTCCCGCAGGTGGTGGCGCAAGCCGCCCAAGAACTGGCGCCGCACCACATAGCGTTCTGGCTGCGCGATTGCGCATCCGACTTCCACGCCTGGTACAACGCCGAGCGCGTGCTGGTCGATGACGAACCCCTGAAGCTGGCCCGCCTGCGCCTGGCCGCCACCACCCGGCAGGTGCTGGCCAACGGCCTGGCGCTGCTGGGCGTGTCGGCGCCGCAACGGATGTAAGCTGCGCCCATGGCCACCAAACGCAAATCATCCCGGCAGCCCCGGCAAGGCGGCAGCACGCTGTACGGCGCCCTGGCCGGGCTGCTGATCGGCCTGGTCATCGCGGCCATCGTGGCGTTCTACGTCACCAAGGCGCCCATGCCGTTCGTCGACCGCGCCACGCGCGACACGTCCCGCACCCAGACCCCCACCGACCCTCGCCAGGCGCCCGACCCCAACCTGGGCCTGTATGGCCGCGACGGCGCTGCCGGCACGCCCCCCAGCGGCCCCACGGCCACGGCGCCGGCCCCGCTGCCGGGCGTGCAGCCGACTCCGCCCGCCCCGGCGCAGGGCCCATCCGACGAATTGGGCGCGCTGATCGCCACCCTGCCGCCCGGCGGGGCGCCGTCCGAAGCGCCCCCGGCGCGTGCGGCGACGCCGGCCTCGGGCAAGTATTTTCTGCAGGCAGGCGCATTCCGCGTGCTCGAAGATGCCGAGGCCCTGAAAGCGCGCATCCTGCTGCTGGGGTTGCCAGTGGCGGTGCAGCGCGCCGAGGTCAACGGCATGCAGGTCAACCGCGTGCGGGTCGGGCCCTTTGCGCGGCTCGACGACATGAATCGCGCCCGCAGCAGGCTGGGCGAAAACAAGATCGAATCGGACGTGGTGCGCCAATAGCGCGACCCCGGGCCGATTGAACTTATGCCCTACGCGGCTGGTCTGTAACCGTAACTCTTCACTCAGGAACACGCCCGATGCAGTTTTCCACGCTTACCCGTCTTGCCGCCGCCGCCGCGCTGGCCGCATCCACGCTGTTCGCGCCGGCCAGCCAGGCCCAGGGCGCGCAGCCCTACGTGGCCATCAACCCGCCGCTGCCTTCGGATACCCCGGGCAAGGTCGAAGTGCTCGAGTTCTTTGCCTACACATGCCCGCACTGCGCCACCATGGAGCCCCTGGTCCACGAATGGGCCAAGACGGCGCCGTCCGACGTCGTGCTCAAGCAGGTTCCCGTGGCGTTCAATGCCGGCATGAAGCCGCTGCAGCAGCTGTACTACACGCTGCAGACGCTCAACCGCCCCGACCTGCATGCCAAGGTATTTACCGCCATGCACGTCGAGCGCAAGCGTATGTTCGATAAAAATGCCATGGGCGACTGGGCGGCCGAGCAGGGCGTGGACCGCGCCAAGTTCGACTCGGTGTTTGACTCGTTCAGCGTGCAGACCCAGGTGCAGCGCGCCGACCAGCTGGCCCAGGCCTACAACATCGACGGCACGCCGGCCTTCGGCGTGGGCGGCAAGTTCCTGACGTCGCCCGCACTGGCCGGCAACAGCTACCAGGGCGCGCTGCAACAAGTCGACAAGCTCATCCCCATGGCGCGTCAGCAGTAAGCGCACATCCCGGTGTGTGGCGCCCACAGGCGCCGCCGCCACCCCTGCGCCCGCCAGCCGCTCAACGGCCTTTCAAGCTGCCGCTTCCAGCGCCTGCTTCAGATCGGCGATAAGGTCGCGCGGGTCTTCCAGGCCGATGTGCAGGCGTACCAGGGCGTCGTCTGCGCCCGTCCAGTACTGGTGGCGCGCCAGTTCGCCGCGCGTTACCCACTGCACCAGGCTTTCGAAGCCGCCCCACGAAAACCCGATGCCGAACAGGCGCAACGCGTCGACGAAGCGGCGCGACGCCTGGGGCGTCATGCGCAACTGCACCGCCAGCATGCCGTTGGACCCGGTGCAGTCGCGTTGCCACAGCGCGTGGCCCGGGTCGCCCGGCCAGGCAGGGTGATAGATGCGCGCTACCTCGGGCCGCGTGGACAGGAATTCGCACACCTGCAAGGCGTGGCGGGCGTGTTGCGCCATGCGGATGGGCAGGGTGCGCACCCCGCGCAGGGCCAGCCAGGCGTCGTCGGCGCTGACGGAATATCCCATGGCGTACTGGGTGCGGTTCAGGCGCTGCGCGATGGCCGCGTCGTTGGTTACCACGGCGCCCAGCATCAGGTCGGAATGGCCGCCCACATACTTGGTGCCTGCCACGACCGACACCTGCGCGCCCAGGGCCAGCGGACGATAGATATAGCCCGACCCCCAGGTGTTGTCGCACGCCAGCACCAGGCCGTGGCGGCGCGCGAACCCGGACAGCGCAGGCAGATCGAGCATCTGGAACAACAGCGATCCGGGCGATTCCACATACACCAGCCGCGTGTTGGGGCGCACCAGCGATTCCAGGTCGTCGCCGGCCGAGAAATACGTCAGCTCGATGTTCATGCGCTTGAGCAGCGCCTCGTCCAGCTCATACACGGGCCCGTACACGCAGTCCGCCACCAGCGCGTGGTCGCCCGCCGACAGCAGCGACGTCATTACCATCGTGATGCCGGCCAGCCCCGAAGACGCCAGATACGCGTGCGTACCGCCCTCGAGTTCGCAGAACACCTGTTCCAGCGCCGCGTGGGTATCCATGCCCATGCGGCCGTAGGTCGCCGCGCGCTGTCCGCCTGCCTTGCGGCGCTGGACGGTCTCGAGCGCGTCGAGGTTCTTGAAGCGCACGGTGCTGGCGCGCATGGATGGCAGATTGACCGGCGCGGAGCCGGTTTGCGAATCAAACGCCGCGGTGGCGGTGTGCTGCAGCAGCGTGTCGATATGCACGTCGGAATCTTTGGACATGGAGCGGGGGCAACGGCAAGAAGTAGCGAAGACCCCGATATTAGGAGATTCGGCGCCGATCCGAAAACACGCGCGTTGCCATGCGCGCGCCTGGCGCAGTACGCTTGAAGCCCTTATCAATGCGCGCGTGGCGGCGCCCACACTGCCATCGGACGTCTATGCTGCCCTTCGACACGCTGCTCGCCTTCTTTGGTATCGCCGTACTGCTGGCCCTGGCGCCCGGCCCCGACAACCTGTTCGTCCTGATGCAGTCGGCCTTGTGGGGCCGGCGCGCGGGTCTGTTCGTGGTGCTGGGCCTGTGCACGGGCCTGCTCGGCCATACCGCCGCCGTAGCGGCAGGGCTGGCGGCGATGTTTGCCGCATCGCCCATGGCGTTCACCGCCATGAAGCTGGCGGGTGCGGCCTACCTGGCCTACCTGGCGTGGCAGGCGCTGCGCGACCCGGGCACCGCCGCACAATCGGAACGGCCGCCGGCGTTGTCGCGCGGCGCGCTGTATCGGCGCGGCATCATCATGAACCTGACCAACCCCAAGGTGCTGCTGTTTTTCTTTGCCTTTCTGCCGCAGTTCGTGGCCCCCGCGCATGGGCCCGTGGGCCTGCAGATCGTGGTGCTGGGGGCGGTGTTCATGCTGGCCACCTTGCTGGTGTTCGGCGCCATCGCGTTTTTCTCGGGCGCCTTCGGGCAACTGTTGCAACGCTCGCCAACGGCGTCGCGCTGGCTCAATCGCCTGGCGGGCATGGTTTTCCTGGGCCTGGCGGTGCGGCTGGCCACTGCCAGCCGCTAGCCGCTCATCGAGCGATGGCCGCAAACCCGGGCGTCCCGCCGCACGCCCGCACGCAATGGTTCAGTTTGCCGTAAACCGCACGATTCCGTCGTCCCCTTCCTGCCGCGCCACCTTGCCCTCGAAATACAGCGCATGCAGGTGGGCCAGCGCCTCGCCCATGGCGAAGGTCAGCTGGTGCAGGTCGAGCTTGCGCTTGAACAACACCGGCACGATGTCGGCCGTGGATTGGGGCGCGGCACAGGCCTGCAGCACCTCGCTCAGCCTATCCGCATGATGCTGGTGCTGCTGTGCGATGCGCTCGTGCAAGCCACGGAAAGGCCGCCCATGCGAGGGCAGCACCAGCGTATCCGCGGGCAAATGGTTGTAGCGATCCAGCGAACTCAAATACAGCGGCAGGGGGTTGGCATCGGGTTCGTAGTCGAACACGCTGATATTCGTGGAGATGCGCGGCAAGACCATGTCGCCCGAGATCAGCGTGGCAAGGCTCGGACTGAACAGCGACAGGTGCTCGGGCGCGTGCCCGTACCCCACGATCACCTGCCAGGGTCGCCCGCCGATCACCACCTCGTCGCCATGCAGCAGCCGCGTATAGCGCGCCGGCATGGAGGGCACCAGGTCCGGGTAGTAGCCGGCCCGGCGGCGGATCTGTTCCTGGGCTTCCGGATCGGTCAGGCCATGCCTGGCAAAATGCTCGACCGCCGCCTGCCCGTTGGGCCCCGAGCCATCGCGGCGCGACGTCCACAACGTGGCCACCATGAAGTCCGTCATGCTCATCCATAGCTCGGCGTCCCATCGGTCGCACAGCCAGTGCGCCAGCCCCACGTGGTCGGGGTGCATGTGCGTCACGATCACGCGCAGCACGGGCAGCCCGTCGAGCTCATTGGCGAAGATCTGCTCCCACAGCGTCTTGACCTGATCGCGGCTGATACCGCAGTCCACGATGGTCCAGCCCTGACGGCCGTCGATCTCGTCGCGCAAGAGCCAGAGGTTGATGTGGTCCAGCGCGAAAGGCAGCGGCATGCGTATCCATTTCACGCCGTCCGCCACCCGCTGGGCGACGCCAGGTTCAGGCTGCACATCGCCCCAGGGATACTGCAATTGATGCTCGTTGGGATTCATGTAGTGTCTCGGATGGGCTTGACGATTGGTCTGGACCATCATAATTTACGTTTACGTAAACTGCCAAACCTCGCATGCCCTCCACCTGGACGATTTCCGAACTCGCGCGCGAGTTCGATATCACGCCTCGCACCATCCGCTTCTATGAAGACCAGGGCATCGTCAGCCCGGCTCGCGATGGCCGCAACCGCGTGTACAGCTCGCGCGACCGCACCCGGTTGAAACTGGCGCTGCGTGGCAAGCGGCTGGGCTTTCAGCTGTCGGAAATCCGCGACCTCATCGACATGTATGACGGGCCGGGCGACAGCGTGTTGCAATTAAGGCAATATCTCGACGTGCTGGCCCGGCATCGCGCCGCGCTCGAACAGCAGCGCCGCGATATTGAAGACACGCTGTCCGAAATCGACGCACAAGAGCGGCAATGCCGGCAATTGCTGGCGCAGCACTCCACGCCCTGAGCGCGACCTGCCGGCTTGGGGCGGCAAGGAACCGACCACCTATGTATCTGCCTCACCACTTCGAAGAATCCCGGCCGGCCGTGCTGCATGCGCTGATGCGCGCGCGCCCGCTTGCCACATTGGTCATGGGCGATGGCAACGGCGGCTTCGACGCCAACCATATTCCGTTTTTGCTGGACGCCGCCACGGGCGCCCATGGCGTGCTGCGCGGCCACGTGGCGCGGGCCAACCCGCTATGGAAGCAGGCCGGCGCCGGCGCACCGGCCCTGGCCATCTTCCAGGGCGACGATGCCTATATCTCGCCGTCGTGGTATCCCACCAAGCGCGAGCATGGCAAGGCGGTGCCCACCTGGAACTACGTGGTGGTGCACGCCCGGGGCACGCTGCGGGCCATCGACGATGCCGCCTGGCTGCGCGGCTTGCTGGACACCCTCACGGCAGAACACGAAGCCGGCATGCCGCAGCCATGGTCGGTCGGCGACGCCCCGCCAGACTACCTCGACAAAATGGTGGCGGCCGTGGTGGGCATCGAGCTGCATATCGAGCAGCTCGTGGGTAAATGGAAAGTCAGCCAGAACCAGCCGGGCGCCAACCGGGCGGGCGCCGCCCGGGGGCTGCGCGAACATGGGCAGCACGGCGGCGCCGGCATGGCGAGCCTGGTTGCCGGCTACCCCGAGACGTCATGACGCTGCCTCAGATCCTGGGGCTATTCGCGCTGACCGCCGTGGCCGAGATCGTCGGATGTTATCTGCCATACCTGTGGCTGAAGCAGGGATATTCCGCCTGGCTGCTGGTTCCGGCGGCGGCCAGCCTGGCCCTGTTCGCCTGGTTGCTCACGCTGCACCCGACGGCCGCCGGCCGGGTCTATGCGGCGTATGGCGGTGTCTACGTCAGCATGGCGTTGCTGTGGCTATGGGCGGTAGACGGCGTCAGACCCAGCATTACCGATCTTGCCGGCGTGGGCCTGTGCCTGGCTGGCATGGCGCTCATCATGGCCGGGCCGGCCCGCAGCTGATCTGCGTCCGCCCGTAGCGCCGCGCCACGGTTCGCCCGCGCGAATACGCTAGGGAAAACCCGCCTCTACTTTACGTTTACGTAAACGTAATATAAATACTCCCATTGCCGGGTGGGGCGCTGCGGTGCATCATAAAAAGCTGCGCCTGCCCCAGGCGATAGGTGTAAGCACATACTCTCTTGGAGACGCCGATGAATCTTCCCGGCTTGAATTTCGACTTGGGCGAAGACCTGGACATGCTGCGCGATGCCGTGCGCACTTTCGCGCAGGCAGAGATCGCACCCCGCGCCGCCGAAGTCGACCGTACCGACCAATTCCCCATGGACCTGTGGCGCAAGTTCGGCGACCTGGGCGTTCTGGGCATGACGGTCGGCGAAGAGTACGGCGGCTCGAATATGGGGTACCTGGCGCACATGGTCGCCATGGAAGAGATTTCACGCGCGAGCGCATCCGTGGGGCTGTCATACGGCGCGCATTCCAACCTGTGCGTCAACCAGATCCACCGCAACGGCACCGCCGCGCAAAAGGCCCGCTACCTGCCCAAGCTGGTGTCGGGCGAACATGTGGGGGCGCTTGCCATGAGCGAACCCGGCGCGGGGTCGGACGTGGTCAGCATGTCTTTGCGCGCCGACAAAAAGGGCGACCGCTACGTGCTCAACGGCACGAAAATGTGGATCACCAACGGCCCCGACGCCGATACCCTGGTGGTGTACGCCAAGACCGATCCGGCCGCCCACCAGCGCGGCATCACCGCGTTCCTGGTCGAAAAATCCTTCAAGGGTTTTTCAGTGGCGCAGAAACTCGACAAGCTCGGCATGCGCGGCAGCCACACCGGCGAACTGGTGTTCGAAGATTGCGAGATCCCCGAAGAAAATGTGCTGGGGCAGGTCAACGGCGGCGTACGGGTGCTGATGAGCGGGCTCGACTATGAGCGCGCGGTCCTGTCCGGCGGCCCGTTGGGCATCATGCAGGCCGTGATGGACGTGGTCGTGCCGTACATCCACGAACGCAAGCAGTTCGGCCAGGCGATCGGCGAATTCCAGCTTATCCAGGGCAAGGTGGCCGATATGTACACCACGCTGCAGGCCAGCCGCGCGTTCTGCTACGCGGTGGGCAAGAACCTGGACCAGCTCGGCGCCGAACACGTGCGGCAAGTGCGCAAAGACTGCGCCGCACTGATCCTGTACACCGCCGAAAAAGCCACCTGGATGGCGGGCGAAGGCGTGCAGATACTGGGCGGCAACGGTTATATCAACGAATACCCCACCGGACGCCTGTGGCGCGACGCCAAGCTGTACGAAATCGGCGCCGGAACCAGCGAAATTCGCCGCATGCTGATTGGCCGCGAACTCTACGCCGAGACTGCCTGACGCGGCGGACCATGATCTACAGCGGCGACGTCCAGCACATCGAGCCGGCTCCGGCCCCCCGCCCGGAGCCGCTGGCCGTCGCCCGGCAGATACTCGCGGGTTTTGACCGCCACTACGCGCTGTTTCGCTATAGCGCCCAGCGCGCCAAGGCCCTGTTCGAGTCGGGCGACTGGCACGGCATACAGCAGCTATCACGCGAGCGCATCGAGTATTACGACATGCGGGTGCGCGAATGCGTGACACAGTTGCGCCATGTGTTGCGCGATTCTGCCGCGCCCGAGCATGCCGCCAGCCTGACCGCCGAGCAGACCCGCTTCTGGCAAGACGTCAAGCAGCAGTTCGTCAACCTGCTGGCCGGCCACCGCCAGCCCGAATGCGCCGAGACGTTCTTCAATTCGGTATCGTGCCGCATCCTGCACCGCGATTATTTCCATAACGATTTTCTGTTTGTTCGCCCGGCCATCGCGACGGACTACCTCGACAGCCGCATGCCGTCGTATCGCGTGTACTACCCGCTGACAGAGGGCCTGCGCAAGAGCCTGATCCGCATGGTGGCCGACTTTGGCCTGGCCATTGCCTACGCAGACCTGCCTCGCGACGCCCGCCTGCTGGCGCGCGCCGCCGTGCGCAAGCTGCGCGCGCAGTGGCCGCATGACCGCGGGCCGCGCCTGGCCTCGGATTGCCAGGTGCAGGTGCTGAGCACGCTGTTCTTCCGCAACAAAGGCGCATATATCGTGGGGCGCCTGATCAACCAGAGCACGGTGCACCCGTTCGCCGTGGCGCTGGCGCGCAATCCCTCCGGCCAGATCGAACTGGACGCGCTGCTGCTGGGCGCCGACGACCTGAGCACGCTGTTCAGCTTTACGCGCGCCTACTTTCTGGTGGACATGGAAACGCCCGCGGCGGTGGTGAGCTTTCTGTCGAGCCTGCTGCCGCGCAAGCCCAAGGCCGAGCTGTACACCATGATCGGCCTGCAGAAACAGGGCAAGACGCTTTTCTATCGCGATTTCCTGCATCACCTTGCACATTCGCGCGACGCGTTCGATATCGCCCCCGGCATCAAGGGCATGGTGATGTGCGTGTTCACGTTGCCGTCGTACCCGTACGTGTTCAAGCTCATCAAGGACCGCATCCAGAAAGACGGCATGGACCACGCCACCGTGCGGCGCAAGTACCAGATGGTGAAGATGCACGACAGGGTGGGCCGCATGGCCGATACCTGGGAATATTCGCAAGTGGCGCTGCCTCGCGCGCGCTTTTCCGCCGCGCTGCTCGAAGAACTGCGCACGCAGGTTCCCAGCCTGCTCGAAGAAAGCGCCGACACCATCGTGATCCGGCACGTATACATCGAACGGCGCATGACGCCGTTGAACATCTACCTGCGGCACGCGTCGGAACCGCTGCTGGAGCACGCCGTGCGCGAGTACGGCGATGCCATCCGCCAGCTGGCCACTGCCAATATCTTTCCGGGTGACATGCTGTACAAGAATTTCGGCGTCACGCGCCTGGGCCGCGTGGTGTTCTACGACTACGACGAAATCCAGCGCATGACCGAAATGCAGTTCCGCCGCATCCCGCCAGCGCCCAACGAAGAAGCCGAGCTGTCCAGCGAGCCTTGGTATGCGGTGGGCCCCAATGACGTATTTCCCGAAGAGTTCGAACGCTTCCTGCTGGGCGATCCGCGCGTGCGCGCCGCGTTCATGCGGCGCCACGCCGAACTGCTGCGCCCCGAGTGGTGGCAAGCCTGCCGGGCTCGCGTGGCGCAGGGGCGGATAGAAGAGTTTTTCCCTTACGATACTGACAGGCGGCTGCGCCCCGGCAGCGCGCCGCAGCGCGTTGCGGCTTCGTAACGCCAGTCTTTTATTGCATTCCAGGAGTCAATCATGTCTGATCCCGTCGTCATTGTTTCAGTTGCCCGCACCCCCATGGGCGGCATGCTGGGCAGCCTTTCGGGCCTGGCCGCCCATGAACTGGGCTCGGTAGCCATCAAGGCCGCCGTCGAACGCGCGGGCATAAAGCCCGAACAGGTCGATGAAGTCATCATGGGCAACGTGCTGCAGGCCGGCCAGGGCCAGGCCCCGGCGCGCCAGGCGGCGCTGGGCGCGGGCCTGCCGCTGGGCGTAGCGTGCACCACCATTCACAAAGTGTGCGGCTCGGGCCTGAAGGCCGCAATGTTCGGCCACGACTTGCTGTCGGCCGGTTCGGCGCGCATCGTGGTGGCCGGCGGCCAGGAAAGCATGAGCAATGCGCCCTACCTCATGCTCAAGGGCCGCCAGGGATACCGGTATGGCCACGCCACCGTGTACGACCACATGGCGCTCGATGGTCTCGAAGACGCCTACGACCGCGGCAAGGCCATGGGCGTGTTCGCGGAAGACTGCGCCACCAAGTACGAATTCACGCGCGAGCAGCAAGACGCTTTTGCCCTTGAATCGCTGCGCCGCGCGCGCGCGGCCACCGAAGACGGCAGCTTCAAGTGGGAAATCGCGCCGGTCACCGTGGCCGGGCGCAAGGGCGACACCGTGGTTGATACCGACGAGGCTCCCGCCAAGGCCATGCCGGAAAAAATCCCCACCCTGAAGCCCGCCTTCAAGAAAGACGGCACGGTAACCGCCGCGAATGCCTCGTCGATTTCCGACGGCGCGGCCGCCATGGTGCTGATGCGCGCGTCCACCGCGCAGGAACTGGGCCTGCAGCCGCTGGCCCGCATCGTGGCCCACAGCCAGCATTCCCAGGAACCCGGCTGGTTCACCACCGCCCCGGTCGGCGCGCTGAAGAACCTGTTCACCAAGACCGGCTGGAATGCCCAAGACGTAGACCTTTACGAAATCAACGAAGCGTTCGCGGTGGTCACCATGGCCGCCATGAAAGATTTCGACCTGCCGCACGAGAAGGTCAACATGCACGGGGGCGCTACGGCGCTGGGCCACCCCATCGGCGCATCGGGCGCACGCCTGGTGGCCACGCTGGTGGGCGCGCTGCGCAAGACCGGCGGCAAGCGCGGCGTGGCCACGCTGTGCATCGGCGGCGGCGAAGCCGTGGCCATGGCCATTGAAATGCTCTAGGCCCCTGGGGCATCGGCGCCTGGCTCCCGCAGGGGCCAGGCGCCCACAACAACACCGAAACCGGATGATGTCCTGCGCCCGCCCGGGCGCCAGGCACGCATAGGAAAAGAATCTCCATGCCCACGATCGAATCCCGCATCAACCCGCGTTCGCAAGACTACGCCGACAACGCGCGCGCCATGCAGGCGCAGCTGGACGACCTGGCGCGCCAGCTGGAACAGGCGGCGCTGGGCGGCGGCGAAGCTGCGCGCGCCAAGCACGTGGCGCGCGGCAAGCTGCTGCCGCGCGAACGCGTCGAACGGCTCATCGATCCGGGCAGCCCGTTCCTGGAGCTGTCACCCATGGCGGCTTACGACATGTATGACGGCGCGGCGCCGGGCGCAGGCATCATCACGGGCATCGGGCGCATCGCGGGCACCGAGTGCGTCATCGTGTGCAACGATGCCACGGTCAAGGGCGGCACCTATTACCCGATGACGGTCAAGAAGCATCTGCGCGCCCAGGAAATCGCGGCGCAGAATCGGCTGCCGTGCGTGTACCTGGTCGATTCGGGCGGCGCCAACCTGCCGCAGCAAGACGAGGTCTTTCCCGACCGCGACCACTTCGGACGCATTTTCTATAACCAGGCGGTGATGTCCTCGCAGGGCATCGCGCAGATCGCAGTGGTAATGGGTTCATGCACTGCCGGGGGGGCATACGTGCCCGCCATGAGCGATGAGTCCATTATCGTGCGCAACCAGGGCACGATTTTCCTGGGCGGCCCACCGCTGGTAAAGGCCGCCACCGGCGAAGTCGTCAGCGCCGAAGATCTCGGCGGCGGCGACGTGCATACGCGCCTGTCCGGCGTGGCAGACCATCTGGCGGCCAACGACCTGCACGCGCTGCAGCTGGCGCGCAACGCCGTGGCGCGTCTGAACCGGTCCAAGCCCGCGCAGCTGGCGCTGGCGCCCGTGCGCGAACCCCGCTACGACCCTGCCGAACTCAACGGCATCATCCCCGCCGACACCCGCAAACCCTACGATGTGCGCGAGATCATCGCGCGCATCGTCGACGGCTCGGACTTCGACGAATTCAAGGCGCGCTTTGGCACCACCCTGGTTACCGGGTTCGCGCACATCCACGGCATGCCGGTGGGCATAGTAGCCAACAACGGCATCCTGTTTTCGGAATCGGCGCAAAAGGGCGCGCACTTCATTGAGCTGTGCGCACAGCGCAAGATCCCGCTGGTGTTCCTGCAGAACATCACCGGCTTCATGGTCGGGCGCAAGTACGAAAACGAAGGCATTGCCCGGCACGGCGCCAAGATGGTAACCGCGGTGGCCACGGCCAACGTGCCCAAGTTCACGGTGCTGATAGGTGGCTCGTTCGGCGCCGGCAACTACGGCATGTGCGGGCGCGCTTATGCGCCGCGCATGCTGTTCATGTGGCCCAATGCGCGCATATCGGTCATGGGCGGCGAACAGGCTGCCAGCGTGCTGGCCACCGTGCGCCGCGACGGCATCGAGGCCAAGGGCGGCAAATGGTCGGCCGAAGAAGAAGAGGCTTTCAAGGCGCCGATACGCGCACAGTACGAACGAGAAGGCCATCCGTACTACGCCACCGCGCGCCTGTGGGACGACGGCATCATCGCGCCGGCCGATACACGCCGGGTGTTGGCGCTGGGCCTGTCGGCGGCGCTGAACGCGCCCATCGACGACACGCGCTTTGGCGTGTTCCGCATGTAGCGCACGCCGCTGCGCCCCCAACGCCGCCAACTTGACGAAGCCTTCCAGACTGGATGACACCGATGTTCGATACTTTGCTGATTGCCAACCGCGGTGAAATCGCCTGCCGCGTCGCCGCCACCGCTCGCCGCATGGGCATTCGCACGGTCGCCGTCTATTCCGACGCGGACGCCGGCGCGCGCCACGTCGCGGCGTGCGACGTGGCCATACACATCGGCGGACCGGAGCCGCGCGCCAGCTACCTGCGCGCCGACGCGATCCTGCAGGCCGCGCGCGATACCGGCGCGCAGGCCATCCACCCGGGCTACGGCTTTCTGTCCGAGAACGAAGCCTTCGCGCGGGCCGCCGCCGAGGCCGGCATCGCGTTCGTGGGGCCGCCCGCCGCGGCCATCGCCGCGATGGGCAGCAAGTCCGCCGCCAAGGCGTTGATGGAGAAGGCCGGCGTGCCGTTGGTGCCCGGCTACCATGGCGACAACCAGGACCCGAACTTCCTGAAGTCGCAAGCCGATGCCATCGGCTACCCGGTGCTGATCAAGGCAAGCGCCGGCGGCGGCGGCAAAGGCATGCGCGTGGTCGAATCGGCCGACGCATTCGCGGACGCGCTGGCTTCCTGCCAGCGCGAGGCGGCATCGAGCTTTGGCGACGACCGCGTATTGATCGAGCGTTACCTGCAGAAGCCGCGCCACATCGAAATCCAGGTGTTCGCCGACACACACGGCAATTGCGTCTACCTGTTCGAGCGCGATTGTTCGGTGCAGCGGCGCCACCAGAAAGTCATCGAAGAAGCCCCCGCTCCCGGCATGACCCCCGAGCGCCGCCAGGCCATGGGCGAGGCCGCCGTGGCGGCCGCGCGCGCGGTGGGATATGTGGGCGCGGGCACGGTGGAATTCATCGCCGAACCCGACGGCCGTTTTTATTTCATGGAAATGAACACGCGCCTGCAGGTAGAACACCCGGTCACCGAGATGATCACCGGACACGACCTGGTGGAATGGCAGTTGCGCGTTGCGGCGGGGCAGCCTTTGCCGGCCGCGCAGCAAGACCTGCGCATCCAGGGCCACGCCATCGAAGCGCGCATCTATGCAGAGAACCCCGATAAGGGCTTCCTGCCTTCGATCGGCAAGCTGGCCTACCTGGAGCTTCCGCCGCACGCGGCATTTTCCAACGGCGACGTACGTGTCGATGGCGGGGTGCGCATGGGCGACGGCATCACGCCGTACTACGATCCCATGATCGCCAAGCTGATCGTGCATGGCGCCGACCGCGACCAGGCGCGCGCGCGCATGATCCAGGCGCTGGCGCACACGCATGTCGTGGGCGTGCAGACGAACGTGGCGTTCCTGACGCGGCTGATGCAGGACGAGGCGTTCGCTTCGGCCGACCTTGATACGGGCCTGATCGAGCGCCGCCGCGAAACACTGCTGCCGCCCCCGGCGGCTGCCGACACGGTCGCGCTGGCGCTGGCCACCGCCGCGGCGCTGGTGGGCCAGGGGCTCGCCCGGTCTGCGCCCGCGGGCGCCAGGCAGGACGCCGACCCATGGAATGTGCGCGACGGCTGGCGCGTGGCCGGCCGCTATCGCCAGGCGGTTCAGTGGCAGGACGGCGACACGCTGCGTGACGTTGCCGTAACGCGCGAAGGGCAGGCGTGGTTCCTGCAGATCGATGGCCGCAGCCAGGCGTTTGCCTGGCACGCCCAGCCCAGCGCCAACCCCAACCTGGCCTACCGGCTGCGCGTTTCGCTGGACGGCCGCGAAAGCGTGGGCACCGTCGTCATGAACGCGGGCACGGCACACGTGTTCCGCGACGGCAGCGTGCAATCGCTCGGCTTGTACGACGCGCTGGCGCATGCGCAGGACGACTCGGCCGAGCATGGCGGCGGGCTGACGGCCCCCATGCCCGGCAAGATCATCTCGATCGCCGTGCAGGCCGGCGATACCGTATCCAAGGGCCAACCATTGCTGGTCATGGAAGCCATGAAGATGGAACACACCATTTCTGCGCCGGCCGACGGCAAGGTTCAGGAGCTGTTCTATGCCGTGGGCGACCAGGTGACAGAAGGCGCGGAACTGGTCGCCATCGGCTAGGCGCGCGAGCCGCCGGCCCCGGCCGCCCGGCTATGGTACGTTTAAGGTCCGAGGTGCCGGCTCAACGGCACCCCCGTAGCGCGGCAGCAGACCGAGGTAGGGGGAGTGGATGTTCGAGGACTTGCAGTCGAAGACGGCATTGATCACGGGCGCGTATAGCGGCCTGGGACTGCATTTTGCCGGCGTGCTTTCGCGGGCCGGCATGCGCGTGGCGCTGTGCGGCCGCCGCGTCGAGCTGGGCGAGGAACTCGCCGCCGGCATACGACGGGCGGGCGGCGTGGCGTGCGCCGTCAAGCTGGACGTGACGCAGGCAGACAGCGTGCGCGCCGCCCTCGAAACGGCCGCGGACGCACTCGGCCCGCTGGACGTCATCGTCAACAACGCCGGCATCGCGCTGAGCCAGCCCGCGCTGGATATTTCCGAGGCCGGCTGGACAGATCTCGTCGACACCAATCTCAATGGCGCCTGGCGCGTGGCGCAGGCGGCCGCCCATCATTTCAGGGCGGGCGAACGCCAGGGCGTCATCATCAATATCGCGTCCATCCTGGGGCAGCGCGTCGCCTCGCACGTGGCGCCCTATGCGGCGGCCAAGGCGGGCCTGCTGCACCTGACGCGCGCGCTGGCGCTCGAATGGGCGCGCTACGGCATTCGGGTCAACGCCTTGGCGCCAGGCTATGTTGCCACTGATCTCAACCGCGATTTTTTCGAATCGCCGGCCGGCCAGGCGCTGATCAAACGCATACCGCAGCGCCGGCTGGGCCGGCCCGCCGACCTGGATGGCCCTTTGCTGTTGCTGGCATCGAACGCCTCGGCCTACATGACCGGATCGGTCGTCGATGTGGACGGCGGCCACCTGGTCAGCAGCCTCTGACAACAAGCTCATTGCCGCCGTCGCGGCACCTGGAGACTGTGCATGGACTTTTCCCTGCCCCCCGAAATCGATAATTACCGCCAGCGCGTGCGCCGCCTGGTCGACGCGCACCTGATTCCGCTGGAAGCCGACCGCGCCAACTACGATGAGCACGAGAACATCTCCGAAGCCGCGCTGCAGGACGCGCGCGCCAAGGTACGCGAAGCGGGGCTGTGGGCCTTGCAGATGCCTCGCGAACTGGGCGGGCAAGGGTTGCCCATCACAGGCCTGGCCGCGTGCTATGAAGAGATGAACCGGTCGATATTCGGCCCGGTGGCGTTCAACGCCGCTGCGCCGGACGACGGCAACATGCGCGTGCTGGCCCAGGTCGCGCGCCCGGACCAGAAAGCCCGTTGGCTGCAGCCCATTATCGATGGCAAGGTCCGGTCGTCGTTTGTCATGACCGAACCGCATCCGGGCAGCGGATCAGACCCATCCATGATGCGCACCACTGCCACCCGCAAAGCAGACAAGTGGGTGATCCACGGCCGCAAGTGGTTCATTACCGGCGCTGGCGCGGCACGGCACTTTATCCTGATCGCGCGTACATCCGATGACCCGCGCAAGGGCCTGAGCGCATTCCTGTTCGATGCCGACCAGCCCGGCTGGCGCATCGAACGCCGCATCCCCATCATGGGCCCGGAAGAACATGGCGGGCACTGCGAACTGGTCTTCGACGGATTGGAAATCCCCGACGAAAACCGCCTGATGGAAGTCGGCGACGGCCTGAAGCTGACGCAGATCCGGCTCGGTCCGGCGCGGCTGACGCACTGCATGCGCTGGCTGGGACTGGCGCGCCGGGCGATGGAAATCGCCGTAGAGTACGTGGGCCGGCGCAGCAGCTTCGGCCAGACACTCGCCCAACGCGAAGGCGTGCAATGGCTGCTGGGCGACGCCGCCATGCAGATTGAGATCGGCCGCCTGCTTACCATGCGCGCCGCCGTGCGACTGGACCAGGGCGACTACGCGCGCAAAGAGATCTCCATGGCCAAGATCGTCGTGTCGGAAACCCTGCACAAGGTGGTCGATACGGCGTTGCAATTGAACGGCGCGCGCGGCTATTCGAAAGACACGCCGCTTGAATGGATATACCGCTACGCACGCCAGGCGCGCCTGGTCGACGGCGCGTCCGAAGTGCACAAGATGGTGCTGGCCCGTTACTTGATGGACGAAGGCGACGCGTTCTGGCGCTGGGACGATGCCGGAGCGCCGCGCAAGGCGCTGGTATGACCCCGCAGGGCCAAGCATCGCCGACGCAGCCGGACTGGCTGCCTGCGCTCGCGGGCTATCTGCAGGCGCACGGGCTGGGCCATGCCGCCAGCCTGCGGGTGCGGCCGCTGTCGGGCGGCCAGTCCAATCCCACCTACGTGCTGCACGACGACACCGGCGTGCGCGTGCTGCGCAAGCAGCCGCCCGGCACGCTGCTGCCCTCGGCGCATGCCATCGACAGGGAATACCGAGTCATGAATGCGCTGTCCGGCACCGCCGTGCCGGTGCCGCGCATGCTGCACTATTGCGATGACCGCACGGTGATCGGCACACCCTTTTATTTGATGAGCTACGCGCAGGGCCGGGTGTTCATGGACCCGGCATTGCCCGGCCTGGCGCCCGCTCAACGCCGCGCCATCTACGCAGAAGCCGGCAAGGTGCTGGCCACCTTGCACACGGTGGCGCCCGGCGATATCGGGCTGGCCGATTATGGCCGCGCGGGCGATTACTACGCCCGCCAGGTAGCCCGCTGGACGCGGCAGTATCGCGACACTGCCACAGGCGCTGTTGCGGCCATGGACGCGCTGATGGACTGGCTGCCCCGGCGCCTGCCCCCCGACGACGGCCAGGTGTGTCTGGTGCACGGCGACTACCGCATCGACAACCTGGTGTTCGACGCCGACGCGCCGCGCGCCATCGCCCTGCTCGATTGGGAACTCTCCACATTGGGGCATCCTCTTGCCGACCTGGCGTATCACTGTATGTGCTGGCGTATTCCGCCACAGTTATGGCGCGGCATCGGAGGGCTGGATCTGCAGGCGCTTGGCATTCCGGACGAGGCAGGCTTTGTGGCCGCGTATTGCGATGCGCGCGGCATCGCGGCGCCGGCGAACTGGGATTTTTACCTGGCCTACAGTTTCTTTCGCATCGCCGCGATTCTGCAGGGCGTATACGCACGCGCGCGCGCCGGCAACGCGGCCGCCCCCGACGCCCTGGAAATGGGCGCGCGCGTGGCTCCGTTGGCCGAGCTGGGATGGCAGGCCGCCTGCCGCGAAGACGCCCGTCACGCTTGAGAGGCGCTTATGACAGCCACCCCGCACGATGACCTGCCCCGCAATGCCGCCAACCACGTGGCGCTGACGCCGCTCGGATTTCTGCAGTGGTCGGCCGATGTGTATCCGCAACGTCCCGCGCTGGTGCATGGCGAACGCAGCCAAAGCTGGCATGACACCCGCGCACGCTGTCGGCAGATGGCCGCGGCGCTGCGCGCATGGGGCGTACAGCCGGGCGACGTGGTGGCCGTACTCGCGCCCAATGTGCCTGCGCTGTATGAGGCACACTTCGGCGTGCCCATGGCCGGCGCGGTGCTCAACGCGCTGAACACGCGGCTGGACGCGGCCACGCTGGCGTTCATTCTTGAGCACGGCGGGGCCAAGGTCCTGTTGTACGACAGCGAATACGCCGACCTGGTCCGCGACGTGTGGTCCCGCATGGCGGCGCCGCCGCGAGTGGTGCGCATCGAAGACACGGAATTCACCGGCAGCCACGGCGACTTCGGCGACGCGGAATACGAAGCGTGGCTCGGCGCGCACGCGCCCGACGCGCCATGGGACTGGCCTGCAGACGAGTGGCAGAGCATCTGCCTGAACTACACGTCGGGCACGACGGGCAACCCAAAGGGCGTGGTCTACCACCATCGGGGCGCTTACCTCAACGCCACCGGCAACGTACTGGCTTGCGGCATGCCGCCCCACGCCGTGTACCTGTGGACCTTGCCGATGTTCCATTGCAACGGCTGGTGCTTTCCCTGGACGCTTGCCGCGCTTGCCGGCACCAGCGTCTGCCTGCGGCGGGTCGAGCCGGCGGCCATCTTCTCGGCCATCCGGCGCCACCATGTCGGCTACTTCTGTGCCGCGCCCGTGGTGCTGAATATGCTGGTCAACGCGCCGGCCGAGGTACAGCATCGCGCCGCACATCCCGTGCACGCGCTTACCGGCGGGGCCGCGCCCCCGGCGGCCGTTATCGAAGCCATGGAGCAACTGGGCGTGACGGTCACGCACCTGTACGGCCTGACAGAAACGTACGGTCCTTCGGTCAGCTGTGCCTGGCACGATGAATGGGACGGGCTGCCGCTGGCCGAGCGCGCCGCGCTCAAGGCCCGCATCGGCGTGCGCAAGCTGAACGTCGAGGATGTGCAGGTGGTCGATGCGCAACTGCGGCCGGTGCCCGCCGATGGCAAATCGCTGGGCGAGATCGTGCTGCGCGGCAACACCCTGATGAAGGGATACCTGCACAACCCGGCGGCCACGGCCGAAGCCTTCGCCGGCGGCTGGTTCCATTCCGGCGACCTGGGCGTGCTGCACCCGGACGGCTACATCGAAATCAAGGACCGCGCCAAAGACATCGTGATCTCCGGCGGCGAGAACATCTCGACCGTGGAAGTCGAAAGCGTGCTGTACCGGCATCCCGCCGTCCTGGAGGCGGCGGTGGTCGCGCGCCCCGATCCTGCCTGGGGCGAAACGCCCTGCGCCTTCGTCACCCTGAAAGAAGGCGCGTCATGCTCGGCGGAAGATATCGTGAACCACTGCCGGGCTCAGCTCGCGCGCTTCAAGGTGCCGCGCACCGTCGTGTTCGGCCCGCTACCCAAGACCGCCACCGGCAAGATACAGAAGTACATCCTGCGCAGCCAGGCGGCGGCGCTGGACGAAACAAAAGGGCCCGGCTGACAGCAAGCCAGCCGGGCCCCGTGCCATGCGGGCAGGCGGTTATTTGCGCAACGCGCCGATCACGCCGTCGAGTTGCGACAGCATCGTCTCGATCTCTGCCTCGGTGACGTTCAATGCAGGCATGAAGCGCAGCAGGTTGCCGCGCGGCGCGTTCAGCAGCAGGCCTTGCGGCGCCAGGTTACGCGCCGCGTCGACAATGGCGGGGCCGTCGTCGCGGTCCAGGATCAGGGCGCGCAACAGGCCCATGCCGCGTTCGCCGCGCAGGCCGCGCTTGGACGACAAGGCCAGCAAGCCTTCCGACAGCTGCTGGCTGCGGGCGCGCATGGTATCCATGAAGCCCGGCGAGGCCAGCGTGTCGAACACGGCCACGCCCACGGCGGCCATCAGCGGGTTGCCGTTATAGGTGCCGCCCTGGTCGCCGTGCGCGAACACGCAGACTTCCTCGCGGGCGAGCAGCGCGGCCAGCGGCACGCCGCCGCCGATGCCTTTGGCCAGCGTCATGATGTCGGGCACAACGTCGAAATGCTGGTAGGCGAAGAGCTTGCCCGTGCGGCCCATGCCGGTCTGCACTTCGTCGACGATAAGCAGCAGCTGGTGCTCGTCGGCCAATTGGCGCAGGCCCTTCATGAACTCGGGGGTGGCCGGAACCACGCCCGACTCGCCCTGCACCGGCTCGAGCATGATGGCCACGGTCTGGTTGTCGATCAGCGCGCGCACCGAATCCAGGTCGTTGAGTTCGGCCTTCGGAAAGCCTTCGACCTGCGGCGCATACATCGTGTCCCAGCCCGGCTTGCCGGAAGCCGACATGGTGGCCAGCGTGCGGCCATGAAAGCCGTGGTTCATCGTGATGATCTTGTAGGCGCCATTGCGCTTGACGCGCCCCCACTTGCGCGCCAGCTTGATGGCGCCTTCGTTGGCCTCGGCGCCGCTGTTGGCAAAGAACACGCGATCAAAGCACGACGCGCCCGTCAGCCGCTGGGCCAGTTCGATCGACGGCGCGTTATAGAACGCGGGCGACGGGTTCATCAGCTTGTCGGCCTGCTCGACCAGCGCGCGCTTCATTTCCGGCGCGCAGTGGCCCAGCGTGTTCACCGCCCAACCCTGCACGAAATCCAGGTATCGCTTGCCCGTGTGATCCTCCAGCCAGGAGCCCTGGCCTCGCACGAACACCAGGTCCGGGCGAGCGGTGATCTCCATGAGGGCATTGACGTTGAACTGGCTGAATTCCATGGCGGTTCCTGCGGAATAGGGAAACAAGGGGGGTGGAAAACCTGCAATTTAGCACCGTATGGCGGCCGCGGGCGGGCCGGCGCCCGCGCCGTACGCCGCCTTAGCGGCTCAGCCCGCGCGCGGCGATGTCCCAGATGCCCTCGACCACGCCGTCGCGATAGGCCACCAGGGTATCGTGCAGGTTGAAGGTGGGATCGACGTGAGCGGGCACCAGCAGCAACGTATCGCCCAGCCGCACGTTCGCATCGGCGGCGACTTCCAGCACGCCGTGTTCGTCGTTGGCGGCTATATAGCGCAAGCCGTCGCGGCCGGCCACGCGGGGCAAGCCGCTTTCAATGGTGGTGGACTTAAGCCCCGCATCCACCACCGCCCGGCCCGCCACGGGCCGGCTCATGACCGTAGCCAGCAGGTAAAGGCTGTGGCGGAAAGCCAACGGCCCCGACCAGTCGTTGGCGCCGTAGTCGCCATCCATGAACGCGTACGAGCCCGCTTGCAGCTCTGTGTACACGCCCGACGCCGCATCGAATTCCGCGCTGCCCGTACCCGCGCCGGTAATGCGGTCGCACGGGATGCCGGCCGAACGCAGCGCGCGCGCGCACTCGGCCGCCAGGCGGGCCGCGCGCGAGGCCGCCTCGGCGCGTCCGGCGTGGCTGCGCACATGCTGCGCCGACCCGTGATAGGCCTGCAAGCCTCCGAAGCTCACACCGGGCAGATCCTGCACGCGCCGCGCCAGCGCCACGGCTTCGGCCACATCCGGAACGCCGCAACGGCCCTGTCCGACATCGATCTCGACCAGCACTTCGACCTGGGCCCCGGCCTGTGTCATGGCGGCGGAAATATCGGCCAGGTTGCCGGCGTCGTCCACGCACACGCTGACGCGGGCCGCGCGCGCCAGTTGCGCCAGCAGCGCCAGCTTGGCCGGCCCGACGATTTCGTTGCTGATGTGCACGTCATCGATGCCCGCCGCCACGAACGGAACCGCCTCGCTGACCTTCTGGCAGCAGATGCCGCGGGCGCCCAGGGCCAGCTGCCGTCGCGCAATTTCCGGGCACTTGTGCGCCTTGGCGTGCGGGCGCAGGCGCACGCCGTGGCGGTCGGCCCAGGCCTGCATCGCCCGCAGGTTGTGTTCGAAGGCGTCCAGGTCCAGCACCAGGCTGGGCGTGTCGACCCGGGCCAGCGGGTCGCCCGCCGCCGCAGCAGGAATCAAACCGGGGACGGATACCGAAGGGTGGACAGCCATGAATGTGCGTTCCTTTTTCGTACGAACATGCGTGGCGCCAGGACAGACGCCCACTGGGTGTTTCATTGCGGTTTAGTGTATCCGCCGCTGCGGCGGCCGCCTCGATTGCGGGCCGGGAGCGCGCCTTCCGTTGTATATCGCCAACCCGGTAGGGTGAAGTTGCCCCGGATGACGTTTCAGCGTACAGTTAAATTCACGTTTGCTGGTTTGCCGATATGCGGGCCGACTGTGCAAACCGGCACGACAATGCGCCATATGTTCGATATCCTCGTCTATTTGTTCGAAAACTACTACACGCCGCAAGCCTGTCCCGCGGCCGACGTTCTCGCCAAACGCCTTGCTGCCGCCGGCTTCGAGCACGATGACATCGACGACGCGCTGGGCTGGCTTTATGGCCTGGCCGAAACCACCGAACGCTGCGTCGATCTCGCCCAGGCTCCCAGCTCCGGCGTCCGTATCTACACCGACTCCGAATACCAGCAGCTCGGCACCGAATCCATCGGGTTCATCGCATTTCTCGAATCGGCCGGCGTGCTGCCGGCGCCATTGCGCGAAATCGTCATCGACCGCGCCCTGGCAGCGCCGGAAACCCCGGTATCGCTGGCCAAGATCAAGATCATCGCCCTGATGGTCCTCTGGAGCCAGGAAGCCGAAATCGACAACCTGGTTCTCGAAGAACTGCTCGACGACGATGGTGTGCGCAGGCTCCACTGAGCCGTGAACTACGTAGGTCGCTTCGCCCCCAGCCCTAGCGGGCCGCTGCACCTGGGTTCGCTGGTAGCCGCCCTGGCCAGCTGGCTGGATGCGCGCGCGCATGGCGGCCGCTGGCTGCTGCGCATCGAAGATGTCGATTCCCCGCGCACCGTCGCGGGCGCCGCCGAAACCATCATGCAGCAACTGCGCCGCCTGGAACTGCACTGGGATGGCGACATCTGGTGGCAGTCACGGCGTGGCGACGCCTACCAGCGCGCCTTCGACAGGCTTGCCTCGCAAGGCCTGGTCTATGGGTGCGGCTGCACGCGGCGGGAAATCGCCGATTCATCGCTGCGCGGGCCGGGCACCGTCACCGACGGCGAGCGCCCGTATCCCGGTACCTGCCGGCATGGCCTGCCCCCTGGCCGACAGGCCCGCGCATGGCGGCTGCGCGTGCCGCCGGGTTGCGAACACTTTACCGACCGATGGCTGGGGCCGCAGCAACAGGACGTGGCCCGCGCCGTGGGCGACTTCGTGCTCAGGCGTGCCGATGGCCTGTGGGCCTACCAGCTGGCGGTCGTGGTGGATGACGCCGAGCAGGGCGTCACCGACGTCGTGCGCGGCGCCGACCTGCTCAGTTCCACGGCTCGCCAGCGTATCCTGGCCCGGCTGCTGGGCGCGGGGCCGCCGCGCGTCATGCACGTGCCGTTGGTAACCGACCCCCAAAGCGGGCTGAAGTTATCGAAACAGAACGGCGCGCCGGCCATCGACACGGCCCGGCCGCTGGCCATGCTGGCCCAGGCCTGGCAGGCGCTGGATTTTGCGCCCTTGCAGGCCGCGACGCCAGGCGAATTCCTGGCGGCAGCCACCGCCCGCTGGTCGGCGCGCTACGGGCCACAGGCCGCGCGGTAGCGCGGCGCCCCTACAGCGGCTGCAGATCCGCCCCGAGCATGCGCACCAGCAGCCCCGTGCCGTCTTTGCCCACCCGAACTTCGCCATACCGCGCCGACTCGTAACGTTCGGCCTGCCCTTCGGGAAAGAAGTACGCGTTGGTGACGATGCGCACCTGGCCGCCCCGCATGCGGTAGCGCAGGGCGATTTCGTTGGCGGCCTGCGGTTGCGCCTGCGGCTGGATGCGCGCCACCTGCGCCACGCCTTTGCCGTCCGGCACCAACACGACATAGCCGTCGAGCAGGGGCTTGCCCGGCGTGTGCGCAGCGAACCGCTGCATGACCTCGTCGCCGGCGGCAAAGCGCAAGGCCATGTAGTCGCCCTGCATCAACGAACGCGGATCCACCGGCGCCAGTTCCAGGATGGCCACGCGGCCCGTGGCCAGCAGTCCCTCGCGTTGCCAGATCGCGGTATTGACGAACCCGAGCGCAAGCACCAGGCCGCTCAGCACCACGGCCGTACGCCAGCGCAATGCCGCGCCCGGCGGGTCGGCCACGGCCTGCTCGGTGGGCGGCGCCGTGCGGGTCAGGCGAGGCACCAGCCACAGCAGGGCGCGCAGCAGGAACAGAAGCACGGCGGCCCCGCCCAGCCACAGCGCCTTGTCGAGCAGCGGCACCTGCAGCTGGTAATAATAGATAAGCAGATAGACCAGCAGGCTCAGGCCGCCAAAAACGGCCAGATGCCGCCGGTTCAGGCCAAAGCCCAGCAACATCCAGGCCAGCGCGAAGGCGATGCCCGGGCTGGGCAGCCAGAACAGTGCCAGCACCAGCAAGGCCAGGGGCACCCCCCACATCACCCCCGCGGTCAGCGCGTGCCGACGCGGCCACAATACGGCCAGGGCGCTGCCCACCGGCAACAGCACGCCTGCCACCGTCAGCATCGCGGCCACCCGGTTGGCTTCCCAGATGACGGGCAACTGCGCCAGGGTCGTGCCGCCGGCCAGCCACACCATGCTTTGCACCGCAAGCACGAATGCCCAGGCCAGCGGCAGCAGCAGATTCGGGCGCGTGCGCGCCAGACGATGCCCGACGCAGAAAGCGGCCGCGGCTGTCCAGCCGCCCGCCACCGCCACAGGCAGCCACACGAAGGTGGCTTGCAAGGTGTCGAAATCGAGCCACATTTCGAGCAGGTCGTTGCTCATAAGGCCAGGCACCAGCCCCAACCAGATGAGCCCGGCCAGCGCCAGCGCAACCATCCAGGCGCTCAGGAACCGCAACAGCGCGTCTGGCGCCAAGGCATATACGGCCGCCCCCAGCAACAGTACGAAGGCGCAGGCGCTGGACAGCGATGCCGAGTCGGAAAGGCCGAACGCGACCAGGATCTGGCCTGCAAAGCCCAGGGCCGTGGCGCACTGGCGCCAGAAAGGCCCCGCATCGGTGCGCAGCACGGCCACCGCGCCGGCGCAAAGCACCAGCCCCACCACCAGGGCGCCCTGCAGCGTCTGCACCAGGCCCGAAACAGCCAGAAAAACCAGCAGCAGCAGGGTGCTCAGCCAGGCGCTCAGGCCCAGCAGGCCCTGCACATACCAGGCGGGCTCGAGGCGCGGCGGTTCCGCGGGTTCGGCCACTTCGGCCACGGGACTGCCCAAAACCGGGGGCGCCACGGCGTTGCCCGCCGAAGCCCCCGCCGGTTCGGCGTCGGCCAGCGCGCGGCCCGTCGGCGGCCGGGCGGCCAGGCGGCGCAGCCAACGCGCCGCCCACACGGCTTCGGCCATCAGGAGCCCCGCCAGGGGCAGAATGGCCCAAGGCCCCGGTTCCAGGCGGAACAGCCATTCGCCCGCCAGGTGCATCGTCACGCAGATGACGCCGGCGGCCAGCATGGCCAGGATAAGCAGGTCACGCCGGCCGCGGTGGTAGTAGTAGCCCAGGCCCAGGGTGACGGCCAGCCACGCTGCGCCCCTGATCGAGCCCAGCTCGTACAGCACCGAGCCGCCGAACGTCAGGCTGAAGACCAGGATGCCGATGACCAGCGCGGCCAGCGCGCGCGGCCCCACGCGGGTGTCGGCCCGCCAACGCCACGCGGCGCATTCCCACACCGCCAGCATCGTCAGATTGAGCGCGGCCAGCGTCAGGGCAGGTATGCTGGCGTCGAGGTTCCACCAGAATGGGCTGGGCGATTGCTGCAAATAGAGCAGCGCCGCAATATTGACGACCGCTATCCATAGCAGCCAGACTGCCTGGCTGGCTGCCACCAGCGCCCAGGGCAACAATAGCGCGGCCCACCAGGCAAAGAGTTCCCAGGTGTCGGCGCCCGTCTGGTAAGACTGGCCCAGCAAGGCCAGCAACGCGCCCAGCAACAGACCGCCCAGGGTCAGCAGCGCGCCGGGCGCGTGCCGGCGCGCGCCGCCGCTGGACCGCAGGCGCCAACCTGCCCACGCTGCGGCCAGCACGCACCCGGCCAATAGCGCCTGCGCACCGGCAAAGCGCTGCGTCTTGGACATGTCCGGCCAGTTGGCGGCTACCCAGCAGATCACGGCGCTGCCCAGCAGCCATACGGCCAGCCAAAGCGTGGTGCGGCCCAAAAATTGCCGCCATGCGTGCAGTTCCGAACCCGCCTGGCCTGTAGCCCCGACTTGCATGCGGCGAATCTCCCCTCGTATTATCCGCGCTACACCGGCGGGTCTACCGCCACTGGATACCCATGAGCAAAACGTTGATTATTGCCGAGAAGCCCTCGGTAGCCCTTGATATATCACGCGCCCTCGGAGGCTTCGCGCGCGAGGGCGACTATTTTGAAAGCGAACGTTACGTGCTCGCTTCCAGTATCGGGCATTTGCTCGGTCTTGTCGCGCCCAACGATCCGGTCAAGGGAAAATGGAGCTTCACTCACCTGCCCGTAATTCCGCCGGAATTCGAACTGGGGCCCGCAGACAAGCGCTCGGCCGAACGCCTGAAGCTGCTGGTCAAGCTGGCCAAGCGCAAAGACGTCGATTCGCTGATCAACGCCTGTGACGCGGGCCGCGAGGGCGAACTGATCTTCCGCTATATCGTCCAGTATGCGGGGGTAAAGAAACCCATACGCCGTCTGTGGCTGCAATCCATGACGCAGGCCGCGATCCGTGAAGCGTTCGAGAACCTGCGCGACGACGAACAGCTCAAGCCGCTTGAAGCCGCCGCGCGCTCGCGCGCCGAGGCCGACTGGCTGGTCGGCATCAACGGCACCCGCGCCATGACGGCCTTCAACAGCAAGGACGGCGGTTTCTTCAAGACCCCGGTGGGGCGCGTGCAGACGCCCACATTGGCCATCGTGGCCGAACGCGAGGCGCGCATCCGCGCATTCGTGCCGCGCGATTACTGGGAAGTGCACGCCACCTTCGTGGCCGCCGCGGGCCTGTACCAGGGCCGCTGGATCGACCCGGAGTTCAAGCGCGACGAGCGCGACCCCGAAAAGCGCGAATCGCGCCTGTGGTCGCAGGCCGCCGCGCAGAGCGTGGTGGCGGCCTGCCGCCAGCAGCCCGGCAACGTCACCGAAGAATCCAAGCCGTCCACGCAGGCATCGCCCGCCCTGTACGACCTGACCTCGCTGCAGCGCGAGGCCAACGGGCGCTTCGGCTTTTCGGCCAAGACCACGCTGGCCCTGGCCCAGACCCTGTACGAACGCCACAAGGCGCTTACCTATCCGCGTACCGATTCCCGCTACCTGCCCGAAGACTATCTGGGCACCGTGCGCGAAACCATGCAGGCCCTGGCCAAGGGCGGCTCGAACGCCGTGGGCCAGCTTGCGCGGCATGCCGGCACGGTTGTGACGCAGAACTGGGTCAAGCCCAACCGGCGCATTTTCGACAACAAGAAGGTGTCGGATCACTTTGCCATCATTCCCACGCTGCAGATCCCGCACGATCTGAGCGAGGCCGAAGGCAAGCTGTACGATCTGGTGCTCAAGCGCTTCCTGGCGGTGTTCTTTCCGTCCGCCGAGTATCGCGTCACCACGCGCATCACCGAGGTACAGGGCCATCGGTTCAAGACCGAAGGCAAGGTGCTGGTGTCGCCGGGCTGGCTTGCGGTGTACGGCAAAGAAGCCCAGGGCGAAGACGCCAATCTGGTGCCGGTGGCCAACAATGAAACCGTGCGCACCGAAGACGTCGAGGCCGTGGGTCTGTCGACCAAGCCGCCGCCACGCTATACCGAAGCGACGCTGCTTTCGGCCATGGAAGGCGCGGGCAAGCTGGTCGACGACGAAGAGCTGCGCGAGGCCATGTCCGAACGAGGCCTGGGCACCCCGGCCACCCGGGCGGGCATTATCGAAGGTCTGCTTGGCGAAGGATACCTGCGGCGCGAAGGGCGCGAACTGGTGCCCACCGCCAAGGCGCGCCAGCTCATGACCCTGCTCTCGGGGCTCGATGTCAGCGAACTCACTTCGCCTGAACTGACGGGCGAATGGGAACACAAACTCAAGCAGATCGAGCAGGGCAGGCTCGACCGCACGGCGTTCATGCGAGAAATCGCGCAGATGACCCAGATCATCGTCAAGCGCGCCAAAGAATACGAACGCGACACGGTGCCGGGCGACTACGCCACCCTTGAAACGCCGTGCCCGAAATGCGGCGGCGTGGTCAAGGAAAACTACCGCCGCTACGCGTGCACCCAGTGCGATTTCTCGATGGGCAAGCATCCGGGCGGACGCACCTTCGAGCTGCCCGAAGTGGAAGAGCTGCTGGCCAAGCGCGAAATCGGCCCGCTGCAGGGCTTCATCAGCAAAATGGGGCGCCCGTTTGCCGCCATCCTGCGCATCGGCGACGAATACAAGCTGGAGTTCGACTTCGGCCAGAACGAAGACGACGGCAGCGAGCCGGTGGACTTCAGCGGGCATACGCCCGTGGGCCCGTGCCCCAAATGCCGGTCGCATGTGTTTGAACATGGCCTGAGCTACGTCTGCGAAAAATCCGTCGGCCCCGAGAAGCAATGCGACTTCCGGTCGGGCAAGATCATCCTGCAACAGGAAATCTCGCGCGAGCAGATGCACAAGCTTCTGGCCGACGGCCGCACCGACCTGCTCGATGGTTTCGTGTCGAGCCGCACCAACCGCAAGTTCAAGGCGTTCCTGGTGCGTCAGCCCGACGGCAAGGTGGGCTTCGAGTTCGAGCCGCGCGCGGCCAAGACGGGGCGCGCGCCGGCCAAGTCCGCCGCCAGGACGGCAGCGAAATCACCCGCCAAGTCCGCCACCAAGTCCGCCACCAAGACGGCAGCCAAGAAAACTGCGGCCAAGCCACCGGCGGCCAAGAAGGCCGCCAGGAAAGCGGTAAAAAAAGCCGCCAAGACGGCGTCCTAGCCCACGCCTGCGCCCGCGCGTCTTTGCACGAGACACGCGGGCGCGACCAAGCAGCGGCGATCGTCCGGCCCGCCGAATTTGCGGTATTGTTACGTCCACAACGATTACAAGCCTATCGAGGACGACATGCCCCGCAGCCCCGTTTCCCCAGTTTCCCGCCGTAGTTTCCTGTCTGCCACCGGCGCGCTCGGCGCCGCATGCCTGCTTGGCCCGCGCCTGGCTTTCGGCCAGGGCGCCTCCGGCAAAACCGTCTTCGGGCTTGGCAGCATCGACCCGTTTTTCGCGGCCGCTTATGTCGCCCTGAAAAAAGGCTACTTTGGCGACGCGGGGCTGGACGTCGAATACCTGAACTCGCAGAGCGGGCCGCGCACCATGCAGATGCTGGCCGCCGGGCAAATCGCCTTCGGCGCAACGGCAGCCACCGCGGCCCCCGCGCTGACGCTGGCGGGCAAGCCGGCCAGCCTGGTGTTCGGCTTTGACCGCAAGCTCACGTACGCCAACATCATTGTGCGGCGCGAAGACTACGAAAGCGGCAAGATCAAATCGCTGAAAGACCTGGCCGGCAAGCGCGTGGGGGCCACCCAGCCCCAGTCGGTCACCTGGCTCATGGCCGTGTACCTGATGCAGCAGGCGGGCGTTGCCGATAAGGTCGATGTGCGGCCGCTGGGCGACCTGGCCACCATGCTGGGCGCGCTCAAGACCGGATCGGTGTCGGCCACCATGGCCACCATGTCCATGATGGAGCAGGCCCGCGAAGAAGGCTGGGGCGTGCCCATCTTCGACGCCACCACCGATGCCTCATGGCAGGAATTCATGGGCGGCGACGTGCCGGGCATCGCGGCGCTGACGTTGCAAGACACCATCCAGAAGCGCCCCGAAACCGTGCAGGGGTTCGTCACGGCGATGGTTCGCGCGCAGAGCTTCATCAACGACAGCAGCGCCGCAGAGCTTACCGACGCCATCTACGACGACTACCTCAGCGCCTTCCCGCGCAGCGCGATCGAGAAGACCCTGGCCGTGTACCAGAAAACCGTATTTCTCAAAGACAACATCATCACCGAAGATGCCTACCAGCGCATGCTGGGCATCATGGGCGATGATCGCCAGTTCTCGAACGAAGAACTGAAAAAGGTTCCCTACGCAAAATGCGTGGACATGTCGTTCGTGCAGCGTGCCCACCAGAAAAAGTAGACCCGCATGATTGAACTCGATCGCGTGGGCAAGGTCTACCAGACGCGCGGCGGACTGGTGCACGCCGTGGGCGAGGTCTCGCTCACCATCGCCGAAGGCGAGTTCGTGTCCATCGTCGGGCCGTCCGGCTGCGGCAAGAGCACGCTGCTCAACATGATCGCCGGCTTTTTTCCCGTCACCACCGGCGCCATCCGGGTCGCGGGCATGCCCGTGCACGGGCAGGTTCCCCCCGCGCTGGGCTACATCTTCCAGAAAGACACGCTGCTGCCCTGGTTCAATGTGCGCAAGAACGTTGCGCTGGGCCTGAAGTTCCAGGGCGTGCCGGCCGCGCGCATCGAGCAGCGCGTGGCCGAACTGCTGGAACTCGGCCATCTCAGCCAGTTTGCGCAGGCCTATCCGCACCAGCTGTCGGGCGGAATGCGCCGGCGCGTGGCCCTGCTGATGAGCCTGGCGGTCGAGCCGCGCATTCTGCTGCTGGACGAACCGTTCGGCGCGCTGGACACCCACACAAAAACGCACCTGCACCGCGAACTCATCGACATCTGGCGCAAGCTCGGCCAGACCATCATCATGGTGACGCACGATCTGGACGAGGCCATCACGCTGTCGGACCGGGTCGTGGTGCTGTCGGGGCCTCCCAGCCGCGTATTGCTCGACGAGCGCATCACCATCCCCCATCCGCGCGACGTCTTTACCTTGCGCGAGACGCCTCAGTTCACCGCCCACGTGCAAAGTCTGTGGGCAGTGCTGGGCCAGGAGTTCCGCGCCGCCGCCTGAGCCGCCGCCTTATGTCCGCAACCTCGATACCTACGCTGCAAGACCAGATCCGCCTGGACCGCCGCGCCGGCCTGCGCCGGCGGCTGAAAGTCCATGCATGGCAGGCGCTGATCCTGCTCGTGCTGCTGGGCGCCTGGGAAGGCCTGACCCGCATTCCCTGGTTCGCGCAGAACACCCTGTTCGACCCGTTTTTCATCAGCCAGCCCTCGCGCATCGCAGTCCGGCTCTGGGAATGGATGCAGCCGGGGCCGCGTTCGGTCTGGCCGCACCTGCTGCTGACGCTCGAGGCCACGCTGGTCGGCCTGGTGGTGGGGGTGGGCAGCGGGTTCCTGGTAGGCATGACGCTCAGCCGCAGCCGCATGCTGGCCGATGTCTTCAACCCGTTCATCGTGGCCTTCAACTCGATGCCGCGCATCGCGTTCGTGCCCCTCATCACCATGTTCTTCGGCCTGGGCCTGGCCTCGAAAGTGGTGACATCGTGGTTCGTGGTGTTCTTCCTGGTGTTCTTCAATACCTACAAGGGGGGCCGCAGCGTCGAGCGCGAACTGGTGGACTTCTGCCGCACGCTGGGCGGCTCGCCGCGGCAGATCCTGTGGCGCGTGCGCATTCCCATCGCCGCCGCCTGGACCTTCGCCTCGCTGCCCAATGCCATCAGCTTCGCGCTGATCGGCGTCGTGCTTGCCGAGTTCGTCGGATCCACCACCGGCATGGGCTACCTGATGATCACCGCGCTGGCCACGCTCAATGCCACCGACATGTTCGCAGCGGTAACACTGCTCTCGATCGTCGGCATCGTATTGGTTTATTGTGTCACCTGGCTGGAACGTCGGCTGTTGCATTGGGCGCCCGAGTTCCGTAACTGAACACCGGTCCCTATGTCTGTTTCGCAATCCTACTTGCAGAATTTCTCGCTCGCCGGACAGGTCGCGCTGATCACCGGGTCGGCGCGCGGCCTGGGGCTGAGCATCGCCCGCGCCATGGCGGCCAGCGGCGCCCATGTGCTCATCAACGGGCGCAACGAGGCCGCCGTCCTGGCCGCGGTGCAATCGCTGCGCGAAGCGAACCTGGCCGCATCGCCACTGGTGTTCGACGTCTGCAACGAAGATGCCATGCGCGGCGCCTTCGAACGTATCGATGCCGAGCACGGGCGGCTCGACATCCTGGTCGGCAATGTGGGGGCGCGCAACCGCAAGCCCTTGCAAGACATCTCGCCCGCCGAGGTGCGTGCGCTGATCGAAACCGACCTGGTGGCGGGCATCCTGCTGGCCAAGCTCGCGGCCGAGCGCATGGTGCGCCAGCGCAGCGGTCGGCTGATCACCATCACGTCGATCGCGGGCGAGCTGGCGCGGCCCGGAGACGCAGTCTACCCGGCCGCAAAACAGGGCCTCACGGGCATGATGCGAGCGCTGGCCGTGGAATTCGGCCCGCTGGGCATCACCAGCAATGCCATCGCCCCCGGCACGTTCGCCACCGAGACCAACGCCGCCTACGTAGCCGACCCCAACGACCCGCTGGCTGCCCGCAACCCCATGGGCCGTTGGGGCCAGCCCGACGAAATCGCCGGCGCCGCCGTGTTCCTGGCATCGCCGGCAGCCTCGTATATCAACGGACAGGTCCTGGCCGTGGACGGAGGCCTTTCCATCCTGTTCTAGATAGTCCGGCTGCATGGCCGGCCCCTTGCAACGACACTCCTGAGGTTCATCGGCATGAAGCAGCATTTCATTGACAATCGCACCGTGCCCGGCGCGTCGGGCGAATCCATTCCGGTCTTCGACCCCTCGACTGGCCAGGTATACGACAGCATCGCCCGGGGCAACGCCACGGATATCGACCTGGCGGTACGGGCGGCTCGCCGCGCGTTCGATGAAGGCCCTTGGGGCAGGCTCACGGCGGCGGAGCGCGGCCGGCTGATGCTGAAGCTGTCGCTCAAGATCCTGGACCACGCCGACGAGCTTACCGAGATCGAATCGCGCGACTGCGGCAAGCCCACCAAGCAGGCGCGCGCCGACGTCACCGCGGTGGCTCGGTATTTCGAGTATTACGGCGGCGCCGCCGACAAACTGCATGGCGAAACGCTTCCGTACCAGAACGGTTATACCGTGCTGACGCTACGCGAGCCGCATGGCGTCACCGGGCACGTCGTGCCCTGGAACTACCCGTTGCAGATCTTCGGCCGCAGCGTGGGCGGCGCTTTGGCGGCGGGCAACGCGTGCGTGGTCAAGCCCGCCGAAGACGCGTGCCTGTCACTGTTGCGCCTGGCCGAGCTGGCCGCCGACGTGGGCTTCCCGCCCGGCGCCATCAACATCGTCACGGGGTACGGCCACGAAGCCGGCGACGCACTGACGCGCCACCCGGGCGTAGACCACATCTCGTTCACCGGCTCCCCGCGCATTGGCGTGCTGGTCACACAGACCGCCGCCGAGCGCCATGTGCCGGTCACCCTGGAGCTGGGCGGCAAGTCGCCCCAGATCGTGTTCGCCGATGCCGACATCGATGCGCTGGTGCCCGTGGCAGTGAACGCCATCATTCAGAATGCCGGGCAGACGTGCTCGGCCGGCAGCCGGCTGCTGGTCGAACGCAGCGCATACGACCGCGTGCTGGAGCGCCTGTCGCAAGCATTTGCCGCACTGCGCACGGGCCCGGCCACACAAGACCTGGATTGCGGCCCGCTGATCCGCAAGACGCAGCAGGAGCGGGTGCAGGGCTTCCTGAAAGACGCCGAGCGCGACGGCATCGCCACCGTCGCGCAAGGCAAGGTCGCCGACGGAGCGCCGGCCGAAGGCTATTACCAGGCCCCCACGCTGCTGCGCGATGTGCCGGTGAACCACCGGCTGGCCCAGGAAGAAGTCTTCGGCCCGGTGTTGGCCGCCATGCCGTTCGACGACGAAGCCGACGCGGTGCGCATCGCCAATGCCACCGAGTATGGCCTTGCCGCCAGCGTCTGGACCCGCGACGGCGCGCGCCAGCTGCGCATCGCCCGCAAGGTGCGCAGCGGCCAGGTGTTCATCAACAACTATGGCGCGGGCGGCGGCATCGAACTGCCCTTTGGCGGCGTCAAGGCCAGCGGCCACGGCCGCGAGAAAGGCTTCGAAGCGTTGTACAGCTTCACCGTGCTAAAGACCATTTCCATCAAGCACGACTGACCCCCGCACGCCGCCGGCACGCAACGGTGTCTGACACCCTTCGGGAGTCAGACACCAACATCACCGGCCCAAGCCACGACAAGCCCCACACGTCCAGGTGTCCGACTCCCGAAGGGTGTCAGACACCAACATCACCTGCCCCAGCCACGGCAAGCCACACGTCCAGGTGTCTGACTCCCGAAGGGTGTCAGACACCAACATCACCTGCCCAAGCCACCGCAAGCCCCACACGTCCAGGTGTCTGACTCCCAAAGGGTGTCAGACACCAACATCACCTGCCCCAGCCACGGCAAGCCACACGTCCAGGTGTCTGACTCCCGAAGGGTGTCAGACACCAACATCACCTGCCCCAGCCACCGCAAGCCCCATACGTCCAGGTGTCTGACTCCCGAAGGGTGTCAGACACCAACGTCACCTGCCCAAGCCACGGCAAGCCATACGTCCAGGTGTCTGACTCCCGAAGGGTGTCAGACACCCCCGCAAATAACCGACTCAACCGCCTCCGACACGCTTAGGCCGTATCGTCTTCGTACCAGACCCCTTCGGCCAGCATCATCCGATGATGCCCTTCGCCCGCCGGCATCATGGGAAAGCAGTTCTCTTGCCCCGCCACCACCACATCCAGGAAGTACGGACCGGGGTGTGCCAGGCATTCGCGCAGCGCCTCGTCCAACCTGGCCGGATCGTCGACCCGCGCCGCGCCCCAGCCGAAGGCCTTGGCCAGCGCCACGAAATCGGGCAAAGACGCGTTATAGCTGTGGCTATAGCGTCCGCCGTGAATCAGCTCCTGCCACTGGCGCACCATGCCCATATAGCCGTTGTTGCACAGCACGACCTTCACGGGGGTCTCGTGCTGCATCGCCGTGGACAGCTCCTGGATATTCATCAACACCGAAGCGTCGCCGCTGACGCACACCACCAACCGGTCCGGATGCGCCACCTGCGCGCCGATCGCGGCCGGCACGCCATAGCCCATGGTGCCCGCGCCGCCCGAAGTCAGCCACCGGTTGGGGCGCTCGAACGCCAGATACTGGGCGGCCCACATCTGGTGTTGCCCCACGTCGGTCGACACGATCGCATCGCGGCCGGCCAGCGCGGTGTTCAGGCGCTGCATCAGGTGCTGCGGCAGGATGGCCTGATCGTTGCGGGGGTAGGCCAGGCAGTCCTTGGCTCGCCACGCATCGATGCGCCGCCACCAATTGTCCAGGCGGGCGGGCGCCAGCGTATGGTCATCCAATGCCTCGCGCAAGGCGGTGAGCATGGGCAGGCAATCGCCCACCAGCGCCACGTCCACCCGCACCACTTTATTGATCGAGGCCGGATCGATGTCGATATGGATCTTGCGCGCATGGGGACAGAATTCCGCAAGCTTGCCGGTAATGCGGTCGTCGAACCGCGCCCCGATGCACACCACCAGGTCGGCATGGTGCATGGCCATGTTGGCCTCCAGCCTGCCGTGCATGCCCAGCATGCCCACGAACTGCGGGTCGGACGCCGGAAACGCGCCCAGCCCCATCAGCGTAAGCGTGCAGGGCGCACCCGTGTGGCGCACCAGACGCGTAAAGGCCTCGCAGGCCTTGGGGCCCGAATTCACCAGGCCGCCCCCGCCATAGAACACCGGACGGCGGGCCTGGGCAATCAGCGCGGCGGCGCGGCGCAAGGCCGTCTGCGGCAGCTTCAGGGGCGATTTGCCGGCCTGGCGGCGCATGCGCAGCGCCGCCACCTGCCGATTCTGCAATGTCGCGCCGCCTGCGTCGGCCACCGGCCGGGCCAGCTGCATATCTTTGGGGAAATCCACTAGCACCGGGCCCGGCCGCCCCTGACGGGTCAGGTCGAATGCGCGCCCCGCAACGTCGGCCACGCTTTCCACCGAGCGGATCTGCGTATTCCATTTCGTCACCGACCGCGAAATGCCCATGGCATCGCATTCCTGGAACGCGTCGGTGCCGATGGCGCCCGAGGCCACCTGTCCGCTGATGCACAGCACCGGGATGGAATCGCACATGGCATCCAGCAGGCCCGAAGTCGTGTTGGCCATGCCCGGCCCCGAGGTGACAAACACCACGCCGGGCCGGCCGGTAGTGCGCGCATAGCCTTCGGCCGCATGCACCGCCGCCTGCTCGTGGCGCACCAGCACATGCCGCAGACGCGACTCGGCGTACAGGGCGTCGTAAAGCGGCAGCACCGCGCCGCCCGGATAGCCGAATACCGTGTCCACGCCTCGTTCAATCAGGGTGTCCAGCAGGATCTGTGCGCCGTTGCGTTCAGCGGATTCATCGTGGCCCAAAGCTGCCAGGGCCGAGGCGTGGAGGCGATCGTTCATGATGAATATCTTACGCTTACATGCCTAGAAGATTTCTCTTCTTTTCTCCGTTAACGCCCGGTTTACAGTAAATTCATCTTTATTTGCCAGGGAATGCAGAAAATGAAACTGGACAAGTTCGATCTCGCCATCCTGCGGGTGCTGCAGCAGAATGCGCGCGCCAGCCTGAACGACATCGGCAGCGAAGTGGGGCTATCGTCCACCCCCTGCTGGAACCGCATTAAACGCATGGAGGCCGCCGGCATCATCCGCGGCTACACCGTCGACATCGATCCGGCCAGCCTGGGGTTCATGGACACCGTCATCGTCCACATCACCCTCGAAAGCCACAGCGAAGAAACCCTCTACGAATTCGGCCGCGCCCTGGCGCAGATTCCCGAAGTGCTGGAAGCCTTCCTGGTATCGGGCGACTACGACTACTACATACGCATCGCGGTGCGCGACACGCGCGATTACGAACGGCTGCTGCGCGAGCGGCTCTACCGCATTCCGGGCATACGCCACAGCAAGTCATGTTTCGTGCTGCGCCGGCTGAAAGAATCGCAATTGCCGCTGACGGCGGCCGCCGCCGAATAGGCCGGGGCCGCACCGGCAGGGCGCGCCGTGCGCCGATATAATCGCCGCTGGCCCGCTACCTGCCCAGATTCATGACCACTGCTGATCCCTCCAAGCCCTGGCACGTCGTGCGCCGCTCCAAGCTGCACGGCAATGGCGTGTTTGCCGCCCGGAAGATCCCCGCCGGCACGCGCATCATCGAATACACAGGCAAGCGCATCAGCGCCAAGGAAGCCGACCGCCGCCATCCCACCAACCCCGACGACCCTTTTCACACGTTTTTCTTCTCGCTGAGTTCAGGTCGCGTCATCGATGGCGGCGACGACGGCAACGACGCGCGCTGGATCAACCATTCGTGCGAGCCCAATTGCGAAGCCCAGGAAGGCCGCCACGGCAAGCGCGTGTACATCACCGCATTGCGCGACATTGCCCGCGGCGAAGAGCTGTTCTACGACTACGGCCTGGTGATCGAAGGCCGCATCACCAAGAAGCTCAAGGAAAACTATCGGTGCCTGTGCGGCGCGTCCGCTTGCCGCGGCACCATGCTGGCGCTCAAGACCAAGAAGAAAAACGACCAGGGCTGACCTGGCGCAACTTCCGCGTACAATAGGTGCCGGCCGCAATACGCGGCCAGTGCAGTACGTCTTCAGGGCGGGGTGCAATTCCCCACCGGCGGTAAGCCGCAATGCGGCAAGCCCGCGAGCGCCCGCGCCGCCATGCGGCCGGGGTCAGCAGATCTGGTGCGATGCCAGGGCCGACGGTCACAGTCCGGATGAAAGAAGATGTGCCAGCGCCATCCCGCTCATGGGCGGGGCGCGCCGCGGCTCGGGCCGGGGCATCGCCCTGTCTGCGCGCGGCAATGGGGCTTGGCGTCATGTGCCCTGAAACGTTTTTCGCCCACTTTTCCTGCGAGAGCGTTTCAATGTCAGCCGTAATTTCTTCCGTACCCTACCTTCCCCCCGATCTGTACGCGCAGCCCTTCGAAATGCGCCTGGCGCGCGCACTGCAACACTTGCGTCTCGGGCGGCCCGTCATCCTGATGGACGACTACGACCGCGAGAACGAGGCCGATCTCATCGTAGCCGCCGACAAACTCACCGTGCCCGTCATGGCCCAGCTGATTCGCGACTGCAGCGGAATCGTGTGCCTGTGCCTGACCGATGAAGCGCTGAACAACCTGGGCCTGCCGCCCATGGTTCCCCGCAACCAGAGCCGCTACAGCACGGCCTTCACGGTATCGATCGAAGCCCGCGAAGGCGTGTCCACCGGCGTGTCTGCGGCCGACCGTGTCACCACCATCCGCGCCGCCATTGCGCCGGGAGCCCAGGCCACGGATATCGTCAGCCCGGGGCATGTGTTTCCGCTGCGCGCCAGGCCCGGCGGTGTTCTGGAACGGCGCGGCCATACCGAAGGCTCGGTGGACCTGGCTGTTCTGGCGGGCCTGCGGCCGGCCGCGGTACTGTGCGAGCTGATGAATCCCGACGGAACCATGGCTCGCGGAACCAGTGTTGCGCGCTACGCGGCCGAGCATGGCCTGGTGGCGCTGACGATCGCCGAACTGGCAGACCACCTTCAGCGCACGGGCGCAGACGCCGCCGCAGCCGCGGCACAAGTGGCCGCGTAGACCCCTGCGAGGCCGGGCGGGGCGCGCTGGCGCCCCGCGGCTACCCGCGCAGCGCCGGGGCCATTTCCTGCAGGCAGCGCTGCGCGTCGCCCACCACCACGCGGGCGCTGCAGGCCAGCATCAGGTTCAGGTTCAATCCGAAGTCTTCTACCGTATACCCCTGCGCGTCGACATGGCGCGGCGGGTCGTCGGCGCTGGCCGTCGCCACGCGCTGCACCAGCGTTTCGGCATGGTCCACATAGGCCCATACCGGCTTGCCCAGGGCAATGGCGTAACCCACTTCGAACGCCGTGCCCGAATCCGGCTCGTCGCCGCGAAACGGGTTCAGGTTGGCCATCACGGCGTCGGCCTGGCGTATCAACGCGGTGTTGGCGTCGTAGATCCATTGCGCCAGCGCCCGCGGCGCCAGGTCCGACGGCGCCTGGTTGTCCAGCGGATACAGGCCTTCAAGGCCGTGCGCACGGCACGCCAGCTTCAACCGCTCGCCGTGCGCCAAGGCGTCGGGACGGAACACATCAAAACCCGCCAGGTAGATTTTTTTCATGGCCGCACGAGATCAGTAGCCCACGGTAAACCGGCGCCGCACATGGCGAGGCGCTTCCAGCTCGTCCGCCAGCGCAATCGCGTAGTCTTCCATCGAAATCCAGCTCTTGCCCTCGCCGTCGGCCAGCAGTTCGTCGCCACCCACCCGAAAGCTGCCCGTGCGTTCTCCCGGCATGAACAAGGCCGAGGGTGATAAAAAGGTCCAGTCCAGCGCCGTTTCCTGCCGCAGCGTTTCCAGAAACGCCACGCCGGCCCGCGCTTCAGGCCGATAGACATCGGGAAAGTCGGGCGTGTCGATCAGCATCAGGCCGGGTGCGACCCGCAGGCTGCCCGCGCCCCCCACGACCAGCAGGCGCGACACGCCCGCACTGCGTACCGCCTGGAGCAACTGCCTGGCGTCCGTTGAAACGAACCGGGTGGCGCTGACCACGGCGTCATGGCCCGCAAGCAGCGGCGCCAGCCCGGCGGGGTCGGTGGCGTCTCCCTGCTCGAGCGTGAGCCCGGGGCGCGGCGCGACCTCGGCCGTATTGCGCGCGATGCCGGTTACCTGATGGCCCCGGCGCAGCAGCTCGTCTGCGATACGCGAACCCGCGCGGCCGGAAATACCGATAAGTGCGATTTTCATGGAAGGCTCCGGAATGGTTGGAAATTCCATGCTATCGCCGGGCCGCCGGCCCACATACTCCGCGGCGCGCGATAGTCAGTTGCAGTTTATGCACCAATGGCGCGCTGCGCCTGATACACCTGCAGGTGAGCATACGCAACGCGCAGAATAGGCGTCTCCAGCCCCAGGGTGCGGGCGCGGTGCAGCATGTCGCCCACGATATGGTCGGCCTCGACCTTGCCGCCCTGGCTCAGGTCGCGGAACATGGATGCGGTCACCGGCGACTGGCGGTCTGTCAGCACCTTCAGCGCCGCCGCGTCGGCTGCTGCGCGCACGGTATGCCCCGACGCCGCCGCCACTTGCTGGCACTCGCGCAGCAAGTCACGCATGATGGCCTCGCCATCATCGGTCGACACAATCTGCCCCACCGCCCCACGCATCAGGCAGGTTGCCGCCGCCAGCGTGGCCAGGAACACGAACTTTTCCCAGATGTCCTGCAGGATCGCGTCGCTGAGCCGGCTGTCGAATCCGGCGTCGGCCAGCGCAGACTCCAGCGCGACACAGCGTGCGCTGCGCGGCTCGCCCGCGCGTTCGCCATAAACGAACAGCGCGTGCTGGCCCATATGGCGCACCTGCCCCTGGGGCCCGAGCGACGCATTGATCTGGCAAAGCCCGCCCAGCACGCGCGCCGCGCCAAACTCGGCATCCAGCGCGTCGTACTGCAGCACGCCGTTCATGATGGGCAGGATTGCTGTGTCCGGGCCCACGGCCGGGCGAATGGCGTCCACCGCGCTGGCGAAGTCATAGGCTTTGCAACTGAGCACCACCACGTCGTAAGGGCCGTCCAGTTCGGCGGCTGTGACGATGCGCGGCTTGATCACCGCGTCGCCGCGCGGGCTTTCGATGCGCAAGCCTTCGGCCCGCAACTTCTGCGCACGGGCCTCGCGCACCAGGAAGGTGACATCGGCCCCGGCCTGCACGGCGCGCCCGCCAAAGTAGCCGCCGGTGCCGCCGGCTCCAAGAAACAGCAATCGCATTCAATTTCTCCGAGTAGTTCCGCCACGCCATGCCGCGCAGTGCGCCAGCCTGCGATTATGCACTCAAGCGTGCTTTGCAACCGACAAGCTGCCTATAATCGCTTCGCGCGGCGCTCGCCTGCACCCGGCGTGCCGCCCGACCTCATCGCACTGCGTGCAGGAGCCTACGCCGATGATTTCCCGCAATACACCGCCAACCGCCCGACGAACGCGACGCGACGTCCTGGTGCGGCTGGGCGCGGCAGTCGGCTGGCTGGCCTCGGGCCGGCTGCACGCCCAGCCCGCCGCCCGCATCAAGGTCGCCGGGGTCTATACGGTGCACATCGGCCAGCAATGGGTGTCGCGCGTGCACCGGGCCCTCGTGCTTGCCAGTGCCCGCGGTGAAATCGATTATGTATTTTCCGAAAACGTCTCGCACGACACCTACGAGCAGGTGCTGCGGCGCTATGCCGATGGGGGCGTCCAGCTGATCGTGGGCGAGGCTTTTCGCGCCGAGGCGGCTTCAAGGGCGGTGGCGCGCGACTATCCCCAGACCGCCTTCCTGATGGGCTCGTCGGGGCGGCCGCAGCAGCCCAACTTCTCGGTATTCGACAACTATATCCAGGAACCCGCCTACCTGAGCGGCATGATCGCCGGCGGGCTCAGCGAAAGCGGCCGGATCGGTCTGGTGGGCGGCTATCCCATACCCGAGGTCAACCGCCTGATGCACGCCTTCATGGATGGCGTGCGTGAAGTCAATCCTGATGCGGTGTTCTACGTATCGTTCATCGGTTCGTGGTTCGATCCGCCCAAGGCCAGGCAGGCGGCCCACAGCATGATCGACCAGGGCGTCGACATCCTTTACGCCGAGCGCCTGAACGCCGTTCAGGCCGCACAAGAGCGCGGCAAGCTGGCCATCGGCAACGTCGTGGACGCGCGGCATCAGTACCCGGACACGGTGGTCGTCTCGGCGCTCTGGGACGCCGAGCCCACAATCGTGCGGGCGCTTACCATGGTGCGGCGCGGCACCTTCAAGGCCGACGACTACGGCATGTATTCGCAGATGCGCTACCAGGGCTCGATGCTGTCATCGCTGGGCGCGTTCGCCGACAAGCTGCCGGGCGGGCTGGTGGCAAGCGTCGAGTCGCGGCGCAAGACCATCCTGGATGGCAGCTTCACGATCAAGATCAACGACACACAGCCGCAGTCGACGGCCCCCTGAACCGGCCGGCCCCGGCGCCCGGGCCGTTGCGCAGCCCGGGCGCGGCCGCCCGCCATTACGCCAGCGGCAGATAGATGCGCGTCTTCAATTCCGACGCCGGCGTCACCTTGGGGTCGTTGACGTATTCTTCCCACATGGGAAAGTCCAGGGTCTCATGGCCGCTTTCGGGCAGCCATTCCGAAAACAGCCAGTTATAGGCGGCTTCGATCTCGCTATAGGGGCCGGTGTATTCCAGCACCGCACAACGCGCCGCGGGCAGCGCAAAAGGCTCGAACACGGCGTCCACCGCCGCACCTGCCGGCACGGTCAGCCCGGCACGCGAGCGCAGCTGCGCAGCCGGCACTTGCGCGGGGTCGTCGTAGTACACGCCAAAGGACCGCGTATCCGGCCCCACCAGGTCGCGGCTGGACGCCAGCATGAACAGTCGGTCGAAAGTGGCGCCGATGTGCTGGTAGTCGCCCTGATGCGCCAGGGTGGCCAGTGACGCGCCGGAAAATTGCTCGATGGTAGTGGGATACATGCCTAGCTCCTGAGGGTTGAAAGGTCTGGAGCGCGCATGACGATACCGGCCCGGCGGCATTCCGAACACCGCGCCGAACGCGCGGTTGAAGGCGGCTTGCGAGGCGTACCCCGCGCGTTGCGCCACCTGCTGCATCGGACGATTGCCTGCCAGATCCACCGACGCGCGATGCATGCGCAGCCGCTGCATCGTGGCGTTCACCGTCTCACCCATCAGCGCGCGGTACACGCGATGAAAATGGTAGGGCGACAAACACGCCAGGTCGGCCAGGTGATACAGGTCGGGCGCCGCATCGGGGTGGGCGGCCAACCATTGCAGCACGGGTTCCAGCCGGGTGGCGTAGTGGATACGGGTCGTGGATTTCATGCGTCCTCCAGGGCTCCCACTGTATTTCCGGCCGATTTGCAGATTTTGCGCATTTTGCGCAGGCAGACCGCGCATACATGTGCAGCAACGGCCGCCTGCCGCGTCGGCAGGCCTTCGAGCGCATCACAAAGTGCCGGGTCCCGCGCAAGGTGTCAGACACCCTTCGGGAGTCAGACACCGCTGCAGCAACCATGGCCAGCCCCACCGCACGCGCCGCCGATAGCCCGGTGTCTGACTCCGAAGGGTGTCTGACACCGCCCTGGCAACCATGGCCAAGCCCCACCGCACGCGCCGCCGATAGCCCGGTGTCTGACTCCCGAAGGGTGTCTGACACCGCCCTGGCAGCCATGGCCAGCCCCACCGCACGCGCCGCCGACGGCCCGGTGTCTGACTCCCGAAGGGTGTCTGACACCGCCCGCGGCCGTCTCAAGTCGGATACGTTCCCGGCACCAGCAGACTGCGGTCGCCCGGCGTGATGGACTTGCGGCCGCACAGCGCCATGGTGACGTCCATTTCCTTGTACAGGATCTCCAGCGCGCGCGTCACGCCGGCCTTGCCGTAGGCGCCCAGGCCGTAGAGGAACGCGCGGCCTATCATGGTGCCCCGAGCCCCCAGCGCCACCGCCTTCAGGACATCCTGCCCCGACCGTATCCCGCCATCCATCCATACCTCGATACGCGAACCCACCGCGTCCGCGATGGCCGGCAGGGCGCTGATGGATGACATGGCGCCATCGAGCTGGCGGCCGCCATGGTTGCTGACAATCAGCGCGTCGGCGCCGCTATCGGCCGCCAGGCGGGCATCTTCGACATCCAGCACACCCTTCAGGATGAGCTTGCCGCCCCAGCGCTGCTTGATCCATTCGACGTCGGCCCAGCTCAGGCGCGGATCGAACTGCTCGGCCGTCCACGACGACAGGGACGACAAATCGGCCACCCCCTTGGCGTGCCCCACGATGTTGCCGAACGTGCGCCGCCGTGTGCCCAGCATACCCATGCACCACCGCGGCTTGGTGGCCAGGTTGAGCAGATTGGCCAGCGTGGGCTTGGGCGGCGCCGACAGACCGTTGCGAATGTCTTTGTGCCGCTGGCCCAGGATCTGCAGGTCCAGCGTCAGCACCAGCGCCGAACACCCCGCGGCCTTCGCGCGGTCGATCAGGTTGGCCACGAACTCGCGGTCGCGCATGACATAAAGCTGGAACCAGAATGGCTTGCCGGTCGCGCGGGCCACGTCTTCGATCGAGCAGATGCTCATCGTTGACAGCGTAAAGGGCACCCCGAACTCGGCCGCGGCCTGCGCCCCCAGGATCTCGCCATCGGCGTGCTGCATGCCCGTCAGCCCCGTCGGCGCAATGGCCACCGGCATGACCGCCTCGGTGCCGGCCAGGGTCGTGCGCAACGACCGGCCTTCCATATCGACGGCTACCCGCTGGCGCAGCTTGATCGCCTGGAAATCGGCCTCGTTGGCGCGATAGGTGCCTTCGGTCCATGCGCCGGAGTCGGCATAGTCATAGAACATGCGCGGCACACGTTTCTGGGCGACGGCGCGCAGCTCTTCAATGCAGGTGATCTTGGCAAGATTCGGATTCATGGGACACTATTAGAGCAATAGAGGACCAACAGGGCGTAGCAAGTATACGCGCGCCCTGCGCCACCACAGGAACCGCAGTATGCAAGCCCCTCAACACGAAACCGTACATGTCATTGTCAAGGGCGTCGTACAGGGCGTGGGATACCGGCACGCCACCGTGCGCCGCGCCCATATGCTGGGTGTAACAGGATGGGTGCAGAATATGGAAGACGGCACCGTGCAGGCCCTGGTGCAGGGCACCGCCGACCAGGTCGACCACATGCTCGAATGGCTGCGGCGCGGCCCGCCCGCCGCCCAGGTGCGCGAGCTCATCACCGAGCGCCAATACATCGACAAACGCTACGCCCGCTTCGAGCAACTCTAGGCTTTCACCCTTACGCTACACGGATATCGCCATGCCTACCTTGCCTACCTTGCAACTGAAGGTCGAACCCGACTGGATCGATCTTTACGGCCACATGAACGCCGCCCGCTATGTGGGGGTTTTCGATCACTACGGCTACGAACTGCTGGGCGAACTGGGGGTGGGCGAAAGCTACACACGCGAATCGCGCTGCGGCATCTACACCGTGGACATCGCGGTCAGCTACCGGCGCGAGCTGCTGGCCGGCGACCCGCTGGAATTGCGGCTGCGCGTGCTGGGCGCCGACGACAAGCGGCTGCTGTGCCTGATGGAACTCTTCCAGACCCGCGACAACTACCTCGCGGCCACGATGGAACAGCTGTCGGTGCACGTCAACCTCGACACGCGCCGCAGCCAGGCGTTTCCGGACTCGCTGCTGCACTCGCTGCAGGCGGCCGCCCACACCCATGCAACCGTGCCGCTGCCCGATCGCCATGTCTGGCGGCTGTCCCTGGCCCGCCGGGCCTGATGCCCTGACTCGCCTGCGCGCGGCGGCAACGGCCGGATAAAACAAGGCTGCCCGAGGGCAGCCTTGTTCATGCCGGGCCGCGGGCCGTCGCCGGCCCGGACATCGAACGCTTACGCGTCGATATTGGACGCCGACAGCGCATGGGTTTCGATGAACGCGCGGCGCGGCTCGACGTCGTCGCCCATCAGCGTGGTGAAGATCTCGTCGGCGGCGATCGCGTCTTCGATCTTCACGCGCAGCAGGCGGCGCACGGTCGGGTCCATGGTGGTTTCCCACAGCTGCTCGGGATTCATTTCACCCAGGCCCTTATAGCGCTGCTTGGAAATGCCGCGTTCGGCTTCGTTGCGCAGCCACTGCATGGCCTCGCGGAAGTCGCCGATGAACTGTTCCTTGCGCTTGTCGCCTTCGCCACGCGCCACGACGGCGCCGGGGCCGATCAGGCCCAGGAAGGTCTTGGCAGACTTGGCCAGCACGGCGTAGTCGGCGCCTTGCACGAAGTCGGCGTCGATGATGCTCAAGCGCACGTTGCCGTGATGCATGCGGCGCACCATCAGGCGATGCTGCTCTTGCGCTTCGTCGAACTCGGCGGTGACCTCTACGCCGTTGCCCGCCACCGCTTCGCGCAGCGCGTCAGTCAGGCGCTTGGCGGACGCCGCGGCCGTCTCGCCGGTGGACAGGTCGATCTCGACGCCTTCGGCCATGGCCGACAGGGCATCCACGTCAAACAGGCGCGACAGGCGCGCAATGACGGCATCGGCCAGTACGTACTGGCGCGCGAGCTCGGCCAACGCTTCGCCGGTGATGGGCTCGGCGCCTTGCGACGGGATGAGCGCGGCGTCTTTCAGCGCCAGCTGCAGCATGAACTGCGCTTCTTCCTGGTCGTCTTTCAGATAGCGCTCTTCGCGGCCGACCTTCACCTTGTACAGCGGCGGCTGCGCGATGTACACGTAGCCGCGCTCGATCAGCTCGGGCATCTGGCGATACAGCAGCGTCAGCAGCAGCGTGCGGATGTGCGCGCCGTCGACGTCCGCGTCGGTCATGATGATCAGGCGGTGGTAGCGCAGCTTGTCGATATTGAAATCCGGCCCGATGCTGGTGCCCAGCGCCGTGATCAGCGTGGCGATCTGTTCGCTGGCGATCAGGCGGTCAAAGCGCGCCTTCTCGACGTTGAGCACCTTGCCGCGCAGCGGCAGGATGGCCTGGAACTTGCGGTCGCGCCCCTGCTTGGCCGAGCCGCCGGCCGAGTCGCCTTCGACGATGTACAGCTCGCACAGCGCCGGGTCTTTCTCTTGGCAGTCAGCCAGCTTGCCCGGTAGGCCGGCGCCTTCCAGCACGCTTTTACGGCGCGTCATTTCGCGGGCCTTGCGCGCGGCCTCACGGGCGCGCGCGGCCTCGATGATCTTGCCGCACAGGGCCTTGGCGTCGTTCGGGTGTTCCAGCAGCCAGGTTTCCAGCGTGCGAGCCACGGCGTCTTCCACGGCCGGACGCACTTCGCTGGACACCAGCTTGTCTTTGGTCTGGCTGCTGAACTTGGGCTCGGGCACCTTCACCGACAGCACGCAGGCCAGACCTTCACGCATGTCGTCGCCAGCCGTTTCGACCTTGGCCTTCTTGGCCAGTTCATTATCGGCGATGTACTTGTTGATGACACGGGTCATGGCGGCGCGCAGGCCGGTCATGTGGGTGCCGCCATCGCGCTGCGGGATGTTGTTGGTGAAGCACAGCACGGTTTCCGAGTACGAGTCGTTCCATTGCATGGCGACTTCGACGCCCACCGGCACGCCGCCCGCGCTGGATTCGGCCGACACCGCGAAAACATTGGAATGCAGCACGGTCTTGGAACGATTGATGTACTCGACAAAGCCGCGCACGCCGCCCGAGAAGGCGAAGTTCTCTTCCTTGCCCTGGCGCTGGTCGACAAGGCGGATTTTCACGCCATTGTTCAGGAACGACAGTTCGCGCAGGCGCTTGGACAGGATGTCGTAGTGGTATTCGACGTTCGTGAAAATCTGCGGGTCGGCCAGGAAGCGTACTTCGGTGCCGCGCTTGTCGGTAGGGCCGGTAACCGTCAATGGCGCCACGCGCACGCCCTGGCGGAACTCCATCTGGTGCACCTGGCCGTTGCGGCGGATGGTCAGGCGCAGCCATTCGGACAGCGCGTTCACGCACGACACGCCCACGCCGTGCAGCCCCCCGGACACCTTGTACGAGTTCTGGTCGAACTTGCCGCCTGCGTGCAGCTCGGTCATGACGATTTCGGCGGCGCTGCGGCCGAACTCGTCGTCTTTGTGGATGTCGGTGGGAATGCCGCGTCCGTTGTCGGTCACGGAAATCGAATTGTCGGTGTGAATGGTGACCACGATGTCGTCGCAGTGCCCGGCCAGGGCCTCGTCGATCGCGTTATCGACTACCTCGAACACCATGTGGTGCAGACCCGTGCCGTCGGACGTGTCGCCGATATACATGCCCGGGCGCTTGCGCACGGCCTCCAGCCCTTTGAGCATCTTGATCGAATCGGCGCCATAGCCGGCGTTCTCGGGATTGCTGTTCTGCTGATCTGACATGTTTATATCGCTAACACTTCAAAAGACGGCCAGGCGGCCGGACCACGGCGGGCGGCCTGGCGCCCGCGCGGCATGAGCCCATATGCGCGGATCAGATCCGCATGGGCATGACGACGTACTTGAACTGCTCGTCGTCGGGCAGGGTGATCAGCGCCGACGCGTTGGCATCGGGCATCACCGACCACTGCACATTCTCGGTCTTGACGTTGGACAGGACGTCGAGCAGGTAGCCGACGTTGAAGCCCACATCGAGCGCTTCGTGGCCGTAATCGATGTCGAGTTCTTCCTGGGCCTCTTCCTGCTCGGCGTTGGAAGACGAGATTTTCATCTGGTTCTGCGCCAGCTGCAGACGCACGCCCTTGAACTTGTCGGTGGTGAGAATGGCCGCGCGCTGCAGGCTGCCTTGCAGGGCCTCGCGGCTGATCACGAAATGGCGGGTGTAGTTGGTGGGGATCACCCGCGTGAAATCGGGGAACTTGCCTTCGACCAGCTTGGACACCAGTTCGACATCGCCGAAGCGGAAACGGATCTGGCCCGGCGCCACGTCGATGGAGACGGGCTCGTCGGAATCTTCAAGCAGGCGCTGCATTTCAAGCACCGTCTTGCGCGGCACGATGACTTCGTGGCGCTGCTCGATGCCGTCGGCCTTGGTGGCGCAATGGGCCAGGCGGTGGCCGTCGGTGGCCACGGCGCGCACGTGGCCGGCTTCGAACACCAGCAGCATGCCGTTCAGGTAATAACGGATGTCTTGCTGCGCCATGGCAAAGTGCACCATGTTCAGCAGGTGGCGCAGGGTGCGCTGCGGCAGGCTCAGCGACACATCCCAGTGGTCGGGTTGAGCCACGGTGGGGAATTCGCTGGCGGCCAGCGTCTGCAGGGCGAACCGGCTCTTGGCCGACTGCACCGACAGCTTGTTGTTGGCCAGGCCGAGCTTGACTTCGCCCGTGTCGGGCAACGCTTTCAGGATGTCCAGCAACTTGCGCGCGGCGACCGTGGTGGATTCGTTGTCATTGCCCACGCCGAAATCGGCATGCGTGGTGATCTGGACTTCGAGGTCGGTGGCAATGAAGGCGACCTTGTTGCCTTCCTTGCGCATGAGGATGTTCGCCAGGATGGGCAGGGTATGGCGTCTTTCGACGATTCCCGCCACGGTCGACAGCGGTTTCAGCAATGCATCGCGCGTGGTTTGTACGAGTTGCATGTTCATCCTTTTAGAGTTTGTTCCAACACGTGCAGGGTATGGTTAAGCTCGGCCTGCTTGGCGCGGGCATCGGAAATCTTGCGTACCGCATGCAGCACGGTGGTGTGGTCGCGGCCACCGAACAAATCGCCGATTTCCGGCAGGCTTTTCTGGGTGAGCTCCTTGGCCAGGTACATGGCGACCTGGCGCGGCAAGGCAATATTGGCGGGACGCCGTTTCGAATACATGTCGGCGACCTTGATCTTGTAGAAATCGGCCACCGTTTTCTGGATGTTCTCGACCGTGATCTGCCCGTTGGACACCGACAGCAGGTCTTTCAGCGCCTCTTTGCAGACGTCGACCGACAGCACATCGCGCCCGTGGAAGCGGGCATAGGCCAGCACCTTGCGCAACGCGCCCTCGAGTTCGCGCACATTGCTGCGCAAATGCTTGGCAATGAAGAAGGCGACTTCCTCGGGCATGGGAACGCCTTCGGATTCGGCCTTGCGCAGCAGGATGGCCACGCGCATTTCGAGTTCGGGCGGCTCGATGGCGACGGTCAGGCCGGAATCGAAGCGCGAGATCAGGCGGCTGTCGATGCCGGCGAGTTCCTTGGGGTAGGTGTCGCTGGTGATGATGATCTGCTTGCGCTGCGCGACCATCGCTTCAAAGGCGTAGAAGAATTCTTCCTGGGTGCGGCTTTTGCCCGAAAAGAACTGGATGTCGTCGATCAGCAGCAGGTCAAGCGAATGGTAATAGCGCTTGAAGTCGTCGAACGCCTTGCGCTGGTACGCCTTGACCACGTCGGACACGTACTGGTCGGCGTGCACATAGCGCACCCGCACGCCCGTGCCCGCGGCCACCATGGCGTTGCCGATGGCATGGATCAGGTGGGTCTTGCCCAGGCCCACGCCGCCATACAGGAACAGCGGGTTGTACGAAATGCCGGGGTTCTCGGCCACTTGCAGCGCCGCGGCGCGGGCCAGCTGGTTGGCCTTGCCGGTAACGAAGTTTTCGAAGGTAAGGTCCGTGTTCAGGCGGGACCGCTCGTACACCACGCCGGCGGCATCGGCCTGCATGGCCGCCGCCACGTTCGCCGCGGGCGGATTCGGCGCCTGCGCCGGCACGGCGCCCTGGACGGCGGGCGCGACCGGCGCCGCCGCCCCGGGGGCCGGGGACGGCGCGCGGGGGGCCGCCGGCATGCGCGGCGCCGCGCTGCCCGATGGCAGCTCGAAAGCAACCTGCACCGGCCGCTGGAACCATTCGGCGGCCAAGGCCTCTATCTGGTGGGAAAAATTCTTGCGCACCCAGTCCAGCTTGAACCGGTTGGGCGCGGCAACGCGTAACACGGCCTGCGTCTCGTCGTACGCAAGCGGCACCAGCGGCCTGATCCAGGCGCTGATCTGTTGGGGGGGGAGTTCCTGCTCTAGACGACTGACGCAGGTCTGCCAGAAATCTTTCATGTCGCTCTTGTTCAAACCTCGATTCTACCTTGCCTGGGGGTAGGTTATCCACAGGCCGGACGTGCCCCTTGCCCGCGCCCGACCCGTAACTGTTTGACAAGGCAGAGAAAACTTGCTGAAATGATGGGCTTTTCCGAATTCTGTCTGTCAGAAGGTTCTATTTACGCGCACCGGGGGCACCCCCGGTTGCCTTATGCGCCAAGCGTTGTCCTGGCCAAGAACCCGTCGGGCAGGTCCCTTCTGACTTTGTTCTTTTTGTGGATCGTCCATGAAACGCACCTACCAACCTTCCGTTACCCGCCGCAAGCGTACCCACGGCTTTCGCGTGCGCATGAAAACCCGTGGCGGCCGCGCCGTACTGAACGCCCGCCGCGCCAAGGGCCGCAAGCGCCTGGCCGTCTAAGGCCGGCACCCGGTCTATTCGTCCGCCGCGTATCGCCGCTCCGGTCGTTCATGCCGCGCGCCACGCTTCCTCCCGAGGCGCGGCTGCATCGCCCCTCTGAGTTTGCCGCTGCCCTTAAAGGGCGCCGGCTGGCCCGAGGGGCTTTCTTCGTCCTCAGCGGCGCGCCCAACGCCCTGCTGCCCGGCCAGCCCGAACAGGCCCGTCTGGGCATGGTGATCGCCAAGCGCTATGCGGCTCGCGCGACCACGCGCAACGCCATCAAGCGGGTCATACGCGAATCGTTCCGGCACCATCGGCAGCAGTTGCCCGCTCGCGACTACGTGGTGCGGCTGCACAGCAAGCCCGCTGCCGCCACACTTACTGAACTCAAGCAGCAGGTGCGCGCCGAAGTAGACGCTCACTTCTCACGGGTGCGGCCATGATCAAGGCCTTCCTGATCGCCCCCATCCGGTTCTACCGGTTCTTTCTCAGCCCCTGGCTGGGCCGGCAGTGCCGGTTCACCCCCACCTGCTCGGCGTATGCGATTGAAGCCATCGAGCAGCACGGCGCCTGGCGGGGCCTGTTGATGGCGGCGGGCCGCATCGGCCGCTGCCATCCCTGGGCCGCCGGCGGCTACGACCCGGTGCCCCATACGCATCATCCCGACTCGCCCCCGTGTAACGCCCATCGGCACCGCACTGGTCCCAATTGACGCTAAACTCGCGGGTTTGCCGTTCCGCTTCCGGCCGGCCCGCATACTTACCGTAGGCATCATGGATATCCGACGAACCATCCTCTGGATGATCTTCTCTTTTTCGCTGTTGCTCCTGTGGAACAACTGGCAAGTCCAGCACGGCAAGCCGTCGTTGTTCGGCGCGCCCCCCGCCGGGGCCGGCGCCGAATCGTCCGCGCAACAGCCCGGCGCCAACGGCCAGACGGCCACGCCTTCGGTGCCATCGGCGCCGGCCGCGGCCGCCGCGCCCAGCGCAGTGCCAGGGGCGGCCCCCGCGCCGGCGGCCGCCCAGGCCGAACAAGTGGTGGTCAGCACCGATGTATTGCGCCTGACCTTCGACACCACGGGCGCCCAACTGGTACGGGCGGAACTGCTGAAATACCCCACCGCCGGTCAGCCCAACAAGCCCACCATCCTGCTCGACCGCTCGCCCGAACTGACGTACGTCGTGCAGTCCGGCCTGGTGGGTGCGCCCAATGGCCAGAACTTCCCCACCCACCTGACGCCTTTCCGCGTGGTGTCCAGCGAGCGCGAGCTGTCCGGCGACACCCTCAAAGTCGTGTTCGAGGCGGAATCGGGCGGCTTGAAGGTCACCAAGACCTACACACTGCATCGTGGCCGCTACGACATCGACGTCCAGCATTCGCTGACCAACGCGTCCGATGCGCCGCTGTCGCCTTCGCTGTACCTGCAGCTCGAGCGCGACGGCAACGACCCGGCGGACACGTCCAGCTTCTATCACACGTTCACGGGCTTCGCGGTCTACTCTGAACAGGACAAATTCCAGAAGATCACCTTCTCGGACATCGCCAAAGACAAGGGCGACTACATCAAACAGGCCGACAACGGCTGGATCGCCGTGGTGCAGCACTACTTCGCCACGGCCTGGGTACCGCCCCAGGGCAAGCCCCGCGCCAACGAACTGCTGCAAGTCCAGCCCAACCTGTACGCGGCGCGCAGTATCGAAGCCGTGGGCGCGGTGCAGCCCGGCGACACCGCCCGTGTCGACTCGCACCTGTGGGTAGGCCCGCAAGACCAGAAGGCCATGGGCGAACTTGCGCCCGGGCTTGAACTGGTGGTCGATTACGGCTGGCTCACCATCATCGCCAAACCCCTGTTCCTGCTGCTGACGTGGTTGCACGGGCTGCTGGGCAACTGGGGCTGGGCCATCGTCGCCCTTACCGTGATCATCAAGGCCGTGTTCTTCCCGCTGGCCTCGGCCAGCTACCGGTCGATGGCGCGCATGAAGCAGGTGGCGCCGCGTCTGCAGGCCCTGAAAGAAAAGTATGGCGACGACCGCCAGAAGCTCAACCAGGCCATGATGGAGATGTACCGCACCGAGAAAATCAACCCGCTGGGCGGCTGCCTGCCCATGCTGGTGCAGATCCCGGTGTTCATCGCCCTGTACTGGGTGCTGCTGGCCAGCGTCGAAATGCGCGGCGCGCCGTGGATCCTGTGGGTGCAAGACCTGTCGGTGCGCGATCCGTACTTCATACTGCCCGCGATCATGATGGCGACCATGTTCCTGCAGATCAAGCTGAACCCCACGCCGCCTGATCCCATCCAGGCCAAGGTCATGATGATCATGCCCCTGGTGTTTGGCGGCATGATGTTCTTCTTCCCCGCAGGCCTGGTGCTGTACTGGTGCGTGAACAACACCCTGTCCATCGCACAGCAATGGGTGATCACGCGCGGCATCGAGCGCAAGGCCGCCACCGCAGCCAACAGCTGATCCGACTGCGGCCCGCATCACACGGCCGCCAAGGGCCGGGCTTCTGACAGAGCCCGGCCCTTTTTCTATTTCGGAAGGTCGCGGCCGTGTCGGTCCGGCGTCCGGCACAGGCCGGTTAGGTTTTATTTATGGAATTTGATTAATAAATCAATTTCCTAGAATTAATAGTTTTTCCTAATATGAGTCCACGCGCCGCCCTGCGGCCCTCGTCACTCAGCTTGGAAAGACGCATGACAGACAAAACTCTTACGACTGCCGCCGGCGCTCCCGTCGCCAACAACAACCATTCGCTCACGGCCGGCCCGCGCGGCCCGGTCTTGTTGCAGGATGTCTGGCTTATCGACAAGCTGGCCCACTTTGCCCGCGAACGCATTCCCGAGCGCGTCGTGCACGCCAAGGGCTCGGGCGCGTATGGCACGCTGACCATCACGCACGACATCACCCGGTACACGCGCGCCAGGGTTTTCGCCGAAGTCGGCAAGCAAACCCCCTTGTTCCTGCGGTTTTCTACCGTGGCCGGCGAACGCGGCGCGGCCGACGCCGAACGCGACGTGCGCGGCTTTGCACTGAAGTTCTATACCGAAGAAGGCAACTGGGACCTGGTGGGCAACAACACGCCGGTGTTCTTCCTGCGCGACCCCGTCAAGTTCCCGGACTTCATCCACACGCAAAAGCGCGACCCGCAGACCAACCTGCGCAGCGCCACGGCGGCATGGGATTTCTGGTCACTGAACCCGGAATCGCTGCATCAGGTCACCATCGTGATGAGCGATCGAGGCCTGCCGAAGAACTACCGGCAGCAGCACGGCTTCGGCTCGCACACGTACAGCTTCATCAATGCCGACAATGAACGCTTCTATGTGAAGTTCCACTTCAAATCGCTGCAGGGCATCGCCAATTACACCGACGCCGAAGCCGCCGACGTCGTGGGCAGCGACCGCGAAAGCGCGCAGCGCGACCTGTACGAACATATCGAGCGGGGCGACTTTCCGCGCTGGGCCATGAAAGTGCAGATCATGCCCGAGTCCGAAGCGGCAACCTACCACATCAACCCGTTCGACCTGACCAAGGTGTGGCCGCATGCGGACTACCCCTTGATCGACGTGGGCGTCATCGAACTTAACCGCAACCCGCAAAACTACTTTGCCGAAGTGGAGCAGGCGGCGTTTACGCCCGCCAACGTCGTGCCGGGCATCGGCTATTCGCCCGACAAGATGCTGCAGGGCCGCCTTTTCTCGTACGGCGACGCGCATCGCTACCGGCTGGGCGTCAATCATCACCAGATACCGGTCAATGCACCGCGTTGCCCCTTCCATAGCTTCCATCGCGATGGCGCGGGACGCGTAGACGGCAACCTGGGCGGCACGATCAACTACGAGCCGAACAGTTTCGGCCAGTGGCGCGAATCCCCCGCCGCGGCCGAGCCGCCGCTGGCGCTGGACGGCCAGGCCGCCGACCGCTGGAGCCACCGGGTCGATGATGACTACTATTCGCAGCCCGGCGCGCTGTTCCGGTTGATGACGCCGGCCCAGCAGCAGGCCTTGTTCGACAACATTGCCCGCCACATGGCTGGTGTGCCCGAAACCATCCAGCGCCGGCAGCTGGAGCATTTCCGCCGCGCAGACCCCCGTTACGCGGCGGGTGTCGCGGCCGCACTCGGCCTGAACTGACCCCATGGCCGTCGCGGCAACGCGACGGCGCCCCATGGGCCCCTATCGCCCCACGGCATCGCGCCGTGGGGCGATGCTTTTGGCGCGCGCGGCTCGGAATACGTGCAGCGCTCTTGACATATCGACTGTGCCGGTCGTATGGTTTATAGAACCTTTAGATGTATAGCGAAATACACACCCCATGCAACGCCATACGCCGGATCGCGCCTGCAATAAGCGCCGGCCTTGGCACAGGAGACAAGTATGAAGCGTTTTGCCCTAGCGGGCGCCGCCATCGGCCGCCGCCGTTTCACTTCGGGTCTGGCAGGCCTGCTGCTGCTCGGCGGGGTGACCACAGCCGCAGCGGCAAACTACCCGACGCAGGCCATACGCATCGTCGTCCCCTGGCCTGCGGGTGGCCTGGTCGACCTGCCGGCAAGGCTGCTGGCCGATAAGCTGCAGGCCGAGCTTGGCGTTACCGTGGTGGTCGAGAACAAGCCTGGGGCGGGCGGCACCATCGGGGCCGACGCAGTGGCCAAGGCGGCTCCCGACGGGTACACGCTGATGGTAACGACCAGTGCCATCGCCATCAATCAGGCGGTGGGCCTGCCGCAGCCGTTCACGCTATTGCAGGATTTCAAGCCGGTCGCGCCGCTGGCCTATGCTTCGCTCATCCTGGTCACTCACCCGCAGCAAGGGCCCAAGACACTGTCCGATCTGGTTGATCGGGCGCGTGCCGCGCCGGGGCAGCTCAACTATGCATCCGCGGGCAACGGCACGCCGGGACACCTGGCCGGCGAATGGCTGAAATCCCGCGAGCAGTTGGATATCGTGCATGTTGCCTACAAGGGCGGCCCGCCCGCCATGACGGACCAGATTGGCGGCAGAGTGGATTTCCATTTTGCCAACGCCGCGGTGGCATTGCCGCAGCTGGCGGCCGGCAAGGTCACGGCGGTGGCGGTCGGCGGCGCGCAGCGTATGCCGCAATTGCCCCAGGTGCCCACCATGAAAGAGGCCGGCATCGCCGGGTTCGACACCGATCAATGGATAGGCCTGCTGGCCCCCGCCGCCACACCGGCTGCCGTGATCGACCGCCTGAACCAGGCCACGGGCAAGGCGCTGCAAGACCCGAAAGTCCGCGAGGCCTTGACGGCCGCGGGCATTACGGCAGCCGACCCCACCCCAAGCGATGCGTTCGCCGCGCAGGTGCGCGCCGACCTGGACAAATGGACCGACGTGGTCCGCAGCGCGCAGATCAAGGTGGAGTGATACATGCGTACTATTTTCATGCTGTTCGATTCGCTGATGCGCTCGGCGCTGCAATGCTACGGCGGCACGGCCATCGATACGCCCAACTTCAACCGGTTCGCGCAAAAAGCCGTGGCGTTCGATCGGCATTTCGTGGGCAGCCTGCCGTGCATGCCCGCCCGCCGCGAGATGCATACCGGACGGCTGAACTTCCTGCACCGCAGCTGGGGGCCGCTGGAGCCGTTTGACCAGTCGTTCGCACAGTTGCTCGGCGCACAAGACATATACACGCACCTGGTGTCCGACCATTACCACTACTGGGAAGACGGCGGCGCGACTTATCACAACCGCTACAACACCTGGGAATTCGTGCGCGGCCAGGAATGGGACAAGTGGAAAGCCATGGTGCAGCCGCCCCTGGAACGCTTGCGCGCCATGTACCACCCCATGCAGCACCCCATGGGCAAGAACGACGGCCGGGTACAGGCGATGGTGAACCGCGAATTCATGCGCGAAGAAGCCGACTATTGCTGCCCGCGCACCTTCGACGCCGGCCTGGAGTTCCTGGAACACAACCGCCATGCGGACAACTGGCTGCTGCACCTGGAATGCTTCGACCCGCACGAGCCCTTTCATGCGCCGGCCCATTATCGCGAACGGTATCCCACCGATTACGACGGCCCCATCCTCGACTGGCCGCGCTATAAGCGCAATGAAGAATCGGCCAGCGAGATCGCCGAGCTGCGCGCGAACTATGCGGCGCTGGTGGCCATGTGCGACCACCATTTCGGCCGGCTGCTCGATTTCATGGACAAGCACGACATGTGGAAAGACACCGCCGTGGTGCTGACCACCGACCACGGCTTCCTGCTGGCCGAGCACGACTGGTGGGGCAAGAACCGCATGCCCTTCTATAACGAGATCGCGCATATACCGCTTATGGTCTATCACCCTGACTGCGCCAGCCAGGCGGGGCAACGGCGCATGGCACTGACGCAGACCATCGACATCATGCCCACGCTGCTGGCCTTGCATGGCGTAGAGGCGCCCCCCACGTGCGATGGCCGGTCATTGCTGCCGCTGTTGACGCAAGACGGCCCGGGGCGCGAGGCCGCGCTTTACGGCATGTTCGGGGCCGGCACCAACATTACCGATGGCCGGTACACCTACTTCTTGTACCCCGAAGACATGACGCGCCAGCAGTTGTACGAATACACACTGATGCCGATGCACCTGAAATCCATGTTCCATGTCGACGACCTGCGTGGGTTGGAGCTGGCGCCGCCGTTTTCCTTCACCCAGGGCGTTCCGTTGCTGAAAGTGCCCGCGCGCCGCAACGATCGTGGCCAACCCACCGGCCACCAGGGGCAGGGCGGCGGATACGAAGACACCACGACGGTGCTGTATGACCTGGAGACCGACTATGCGCAAGAACAACCGTTCCGCGACGCGGCGATCGAAGCACGACTGCAGGAGCTGATGATGAAGATCATGCGCGACAATGACGCGCCCGCCGAAGCGTACTCGCGGCTGGGCCTGCGGACGCCCGCGCCATGAGCCGCGACACCGGGCGGCCCGGGGGCTACGACTACATCATTGTCGGCGCGGGCTCGGCAGGCTGCGTGCTGGCCAACCGGCTCAGCGCCGACCCCCGCTGCCGTGTCCTCTTGATCGAGGCGGGCGGCAGCAGCCGCAATTTCTGGCTGCGTTTGCCGATCGGGTACTTTCGCACCATCTACGACCCCCGGTTCTCGTGGCAATTCTCCACCGAACCCCAGCAGGCCACCGGCAACCGCACCATCGTGTGGCCGCGCGGCCGCGTGCTGGGCGGCTCCAGCGCCATCAACGGGCTGCTGTACATCCGTGGGCAGCATGCAGACTTCGACGACTGGCAGCGGCTGGGCGCCGACGGGTGGAGCTATAGGCAGGTGCTGCCGTTTTTCAAGCGATCCGAACGCTACCAGGGCGGCGCCAATGAATACCATGGCGCGTCGGGCGAATTGTGCGTCTCGGATCTGCGCAACAACCACCCGTACTGCCACGCATGGCTGCAGGCCGGCGCCGAAGCGGGCTTTGCGCACAACCCCGATTTCAACGGGGCACAGACCGAAGGGCTGGGATCGTACCAGCTTACGCTGCGGGGCCACTGGCGCTGCGATGCAGCCACGGCCTTCCTGCTGCCCGTACTGGCCCGCCCCAACCTCAAAGTCCTGACTCACGCCCACGTCACCCGCGTGCTGATCCGGCAGGGTCGGGCAACCGGTGTGGAATGGCTGCGCGATGGCGTGGTGGAATCCGCGCGCGCCGAAAGCGAGGTACTGCTTGCCGCCGGCGCGCTGCAGTCGCCCCAGTTGCTGCAGTTATCGGGCGTGGGCCCGGCCGCGCTGCTGCAACAGCACGGCATAGCGGTCACGGCAGACCTGCCCGCCGTCGGCGAGAACCTGCAAGACCACTATCAGGCACGGGTGGTAGTCAAGCTGCGCAAGAAGATGTCATTGAACGACCAGTCGCGCAGCATCGCAGGGTTGGCGTCCATGGGCGCGCAGTGGCTGTTTTCCCAATCGGGCCCCCTGACCGTGGGCGCGGGCCAGATGGGCGGCATGGTGTGCAGCCGGTACGCGCAGGGCGGCCGGCCCGACCTGTTGTTCAACGTCATGCCTCTGTCGGTAGACAAGCCGGGCGACCCCCTGCACCGGTTTTCGGGCTTTTCGGCCTCGGCTACACAATGCCGGCCGCTGTCGCGTGGGCACGTGCGCATACGCTCTGCCGATGCGCTGCAGCCGCCGGCCATTGTCACCAACTATCTCACCGAGCCGCACGATGCGCGCGTGCTGGTGGACGGCTTGAAGATACTGCGGGACATCTTCCGGCAGCCGTCGTTCCGCGATCTGGTCACATCCGAAGAATATATGCCCGGCAATGCGGTGACCGACGATGCCAGCCTGGAACAGTTTGCCCGCCACAACGGCGGCACGGTGTTCCATGCCAGCGGCTCGTGCAAGATGGGCAAGGACGAAAGCGCGGTGGTAGACCCGGAATTGCGCGTGCACGGCGTGTCGGCCCTGCGCGTGATCGACGCGTCGGTCATGCCTGCGATGGTGTCCACCAACACCAACGCTGCAAGCATCATGATCGGGGAAAAGGGCGCCGACCTGGTGCTGCGCGCCGCCGGCAGACGGTGATTCCGGGCCCAGTACCCGGAGTTACTTCTGCATGCCCCACCGCCGCACGGTCACGCGTTCCAGTGTGTTGAACACCAGGTTCTCGACCGCCAGCCCTATCATCACCACGGCCGCCAGGCCCGCGAACACGCGGTCGGTATAGAGTTCATTGCGGTTCTGGAAGATGTACCAACCCAGGCCGCCCTTGCCGCTCGATGCGCCGAACACCAGTTCGGCCGCGATCAGCGTGCGCCACGCAAACGCCCAGCCGATGCGCAGCCCCGCCACGATAGACGGCAGAGCCGCCGGTATGAGAATGCCCAGCACATACCGCGGCCCCTTCAGGCCATAGTTGCGTCCCGCCATGCGCAGCGTTTCCGGCACCGCCAGGAAACCGGAATAGATGTTCAGCGCCAACGCCCACAGCACGGAGTGAATCAGCACGAACACCAGGCTGCCTTCGCCCAGGCCGAACCACAGCAGCGCCAGCGGCAACAGCGCAATTGCCGGCAGAGGGTTGAACATGGCTGTCAACGTCGAGAGTACGTCGCGGCCCACCCGCGTCGAGACAGCGAGCGTGGTAAACGCGAACGCCAGCACGATGCCCGCCGCATAGCCCTTGAGCAGCACGGAAAGCGACTGGAGCGCGCGGCGGGGCAACTCGCCATCCAGCAAGCCCTGCACGAAAGCCTGGGCGGTCTGCCATGCGCCCGGCAACAGCAGGTCATTGTCGGTATACCGGGCCGCCGCTTCCCATGCCAATGCGAGCAGCAGCAGAATGCCCGCCTTGCGCAGGCCGGCATGCTGGCGCAGCCGCTCGTGCCAAGCCAAAGGCGCCTCGCTAGCCAGCTCCGGCAGGGGCGGCAGGATGTATTCGATTTCGGGACGCGCCGCGGCGCCGCTTGCTTGCAATGTCATGACAGGACTTCCGGCGGGCTCAGGCGGCCCGCTGCAGCGGACGATGCGCGGGTGCGTCGAACAACAGATCATGGATGCGCCGCGTTGCCGCCTGGAACGCCGCGGACCCCTGGCTGTGCAAGTCGAACGCCTGGGCGTCGAGCTCGGCCCGCACGCGGCCGGGATGCGGCGACAACAGCAGAATGCGATTGCCCAGCACCAGCGCCTCTTCGATCGAGTGCGTGACGAAAAGCAGGGTGAAACGCGCTTCGTCCCACAATGCCTGCAGTTCTTCTTGCATCTTGCGGCGCGTCAGCGCATCCAGCGCCGCGAACGGCTCGTCCATCAGCAAGATGCGCGGCTGCATGACCAGCGCACGCGCGATCGCCACCCGCTGCTTCATTCCACCCGACAGGGTATGAGGGTATGCGCCCGCAAATGCCGACAGGCCCACCTTGTCCAGGTAGTGCAGCGCGCGCTCGCGCGCCTCGGCCCGGCCCAGCCTGCGCGAGGCCGCCAGTGGAAACATCACGTTGTCCAGCACCGTCTTCCAGGGCGGCAGCTGGTCGAATTCCTGGAACACCACGATGCGATCGGGCCCGGGGCCCGACACCGGATTGCCGCCCAACAGGATCTGGCCGGATGTGGGCGCGACAAAACCCGCGATGGCCTTGAGCAGGGTGGATTTGCCACACCCGGATGCGCCCAGCAGGATATAGCGATCGCCTTCCAGCACATCGAAGCTGACCTCGTGCGTTGCCCGCACACGGCGCTGCGGCGTCTTGTATTCCAGTGTCAGGTCTCGCACCTGCAGTAGCGATTCTGACATCTCAGCTGCCCTGCCCGATGGCGGGATCGTCGAAGAAGTATTCGGTCCAGTCGTGGGGGGTTTTCTTGATGGCGCCCACCTGGCCCATGAACTTGGCAAGCACCAGCGTATTGTTGGGCTGCAAGGTAAATGACACGTCGGGATTGGTAATGACCTTGACCAGGAAATCGCGGTGGAGTTTCGCCCCCGTCACGCGCAGATAAATATCGGCCGCCTGCTCCGGATTGGCCGACACGAATTGCGCCGCCTCTTGCAGCGCCTTCAGGAAAGCGCCGTAAGTCTTGGGATTATCTTCGCGAAACTTCTCGGTAGCGAACAGCACCGTGGCGGAACTGGGCCCGCCCAGCACATCGTACGAATTCAGCACGATGCGCGCGTCGGGGTTCTGCGCCAGCTCCTGGTCCTGGAACGGCGGGTTGCCGAAGTGCGCCGTGATTTCCGTGCCGCCCGAGATAATGGCGGCCGCCGCGTCAGGGTGCGGCATGGCCACCGAGATCGTATCCAGCCTGGCATACTGCGCATCGCCCCATTGCTTGGCCGCAGCCAGCTGCAGCACGCGAGCCTGTACCGACACGCCCACCGCCGGCAGGGCGATGCGGTCTTTATCGGTGAAGTCGGCGATCGTCCTGACTGCAGGGTTGTTGGTCACCAGGTAATAGGGAAAATTGCCCAGCGACGCCACGCCCTTGACGTTCTGGCGGCCGCGCGTGCGATCCCAGATGGTAAGCAGGGGGCCCACGCCCGCCGCGGCGATGTCCACGCTGCCCGACAACAACGCATCGTTGACCGCCGCGCCCCCGGATAGCTTGACCCATTCCACCTCGATATCCACACCGGCCGCCTTGCCGTGCTTTTCGATCAATTGCTGGTCGCGCGCCACATTCAACATCAGGTACACGATGCCGTACTGCTCGGCGATGCGCAGGCGGCCTTCGGCCAGCGCCGGCGTGGGCGACAACAGCGCCAGCACGGCAATCACGAGCGCCAGGAACGCGGCGCCAAGGTAGCGGCGCAGGCGATGTCGGGGGGGGGACAGTTTATGCATGGTGTGATCCCGTTCAGTACGGCAGGTCGCCTTCGATGGTGGTGCGATACAGCTTGCGGCGCAGGTGCGGCGGGCACCCCGTGGCCAGGTGGATCAGCGACCGGTTGTCCCAGAAGACCAGATCGTGATCGCGCCATACGTGGCGGTACGTGTGCTCGGGCCGCACGCTGTGCGCGAACAGCTCGTCCAGAATCTGCCGGCTTTCGTCTTCGGGCAGGCCCTCGATGCGGGTCGTGAAGCCTTCGCTGACAAACAGCGCCTTGCGGCCGGTTTCCGGATGCGTGCGCACGACGGGATGCACGACCTCCTGCACTTGTGCCAATTGCTCGGGGCTGAGGGTGGGGCGCCAGTTGCCGTCTTTCTGCATCTGGCCATACTTGGCCAGATACGAGTGCACGGCGCGCCGGCCATCGATGGCCCGGCGCAAGTGAAGCGGCAGTGTCTCGTACGCCTTGTGCATGTCCGCGAACAGGGTGTCGCCGCCCTCGGCGGGCAGTTCCTGCGCATGCAGCAGCGAGCCCAGGCTGGGCAGCGGCTTGTACGAGATGTCGGAATGCCAGTACTTGCCTGCATCACCCAGCCCCACGGGCTTGCCCTGCTCGATGATGTTCGACACGATCAGGACTTCTGGATGGCCCGGCAAGTGGTACTGGTGCAGTACGTGGATCATCAGCTTGCCGAAGCGGCGGCTGAAGTCGATATGCTGCTGCGGCGTGATGCGCTGGTCGCGAAAGACCACTACATGGTGGTCCAGGTGCGCGCGGTGCACGCGCGCGAAGTCATCGTCGCCCAGCGGCTGTGCAAGGTCCAGGCCGACGATTTCGGCGCCCAGCCCGCCGGGCAGGGGGCGGACATCGAAATCCTGGAAAAATGCATCGGCTCGTTCGGCGTGGCGCAGCGCGGTACTGGCAGACATGGACGGCTCCGGTATTCAGAGCCTTGAATTATGCAAACCGCCGCCTGCACCCCCAACGAAGTTATCGGTGTTTGGACAAAGCCTCAGGTCATATAGGTCCGCAGCGCCGCGCACCACACTGGCCGCGCGGCGGCGGGGCAGCGCCGTTCAGGCGGCCAGGAACTTTTCGACCAGCTTGACCCAGTAGGTGGCGCCCACCGGCAGCAAGGCGTCATTGAAGTCGTAGTTGGGGTTGTGCAGTTGGCAGGGCCCCATGCCGTGATAACTGGCCAGGCGGTGGTCACCGTCGCCGTTGCCCAGGAACAGATAGCAACCGGGAACCTTCTCAAGATAAAAGGCAAAGTCTTCGGCGCCCATGAAAGCGGGGATATCGCAGTTGACCTGCTCGTCGCCGAAGGTTTCGCGCGCCACCTGGGCGGCAAACTCGGTTTCCTTTTCCCAGTTCACCAGCGGCGGATAGGCGCGCACGAAATCCAGTTCGCCCGTCGCGCCATATACCTGCGGCAGGGTCGTGGCAATGCGGCGCATGCCTTCTTCGATCTGGTCCAGCACGTCCACCGTGTAGGTGCGCACCGTTCCACGCAGCACGGCCTCGCCGGGGATGACGTTGTAGGCGTCGCCGGCATGGATCTGGGTGATGGTCAGCACCGCCGATTCCAGCGGGTCTTTGCTGCGCGAGATCAGCGTCTGCAGCGCGTGCACCATATCCGCCGCGATGACGATGGAGTCCACCGAACGGTGCGGCTGCGCCGCATGGCCGCCCACGCCGCGTATGGTGATGTCCCACCGGTTGCTCGACGCCATCGCGGGGCCGCTGCGAAAGCCGAACTGGTTCACCGGCATGCCCGGCATGTTGTGCAGCCCGAACACGGCGTCGCAGGGGAATTTCTCGAACAGGCCGTCTTCCATCATGGCGCGCGCGCCGGCATTGCCGCCTTCTTCGGCGGGCTGGAAAATGAAGACGACAGTCCCGTTGAAATTGCGGTGCTTTGCCAGGTACTCGGCTGCGCCCAGCAAAATGGTCGTATGTCCATCGTGGCCGCAACCGTGCATGCGGCCTTCGATGGTGGACTTGTGCGCGAAACGATTGTGCTCGGGCATGGGCAGGGCGTCCATGTCGGCGCGCACGCCGACGGTCTTGCCGCCCGATCCCGACTTCAGCACGCCCACCACGCCCGTCTTGCCAAAGCCGGTATGCACCTCGATACCGAAGCTGCGCAGCCGTTCGGCCACCAGCGCCGACGTACGGGTTTCCTGGAACGCCAGTTCGGGATGCGCATGGATATCGCGCCGCAGACTGGTCAAGTCGGCATGAGCGCGTTCAATCTCATCAATGGTTTTCATAGCGTCTGGCCTACAGAAATTGCTGATACCCAAGTCTTTTAGCATATTGGGGGCGCATTTCCGGCGGAGCAAATAAACCGCTCCGCGGGCGTGCATTCAACCGCCCACCGCTCGGTGTCAGACACCCTGCCGGGAGTCTGACACCCACCGAACATCACCCACCCGCTCACCCCGCCCACGCCCCGGTGTCTGACTCCCGCAGGGTGTCAGACACCATTCGCGCTTGCGCCGGCCGCGCCCGGGCGTCCCGGCTCATCATTCAAATGACATGCGCTGGCGTGGCCGGGCGCGATCTGGCGCAGCAGCGGCCGCTCGGCCGAGCAGCGCGGCATGGCGTGCGGGCACCGGGGATGAAACGCACAGCCAGCCGGCGGCGCCAGCGGCGAGGGCAGCTCGCCCTTGATGGGCTGGTAATCGCGCCGTCCGGGGCGCAGGTCCGGCAGCTCTTTCAGCAGGGCCTGGGTGTACGGGTGATTCGCCCGCGAGAACACCGCCTCGGTCGGCGCGAGTTCGACAATGCGGCCCAGGTACATGATGGCCACACGGTCCGAGATATGGCTCACCACGCTGAGATTATGACTGATGAAGAGATACGTCAGGTCCAGCTCGCGGCGCAACTGCGCGAACAGATTCAGCACTTGCGCCTGGATCGACACATCCAGCGCGGCGACCGCCTCGTCGCACACGATCACCGATGGCTTGAGCGCCAGGGCGCGTGCAATGCCGATGCGCTGTCGCTGCCCGCCAGAGAACTGGTGCGGATAGCGCTGCGCGTAAGCCGGGTCCAGGCCCACCTGGCGCATCAAGCCAGCCACATAAGCGGCCTTCTCGCCACTGCGGATCAGGCCGTGCGCCACGGGCGCCTCGCCGATGATGTCCAGCACCCGCATGCGGGGGTTCAACGATGCATAAGGATCCTGGAAGATCATCTGCACCCCAAGTTCATAGGCGCGGCGCTCGCGTGCCGGCATCTTCGCCACGGACGCGCCGCGGTACAGGATTTCTCCCCCTGTGGGGCGCAGGATGCCGGCCACCATGCGGCCCAGGGTCGACTTGCCGCAGCCGGACTCGCCGACGATGCCTATCACTTCGCCCGCGCGCACGTCCAGGTCCACGCCGCCCACCGCCTGCACCACCAGCGTCTTCAGGCCGGCCCCGAACAGGTTGGCGATGCGGCCGGCCAAATCGACAGGCTGCACGAAATGCTGCTCTACCTGTCGCAGCGACAAAACCGGAACGCCTGCCTGCCGCGATGGCGGTTGCCCCGAAGGCACGGAAGACGGGAATGCGGGGGTCTGCACTACGAATCTCCTGCATGCCAGCAGCGCGCCCAGTGGCCCGGCCGGTGCTCGACGGCCGGCGGAGCCTGCAGACAGGCTTCGGTGGCACGCGCACAACGTTCGCGAAACGCACAGCCCTGCGGCAGGTTCAATAGCGACGGCGTCATGCCCGGGATGGGCTCCAGCGGCTCGCCGCGCGTATGCGGCGTGGGGATCGACGCGATCAGGCCTCGCGTATAGGGGTGCAAGGGCTGGCCGATTACGTCGGCCGTCGTGCCGGTTTCCACTACGCGGCCGGCATACATCACCGCCACGCGGTCCGCCAACCCCGCGACCACCGCCAGATCGTGGGTGATCCAGATCAGCCCCGTGCCGGTCTCGCGGCACAGCTTCTGCATCTCGTAAAGAATCTGGCCCTGTATGGTCACGTCCAGCGCCGTGGTGGGCTCGTCGGCAATGATCAGCCGCGGCGCATTGAGCAGCGCAATCGCAATGGCCACGCGCTGCCGCATGCCGCCCGACAACTGGTGCGGGTAGGCGCGCAGGCGCTCCTGGGGCGACGGAATGCCCACTTTGGTCAACACCTCGAGTGCGCGCGCGTGCGCGTCGGCCCGGCTGACCCGACGGTGCGCCAACACCGTCTCGACCATCTGGGTGTCCACCCGCAGCACCGGGTTCAGCGTCATCATGGGGTCCTGGAAGATCATGGCGATGTCGCTGCCGCGCAGTTCGCGCCAGCGCCGCGGCGAAGCCTGGCGCAGGTCTTCACCGTTCAGGCGTATCTCGCCATCGACCACACGGCCTGGCGGATCCACCAGCCCCAGCAGAGAAAACCCCGTGATGCTCTTGCCCGATCCCGATTCGCCGACCAGGCCCAGGATCTCGCCCGCGCCTACCGACAGGTCTACCCCGTCAACGGCCTTGACGACCCCGGCTCGCGTAAAGAAATGCGTCTTCAGGCCGCGCACCTCGAGCATGGGCGCGGCGGACGGATGCGCATTCATGTCGGGCATGCTGCTCATGTCGCATTGCGGGGGTTGAGCACGTCGCGCAAGTGATCCCCCACCAGGTTGATGCCCACGATGGCAATCGCCAGCGCGATGCCCGGAAAGAACGAAATCCAGTACAGCCCCGACAACAGATACTCGAAGCCATTCGAGATCAGCATGCCGAGCGATGGCTCGGTCACCGGCACGCCCACGCCCAGGAACGACAGCGTGGCTTCCAGTGCAATAGCGTGCGCCAGATCTATGGTGGCAATGACGATAAGCGGCGGCATGCAGTTGGGCAGCACGTGGCGAAACAATACGCGCCCCCAGCCCAGCGACATGCAACGCGCCGCCTCGACATACTCGCGGCTGCGCTCAACCAGCGCAGCCCCGCGGGCGGCGCGCGCAAAGTACGCCCATTGCACCACCACCAGCGCGATGATGACCTTGTCCACGCCCTTGCCCAGGATCGCCAGCAGGATCAACGCAACCAGGATGGCCGGGAACGACAACTGGATATCCACGGCGCGCATCAGGAACGCGTCGACGCGCCCCCCGAAATAGGCTGCGATCAGCCCCACCGTGGCGCCGATGATAAAGGCGGCAAGCACCGAGATCGTACCCACCATCAGGCTCGTGCGCATGCCATACAGAATGGCCGAGAACACATCGCGCGCCTGGCCGTCGGTGCCCAGCCAGTACGTCATGCTGCCGTCGCTGCTCGTGCTGCCTGGCGGCAGCTTTGAATCCAGGATGTCCAGCGATCCGATGTCGAACGGGTTCTGCGGCGCGATCCAGGGGGCGAACAGCGCCGCGCCCACCGTCAGCAGCAACAGCGCCAAGCCCAGCAACGCCAGCTTGCTGGCGCAGAAATCCGCCATGAACCGCCGCAGAGGCGTCTCCACCGGCGCGGCGACAGGCGGCTCGGCAACATCGGCGGGGCTAACGGGCGTGGTCATGCGCGGCGCTCCAGACGCACCCGCGGGTCGAGCACGGTATAGACGATGTCCACGATCAGGTTCAGCATCACCAGGAAGAAAACGATCAACATCAGGTAGGCCACCACCACCGGGCGATCCAGGTTGATGATGGAGTCGATCAGCAGCTTGCCCATGCCCGGCCAGGAAAACACGGTTTCGGTCACCACGGCAAAGGCCATGACCTGCCCGAATTCCAGCCCGGCCACCGTCACGATGGGAATCAGGATGTTCTTGAGCAGGTGCACGCCCAGCACGCGCTTTTCGGACAGGCCCTTCGCCCGGGCGAACTTGATGTAATCCATAGGCAGGGACTCGCGCGTGGCCGCGCGGGTCACCCGCACGATCATGGCGCACTTGGCCAGCGCAATCGTGCTGGCCGGCAGGATCAGGCTCGCCCAGCCGCTCAGGGTCAGCACGCTGAGCGGCACGCCCAGCACCGTAACCGTCGCGCCGCGGCCGCTGGCCGGCAGCCAGCCCAGCGTCACGGCAAACAGCATGATCAGCATCAGGCCGACCCAGAAGTTCGGCAGCGAAAAGCCCAACACCGATCCTGTCATGATGGCCCGCGATCCAACCGCCTTGGGACGCAGGCCCGCGATGATGCCCAGCGGCACGCCGATCAGCACCGACATCAGCATGGCCACGGTGGCCAGTTCAACGGTGGCCGGCATGCGCTCGAGTATCAGGCGCATGGCCGGCTCGCCGGTCAGGAAGCTGTTGCCGAAGTCGCCTTGCACCGCCTGGCCCAGGAAGGTCAGGTACTGCATCAACAGGGGCCGGTCCAGCCCCAGCGATGCGCGTATTTCCTCCCGCTGCGCATCCGTGGCCTCGGGGCTGGCCATCATCGACACCGGGTCGCCTACCAGGTAGATGCCCACGAACACCAGCGCGGACATCACCAGCAATACAACCAGCGTCTGCAGCAGCCTGCGAATAATGGTGGCCAGCACGTTGGCGCGGCTCCAGCGTTACTTCTTCAGGGTTGCATACTGCACCAGCGTGGTCTGGTCGGGCCGCCCCTGGTAGCGGATGTCGTTCTTCATGGCCCACACAGACAACTCGAAATGCAGCGGCAGCAACGCGAAGTCGTCCATGGCGATATTGCTGGCCTGCTGCAGCAGTTTGGCGCGCTTGTCGTCGTCCATGGTGGATGCCGCCTCTCGCACCAGCTTGTCCATTTCAGGGTTGGAATAGCGGCCGCGGTTGGTCGTGCCTTCGCCCGCATCCGGATTGCGGGTCATCAGCAGCGAGGTCAGCGGATTGGACATTTCGCCACTGGTTACCGACCAGCCCGCCATATAGGCGCTGAACTCATAGCTGTCGCGCTTCTTGAAGAACACCGACGGCGCCAGCGCTTCGACGCTGGTCTTCACGCCTATGCGCGACCACATCGACGCCAGCGCCTGGGCGATCTTCGAGTCGTTGACATACCGGCCCGACGGCGAGCCCAGCGTAATCGTGAACCCATCCGGATAGCCCGCTTCCTTCAGCAAGGCCTTGGCCTTATCCGTGTCGGCCTTGGGCGCTTCGGCATGTTCCTTCGACGAGCCGAACATAGGATACGGCAGCACGTTGCCCGCGGCCTTGGCCACCCCGCCCATGACGCGGTCGACGATGGCATCGCGGTTGATCGCCAGCGACAGCGCTTCGCGCACGCGCTTGTCTTTCAGCGGGTTCTTGTCGAGCGGGATGCCCGGCGTCGGCTCGGCATGCTGGTCCATCGCCACGTACATCACCCGTACCGACGGCGTTTCTTCCACGTACAGGTCTTCGTTCTTCTTCAGGTTGGGCAGGTCGTCGGTGGGCGGATCCTCGATCAAGTCCACATCGCCCGCCAGCAGCGCGGCCACACGGCCCGCGGCGTTCGACATGGGGCGGTAGATCACGCGGTCCCAGTCGGGCTTGTCGCCCCAATAGTGTTCATTGCGTTCGAACACCAGCTCGGCCCCGCGCTTCCAGGACACGAACTTATATGGCCCCGTACCCACCAGCCCGTCGCCGCTATTGAGCTGCGTGGTGGTCTTGCCCTCGGGCGCGGGGCCCGAAGCCGCCTGCTTCGACAAAATCGGCAACTGCGCCAGGTTGATCAGCAACAGCGGCGCCGGAGCCTTGGTGGTGATGCGCACGGTCAGGGGGTCCACGGCCTCGGTCTTGGCCACCGACCCCAGGTACAGGGTAAAGGGCGACGGGCTATTGGGCACCTTGGGAATGCGGTCGTACGTGAACACCACATCTTCCGACGTGAACGGCGTGCCGTCCGAGAACTTCACATCAGGCCGCAGCTTGAACGTCCAGACATTGCCGTCCACCGTCCAGGACTCTGCCAGCGCGGGCTGCGGCTGCAGCTTCGAATCGGCGCGCACCAGCGGATCGAACAGCGTCTGGGATATCTGCGTATTCGGCGTCAGCGCGTGATATTGCGGATCCAGCGAACTGGGTTCGGTTTTCAAGGCCACCACCAGGTCGCGGGCCGCCGCCGGCCCCGTGGCGCCCAGCGCCATCGCCAGGGTCACCACACCACCTGCCAATAAACGTAACCATCGAGACGCCATCTTGCTTCTCCCAGTTTGTTCCGCGGTTGGACTGCCGAAGAACATAACCAGCAAACCTCGGCCCACGCAACAGTTATATTCCCTTATTGCCCTTCTGGCTCTGTCTGGATTCTGCTTTCTATGGCCCTGCCCACACACGCCCCCATCGCTGCGATTGCCACCGCGCCCGGCCGTGGCGGCATAGGCGTTGTCCGGGTGTCCGGCCCCGATCTGTCCGGCCTTATGCGGCGCCTGTTCGGCCGCGCCCTTACACCGCGCCACGCGCACTATCTGCCCTTTACGGCCGATACCGGCGAACACCTGGATGAAGGCATCGCGCTGTACTTCCGCGCGCCGCACTCGTATACCGGCGAAGACGTGCTGGAACTGCAGGGGCACGGCGGGCCCGCCGTGCTGCGGCGCATCCTGGACCGCTGCCTGCAGGCCGGCGCAGACCTGGGCCTGCGCCTGGCCGAGCCGGGCGAATTCACGCGACGAGCCTTTCTGAACGACCGCATGGATCTGGCCCAGGCCGAAGCGGTGGCCGATCTGATTGATGCATCATCGATTGCCGCCGCGCGCGGCGCCATGGCGTCCCTGTCGGGCGAATTCTCGGCGCGCGTCAACGCCCTGTCCGACCGCATCGTGCACCTGCGCATGCTGGTCGAAGCCACGCTGGACTTTCCCGAAGAAGAAATCGACTTTCTTGAAAAGTACCAGGCGCGCCCCACGCTCGAAACACTGGCCGCCGATCTGGACGCGCTTATCGCGCAGGCGCGTCAGGGCGTCATCCTGCGCGAGGGCCTGCACGTCGTGCTGGCGGGCAAGCCCAACGTCGGCAAATCCAGCCTGCTGAATGCGCTGGCAGGCGACGACATCGCCATCGTCACACCCATTGCCGGTACCACGCGCGACAAAGTGGTGCAGGAAATCCACATCGACGGCGTGCCGCTGCACGTGGTCGACACCGCCGGACTGCGCGATACCGACGATACGGTCGAAAGCATAGGCATCGCCCGCACCTGGCAGGAAATCGAACGGGCCGACGTCATCCTGCACCTGCAGGACGCCACGCAGCCCGGCGACGAGATCGACGCGCAGATCGTGGCGCGCCTGCCCGCCCGCACCCCGGTGCTGACGGTGTTCAACAAGGTGGACCTGCTGGATGCGCCGTTTCAACCGTCCGACAAACAGCTGGGCATCTCGGCGCGCCAGGGCACAGGGCTGGACGATCTGCGCGCGCGCCTGCTGGCCCTGGCCGGCTGGAACCCCGGCGCCGAATCGCCCTGGCTTGCGCGCGAACGGCATGTGCAGGCCCTGCAGCTGGCCGCCGACCACCTGGCCCTGGCGTGCGAACACGCCGCGCAGGACGACCGCGTGCTGGATCTGTTTGCCGAAGAACTGCGACTGGCGCACGAAAGCCTGACCAGCATCACGGGCAAGTTCACCAGCGACGACTTGCTGGGAGAGATCTTCTCGAGTTTTTGCATCGGCAAGTAATGCCTGAGGCCGCCTTACCCACCACGCTACACCCCCGAATACAGCCCCAGGCCCGCCACGGCCACGTCCGCCTGCAGGATCTGGCCGCTTTCGGACTCGGTGATGTATAGGGTCTTTCCGTGCGGGCCGCCGTATGCGACGTTGGTCGTGTGGTCGCCCACCGCGGATTGCACTTTGCCCACCGGCACGCCGCGCCGGTCGAACAGCCACACCACTCCCAGGCCAATATGGGCCACGGCCAGGCCTCCCTGGCTATCCACGGCCAACCCGTCGGGCCCACCGCCGCCCGATAACTGGATGTAGTTCGCCACCTTGGCAATCGTGCCGTCCGGCATCAGCGGCACGCGCCATACGGCATTGGCGCGGGTCACCGCCACATACAGCACCGTACCGCTGGGATCCAGCGCGATCCCGTTCGGACTGGGAATGTTGTCCAGCAGGCAGTCCACGCGGCCATCGACCCGTACACGAAACACTCGTCCCGTGGGGTCATGCAGGCCCGTTAGCCCCTGGTCGGTAAAGAACAGGTCGCCGTTGGGCGCGAACACCAGGTCGTTGACGGCCTTCAGACGTTCCAGCCGCACCCGCGTGACGAACGGTTGTATGTCACCCGTGCGCGGGTCGTACACCATGATGCCGTGCGCGTAGTCGGCGATGAACAGACGCCCGTCCTGATGAATGGCAACGCCGTTGGGCTCGCCGTCATATTCCAGCGCAAGCGAGAACTCGCCGTCGGGCGACACCTTGAATATGCGTCCGTACGGAATATCTACGCACCACAGCGTGCCGTCGCGGTCGAAGGCCGGGCCTTCCAACAATGAATGCTCGGGCAGATTGCCCGGCTGGCCACAGTGCCATTCAGTATCCTTGCCCCGCTTGCGCAAGGTATCGGGCAGGCGCGCGAATACGCGGGTGGGAATAACCGGCGGTGCATCGAACAACACGCTTACGCTCCTTTCATCATCGACGGCAGCCACAGGGCGATGCCGGGGAAGGCATACAGCAAGAAGGCGAACGCCACAATGATCAGCGCAAATGGCATGGAGGCGCGTGCCACGGCACCCAGTCGAGTATCACTGGCGATTGATTGCACCGCAAACAGGTTCAGGCCCATGGGCGGCGTCAGCGCGCCCAGTTCGATGAACACGACAATGATGATGCCTGTCCAGACGCCGTCAAAACCCATGGCCATGAACGACGAATACAGAATGGGTACTGTCAGCAACATGATCGACAACCCGTCGATGAACATGCCCACCACCAGATACACCACCAGCAACACCAGGAAGAACGCAAATGGCGTCAGCCCCAGGTCGACCATGCCGTTGGCAAGCCCCTGGCCGACGCCCGAGGTCACGATGGCGAAATTGAGAATCTGCGCGTTGATGGTGATGAACATCACCACGCCGCTGGTGATCGCCGCATTGACCAGTGCGTGCATCAGGCGGGCGCGCGTCAGCACCCGGTAGGCCGCCGCCAGGACCAGGGCAAACAGACATCCCAACGCTGCGGCTTCTGTCGGCGTCACGACTCCGAAATACATGCTGCCGATCACAGCGGCAATCAAGCCTACCACCGGCAAGACATCCCGCGCCGCCTGCGCCACCTGTTGGGAAGTGGGGCGCTCGACGTCGCGAGGCGCCAGTGCCGGGTCCAGGGCAACCCGCAAGGCCACGTACGCCATGAAAATGGCCGCCATCAGCAAACCCGGAATCACACCCGCCATGAACAGGTCCAGCAGTGATACCTGCGTCATGGACGCATAGACAATCAGTGGAATCGACGGTGGAATCAGTATGCCCAGGCAGCCGCCGCCCGTTAGCGTGCCCAGCGTCAGGCTGTCCGCATAGCCCCGCTTGCGCATTTCTGGAATAGCCACCGAGCCCACGGTCATGGCAGTAGCCACGGAAGAACCCGCGATGGCCGAGAAGATCGCGCAACCGATAATGTTGGTCTGGGCCAGGCCACCGGGCAGCCAGCGCAGCAGCACCGCCACGCCGGAATAAAAACGTCCGGCGATGCCGCTGCGCAGGATGACTTCGCCCATCAGCACGAACAGCGGTATCGAGACCAGCGTGAAGTTATTGGTGGTGTTCCAAACGATGTCGCCGAGCGACAACCAGAGGTCAGTGCCGGCCACCAAGGTGATGCCGACGATGCCCACCAGCCCGATACTGATGCCTATGCCTACGCCCCCAACCAGGGTGGCCAGCAACATCACGCCATAGATGCCCAGCGTCGCCTGCCAGCTCATTCCTGCACCGCCTTTGGCGAATCGGCGGCAATCACCATCGGCTGGGGCACGGGCGCAAGTCCGCACGCGGCGCGCCACTGCGCAAACGCGGTGTGCAGGAACGCCAGGGTCAGCAACGCGAACCCCACGGGCATGATCACCTGGGGCAGATACAGCGGCGTTTCGGAATACTGCATGGACGTGGTTTCAAACAGAACGCTACTGTAAAAGGTGTGCCACGTCGCCTCCAGCAGAATCAGTGAAAGCACTGCGCCGGCCAACGCAGCCAGCCCATCGACAGCGGCGCGCACTCGCACGGGAAGCGCGTTGCGCAGCGCATCCACACGCAGGAATCGGTCCGACCGTTGGGCATACAGAAAGCCGCCCATCGTGGCCCAGGTGAACAGATAGCCGCTGTACTCTTCCGATATCTGAATCGATGTCTTGAAGAACAGGCGCGCGGCGATCTCCACACACATCAGGACCATCATCAAGAGCAGCATGCAGGCCGATGCGGTCAGCGCGCCCGACCCCAGGCGGTCCAGCGCACGGCCGAGCCTGTCGGGCGGCGCAACGGCCTTCATGGGGGCGCGTGGATCAGCGGCAGGCATCGATGGCGCCGGCCAGCATCTTGGCGGCCAGATCGCCGTTCTTGGCCGCCCACGCTTCGCCGATCGGGCGCGTGGCAGCGCGCAGCTTTTCCATATCGGCCGAGCTGACATCCTGCAGCGTCATGCCTTTTTCCTGCAGCTGGCGACGCGCATCGCGATCTGCTTCTATCATGGCGGCACGGTACTTCGGCGCCCACTCCGCGGCCTTGTCGGCCAGCAGTTTCTGCAGGTCATCGGGCAAGCCCTGCAACGCCTTCTGGTTCACCACCATGGCCTGGTGAGCGAGCGTCAGGTTGAGCATATAGCCCATTTTCGTCACTTCGTTGAACTTCCAGTCCAACGCCGGCACAGCCGCCGTGAAGGCGCCGTCGACCACCTTGCGTTGCAAAGAAGGGATCACTTCGGCGGGCGTCACCGTCACACCGGCGCCCCCCAGCGCCGCCATCATGTCGACCTGCTCGCGGTTCCAGGCGCGCACCTTCAGGCCCTTGAGCCCTTCGATGTCATCAATAGGCTTGACCAGCCATAATTGTTGCGGCGGCATCACCCATTGCATGATGGATTGCGTCTTGAACTTTCCGCCCAGCACGTCGTTGATGTCCTTCTCCATGGCTGGCGCAGCCTTGTCGTAGAACTTGTCTATCGATGTACACGAGAATGGCATAGACAAGGCATTGAGCTGCGGCACATCGCCTGCCACGAAGCCGAACGCAACGTCTCCGATTTGCACTTGGTTGCGCGCCACCGCGCGCAATACGTCCGACGCCTTGTAAGGCAATTCACCGGACGCATATACCTGGATGTTCAAGCGGCCCTGGCTGGCCTTCGTCACGTCCTCGGCGAACGCTTTGTGCAACAGCGTAGGCTTATCGTTGGCGGCAAAGTAGGTGAAGAACTTCCAGTCGGCCTGCGGCGCAGCAATGGCCGGCAGGCAAGACACCATCAGGGTGGCGGCGCATAGCACAAACGCCTTGGCTTGCGTTTTCATGATTGTCTCCTTGTGGGGCTGGCTGTTGGGTCGCCGCCCTGCACATTTTTTGACCATCGTCGCACGCGAGGTTTTGTCATGTCAACGAAATTCTGCGCGTTTCGATCAAAACTATCGTTGGCTGCCTTTTGTTATACGAAATATTGATTGAAACGATCATGTTCCAGGCAAAATGCCCGCATAGTTGCGCATAGAACGCAACCGCAGCGACTGCATCCGACCTTCCATATACCCATGCCGGCGAGGCCTCCAATGTCGTCCAGCAAAACCCGCGAGCGCCAGCAGCGCATCACTCAATTGGTGCACGAAGGCATCAACGACGTCGAGGAACTCAGCCACAACCTGCGGGTATCGATTTCGACCATCCGGCGCGACCTCGCCCATCTGGCCGCGCAAGGGCGGCTACTGCGCACGTATGGCGGCGCTGCATACGTTTCCCACGACCGCCGCGAGCACACGCTGAACGAACGCATGTTCATCCAGCGCCCACAAAAAGAGGCCATCGCTGCGCTGGCGCTACGGCAGATCCAGGACGGAGACACGCTGCTGCTGGATGCTGGCACGACCACCGCGGCGCTGGCACGCATGCTACGCGGCCGTGACCGACTGCATGTCGTCACCAACAATATCGAAGCGCTGACTATCCTTGCACGCGACGACTGTATACGCGTCACCATGCTGGGCGGCGAGGTGCGCAAGCTCAGCATGGGTACAGTGGGGCCGCTGGCCGACCTCGCGCTGGGGCGCATCACCGCCGACAAGGTTTTCCTGGGCGCCGATGGCATCGTGGCCGGACGCGGCCTGTGCGAAGCCAGTGCCGACCAGGCCTACTTGAAAGAGCAGATGATGGACCGTGCCGAAGCCGTTTATGTGCTGGCCGATTCGCAAAAGCTGGGCTTTGCCGGCCAGCAGGCCTGGACGCCCATGCGCGGCGTCTGGACGCTGATCACCGACGCTGACGCCAGCCCTGCGCAACTGGCGCCATTCCAGGCGCTGGAGAACGTGCGGGTACTGGTCGCCCCACTTGCCTGAAGGCGATAAGGCAGTGGATATTCGCGGCTCCCACGTGCTGGCGCCAGCGAACTGGCAGGGCCCGAATCAATCCGAAACCAGCCCATGCTCGACCGCATACACGGCCACCTGTACGCGGCTCGTCAGGTTGAGCTTCTTCAGGATGTTCTGCACGTGTATCTTCACCGTGCTCTCGGCAATATCAAGCTGCCGGGCAATTACCTTGTTGCTGGCGCCGTGCGCCAGGCATTGCACGATTTCCCGTTCGCGCGCCGTCAGGCGCGTGCGTTCGCCGCCCGCGGCCGCGCCGTTGCTCTGCGCGGCCTGCTCGCGAAAACGGTCGACCAGCTTGGCTGTCATGTTGTCGGCTATCACCGGCTCGCCCGACGCCGCGCGGCGTATCGCCGTCGTCAGGGCCTCGGCATCGATATTCTTCACCAGATAGCCTCGCGCGCCGTCGCGCAGCGCCTGGCTGAGTTCGTCGGCTTCTTCTGATACGGTCAGGATGACCACATTGCTGCGCGGCACGTCCTGCACCAGCAACTGCAGCGTTTCCAGGCCCGACAGCCCCGGCATGTTCAGGTCCAGCAGGATCACGTCGGGTTGGAATTCCTTGGCGCGCTTGACGCCTTCCAGCCCGTCTGCCGCTTCGGCCACGACTTCGAAATCGGGTTGGCGCTGCAACAGCAGCCGCACGCCGGATCGGAACAGGCTGTGGTCGTCGATAAGCAGGATGCGGATAGCCATGGTAGCGAGCGTCTTCAGGCGGCGCGGCGCTTGTCGCGCGGCAGTACCAGCCGCACCGTGGCGCCGGCGCCGGGCCGGGATGACAGTTTTATCACAGCGTTAAGGCGAGCCGCTCGCTCGCGCATGATATGCAGCCCGATATGGCTGTCGACCCGCTGCCCGACTTCGTCCGGATCGTATCCGACGCCGTCGTCGGCAATCTCCAGTTCGAAGTCCTGGTTATTGCGCAGCCACACCCGTACACGGTTCGCCTCTGCGTGCTTGCGCACGTTCGACAGGGCTTCCTGCAGGATGAACAGCACCTGCAGCTGCTGGTCGGGCGCAAGCGGTCGGTCGGTGTCATAACGCATGTCCAGGTCGACCTCTATGCCCGTCTGGCGCTGGAACCGCAAAATCGCCTCTTCGATGGCATCGGGCAGCGCACCCTGGTCGAGCTTGGTGCGGAAGTTCACCAGCAGCTCGCGTACGTCCTGGTAGCTTTCTTCGACGCCCGTGCGCAACAGCGGCACGATATCGCGAACGTCGTCCTGGTCGCCTCGCGCCAGCGCATCGTCCAGCAGTTGCAGCTGCAGCTTCAAAAAGTTCAGGCCCTGGGCGATGCTGTCGTGCAGGCCCTGCGCCACCAGGTTGCGCTCGCGTTCCACTGCCAACTGGCGCGCATGGGCTTCCAGGCGGCGGTTTTCCAGCGCAACGCCCAGGTGCTGCCCCAGGGTTTCGAGCAGTTGGGTTTCCGCTGGCGTGATGTCGCGCTGCGTCTTGAAGTGCAGCGAGTAGGAACCCAGCACCTCGTCACGCGCAACGATGCGGAACACGGCCAGGCTGCGAAAGCCCTCGTTGGAGCAATGAAAGGCCTCGATGGGGGCCAGCTTGCGCATGTCGCGCACGATCTGCGTGCCGTCCTGCGTCGCGATGCCGCAATAGCAATGGTCGGCCCGCATGCAGCGTTCGGCTTCGGCCAGTTCGGGCGACAGCCCTTCAGACACCATCATGTTCAGGCGTTCGTCGGAAGGATCCAGCGTGCGAATGGTGCCGCCCGCAGCGCCGAACTGGCTCATTGCCCGCTGCAAGAACCCGCGGCAGATGGCTTCGATGCTGTTGGGCTGGTTCAGGAACGCCGTCATGTCGTACAGCGCGCCAATGTCGCGGTTCTGGGCCTCGAGCTCGGCCGTCTTGTGGCGCACCCGGTTTTCCAGGTCGCGATACAGGTTCTCGAGTTTGTCGGCCATCAAGTTGAAGCCGCGCGCCAGCACGCCGAACTCGTCGCGCGATTCCACGGGCAGGCGGGCGCTGAACTCGCCGGCGGTCATGCGCCGCAGGCCATCTCGCAGGCGCATGACGGGTGAAATGATCCACAGATACAGCAGATAGATCATGGCCACCGTGCCCACGCTGCCTATGCCTGCCAGCACGCCCTGCGAGAGCCTCAGCAACGTGGTCTTGCCGGCGTTGTCGTGTTCGATCATGCGCACGAGGTGGTCTGCCTGGGCCACGAATTCGGGCAGGGCGCGCAGATAGTCGGCCAGCTCGCCGCCGTCACGCGCGCGCAGCGCCGCGGGCTTCATGACGTCGTGCCACTGCCGCGCCACGACGGCCAGCTGGTCGGCAATGGCGGGGTCGTCGGGCAGGAACAGCGGGCGTGCCGGGTTGCCGCGCTCGAGCAGCGCAAGTGTGTCATCCTGGGCGCGCAGGAATTCATCGGCCTGCGCCCGCCCTGGGTCGGGCCGCATCAGCTCGACGGCCACGCGATTGGCGGCCATGCGCAAGCTGCCGGTGTCATTGATCGCCGCGCCCGCGCCTTCAAGCCCCCACGACAGCCAGAGCGTCCACGCGACCATGCTCAGCACCACGGCCAGGGCCACGAGCGAACTGGCGATGATGCGGGTGGGTAGCCTATCGCGCAGAGTAGGCAGGTCGTCCGGGCCGACGGGAGGATCTGAAGAAGGCATGTTGCGGGTGCCAGCGAACGGGCTTGGGCAGGATAGTGTCTATTATCACCCCCCCGTCTGGGACATGAACCGCACGATGCGCTCGGGGTGACGCGTGAAGTCGTGGCGTTCGGGCTTGGCGGCGATCGCGCCGACGATGGCGTGCGCCAATTGCGCGTCGCTGGCCCCGTGGCGCAGCAACGCACCCAACGGCACGCTGGCGTGTTCGCCCAGGCAGGGATACAAGGTGCCGTCGGCGCCCAGGCGCACCCGGTTACACGCGTCGCAGAAGTGCTGGGACATGGGCGTGATCACCCCCAGCGCAGGCGACCCGGCGTCGCCCCAGTACCGTGCCGGGCCGGCGCCGCGGCCCGCCAGCACGGGCAGCAGCCCGTGACGGTCGGCCAGCCGCGGGCCCAGCGCGCTCAGATCGACTCCCATCGTGCGCCGGCCCGTGCTGCCCACGGGCATCGGCTCTATCAGACGCAGGATATACCCATGGGCACGGCTATAGGCCAGCAGTCTGTCCAGATCGTTTTCGGGGGTTCCTGCCTGCACCACCGCGTTGAGCTTGATGGGCGCAAAGCCGGCAGATCGCGCGGCGTGCAGGCCACGCAGAACATCGTCCAGGCAATCACGTCCGGTAATGCGCGCGTAGGCTGCCGCATCCAGTGTGTCCAGGCTGACATTCAGGCGCTTGACGCCCGCCGCGCGCAGGTCGGCGGCATGTCGCGCCAACCGCGTGCCGTTCGTGGACAACGACAGGTCTTGCACGCCGGGCAACGCCGCCAGGGCGCCCGCCAAGGTAGCAAGGCCGCCGCGCGTCAATGGCTCGCCACCCGTCAGGCGCAGCTTGCGCACCCCCATTGCGGTGAACAGGCCCACCAGCCGCGTCATTTCATCGTGGGTCAGCCAATGGGCGGGCGCGTCGAAATCCTTGAAATGCGCAGGCAGGCAGTAGGTGCAACGCAGGTCGCAGCGATCCGTTACCGAGATGCGCAGGTAGTCGATCCGCCGGCCATGGCCGTCCACCAGCGCCGCATTGCCAGGCATGCCAGGCTCCTATTGCACCAGAAGGCCGTCTGCGCCTTCGAGCTCGATGCCTTCGATGCGTGCCCGGCCCACCAGCATGCGCGCATATTGCCGCCACGCGGTGTCCCGGGCGGCCGCGGCGAGCGCCTGGGCGATGCCTGCCGCCACCTGCTCGTACGGCAACAGGCGCCCCGCCACGCGACGCCCGATGCGCACAATATGCAAGCCATGGCGCGTTTGCACCAGCCGGGGTACCACGCTGCCCGCGGGCGGGCCGAATATCGCACGTTCGAACTCGGGTACGGTATCGCCGCGCCCCAGCTGCCCCAGGCTGCCTCCCAGCGCGCCGGACGGGCAATTCGACCAGGTGCGCGCCAGCTCGGCAAAGCAGGACGGATCCGCCAGCACGGTTGCCAACACAGATTCGGCCTGCTCACGCAGGCGATGCAGATCGACGTGGGGCGTCACCTGGAACAGGATGTGATCGGCCTCCACCAGTTCGCCCACGGTAAAGCGTTCGGGATGCGCGTCGTAGTGGCGCCGGCAGGCCGCTGCGTCCGGCGTGGGAACGCTTGCCTGTGATTCGAGCAACGCGCCGATTACCGCCTCATCGTGGTCATCGCCGTAGCTGCACGCCGGGGCGGAAAGCCCCAGGCGTTGCGCCTCGTCCAGCATCAGCCTGCGCAGCACCAGCGCCGTGATGGCGCGGCGTTGAGGATTGCCGGCATCGCCGTGGCGGGGCAGTTCATGCATGAGCTCGGCATCTGTCAGCTCTACACCGTTGACAACTATGGGCATGATCGTTTCGTGTGCCGTGGTTCAGCGCGTCCGCACCAGCTGCCAGGCGCGGCCCAGGTAGCCCAGCGATGCAAAGCCGCTCCAGACATGCACCAGCCGGGTAAACGGAAAGATGACGAACAGCGTCAGCCCCATGAACAAGTGTGCCTTGAAGAGCAGCGGGGCATCGGCGATATGGCTGGCCGCGTCACCCTGGAAGGTCACGATGTGCTGGGCCCAGGTCATGAACTGCACCATCATGTGGCCATCCATGTGGTCGGCGGACACGGCAATGGTGGAAAGCCCGAGCAGCAGGGTAACCAGCAGCCACAACAACAGCAGCTTGTCGCCGGGGCGCGATGCGCGGGCGATGCGAGGGTGCGCCAGCCGACGGTGCAGCAGGATGACCAGGCCCGCCAGGCAGGTGACACCCATGACCCCGCCCGCCACCATGGCGACTCCCTGCTTCACGCTGTGTGACACGCCCAGCGCGTCCCACACCACGACCGGGGTAAGCAGGCCTGCCAGGTGGCCGAAAAACAGACCCAGGATGCCCACGTGGAAAAGAATATTTCCCAGGCGCAGCTGGCCGCGATACAGCAGCTGCGAACTGTCGCTTTTCCAGGTGTACTGTTCGCGCTCGAAGCGCGCCAGGCTGCCCAGCAGAAAGATGCCGAGTGCAATGTAGGGATAGATGCCGAATAGAAACTGATGCACGGTGTTCATCGAAGTCGTCCCGTCTTAATGTTGAGCGCCACGCGAGCGGAGATGGAAATGCACGACATGCGTACCCGCGGCGGCCATCGGCAACAGGGGTTCTACGCCGTCAGGACCCACGCCGTAGACTTCGAGCGCGTCGTCCATGTCGCGCACGGGGGGGTCGGTCTGCTCGCGCGGCACCACGTCGGTCATGCCGCGCAGCACCGCGAACACGGTCGAGTACGGGCTGCCGTCGCGCGCCAGACGCGCACCGATGGCGGCCAGCACATGGATGGCGTCATCAAGCAGGGCCCCTGCCTGCGCCGGCTCGATCACACCCAGGAACTCCAGGAACAGCGGCACGTGATCCGGCAGTTCGGCAGCGCCGGGCTCCAGGCCGTGCCGGCGGTATTCCTGCAGCAGGTCCACCATTGCCTGGCCGCGATCGCGGCTTTCCCCGTGCACGTGCTCGAACAGGTGCAGCGAACACGCGGGCTGGCGATCAAAGGTGGCCACGTAGTTCTCTTGCAGCTCGATCAGGCTATGGGTCTTGAGATAGTCGGTCAGCGCAGACAACTGGTCTTGCGCCTCGGGATGCGCGTCGAGCGCATCGTCGATCTCGAGCAAAGCGTCGATGAGCGGCTGCTCGGGGTACATCAGCAAAGCAGAAAGAATGCGATAAAGGCTCATGATGGGTTCCTCATGCGGCGGCGGCTTTCTTGCGAGACTTGGGCATTTCAATGAAGATCTCGCTGCCGCGCGCCTTCTTGCCAAACAGCGCGCCATCGGACACGCCGCCAGAGCATCCATTGCCGAACGTGAAGCCGCAGCTGCCCTTTTCGTTGAAGCTGTCTTCCACCATTTCTTTGTGGCTGGACGGCACCACGAAGCGGTCTTCGTAGTTGGCAATAGCCATGATGCGATACATGTCGCGCACCGTTTCCGCATCCAGGCCCACGTCGCGCAAGATGGCGTCGTCAGGCTCGCCGTGCACCGTTTCGGCGCGCATGTAGGCGCGCATGGCCAGCAGGCGCTCCAGCGCCCGCTGCACCGGCGTTTCGTCGCCGGCCGTCAGCAGGTTGGCCAGGTAGCGCATGGGAATGCGCAGGCTGGACACATCGGGAATCACACCCGAACGCCCCACCGTCTTGTGCGGCATATGGCCCGCTTCGGCAGCCGATTGAATCGGCGAAAGCGGCGGTATGTACCACACCATGGGCAACGTGCGGTATTCGGGGTGCAAGGGAAATGCCACCTTCCATTCGCATGCCATTTTGTACACGGGCGACTGCCGCGCGGCCTGCAGCCACGAGTCGGGTATGCCCTGGCGCCGCGCCTCGGCGATGACGTCCGGCGAATGCGGATCCAGAAAGACATCGAGCTGCGCCTGGTATAGATCCTGTTCGCTTGCGCTGGCTGCGGCCGCCTCGATGCGGTCGGCGTCATACAGCAACACGCCCAGGTAGCGGATGCGCCCTACGCAGGTTTCCGAACACACCGTAGGCTGGCCCGCTTCGATGCGCGGGTAGCAGAACGTGCACTTCTCGGCTTTGCCGCTTTGCCAGTTGTAGTACACCTTTTTATAGGGGCAGCCCGAAATGCACATGCGCCAGCCGCGGCATTTGTCCTGGTCGACCAGCACGATGCCATCGTCTTCGCGCTTGTAGATCGAGCCCGACGGGCAACTGGCCACGCATGCCGGGTTCAGACAATGTTCACACAGGCGCGGCAGGTACATCATGAACGTGTTTTCGAAGGTGGCGTACATTTCTTTCTGCACACCTTCGAACAGCGCGTCGCGGCTGCGCGAACTGAACTCGCCGCCCAGGTCGTCTTCCCAGTTGGGGCCCCATTCGATCTTGTCCATCTTGCGCCCCGTAAGCACGGAAATGGGGCGCGCGGTGGGCGGCGTCTGGGAAAGCGGCGCGTTCTGCAGCCGCTCGTAGTCGTAAGTGAAAGGCTCGTAGTAATCGTCAATGGCGGGCAGGTTCGGGTTGGCGAACAGGTTGGCCAGGATCTTCACCTTGCCGCCCTGGCGCGGTTCGAGCTTGCCGGCTGCGGTTCGGGTCCAGCCGCCGTTCCAGCGCGACTGGTTTTCCCATTCTTTGGGGTAACCGATGCCGGGCTTGGTTTCCACGTTGTTGAACCATGCGTACTCGACGCCATCGCGGCTCGTCCAGACGTTCTTGCAGGTGATGGAGCAGGTGTGGCAGCCGATGCACTTGTCCAGGTTCAGCACCATCCCAACTTGGGCACGGATTTTCATTTTGCGCTTCCTTCCTCGAGCTGCTGTTGCGCCAGCGAGCCTTCCATCCAATCCACCTTTTTCATCTTGCGCACGACGACGTATTCGTCGCGATTGCTGCCCACCGTGCCGTAGTAGTTAAAGCCGTAAGCCTGCTGCGCGTACCCGCCTATCATGTGGGTGGGCTTGAGCACGGTGCGCGTCACCGAGTTGTGTATGCCGCCGCGCATGCCGCTGGTCTCGGCGCCGGGCACGTTCACGATCTTTTCCTGCGCGTGGTACATCAGGCACATGCCCACCGGCACGCGTTGGCTGACCACGACCCGCGCGGTCAGTGTGCCGTTGACGTTGAATACCTCTACCCAATCGTTGTCGACCAGCCCGGCCTGCCTGGCCTCGGCTTCCGACACCCACACATGCGGGCCGCCGCGACTGAGCGTCAGCATGCGCAAGTTGTCGGAATAGGTGCTGTGGATGCCCCATTTCTGGTGTGGCGTGATCCAGTTCAGCACCAGCTCGTGCTCGCCGTTGGGGTAGCGGCCCAGCATGGGTTCGATTGTGCGCGTGTCGATGGGCGGCTTGTAGGCGCACAGCCCTTCGCCGAAATCCAGCATCCAGCGGTGGTCTTGGTAGAACTGCTGGCGCCCGGTCAGCGTGCGCCATGGAATCAGCTCGTGCACATTGGTATAGCCGGCGTTGTAGCTGACTTCTTCGCTTTCCAGACCCGACCATGTGGGCGCAGAGATGATCTTGCGCGGCTGCGCCTGGATATCGCGAAAGCGAATCTTGTCGTGTTCGCGGCCCGCCGCAAGATGGGTGTGATCGCGCCCGGTTATCCTGCCCAGCGCTTCCCAGGCCTTCACCGACACATGGCCGTTGGTTTCGGGCGCGAAGGTCAGGATCATTTCGGCTGCGTCGATGGCCGTTTCCAGGCGGGGCCGCCCGTGGCTTACGCCGGGCTGCTCGACGCAACGGTTCAGTGCGCCGAGTTCGCGTACCTCGTGTTCGGTGTTCCAGTTGATGCCCTTGCCGCCATTGCCGAGTTTGTCGAGCAGGGGGCCTACCGACGTGAACTTGCGGTAGATGTCGTTGTAGTCACGCTCGACAACCGTCATGGTGGGCGCCGTCTTGCCCGGGATCAGGTCGCACTCGCCAAGTTTCCAGTCTTTCGGCTCAAACGCCTGGCCCAGCTCTCCCGGAGTGTCGTGCAGCAACGGCGTCAGCACCAGGTCTTTGCGCTTGCCCAGGTACGGGCCGCCGATATCGCTGAACTTGCGCGCCAGCAGCTTGTAGATTTCCCAGTCGGTCTTGCTTTCCCACAGGGGCTGCACCGCTTCGGACAACGGGTGGATGAACGGGTGCATGTCCGACGTGTTGAGGTCGTCTTTTTCGTACCAGGTGGCCGTGGGCAGCACGATGTCGCCATACAGGCAGGTGGTGCTCATGCGGAAGTCGAGCACCGTGAGCAGGTCGAGCTTGCCTTCGGCAGCTTCTTCGCGATAGCGCACCTGCGCGGGCTTGATGGCATCGGCCTCGTCGCCGAACATGGCGTTCTGCGTGCCCAGCAGATACTTCAGGAAGTATTCGTGTCCCTTGCCGCTGGACCCAAGAATGTTCGAGCGCCACACGAACATGTTGCGCGGGAAATTGGCGGGGTTGTCGGGATCGTCGCAACTGAGGTTGAGTTCGCCGTTCTTGAGCCGCCGCGCAGCGTACGCGACGGCGTCTTCGCCAGCCGCTTCGGCCTGCGCCACCACGTCCAGCGGATTGGTTTCGAGTTGCGGCGCGGACGGCAGCCAGCCCATGCGTTCGGACTTGGCATTGAGGTCGATGAGGCTCAGATCGCTGTAGCGCATCGCATCGGCGGTAGGCCCCAGGATATCGCTGACGGGCAGCTTCTCGTGCCGCCATTGGCTCGTGTGCGCATAGAAGAAAGATGTGCCGTTCATGTGGCGCGGCGGGCGCGACCAGTCTGCGGCAAAGGCCAGCGGCGCCCATCCGAACTGCGGGCGAAGCTTTTCCTGGCCCACGTAATGCGCCCAGCCGCCGCCGCTCTTGCCCACGCAGCCGCACATCATCAGCAGGTTGATGATGCCGCGGTAAGTCATGTCCATGTGGTACCAGTGGTTCAGCGCCGCGCCGACGATGACCATGGACTTGCCTTGGGTATCGTGCGCGTTCTGCGCGAACTCGCGCGCCACCTGTATGACCAGGTGGCGCGGCACGGTCGTGTGCTTTTCCTGCCAGGCCGGCGTGTAGGGAACGTCATCGTCGTACGATGCCGCAACGTTGTCGCCGCCCAGGCCGCGGTCTACGCCATAGCTGGCCATCTGCAGGTCATACACCGTGGCCACGCACGCGCGGCTGCCGTCGGCGAGCGTCACATGGCGCACGGGAACGTTGCGTTGCAGTACGCTGCCGTGCTCGCCGCCAAAGTACGGGAACCCGACGCTGGCCACTGCATCGTGGTTGTCGAGCAGGCTGAGCACGGGGTCGATGGCGCGGCCGCTTCCGCCGTCGTTCTGTTCCAGGTTCCAGCGTCCCGTCCTGGCGCCGCCGTCGACGGCTGCCTCGCCCCACCGGAAGCCGATGCTGCCGTTGGGCGCACACAGATCGCCGGTAAGGCCGTCGTACACCAGCGTCTTCCAGTCGGGGTTGTTGTTCTGCCCCAGCGCATCGGCCAGTTGCGAAGCGCGCAGGAAATGGTCGGGCACCAGGTAACCGTCGCGCTCTTTCAACTGCACCAGCATCGGCATGTCGGTGTAGCGCTTGGCGTAATCGCGGAAGTAATCCGATTTGCCGCCATGATGGAATTCGTTCAGCACAACGTGGCCCATGGCCAGCGCCAGGGCCGCATCGGTACCTTGCCTGGGCGCCAGCCAGATGTCGCCGAACTTCACCATTTCGCCAAAATCGCTGGACACGGCCACCGTCTTGGTGCCCTTGTAGCGGACTTCGGTGTAGAAATGCGCGTCCGGGGTGCGGGTTTGCGGAACGTTGGAGCCCCATACCAGCAGGTAGGTTGAGTTGTACCAGTCGGCCGACTCGGGCACATCGGTCTGTTCGCCCCATACCTGCGGGCTGGCGGGCGGCAGGTCACAATACCAGTCGTAGAAACTCAGGCAGGCGCCGCCCAGCAGGCTCAGATACCGCGCCCCGGCGGCATAGCTCACCATGGACATGGCGGGGATCGGCGAAAAACCGACCACGCGGTCGGGGCCGAATTTTTTGATGGTGTACGCGTTGGCCGCGGCGATCATCTCGGTGGCCGTGTCCCAGTCGGCACGTACGAAGCCGCCCAGTCCGCGCACCGATTTGTATTGCCTGGCCTTTACCGGATCCTGGCTGATGGATTCCCACGCGGCGATGGGATCCATGGTCTTGCGCGCCTCGCGCCACATCTGCATCAGGCGGCCGCGAATCATCGGATACTTGATGCGCTGCGCCGAATATACATACCAGCTGTATGACGCCCCGCGCGGACAGCCGCGCGGCTCGTGGTTGGGCAGGTCAGGCCGGGTGCGGGGGTAGTCGGTCTGCTGGGTTTCCCAGGTGATCAGGCCGTTCTTGACATACACCTTCCACGAGCACGATCCCGTGCAGTTCACACCGTGGGTAGACCGCACGATCTTGTCATGCTGCCACCGGTTGCGATAGGCGTTTTCCCAGGTGCGGTCTTCGTTTACGACTTCACCGTGCCCATTGGAAAAGGTGGACTTGACCCTTGACAGGAACTTCAGCCGGTCCAGGAAATGACTCATTCTGTTCTCCGTGTACGCCGGAGGTCCGGCGTGATCTTGCTTGACACTTTATTGAGCGCGCACTGGCGTGACCATTCATCGCTAGTAGTGGGCGGGCACGCCATGCGTACTAGGCTTTGCTAGCCCGATATGACTAGGCACAGGCCATGCCTCAGCACGGCACGGGCGCATTGCGCCGTGCGTAGTACCACCACGTGACGCCCAGGCACGTGACGTAAAAGGCGATGAAGCAGTACAGCGCCCCCGCAACGCCCCCGGTCAGTTCAATGGATGTGCCGAAGCTGCGCGGGATGAAGAAACCGCCGTACGCGCCTATGGCCCCCGAAAAACCCAGCACTGCCGCCGACTCTTTGCCCGCATCGATCAGCGCCTGCTTCTGCGCAGCGGCGCCGCGCCCCTGCGCCGCGGCCGTGCGTTCGTGCAGAAAGATCACGGGAATCATGCGGAAGGTCGAACCGTTACCCAGGCCGGTCAGGGCAAACAGCACAATGAACATCGCCAGGAAGCCGGTGAAGTTGCCGGGGCCGGCCGGACCGGGCACATACATGAGCACACCCAGCACGGCGAGGATCATGGCGGCGAACACGAGCAGGGTGACGCGCGCTCCGCCGACCTTGTCGGATATCCAGCCGCCCAGCGGACGGGTCAGCGATCCGACCAGCGGCCCCAGGAAGGCATATGTCATTGGATCGATGTCGGGAAACAATGCTTTGGTCAGCATCGCAAAGCCGGCCGAAAACCCGATGAACGACCCGAAGGTGCCCACATACAGCCAGCACATCAGCCAGTTGTGCTTGCGCGTGAAGATCACCGCCTGGTCGGCGAACGAGGCCTTGGCGTCGGCAATGTCGTTCATGCCGAACCACGCCGCCAGCGACGAGGCCAGGATGATGGGCACCCAGATAAAGCCCGCATTCTGCAGCCAGATCTGGTGCTCGGCGCCATCTACCACGAAGCGTTGCGAGTCGCCGCCCAACGTGCCGAGCACGCCCATGGAAATGATCACCGGTACAACGAACTGCACCAGCGACACGCCCAGATTGCCGATTCCCGCGTTCATGCCGGTGGCGAAGCCCTTCTTTTCCTTGGGAAAGAAGAAACTGATGTTGGCCATGCTGGAACTGAAGTTTCCGCCCCCCAGGCCGCACAGCAGGGCCAGTGCCAGCAGGGTGGGGTAAGAGGTGGTGGAGTCCTGCAGCGCGAAGCCCATGCCCAGCGCGGGAATCAGCAGGGTGGCGGTCGAAATGGCGGTCCAGCGGCGGCCGCCGAACACCGGCACCAGGAAGGAATAAAAGATTCGCAAGGTCGCGCCCGACAGCGCGGGAAGGGCGGTGAGCCAGAACATCTGGTTCTTCGAGAGTTCGAATCCGGCCTTGTCGAGATTGACGACTACCACGCTCCACAACATCCAGATGCTGAATGCCAGGGCAAGGGCGGGGATGGAAATCCACAGATTGCGGTTCGCGATGCGGGCGCCGGTGTTGCGCCAGAATTTCTGGTCTTCCGGTTCCCAGCGGTTCAGTACATAGCTGGACATGATGTTCTCGCGTTCAGATGTGCCGGACGCGGCAGGCGCCCGGCTGGGATGACTGGGGCTCAGGCGGCCCGCAGGCGTTCGACAGGGGTGGGACGAAAGCTGTAGTGCATCCAGATGAGCGACACGCATACCGTGCCGTACATCAGCATGAAGGCGCTGGACCGGACGCCGGTCAGGTCCAGCAATGCGCCGAAGAGTATGGGTAGGACGAAGCCGCCCAACCCGCCGGCCAGGCCCACCACGCCCGAGACGGCGCCGATGTTCTGGCCGAACTCATCAGAGATGAACTTGAAGACCGAGGCCTTGCCGATGGCCATGGCAATGCCCACGACAAACATCAGGATCGTGAACAGAGTGGGGCCGATCGCCAGCGAGAACTCGCGCGGCCCGGCGTCGGTCTGTACGATGAAATGCGTTTGCGGGTAACTGAGCAGAAAGAACGCCACCCAGCACACCCACATTACCCACCAGGTGGTGCGGTAAGCGCCGTACTTATCGGAGATCCAGCCGCCTACGGCGCGCAACACGCCGCCCGGCAAAGAGAAGCACGCGGCCAGCAACGCCGCCAGCCGCATATCGAAGCCATATTCGCTGACGTAGTACTTGGTCATCCACAGGGCCAGCGCCACGTAGCCGCCAAACACGACCGAGTAGTACTGGCAATAGCGCCATACACGCGGGTCGCGCAGCATGGCCAGCTGTGTCCGCAGGCTGGTTTCCTGTTGCACCTTGTGGGCCGGGTTGGTGGCAGAACTTGCCCAGAACAGGATTGCCGTGGCCAACAGCGCTATTGCATAGACTTTGGGCACGATGACCCACGCCCCGCCCGCGGCGGCTATCAACGCGGGCGCGGCGAACTTGGTCAAGGCAGACCCGGAATTTCCGGCCCCGAAGATGCCCATCGCCAAACCCTGGCGATGGCGCGGAAACCATCGGGCCACGTAGGGCGTGCCCACCGAGAACGAGCCGCCCGCCAGGCCCACGAACAGCCCCAGCGCCAGGAAATGCCAGTATTGGGTCGCGTACGCCAACAGCCATACGGCGGGCACGGCCGCCAGCATCAGCAGGAAGAAGACGATGCGTCCGCCATACCGGTCCGTCCAGATGCCAAGCGGCACCCGAACCAGCGAGCCGCTGAGCACAGGCATGGCGGCCAGCAGCCCGAACTCGGTTTCCGACAAACCCAGCTGGGTCTTGATCGGAATGCCCAGCACGGCAAATATCATCCATACCGCAAAGCAGATTGTGAAGGCGAACGTACTGGAGATCAGCACACGGGTTGCGGCGCCCGTTGAAGCGGGGTGTTCCATAGCGGGTTGCTCAGGTCGATGAACTTCTGTGGCCATGCACCCAAGATACGGATGCGTACGACCCCTGAACATTCGTCGGCCGACCTGCTGCCGCACGGCAAAGTGACTAGTTCTTTTTCTACGCCTTGGGTAAGCTGGCCGTCCTGGCAACGACGACACTACCCACCGTGGCTGATACTTCTCTACACCCTGCTCAGGTCGTGGACTTCTGGCGCAACGCCGGCCCGCAGCGCTGGTTCACCAAAGACCCGGCGTTCGACCAGGCATTCAGCGCCCGCTTTCTCGACCTGCACATGGCCGCGGCAAGGCGGCAACTGGACGCGTGGCAAGACACGGCATACGGAACTCTGGCGCTGCTGATCCTGCTTGATCAGTTCCCGCGCAATGCGTTTCGGGGCACAGGCCACATGTATGCCACCGACCCGCTGGCCCGGTATTACGCGCGCAACATGCTCAAGTCGGGCCAGGACGCCGAAATTGAAGCGTCCATGCGCGTCTTTTGTTATTTGCCGTTTTCGCATTCCGAGAACATGCAAGACCAGCGCCTGGCTGTAGAAAAGAACACACCGCTGGGCTCGCTCGCGCTGTTTCACGCCGAAGAACATCTGGAAATCATCAAACAGTTCGGACGTTTCCCGCACCGTAATCGCGAGTTGGGGCGCGACACCACTCCTGAAGAGCAGGCGTTTCTGGACGGCGGCGGGTTTGCGGGCTGAGCGGCGCGCCGCTCAGGCGGCGCCTGCGTCCGCCACGGTCGGTTCGGCTTCGCGCTTGAGTAGTTCGCGCTTGCGTTCCACGCCCCACCGGTATCCCGATATGTCGCCGTCACGCCTGACCACGCGATGGCACGGAATGGCTACCGCCAGCAGATTCGCGCCGCAGGCCTGGGCCACCGCGCGAACCGCCCTGGGAGCGCCTATGCGTTGCGCAATGTCGGCGTAGCTGACGGTGGCGCCAGCCGGCACCTGCCTCAGTGCTTCCCACACCCGTTGCTGGAACGCCGTGCCGCGCACGTCCAACGGCAGATTGAGCCCCAGCCCGGGAGCTTCCACGAATCCCACCACTTCGGCCACCAGGCGTTCGAAGGACGGGTCGCCGCCATGCAGGCGGGCATTGGGAAAGCGGTCCTGCAGATTTCGCACGAGCGCATCGGGATCGTCGCCCAGCGTAATGGCGCATATGCCGCGCTGACTGCATGCCACCAAGATGGCACCCAGGGAACATTCACCCACGGCAAACCGGATATCCGTATTGCAGCCGCCCCCCCGGTAGTCGCTGGGGCGCATTCCCAGCATGCCCGCGCTGGCCTCGTAGAACCGGCTGTTGGAATTGAATCCGGCATCGTAGATGGCCTGCGTTACCGTGTTGGCGCCCGACAGTTCATCGCGCAGCCGCCGTGCGCGATGCGCAGTGGCGTACGCCTTGGGGGTAAGCCCTGTTTCGGCTTTGAAGATGCGATGGAAATGGAATGCACTCAGGCCAGCCTGGGCGGCCAGCATGGACAGATCCACGGCATGCTCGGCAGTCTCGATCTGTCGACAGGCCTGTGCCACCAGGGCCGCGTGCCGGGCGGCGACGCTGCTGCGGTCGGCAGCGGTGCGCCGGCTCGCCCGAAAACCCGCCGCCTCGGCTTGTTCGGGTGTATCGAAAAAGCATACGTTCTCGCGGCGCGGCAGGCGCGACGCACTGCTGGGCCGGCAGTACACGCCCGTGGTGCGCACCGCGTAAACAAAATACGGATCGGCAGCGGTATCGCGCGCGCACACAGCCGCCCATCTGGATTCTTCGGTCGTATAGTCAGTGTCCGGCTGCGGGGCATCCATGTTCGCACCACTTTCAAGTTCGCTTGACAACACGGTACTCCAGAATTTGACCGCAAGAATTCCGGTTCTTGCGGTTGAATTGCAGGATATGTTAGTAAGTATTCACCCTGGGTGGAAATCATGCCCGCCTAAAATTTCGTGCCTGTGGATAACCTCTGGGAAGCAGTACTGTGTACAGTATGTGGACCCAGGATGAACAACCAAGGGTTCGGCAGGCGCCCGAAAAAGTTGTTCAACTTGCTCCAAGTCGCTAAACAGAAGTCTTGCACAGTCAAAAATAGCCGTAAGCCGTTGAATTTTCTGTGCAATACCAAGTTAATGGAGTTATCCACAGGCCTTATTAATCATTAGTCTTTATATAAAGAAGAAAGAAGAGAAAAAACATCTATCCCGTCCCGCCACGGGCCTGGTGGCAAAATTTCACCCTATGCGTATCCTGTTGGTAGAAGATGAAGCCGAACTGGCCAGGTGGCTGTCACGCAGCCTGGCGCGCCACGCCGGCTTCGTGGTCGAATGGGCCGATGACGGGCTGTTGGCCGAACGCCGGCTTGCGATCGAAGAATTCGACGCGGTGATTCTCGACCTGGGGTTGCCAGGCATGGACGGCCATACCCTGTTGTCCAAGATCCGCGCCCGCGATGACCGCACTCCGGTGCTGGTGCTGACCGCTCGCGACTCATTGGTCGAACGCGTAGGCACGCTGCATGAAGGCGCGGACGATTTCCTGCCCAAGCCTTTTGTGCTTGAAGAACTCGAAGCACGGCTTACCGCCCTGATCCGGCGCAGCCGCGGACGCGAGCACCCCCGGTTGGCATTGGGAGACCTCGTGCTGGATACGTCGGCGCAGCGTTTTACCGTGCGTGGCCAGGCCTTGCAGTTGTCGCCACGCGAGCATGCCGTGCTCAGGGTGCTGATCCAGCGCAGCGGCGAACCGATGAACAAGCAGCAAATTCTTGACCGCATCCAGACCGACGATTCCGATATCAACCTGGAGGCGGTCGAAGTCCTGGTACACCGGCTGCGCAAGAAACTGGCCGATACTGGTGTGCAGATCGTTACCCTGCGCGGCATGGGGTACTGCCTGGAGGCCACCGTTGAAGGCTAGGCTCGGCCGTGGGTGGCGGCCGGCGCGCCCCCGCACGCTGAAGTCGCTGCTGTTGTGGTGGCTGGTGCCGGCGCTGGTCTGCATTATGTTGGCAGCCCTGTGGTTGTCCAATAACCAGCTGCGCCAACAAGTAGATCTTGCGTACGATCGTTCGCTTGCGGGAGCCTTGCGCTCCATCGACCACAACATATCCACAGCCAGCGGTGGGCTGGCCATGGAGCAGCCCTACCTGATGCTCGAGTTCTTCGAACTCACGGCCAATGGCAATGTGTACTACCGGGTGGCGACGGAAGACGGGCTGGCCGAAATCGGCAACCCGGACCTGCCGATGCCCGACAAACCGTTGATATCGGGACAGCCCCAGTTCTTTTACGCGGAATACCAGGGGGTGCCGTTGCGCGTGGCGGCCCTGGCCCGGCCCATGGATCCGCCCCTGTACAACAATCTGGGCGGGCGGGTCATTGTGCAGGTGGCCGAAACGCTTGAGTCACGCCAGGACTTCCTGCAAAGGGCGCTGCTGCGCGCGCTGGAGCGCGATATCGTCGTTATCGGCATAGTGGTGCTGGTGGTGGTGTGGAGCGTTCTCATGGCCGTGCGGCCGCTGGAACGGCTGCGCCAGGACGTCGAGAGCCGGTCGGCAGACGATTTAAGCCCCGTAGAGGCTCCGGACATCCCGGGTGAGGTCAGCCCCCTGGTCGATGCCGTAAACCTCCACATGGGCCGTTTTGCGGCCCAGGCGAGGCTGCAGCGGCAGTTCCTGGACGACGCGTCGCACCAGTTGCGCACTCCCTTGTCGGTTTTGCGTACCCAGACAGCCTACGCATTGCGGGAATCCGACCCGCACGAGGTCCGGTCGGTGTTGCTGGCCATGCAGGAAGGCCTGGACCGCGCCGTACGCACCACCAACCAGATGCTGGCGCTCGCGCGCGCCAAGGATGCATCGCTGGCAGAGGGCGGCCTGGCGTCCGAAAAAGTTGACCTGACCGCTGTCGCCCAAAGCGTGATCCGCGCCCTGCTGCCCGCGGCGCGGGCCCGCCAGCTGGACTTGGGCCTGGAGGCGTCGAGCCTGCCGGTGTGTATCCAGGGCGTTGACTGGCTGTTGCGCGAGGCGTTGAGCAATCTGGTGGACAACGCCATCCGGTACACCGCGCCGGCAAGCCAGGTGACGGTTCGCGTCTATGCCGACGAACGTTATGCACGGGTCACCGTCGAAGACTGCGGCCCCGGGATGTCCGAGGACGACATCCGCCGCGCCAGTGTGCGTTTCAGGCGCGGCGCGGCGGGCAAGAACAAGCCCGGCGCCGGCCTGGGACTGGCCATTGTCCGCACGATCGTCGACATACACGGCGGAAAGATGGTGCTGGAAAACCTTGCCGCTAATGGGGGGTTGCGGGCGGCATTGGTGTTTACCCTTGATTCCTTTCCCGATGCTGCGGTGCGACACGAAATAGCCGGTTTCTGAAAGCTTCCGGAAAGCCTCGATTGGGTACGGTTCTGTTCCGTGGCCCGGGCCGCTCTTCAGTGCCCGGCTGCTGTGATTACTTTTAAAAAGCGATTCACGGAGACCGTAATGCAATCCTTCCTGAAAACCCGCGTGATAGCGGTTATGGGCGCTTGTGCGCTATTGGCGGGCATGACCGCTCAGGGCGCCGAAGAACCGCGCCGGCCCGAATGCATCGCGCCCGCCCAGCCGGGTGGCGGATTCGACCTGACCTGCCGGCTCGCGACCGAGGGCCTGAAGCAGAGCGGCGCCCTGAAAGAGCCGATGCGCATCATCTACATGCCCGGCGGCATCGGCGCCGTGGCGTACAACAACATTGTGGCCCAGCACCCCGACCAACCGGGCACTATCGTGGCGTTCTCCGGTGGATCACTGTTGAATCTGGCCCAGGGCAAGTTCGGCAAGTACAACGTGAACGATGTGCGCTGGCTCGCAGGCATAGGCACCGACTATGGTGTTGCCGTGGTGCGCAATGATTCACCGTATACCGACCTCAAGAGCCTCATGGAGGCGTTCAAGAAAGACCCCACCAAGATCGTCCTGGGCGCAGGCGGAACGGTGGGCAGCCAGGACTGGATGAAAGCCGCGCTTACCGCCAAGGCGGCTGGCGTTGATTTCCGCAAAATGCGCTTTGTGGCGTTCGAAGGCGGCGGCGAAGCCGTGACGGCCCTGCGCGGTGGCCACATCCAGGCCTACATGGGAGACGCCGCCGAAGCCTTCACCATGCTGGAAGGCGGCGCCCCCATACGCGTGCTGGCGGTGTTCAACAGCGAGCGCCTGCCCGGCAAGCTGGGCGTGGTGCCCACCGCCAAGGAACAGGGCTACGACATCGAATGGCCCATCATCCGCGGGTTCTACGTAGGCCCGAAAGTTTCGGACGAAGCCTACCAATTCTGGGTCGACGCCTTCAACAAGACGATGGCCTCGCCCGAATACGCCAAATTGCGCGAGCAGCAGGGCTTGTTCCCGTTCGACAAAACGGGCGCGGAGCTCGATGCGTATGTCAAAGAGCGCGTACAGGCCTACCGCGAACTGGCCGACAGTTTCGGCCTGATCAAGAAGTAAGCCGCAGGCGGCGACCGCCGCCATCTTCCGTGCCGCGGCGCGAGTAGCGTGTAGTCCGGATGCGCGCGCGGCACTCCGATTCTTGGATATTGATCATGAACGATCGAACCCTGGGCATTGCCGCCCTGGTCCTGGCCGCCCTCATGACGTGGGCCGGCTGGGACATCGAAGCGCCGTTTGCGTACGAGCCCGTGGGGCCGCGCGCCTTTCCCATGCTGATTGCGCTGATCATCGGCCTGTGCGGCCTGCGCCTGGCCATCAAGGGCGGCAATCCGGTCGAAGCCAACTCCGCAGGCGCAAATTCGCGGATTGCCCTGATGGTGCTGGTTGCCGGCGGCTACGCTTTCCTGTTCCAGTGGTTGGGCTTTGTGCTTGCCACCACGCTGATGACGATGTTCGTGGGCCGTCTGTTTGGCGGCACCTGGCTCAAGTGCGCCGTTGGCGGCCTGATCATGGGCGTGTTCTTCTTTGTACTGTTTGATCAGGTGCTGGATGTGGTGTTGCCGGCCGGCCTGCTGGGGGATCTGCTATGAGCGGCATCATCGACCATCTGTCTATCGGCTTTGGCGTCGCGTTCTCGCTGACCAACCTGCTGGTGGCGGCCATAGGCTCATTCATCGGCACCATGGTGGGCGTATTGCCAGGCCTGGGCCCCATCAACGGCGTGGCCATGCTGATACCGATCGCCTTCGCCATGAACCTGCCCCCCGAAACCGCGCTGATCCTGCTTGCGGCGGTATACGTGGGCGCGGAATACGGCGGGCGCATTACGTCCATCCTGCTTAACGTGCCCGGTGAAGCCAGCGCCATCATGACGACACTGGACGGCTATCCGTTGGCCCGGCAGGGGTTGGCCAACGTGGCGCTTTCCCTGTCGGCAGCGTCGGCTTTCGTCGGCGCTCTTGTGTCGGTGACAGGCATCGTTCTGCTTGCGCCGCTGCTGGCCCGGTGGGCGCTGGCGTTCGGGCCCGCGGAATACTTTGTGCTGATGGTGTTCGCGTTCTGCTGCCTGACCAGCCTGCTGGGCAAGCAGCCGGTCAAGGGCGTGCTGGCAGCCATGATAGGCCTCGGTATTTCCGTGATCGGCGTGGACTCGAATTCCGGCGTCTATCGCTATACGTTCGAATCGGTACACCTGGCCGACGGCGTCGATTTCGTTGTGGTGGTTATTGCGCTGTTTGCCATGGCGGAAATGCTGGAAATGCTGGAAAAGGTGGTTGCAGGTCACAGCGTCGAGGTCAAGCCCAGCGGCCGCAAACTGTTCAACCTGAAGGAACTCGCCTTTACCGCGGGCAGCATCGGACGCAGCTCGCTGGTCGGATTCGGCGTCGGGGTATTGCCTGGCGCGGGCGCCAGCGTGGCCGCCGCCGTGGCGTATTCCCAAGAGAAACGCATCATCGAAGGCAAGGACCCCGATGCCAAGTTCGGCAAAGGCGACATGCGCGGGCTGGTCGCGCCCGAGTCGGCGGCCACCGCGTCGGCGATCGGGTCGTTCGTTCCCATGCTGACCCTGGGCGTGCCCGGATCGGGCACCACGGCGGTGATGATGGGCGCGCTCACGCTCTACAACATTACGCCCGGCCCCGTGCTGTTCGACACCAAGCCAGAACTGGTTTGGGGACTTATCGCGTCATTGTTCATCGCCAACGTGCTGTTGTTCCTGATGAACGTGCCTATGGTGCGTGTGTTTTCGAAGGTGCTGTCGGTACCGGGCTGGCTGATGGTGCCGGGCATCCTGAGCATCAGCTACATCGGCGTATACGCGATCAATGCCGGTACGTTCGACTTGCTGATGGTGGTGGGCGTCGGCGCCATCGGGTACTTGCTGCGCAAGTTCGGCGTGCCCATGGCCCCCCTGGTGCTTGGCGTGGTGCTGGGCGACATGATGGAACAGAGCTTGCGTCGCGCCCTTTCGATTACCAACGGTGAACTGTCGGTGCTGTACAGCAGCCCCGTATCAGTCGGCCTGTGGATTGCCGCCGCAGCAGTGGTTGTTGTGCCGCAGATACTGCGTCGCAGGCGACAGCATCGCCAGCCGCGCAACGCGGCAGCCTGACCACTGCTTTAATGGGGCCAGATCATTGATCTGGCCCCTTTTTTATACGGCCGCCAGTCGCTCGATAGCGTCATCCAGCGTGGCATCCTTTTTGGCGAAGCAAAAACGCACCAACTGATGGTTCGACTGCGGCGCATCGGGGTGCTGATAGAACGCGGAAACCGGAATAACGGTGACACCGTGGCGTACCGTCAGGTCCTGCGCGAAGTCGGATTCCGATTGCCGGGAAATCGCGCTGTAGTCGGCCAGCAGAAAGAACGTTCCCGCGCTCGGCAGCGGCTTGAACCGCGTACCGGCAAGGCCGGCGGCCAGCCGGTCGCGCTTGGCCTGGTAGAACGCGGACAGTTCCGTATACGGTTTGGGGTCGCGCATGTACTCGGCCAACGCGAACTGCATGGGCGATGAAACCGTAAACACCATGAATTGGTGCACTTTGCGCAGTTCGGCGCTCAGGTGGCGAGGCGCGCAGCAGTACCCGATTTTCCAGCCTGTCGTGTGGTAGGTCTTGCCGAACGACGAAATCACGAAGGCGTGTTCGGCCAGCAGGGGGCGCCGGGTCAGGCTGGCGTGCGGCCGTCCGTCGAACACGATATGTTCGTATACCTCGTCGGACAGCAACAGCACACCCGTTTCGCTGACGATGGTTTCCAGCATATCCAGATCGCTGTCGTCCAGTACTGCGCCCGTGGGGTTGTGGGGGAAGTTGAGTATCAGCAGCCGCGTGCGTGAAGTAATGGCGTCGCGCACCCGTTGCCAGTCGATGCGGTAATGAGGGTCGTCTTGCGTGGGGGCGCGCAAGGGTACAGGCACCGCCGTGCCCCCGGCCAGGCGTATGCCGGGCAGATAGCAGTCGAAGCAGGGCTCGATGACCACGACTTCGTCGCCGCTGTTTACAGAGGCCAGTATGGTGGCCATCAGGGCTTCGGTTGCGCCGCTGGTGACGGTGATTTCGGTTTCGGGGTCGTAGGCGTGCCCGTACAGGGTATTGATTTTGTCGGCAATGCTCTGACGCAGCGGCGCGACGCCAGGCATATAGGGGTACTGATTATGGCCGGCGCGCATTGCTTCGGTGACGAGCGAGCAAAGGCGAGGGTCGGGATCAAAATCGGGAAACCCTTGCCCCAGGTTGATAGCGTCGTGCTCAGTGGCCAGGCGGCTCATGACGGTAAAAATAGTCGTGCCGACATCTGGCAGCTTCGATCGGATCATGGTGTTGTACAGCGGCGAGGTCGTGAATTGAAAACACGTAAGTATCCCACTATTGACGCCTGGCTCCGGCACACGTGACAGGGATATTTACGGGATCCGGCTTGGGGAAAAAGCCACATAGGGGTAAACAACTATTTGTCTTGTCCAAGACCCGTGAGTATGCTGGCTTTCGCAGTTGATTCAAGTGTTGCACAGGCCTTTACAGCGTTGGCGTCCTTGATTCACTTGCATTCGTTTTTACTACCAGGACGCTAGACAATGGTTCAGAAGGGCAAGGTCAAATGGTTTAACGCCGACAAGGGCTTCGGTTTCATTACCCCGGACGCCGGCGGCACCGACGTGTTTGCACATTTCTCCGCGATTCAGGGGCGTGGTTATCGCAGCCTGAACGAAGGTCAGGAAGTCGAGTTCGAAGTCAAGGAAGGGCCCAAAGGGCCTCAGGCGGCCGATATCCGTCCGCTCTGAATCGGTATAGTCCGTTCTTCTGCCAGGGCCCCCCCTGGCTGCCGCGCCCCGAAGCTGCACAGCTTGCGGGGCGTTGTTATTTCTGGCTCGGCCATTGTCGCCTTCGCCCAGCCAACCGCTGTGAGTAAGCTTGGGGATAACACTGTGGAGAAGCGGCCGGGCGGTGGAAGGCGGCCGGGATAAGGCCGTAATTGGCTCGTGTACCGAAATAGTTTTGCACAGTGGAACATGCCCGCGCACCGAAGCTACAGAACGTCCGGCACCTTACGGTCCACACGGAGGGTGGCGAGGTGCTGTTTCAAAAACTGCCATGATTTCCGGCACTTATCGTCGTTCGTGTGGCTAATGCAGCGGATTCGGAATAACGCAGCGCGGGCTTGCCGTGCTGTCTTCTTATTGCACCGCCGCATGGGGCGGGCAGTTGTTCACAAAGATATCCCCAGATTTGCGCCCTTGCGTGCCTGCGCCTGCTCCGTGACGCAGAAGTGACACGTTTGTGTGGATAGTTGCGTCTGGGCCGTCGGCCTTAACGGCGGCGTGATGTGTTCCACGTGAAACATGACTTCTGGGTGCCGCTCCGTACAGGCTAAACGATAGGTAACTTTCAAGCGAACTTGGAACGCACGGGACCTAAAGACGGCGTGTCTTGGATATTGGACTTTCGGATATTTAACACCGGGGTCATCGCGCTGGCGCCTCGGATGCACCCATCAACGCTCATGTCGTTCAACCTAAGCTGCTGCCCCGATCGTTGAGTTCGGGGTGGTGCTTCCAACGCGGAGTGCCTCGGGTGTTAACCGCAATAAGGGGGACATCAGCCACATGACGTGCCTAAGTACCTATAGGTGAGGTATGGCTTGGCGGGACGCGATAGGTCGGCCTTGCGTTGCCCATTCTTGTTTGATGATCCAAGCCGGCACGCTGGTTCGATTATCAAAGGTTCCCAGGCGAAGGAAATCCGGCCGACTATTTGGCGTGAATCAACTATGGGTCCGGCACGTAGCCCTTAGGCATACGGCCCGTAAGTCATGCAACGAAATGGTGGGATGTTCCACGTGAAACAATCTCAATAGGCGCCCGGTACGTGGCACCAGGTGGGCAGACCTCCGGCAGTCGGCTGTTTAGCTGCGAGTATCCACAACGCCGCCACGCGGATAGCGTCCAGCGCGATTGCGTCGGGTCGTCGTCTCGATTCAATTGGCCCTAGGCAGCCGAACCTCACGTAAGTACGCGGTCTACCGATATGCCAACGACCCGCTCGCGAAACACCACCTTGGCGGTCAGAAGAGCGAGCATATAGGCGCAAGGACAAAGTGCCGATGTTCCACGTGAAACACTGGGGCCACAATCGGCTTCATCCGATTGCAATTCCTCCTAGGTTTCACGTGAAACACCAACTCTGCGCACTCTATAATGGAGCCTAATTAGCTCTTTGTTTTGCTCTGCACTATGGATTATCCGCGCGAATTTGACGTGATTGTCGTTGGGGGCGGCCACGCCGGTACCGAAGCCGCGCTCGCCGCCGCGCGCATCGGCGCGAAAACCCTCCTTCTGACTCACAACATCGAGACCTTGGGTCAGATGTCTTGCAATCCGTCCATAGGCGGTATCGGTAAGGGGCATCTAGTCAAAGAAGTCGACGCATTGGGCGGGGCCATGGCCATTGCCACCGACGAGGCCGGCATTCAGTTCCGGATTCTGAATGGCTCCAAGGGTCCTGCAGTGCGCGCCACGCGGGCTCAAGCGGACCGGGTGCTCTACCGCAAGGCAATTCGCGGCCGGCTGGAAAACCAGCCGAATCTCTGGATATTCCAGCAAGCCGTCGACGACCTGCTCGTGGACGGAGACCGGGTGACAGGCGCCGTCACCCAGATCGGGCTGAAGTTCCGTGCCCGTACGGTTGTGCTTACCGCAGGAACGTTCCTGAATGGCTTGATCCATGTCGGCCTGCAGAACTATTCGGGCGGGCGTGCCGGGGATCCTCCGGCGGTTTCTCTGGCGCAACGTCTGAAGGAATTGAAACTTCCGCAAGGGCGGCTGAAGACGGGCACGCCGCCACGCATCGACGGCCGCTCTATCAACTACAGCGTGCTGGAAGAACAGGCGGGCGACCTTAATCCCGTGCCGGTTTTTTCTTTCATGGGAAATACCGGCATGCATCCGCGTCAGGTGTCGTGCTGGGTAACCCACACCAATGCGCGTACGCACGACATCATCCGGAAAGGGTTGGATCGGTCGCCCATGTACAGCGGCGTCATTGAAGGTGTAGGCCCCCGGTACTGCCCGTCTATCGAAGACAAGATCCATCGCTTCGCGGACAAGGAATCGCACCAGGTATTCCTGGAACCCGAAGGCCTGGATACGCACGAGGTGTATCCCAACGGCGTGTCCACCAGCCTGCCGTTCGATGTGCAATGGGATCTGATCCATTCGCTGCCCGGCCTGGAAAACGCACATATCTTGCGCCCAGGTTACGCGATCGAGTACGACTACTTTGATCCGCGTGGCTTGAAATCTACGCTGGAAACCAAAGCCATCGGCGGCCTGTATTTCGCCGGCCAGATCAACGGCACCACAGGGTACGAAGAGGCGGCCGCGCAAGGCTTGTTGGCGGGCGCCAACGCAGCCTTATGTGCACTGGAGCGCGAGGCCTGGACGCCGCGGCGGGACGAAGCCTACCTGGGCGTGTTGGTAGACGACCTGGTTACGCGCGGCGTCACTGAACCGTATCGCATGTTCACCTCTCGGGCCGAATATCGCCTCAGCCTGCGCGAAGACAACGCCGACTTGCGGCTCACCGAAACCGGACGCAAGCTGGGCTTGGTCGACGACGCACGTTGGGATGCCTTCTGCCGCAAACGCGATGCGGTGTCTGCAGAAGTGCAACGTCTGAAATCCACGTGGGTGAACCCGCGCACCCTGCCCGCAGAAGTAGCCGAGCCACTGCTCGGCAAACCAATTGAACGTGAGTACTCACTAGCAGATTTGATCAAGCGACCCGCGGTGTCCTATGCCACGTTGATGCAGACGCGCAACCCCGACGGCACGCTGTTGGCCGGCCCGGGGCTGCTGGACGACGACATACTGGCCGAGCAGGTAGAAATACAGGTGAAGTATGCGGGCTACATCGCGCGCCAGCAGGACGAAGTGCAAAAGCATCTTGCACATGAACAGCAGCCCATTCCCGCCGATCTGGATTACGACGCTGTGAGCAGCCTGTCGTTCGAAGTGCGGCAAAAGCTCAAGACGCATCGCCCGGAAACCATCGGCCAGGCCGCCCGCGTGTCCGGCGTCACTCCGGCGGCCATATCGCTGCTGCTCATCCACCTGAAGCGCCTGCACTACGGCTCGCGCAAGCAAGTCGCATGAGCGCCGCAACCGGCGTCGACCTGTCGCAGCAACTGCACGAAGCCGCGGCGGAACTGGGCGTGTCCATAGACACGCCCCAGGCAGAAAAACTATTGGGCTATCTGGCGCAAATGCAGCGTTGGAATCGCACCTACAACCTGACCGCCATCCGTGATCCCGCGCAGATGCTGGTGCAACATCTGTTTGACAGCCTCAGTGTGATTGCGCCGCTGGGTCGCGTCATTGCCGCGCACACGCCGGCCCGCGTCTATGACGTCGGCTCGGGAGGCGGTCTGCCCGGCGTGGTGCTCGCCATCATGCGTGCGCCTTGGCAGGTTACCTGTGTCGACGCCGTCGAAAAGAAAACGGCTTTTGTGCGCCAGGTATCGGGCGTGCTCGCGCTGCCCAACCTGCACGCCGTGCATGCGCGGGTGGAGCAGTTGCAACCTGCGCAGTGCGACCTGGTGATCTCGCGCGCGTTCGCTTCGCTCAAGGATTTCGCGTCGTTGGCAGGCCGCCATGTGCGCAACGATGGTACGCTCGTCGCCATGAAAGGGAAGGTCCCGCAAGACGAGATTGAAGCCTTGCATCAGCAAGGCGATTGGCGCGTAGAAGACATCCAGGCGCTGCAGGTGCCCCGGCTGGATGCGCAACGTTGCCTGATCTGGATGCGTCGCAGTCAAGGAACTCTATGAACACCACTTCGTCCGGTCCTCGCAGTGCCCGCGTATTCTGCATTGCCAACCAGAAAGGCGGGGTAGGCAAGACCACTACTGCCATCAACCTGGCCGCAGGGCTGGCCAAGCACGGCAAGCGCGTACTGCTGGTAGACCTGGACCCCCAGGGCAACGCCACCATGGGAAGCGGCATCGACAAGAGCTCGCTCGAATCCAATCTTTACCAGGTGCTGATAGGCGAGTCTTCCATCGAGCAGGCGCGGGTATCGTCCGAAGCCGGTGGATACGACGTGCTGCCCGCCAACCGCGAACTGGCCGGCGCCGAAATCGACCTGGTAAACATGGATGAACGAGAGCGGCAACTAAGGGCCGCCATCGATGCAGTAGCCACGCATTACGATTTCATTCTTATCGATTGTCCGCCCACCTTGTCGCTGCTGACGCTCAATGGACTGGCTGCAGCGCATGGCGTCATTATCCCCATGCAGTGCGAGTACTTCGCGCTCGAAGGGCTGTCCGACCTGGTAAACACCATCAAGCGCGTTCACCGCAACATCAACGGTGAACTGCGCCTGATCGGTTTGCTGCGCGTCATGTTCGATCCGCGCATGACGCTGCAGCAGCAAGTGTCGGCGCAGCTCGAATCGCACTTCGGCGACAAGGTGTTCTCGACAGTCATTCCGCGCAACGTCAGGCTCGCCGAGGCGCCCAGCTACGGACTGCCGGGCGTCGTGTACGACGAGAACTCACGAGGCGCGCAGGCATACATCGCTTTTGGCGCCGAGATGGTAAAGCGCGTCGAAAGCATGGACTGACGCGACGCCATGGCTGCCCTGTCGCCATGCTGGGGTTATCCACACGTCCACGGCGGCGTTGGCCGGCGTATCGTTCCAGCTGGCGCAAGAGGGGTGTAGCCGTGGTCGGCACCTTATCGCGCGGCCTGCAGGCCGCCAACACCAATATCGAAAGTAGTAGAAAGGATTAATCGACATGGCCACCAAGAAACCCAAGGGCCTGGGCCGCGGGCTGGATGCGCTGCTAGGTGCAGACGGGCCTGCCATCGAAACCTTCGGCAAGACTCCGGCAAAGTCGGAAGGCCCGCCGTCTACCCTGCCGGTTTCGAAAATGCGCGCCGGCAAGTACCAGCCCCGCACGCGCATGGACGAGGGCGCGTTGAATGAATTGGCCGAGTCCATTCGAGCCCAGGGCATCATGCAGCCCATTCTTGTGCGCGCGCTTGGCGACGACCCCGGTCGCTACGAAATCATCGCCGGAGAGCGGCGCTTTCGCGCCGCCCAGCTCGCGGGCCTGAAAGAAGTGCCTGTGCTGGTGCGTGACGTGGCCGACGAAAACGCCGCGGTCATGGCCCTGATCGAAAACATCCAGCGCGAAGATCTGAACCCCCTCGAAGAAGCCCAGGGCGTGCGCCGGCTGCTCGACGAGTTCGGCCTTACGCACGAGCAGGCGGCCCAGGCCATCGGACGATCGCGTTCGGCTACCAGCAACCTGCTGCGCCTGCTGAACCTGGCCGCTCCGGTACAGACCATGTTGCTGGCCGGCGACATCGACATGGGCCACGCGCGTGCGTTGCTGGCGGTGGACGCCGCCACGCAGATCCAGCTTGCCAACCAGATCATCGCCAAGCGGCTCTCGGTGCGTGAAGCTGAAAAACTGGTTGCAAAGACGGCCAAGGACGCGGAAACGCCGCTGCGCAAAAAGGCAAGCGGCGCCTCGCGCGACGTCGCACGCCTGGAAGAGGCGCTTTCCGATCAGTTGGGTACGCGCGTGGCCCTGAAAGTGGGCGCGCGCGAAAAAGGCCAGATCGTCATCGACTTCCATGGCTGGGAGCATTTAAACGCCCTGCTTGAACGGCAGGGGCTGTCCGGGGTGCTGGATGCCTGAACCGAGGTTGCCCGCCATCGCGGTATTGGCAACGGGCGGCACGATCGCCGGCGTCCAGTCCGAGCAGGCTTCGGCGGCCTATCGCGCCGGCGCGCTCGACGTCAGCGAACTGCTGGCGGCCGTGCCGGGCCTGGGCCAACTGGCGCATATACGGGCCGAGCAAGTCGCCAGCGTCGGCAGCCAGAACATGTCCTATGACGTCTGGTCGCGCCTGGCGCGCCGTGTCCAGGCGCTGTGCCAGGATCCCGCCGTGGACGGCATCGTGATCACCCACGGCACCGATACGCTGGAAGAAACCGCGTACTTTCTCAGCCTGGTCATCCGCCACGACAAACCCGTCGTGCTGGTAGGAGCCATGCGCCCGGCCACCGCGCCCGGCGCAGACGGGCCGGCCAATCTGTTCTATGCCGCGGCGCTGGCGGCCTGTCCACAGGCGCGCGGGCGCGGCGCGCTGGTCGTCATGAACGAAGACATCCACTACGCGCGCGAAGTGCAAAAAGTATCCTGCGCCGGTGTCAACGCTTTTGCATCGCCGAACCGGGGCAGGGCCGGCGTCATGCGCGGTTCGCAGGCGTTTTTTTACTCCGGCAACACTACCGTGCATTCAGTGGCCAGCGAATTCTCGCTCGAAACGCTGGAAACCGGGGGGTGGCCCAGGGTGGAAGTGGTGCATGCCGGGGTCGACCTGGGCGGCGACGTGATCGAGTTCCTGGCAGGCCGCTGCCAAGGCATCGTGCTGGCGGGCGTGGGCGACGGCAACGCCACGGATGCCGCGATGCAGGCCTTGCAGCGCGCCGCCGCGTCGGGCGTCGCGGTGGTGCGTGCCAGCCGCACGGGCAGCGGTCGCGTGGGCCGAAACGGCGAAGTCGACGATGACGCTGCCGGGTTCATCGCCGCGGGCGAACTCAGCCCCCAAAAAGCGCGCGTCCTGCTGACGCTGGGGCTGTCGCAGACCCGCGATGTGGGCAAACTCCAGGCTTATTTCGATCGCTATTAGCGGTTCACCCACAAATGGGCGCCGCACGATTTGACATTCAATTTAAAAGTGCCCATAATCCCTAGTTCTCCGCTGGAGGGGTGCCCGAGTGGTTAAAGGGGGCAGACTGTAAATCTGTTGGCCTTGCGCCTACGTTGGTTCGAATCCAACCCTCTCCACCAGAGACCCATATTCCGAATCCAGGCGCCATGCCTGGATTCTCAATGTAAGGCCCCAGGTTTTTCCGCTCGGTTCGCTGTGCGGCGGGTACTGCGGAATACGGGCGAGAGGTGAAAGGATAGCCCGCGGGTGTAGCTCAATGGTAGAGCAGAAGCCTTCCAAGCTTACGACGAGGGTTCGATTCCCTTCACCCGCTCCAGAATTTGCCCATGTGGCTCAGTGGTAGAGCACTCCCTTGGTAAGGGAGAGGTCACGCGTTCGATCCGCGTCATGGGCACCACAACTTTTTGTTCTCTTCTTAGTCAGAAGCTTCAATCCAGGTCAGGAGTCAGCCATGGCAAAAGGCAAGTTTGAACGTACCAAGCCGCACGTGAACGTGGGTACGATTGGTCACGTTGACCACGGCAAAACGACGTTGACGGCGGCGATCACGACGGTGCTGTCGACGAAGTTCGGCGGGGAAGCCCGCGGCTACGACCAGATCGACGCGGCGCCGGAAGAGAAGGCGCGTGGCATCACGATCAACACGTCGCACGTTGAATACGAGACGGATACGCGTCACTACGCGCACGTTGACTGCCCGGGCCACGCTGACTACGTCAAGAACATGATCACGGGCGCGGCGCAGATGGACGGCGCGATCCTGGTGTGTTCGGCCGCAGACGGCCCGATGCCGCAGACGCGTGAGCACATTCTGCTGAGCCGCCAGGTTGGCGTGCCGTACATCATCGTGTTCCTGAACAAGGCCGACATGGTTGATGACGCCGAGCTGCTCGAGCTGGTGGAAATGGAAGTGCGCGAGCTGCTGTCGAAGTACGATTTTCCTGGCGACGACACGCCGATCATCAAGGGTTCGGCCAAGCTGGCGCTCGAAGGCGACAAGGGCGAGCTGGGCGAGCAGGCGATTCTGAAGCTGGCCGAGGCGCTGGACACGTACATTCCGACGCCGGAGCGCGCGGTTGACGGCACGTTCCTGATGCCTGTGGAAGACGTGTTCTCGATCTCGGGTCGGGGCACGGTGGTCACGGGCCGCGTCGAGCGCGGCGTGGTCAAGGTTGGCGAAGAAATCGAAATCGTGGGCATCAAGCCGACGGTCAAGACGACGTGCACGGGCGTGGAAATGTTCCGCAAGCTGCTGGATCAAGGCCAGGCCGGCGACAACGTGGGTATTCTGCTGCGCGGCACCAAGCGTGAAGACGTCGAGCGTGGCCAGGTGCTGGCCAAGCCGGGTTCGATCACGCCGCACACGGAATTCACCGCCGAGGTGTACATCCTGTCCAAGGAAGAAGGCGGCCGTCACACGCCGTTCTTCAACGGGTATCGTCCGCAGTTCTACTTCCGCACGACGGACGTGACCGGCTCGATCGAACTGCCCAAGGACAAGGAAATGGTGCTGCCGGGCGACAACGTGTCGATGACGGTCAAGCTGCTGGCGCCCATCGCCATGGAAGAAGGTCTGCGCTTCGCCATCCGTGAAGGCGGCCGTACCGTCGGCGCCGGCGTCGTCGCCAAGATCATCGCCTGATTGGTGCGATCTGCCCGGGAAGCTGGCCCTTTTGGGGCCGCTTCCCATATTTGTGAAAAAAGTAGTACTATGTATGGTTCCGCAAGGTGCCATGCATCACGCGTTGCAAGCGTTTTAGGGGTATAGCTCAATTGGCAGAGCGTCGGTCTCCAAAACCGAAGGTTGTAGGTTCGATTCCTACTGCCCCTGCCACACTTTGGCCCAAGCCGTGGCCAACAAGGCCCTGTTCGTTGTCAACCCCGCTCGCTATCAAACCGCCGGGAGATCACCGCAAGCCCCGCAATCTTGGCTGGCTCGCGTCGCAAAATGTCTAATACCAGCGTAGAAACCGTAACCAGCACCTCCGACCGGGTCAAGCTCGGCCTGGCGGTACTTGTCGTTATTGCTGGCATCGTGGGTTTTTCGGTGCTCAGCGCGCAGCCCATGGCTCTGCGTATCGGCGTGTTCGTGGGTGGCCTCGTGTTGGCTGCCATCATCGTCTGGCTCAGCGAGCCGGGGCGTCGTACCGTCGCCTTTGCCGGCGAGGCCTACAACGAAACCAAGCGGGTTTCGTGGCCCACCCGCAAAGAAACCACCCAGATGACGGGCATCGTATTCGCTTTCGTGGCGATAACGGGCCTGTTGATGTGGGTGTTCGACAAGGGCATCGAATGGATACTCTACGGCCTGTTGCTGGGCTGGAAATAAGGACGCCGCATGAGTAAACGTTGGTATGTCGTCCATGTCTATTCGGGCATGGAAAAAAGCGTCCACAAGGCCCTGCTCGAGCGCATCGAGCGTGCGGCCCTGCAGACGTCGTTCGGCCGCATCCTGGTGCCGTCGGAAGAAGTCGTCGAAATGAAGGGTGGCCAGAAGTCCATCAGCGAGCGTCGCATTTTCCCGGGCTACGTCCTGGTCGAAATGGATCTCACGGACGAAACCTGGCACCTGGTCAAGAACACCAACCGTGTCACCGGCTTTTTGGGTGGCTCGGGCAATCGTCCCACGCCGATTTCCGAAAAAGAAGTCGAGAAGATCCTCTCCCAGATGGAAGAGGGCGTCGAGAAACCCCGCCCCAAGATCCTCTTCGAAGTGGGCGAGATGGTTCGCGTGAAAGAAGGTCCGTTTGCAGACTTCAACGGCAACGTCGAGGAAGTCAACTACGAAAAGAGCAAGGTGCGCGTGTCTGTCACCATTTTTGGTCGCGCCACGCCCGTCGAACTCGATTTCAGCCAGGTCGAAAAGACCTGATTCTCAACCCCGGGGAGCCCGCCGCGTTCGCGATGGGCGCTTGAACCCGCAAGGAGCAAAGCATGGCGAAGAAGATCGTCGGCTTTATCAAGCTGCAAGTACCAGCTGGTAAGGCAAACCCCTCTCCCCCGATTGGCCCGGCGCTGGGTCAGCGTGGCCTGAACATCATGGAATTCTGCAAGGCGTTCAACGCCAAGACCCAGGGCATGGAGCCCGGTCTGCCGATTCCGGTGGTGATCACCGCTTTCGCCGACAAGAGCTTCACCTTCATCATGAAGACCCCGCCCGCGACGGTCCTCATCAAGAAGGCCGCCGGCGTGCAAAAGGGTTCGGCCAAGCCGCACACCGACAAGGTCGGCACGCTGACGCGCGCCCAAGTCGAAGAAATCGCCAAGACCAAGGAACCCGATCTGACGGCCGCCGACCTGGACGCCGCCGTTCGCACGATCGCTGGCAGCGCCCGCAGCATGGGCATCACGGTTGAGGGAGTCTGATCATGGCAAAACTTTCCAAGCGCGCCGCCGCCATCGCCAAGAAAATCGACCGCACCAAGCTGTATCCCGTTTCGGAAGCGCTGGCGCTGGTCAAGGAAACCGCCACCGCCAAGTTCGATGAATCCATCGACGTGGCCGTGCAGCTGGGCATCGACCCCAAGAAATCCGATCAGCTCGTGCGTGGTTCGGTAGTGCTGCCCGCCGGCACCGGCAAGTCGGTTCGCGTGGCCGTGTTCGCCCAGGGCGACAAGGCCGAAGCCGCGCGTGCGGCTGGCGCCGACATCGTCGGCATGGATGACCTGGCCGAAAGCATCAAGGGCGGCCAGATCGATTTCGACGTGGTCATTGCCTCGCCCGACACCATGCGTGTGGTCGGCACCCTGGGCCAGATCCTGGGCCCGCGCGGCCTGATGCCGAACCCCAAGGTCGGCACCGTGACCCCCGACGTCGCCACGGCCGTGAAAAACGCCAAGGCCGGTCAGGTCCAGTACCGTACCGACAAGGCCGGCATCATTCACGCCACCATCGGCCGCGCCTCGTTTGGCGTGGAACAACTGCAAACCAACCTGGCTGCGCTGGTTGACGCCTTGCAAAAGGCCCGTCCCGCTGCCGCCAAGGGTATTTACCTGCGCAAGCTTGCCGTGTCGTCCACCATGGGCGGCGGTGCGCGCGTAGAAGTAGCTTCGCTTTCGGCCAGCTAATCGGCTGAAGGCAAAAACGAACTTTGGGCTGCATCCGGATTTCCGGATGTTGCTGTCAAAGACCGCTGGAGCAGGGCACGGGCAGCCGTAACGTTCTTGCCCCGCTTAATACCGGAGCTTATCCAGTCCGGATCCAGCGTAGACGGCGTCCCCAGGAAGATTTCTTTACCCGAAGAACTCAACCAGGCGCCGCATTCGGTTGACGCGCAAGGCCTCCGGGCCCCAGGCGTCTTTTGATGGAGTGTTCAAACCGTGAGTCTCAATCGTCAAGAGAAAGCGGTGGTGATCGAAGAAGTCTCGGCAGTCGTTGCCAAGGCCCAGTCGATCGTTATCGCCGAGTACCGTGGTCTGGACGTCGCCTCTGTCACCGTACTGCGCAAAACTGCGCGTGAATCGGGCGTGTATCTGCGTGTTCTGAAGAACTCGCTGGCCCGTCGTGCGGTTGCCGGCACGGCTTTCGAGCCGCTGTCCGAGCAACTGACCGGTCCGCTGATCTATAGCATCAGCCAAGACCCGGTGTCGGCGGCCAAGGTCCTCGCTGGTTTCGCGAAAAGCAACGACAAGCTGGTCATCAAGGCGGGCGCACTGCCCAACAACTTGCTGAGCCAAGAAGGTGTGAAGGCCCTGGCCACCATGCCCTCGCGCGAAGAGCTGCTCTCGAAACTGCTGGGCACCATGCAAGCCCCCATCGCGCAATTCGTGCGTACGCTCAACGAAGTTCCCACCAAGTTCGCCCGTGGCCTTGCCGCCGTGCGCGATCAGAAGGCAGCGGCGTAAGCCCTGCTCCGTGGAACTCGCTGAACGACCGAGCGACACCCAACCTGGCATTTATCCAATTCTGGAGTTCTGAAAAATGGCACTGAACAAAGCTGAAATCCTTGACGCCATCGCTGGCATGACCGTGCTCGAGCTGTCCGAGCTGATCAAGGAAATGGAAGAGAAGTTTGGCGTGTCGGCTGCTGCCGCCGCCGTGGCCGTGGCTGCCCCCGCTGCGGGTGGCGGTGCTGCCGCTGCTGAAGAGCAGACCGAATTCACCGTGGTTCTGGCTGAAGCCGGCGCCAACAAGGTGAGCGTCATCAAGGCCGTGCGTGAACTGACCGGCCTGGGTCTGAAGGAAGCCAAGGATCTGGTCGACGGCGCGCCGAAGCCCGTCAAGGAAGGCGTTGCCAAGGCTGACGCCGAAGCCGCCAAGAAGAAGCTGGAAGAAGCTGGCGCCAAGGTCGAAGTCAAATAAGCCTTGCGTCAACTGCCCGGGGACAGCGCAGTTTGCCGTCCCCGGGCTTTTGCGTTTCCAGGAAACCCCTGCTGACAGGGTGACCTTTACAGAGGGGTTTTCTGGAGTCGTATCACCTGGGGCCGTGGTTGACGGCCCATGCAACCTCGAGTCGGAGTGCTCATGCCTTACTCGTACACCGAAAAAAAGCGCATCCGCAAAAGCTTCGCCAAGCGTGAAGACGTGCAGAACGTCCCCTTCCTGCTGGCGACACAGCTTCAATCCTACCTAACTTTCCTGCAGGCGGATACTCCCCCGTCCGAACGCGCAAGCGAAGGCCTGCAGGCGGCGTTTTCGTCGATTTTCCCGATTGTCAGCCATAACGGAATGGCGCGCTTGGAGTTCGTCAGCTACGTGCTGGGCGAGCCGGTGTTCGATGTCAAAGAATGCCAACAACGTGGCCTTACCTACGCGTCGCCGCTGCGCGCCAAGGTGCGCCTGGTGCTGCTCGACCGCGAAGTCAGCAAGCCCACCATCAAAGAGGTCAAGGAACAGGAAGTCTACATGGGCGAAATTCCGCTCATGACAGGCACCGGGTCCTTTGTCATCAACGGCACCGAGCGCGTCATCGTCTCGCAGCTGCACCGTTCGCCCGGCGTGTTCTTCGAACACGACCGCGGCAAAACGCACAGCTCGGGCAAGCTGCTGTTCTCGGCCCGCGTGATTCCCTACCGTGGTTCGTGGCTTGATTTCGAATTCGACCCGAAGGACATCCTGTTCTTCCGTGTCGACCGTCGTCGCAAGATGCCCGTGACGATCCTGCTCAAAGCCATCGGCATGACGCCGGAATCCATCCTGGCGCATTTCTTTGATTTCGACAATTTCGAAATCAAGAGCGAAGGCGGCATGATCGAGTTCGTGCCCGAGCGCTGGAAAGGCGAAATGGCCCGCTTCGACATCTCCGATCGCGACGGCAACGTCATCGTCGAGAAAGACAAGCGTATCAACGCCAAGCACCTGCGCGATATGGCCAACGCCAATATCCAGCGCATCTCGGTGCCCGAAGAGTTCCTGTACGGCCGCGTGCTGGCCAAGAACATCGTCGATCCCGACACCGGCGAAGTCGTGGCGCACGCCAACGACGAGATCACCGAAAGCGTGCTCAGCGCCCTGCGCGCGGCCAACGTGCGCAACATCCAGACGTTGTACACCAACGACCTGGATCGTGGCCCGTACATCTCGCAGACCCTGCGCACCGATGAAACGGCCGACCAGATGGCCGCGCGCGTGGCCATCTATCGCATGATGCGCCCCGGCGAGCCGCCTACCGAAGACGCCGTTGAAGCGCTGTTCCAACGCCTGTTCTACAGCGAAGAAACGTACGACCTGTCGCGCGTTGGCCGCATGAAGGTCAACAGCCGCCTGGGTCGCGGTGAAGATATCACCGGCCCCATGACGCTGACCAACGAAGATATCCTTGAAACCATCAAGGTGCTGGTCGAGCTGCGTAACGGCCGTGGCCAGATCGACGATATCGATCACCTGGGCAACCGTCGCGTGCGCTGCGTGGGCGAACTGGCCGAGAACCAGTTCCGCGCCGGCCTCGTGCGTGTCGAACGCGCCGTCAAGGAACGTCTTGGCCAGGCCGAGACCGAAAACCTGATGCCGCACGATCTGATCAACTCCAAGCCGATTTCCGCGGCCATCAAGGAGTTCTTCGGTTCGAGCCAGCTGTCGCAGTTCATGGACCAGACCAACCCCCTTTCGGAAATCACGCACAAGCGTCGTGTTTCTGCTTTGGGCCCGGGTGGTCTGACCCGCGAACGCGCCGGCTTCGAAGTGCGTGACGTGCATCCCACGCACTATGGCCGCGTGTGCCCGATCGAAACGCCGGAAGGCCCGAACATCGGCCTGATCAACTCCATGGCGCTGTACGCTCGCCTGAACGAGTACGGCTTCCTGGAAACGCCTTATCGCCGCATCATCGACGGCAAGGTCAGCGACCAGATCGACTACCTGTCGGCCATCGAAGAAAGCAACTACGTCATCGCGCAGGCCAACGCCGCGCTCGACGATGAAGGCCGTTTTGTCGACGACTTGGTGGCTTGCCGCGAAGCGGGCGAAACCATGCTGACGTCGCCGGCCAACGTGCACTACATGGACGTGGCGCCGTCGCAGATCGTGTCGGTGGCGGCATCGCTGATTCCGTTCCTGGAACACGACGACGCCAACCGTGCACTGATGGGCGCCAACATGCAGCGCCAGGCCGTGCCCTGCCTGCGTCCCGAGAAGCCCCTGGTGGGCACGGGTATCGAGCGCACGGTGGCGGTCGACTCGGGCACCACGGTGCAGGCGCTGCGTGGCGGCGTGGTTGACCACGTCGACGCCGAGCGTGTCGTCATTCGCGTCAACGACGACGAAAACGTCGCCGGCGAAGTCGGTGTCGACATCTACAACCTGATCAAGTACACGCGTTCCAACCAGAACACCAACATCAACCAGCGGCCCATCGTCAAGCGTGGCGACAAGGTCGCCAAGGGCGATGTGCTGGCCGACGGCGCGTCTACCGACCTGGGCGAACTGGCCCTGGGGCAGAACATGCTGATCGCGTTCATGCCCTGGAACGGCTACAACTTCGAAGACTCGATCCTGATCTCCGAAAAAGTCGTGGCCGACGATCGCTATACCTCGATCCACATCGAGGAACTGACCGTCGTGGCTCGCGACACGAAGCTCGGACCCGAGGAAATCACGCGCGACATCAGCAACCTGGCCGAGACCCAGCTCAACCGGCTGGATGACTCGGGCATCGTCTACATCGGCGCCGAAGTGCAGGCCGACGACGTGCTGGTCGGCAAGGTCACGCCCAAGGGCGAAACCCAGCTGACGCCGGAAGAAAAACTGCTGCGCGCGATCTTTGGCGAAAAAGCCTCCGACGTGAAAGACACGTCGTTGCGCGTGCCCTCGGGCATGGTGGGCACCGTCATCGACGTCCAGGTGTTCACCCGCGAAGGCATCGTGCGCGACAAGCGTGCCCAGTCCATCATCGACGATGAACTGCGCCGCTATCGCCAGGACCTCAACGACCAGCTGCGCATCGTCGAAAACGACCAGTTCGATCGTATCGAAAAGCTGCTGATCGGCAAGACCGTCAATGGCGGCCCGCGCAAGCTGGCCAAGGGCGCCACCATTACCAAGGCGTACCTGGCTGACCTGGACCGCTGGCAGTGGTTCGACATCCGCCTGGCCGACGAAGCCCATGCCGTGGTGCTGGAGCAGGCCAAGGAATCGCTCGAACAGAAGCGTCACCAGTTCGACCTGGCCTTCGAGGAAAAGCGCAAGAAGCTGACGCAAGGCGACGAGCTGCCTCCTGGCGTGCTCAAGATGATCAAGGTTTACCTTGCCGTCAAGCGCCGCCTGCAGCCTGGCGACAAGATGGCCGGCCGTCACGGCAACAAGGGTGTCGTGTCGCGCATCACGCCGGTCGAGGACATGCCGCACATGGCCGACGGCACCCCCGCCGACATCGTGCTGAACCCGCTGGGCGTACCGTCGCGGATGAACGTCGGGCAGGTGCTCGAAGTGCACCTGGGCTGGGCCGCAAAGGGCCTGGGCCATCGCATCGCCGACATGATGCGTGACGAGCGCGCGGCGCAGGCCAAGGACATTCGCTCCTATCTCGAGAAGGTGTACAACACCACGGGTACCGGCGCGCATGTCGAAACCCTGAGCGACGACGAAGTCGTCGAGCTGGCGCACAACCTCAAGGGCGGGGTGCCGTTTGCCACGCCGGTGTTCGACGGCGCCACCGAGGAAGAAATCGGCAAGATGCTCGAACTGGCCTATCCCGATGACGTCGCCAAGCGCATGCAGCTGACCGAATCGCGCACTCAGGCCTGGCTGTACGACGGACGTACCGGCGAGAAATTCGAACGTCCCGTCACGGTGGGCTACATGCACTACCTGAAGCTGCACCACTTGGTCGACGACAAGATGCACGCCCGTTCCACCGGCCCGTACTCGCTGGTTACCCAGCAGCCGTTGGGCGGCAAGGCGCAGTTTGGCGGCCAGCGTTTCGGCGAAATGGAAGTGTGGGCGCTGGAAGCCTATGGCGCCGCCTACACCCTGCAGGAAATGCTGACGGTGAAGTCCGACGACATCACCGGCCGTACCAAGGTATACGAAAACATCGTCAAGGGCGACCACGTCATCGATGCCGGCATGCCGGAATCGTTCAACGTGCTGGTCAAGGAAATCCGCTCGCTCGCCCTGGACATGGATTTGGAGCGTAACTGATGAAAGCGCTACTCGACCTCTTCAAGCAAGTCTCGCAAGACGAGCAGTTCGATGCCATCAAGATCGGCATCGCGTCGCCCGAGAAAATCCGTTCGTGGTCTTACGGCGAAGTCCGCAAGCCCGAAACCATCAACTATCGTACGTTCAAGCCCGAGCGTGACGGTTTGTTCTGCTCGAAGATCTTCGGGCCGATCAAAGACTATGAATGCTTGTGCGGCAAGTACAAGCGCCTGAAGCATCGTGGCGTCATCTGCGAGAAGTGCGGCGTGGAAGTCACGGTGGCCAAGGTGCGCCGCGAGCGCATGGGCCATATCGAACTGGCCAGCCCCGTTGCGCACATCTGGTTCCTCAAGAGCCTGCCGTCCCGCCTGGGCATGGTGCTCGACATGACGCTGCGCGACATCGAGCGCGTGCTTTACTTCGAGGCCTGGTGCGTCATCGAGCCCGGCATGACGCCGCTCAAGCGCGGCCAGATCATGTCTGACGACGACTTCCTGGCCAAGACCGAAGAGTATGGCGACGACTTCCGTGCCCTGATGGGCGCCGAAGCCGTGCGCGAATTGCTGCGCACGATCGACATCGACCGCGAAGTCGAAACGCTGCGTGGCGAGCTCAAGGCCACCAGCTCGGAAGCCAAGATCAAGAAGATCTCCAAGCGCCTGAAGGTGCTGGAAGGCTTCCAGAAGTCGGGCATCAAGGCCGAATGGATGGTCATGGAAGTGCTGCCCGTGCTGCCGCCCGACCTGCGTCCGCTGGTGCCGCTGGATGGCGGCCGTTTCGCCACCTCCGACCTGAACGACCTGTACCGGCGCGTCATCAACCGCAACAACCGCCTCAAGCGGTTGCTGGAACTGAAGGCGCCCGAAATCATCCTGCGCAACGAAAAGCGCATGCTGCAGGAAGCGGTGGATTCGCTGCTCGACAACGGTCGCCGCGGCAAGGCCATGACGGGCGCCAACAAGCGCCAGCTGAAGTCGCTGGCCGACATGATCAAGGGCAAGAGCGGCCGCTTCCGGCAGAACCTGCTGGGCAAGCGCGTCGACTACTCCGGCCGTTCCGTCATCGTGGTGGGCCCGCAGCTCAAGCTGCACCAGTGCGGCCTGCCCAAGCTGATGGCGCTGGAACTGTTCAAGCCCTTCATCTTCAACCGCCTTGAAATGATGGGCCTGGCCACCACGATCAAGGCCGCCAAGAAGCTGGTGGAAAGCCAAGAGCCGGTGGTGTGGGACATTCTCGAAGAAGTCATTCGCGAACACCCCGTCATGCTCAACCGCGCGCCCACGCTGCACCGCCTGGGTATCCAGGCGTTCGAGCCGGTGCTGATCGAAGGCAAGGCCATCCAGCTGCACCCGCTGGTTTGCGCGGCGTTCAACGCCGACTTCGACGGCGACCAGATGGCCGTGCACGTGCCGCTTTCGCTCGAAGCCCAGCTGGAAGCGCGTACGCTCATGCTGGCGTCGAACAACGTGCTCTTCCCCGCCAACGGCGAACCCTCGATCGTGCCGTCGCAAGACATCGTGCTGGGGCTGTACTACGCTACGCGCGAGCGCATCAATGGCCAGGGCGAAGGCATCTTCTTTACCGACGTTGCCGAAGTTCAACGTGCATACGACAACGGCCAGGTCGAGCTGCAGTCGCGCATCACCGTGCGCCTGACCGAGTACGACCGCGACGAGAATGGCGAGCAACAGCCCGTGGTGCGTCGCTATGAGACCACCGTTGGGCGCGCGCTGCTGTCCGAGATCCTGCCCAAGGGGCTGCCCTTCAGCGTATTGAACAAGGCGCTGAAGAAGAAAGAAATCTCGCGCCTGATCAACCAGTCGTTCCGCCGTTGCGGCCTGCGCGACACGGTGATTTTCGCCGACAAGCTCATGCAGTCGGGCTTCCGTCTGGCCACGCGCGGCGGTATCTCCATCGCCATGGGCGACATGCTGATTCCGAAGGCCAAGGAAACCATCCTGGCCGAGGCCAGCCGCGAAGTGAAGGAAATCGACAAGCAGTACTCGTCGGGTCTGGTCACGTCGCAAGAGCGCTACAACAACGTGGTCGATATCTGGGGCAAGGCCAGCGACAAGGTCGGCAAGGCGATGATGGAGCAACTGGCGACCGAGCCGGTGGTCAACCGCCATGGCGAAGAAGTGCGCCAGGAATCGTTCAACTCGATCTACATGATGGCCGACTCGGGCGCTCGCGGTTCCGCCGCGCAGATTCGCCAGCTGGCCGGTATGCGCGGCCTGATGGCCAAGCCCGACGGTTCCATTATCGAGACGCCGATTACCGCGAACTTCCGCGAAGGCCTGAACGTACTGCAGTACTTCATCTCGACTCACGGTGCGCGTAAGGGCCTGGCCGATACCGCGCTGAAGACGGCGAACTCGGGCTACCTGACCCGCCGCCTGGTCGACGTGACGCAAGACCTGGTCATCACCGAAGACGATTGCGGCACCAGCCAAGGCTACGCCATGAAGGCGCTGGTCGAAGGCGGTGAGGTCATCGAACCGTTGCGCGATCGCATTCTGGGCCGCGTGACCGCGATCGACGTGGTCAATCCCGACACGCAGGAAACGGCGATCACGGCCGGTGTGCTGCTCGACGAAGACCTGGTCGACCTGATCGACCGGCTTGGCGTCGACGAAGTGAAGGTGCGCACGCCGCTGACTTGCGAAACCCGCCACGGCCTGTGCGCACATTGCTATGGCCGCGACCTGGGCCGTGGCAGCCACGTCAACGTGGGTGAGGCCGTCGGTGTCATCGCCGCTCAGTCGATCGGCGAACCGGGCACGCAGCTGACCATGCGTACGTTCCACATCGGTGGTGCGGCGTCGCGTTCGGCCCTGGCCAGCGCGGTGGAAACCAAGTCCAACGGCAAGGTGGGTTTTGCCAGCACGATGCGGTATGTCACCAACGCCCGAGGCGAACGCGTGGCTATCTCGCGATCGGGCGAACTGGCCATCTTCGACGACAACGGTCGCGAGCGCGAACGCCACAAGATTCCTTACGGCGCTACCGTGCTGGTGGGCGACGGCGAAGCCGTCAAGGCAGGCACGCGTCTGGCGGCCTGGGATCCGCTGACCCGTCCCATCGTGTCCGAGTACGCCGGCGCGGTGCGCTTCGAGAACATCGAAGAAGGCGTCACTGTCGCCAAGCAGCTCGACGAGATCACCGGCCTGTCGACGCTCGTGGTCATTACGCCCAAGACGCGCGGCGGCAAGGCCGTCATGCGTCCGCAGATCAAGCTGGTCAACGACAACGGCGAAGACGTCAAGATCGCCGGCACGGATCACTCGGTGAACATCTCGTTCCCGGTGGGCGCCCTGATCACGGTGCGCGACGGCCAGCAGGTGTCGGTCGGCGAGGTCTTGGCGCGTATTCCCCAGGAATCGCAGAAGACCCGCGACATTACCGGCGGTCTGCCTCGCGTGGCCGAGTTGTTCGAAGCGCGCTCGCCCAAGGACGCCGGCATGCTGGCCGACGTTACCGGCACGGTTTCGTTCGGCAAGGACACCAAGGGCAAGCAGCGCCTGGTCATCACCGACCTGGAAGGCGTCAGCCACGAATTCCTGATTCCCAAGGAAAAGCAGGTGCTCGTGCACGATGGCCAGGTGGTGAACAAGGGCGAAATGATTGTGGACGGCCCCGCCGATCCGCACGACATCCTGCGCCTGCAAGGCATCGAGAAGCTGGCAACCTACATCGTCGACGAAGTCCAGGACGTCTACCGTCTGCAGGGCGTGAAGATCAACGACAAGCACATCGAGGTGATCGTTCGCCAGATGCTGCGCCGTGTGAACATCGTTGATGCGGGCGATACCGACTTCATCCCCGGCGAACAGGTCGAACGTTCCGAGCTCTTGAACGAGAACGACCGCGTCACGGCAAATGGTGGCCGCCCGGCTTCGTACGACAACGTACTGCTCGGCATCACCAAGGCCTCGCTGTCGACCGACTCGTTCATCTCGGCGGCCTCGTTCCAGGAAACCACGCGCGTCCTGACCGAAGCCGCCATCATGGGCAAGCGCGACGATCTGCGCGGGCTGAAGGAAAACGTCATTGTCGGCCGCCTGATTCCCGCGGGCACCGGCTTGGCGTATCACATTGCCCGCAAGGAGAAGGAAGCCATCGAGGCTGCCGAGCGCGAAGCCGCCCGCCAATTGGCCAACCCCTTCGAAGATGCACCGGTAACCGTGGATGTCGAACCGCCGCACTCCGAAGACGGCCAGGACAGCCCGGCCGAGTAAGTTTCGGGCTGACCTCCATCGGTGCCGGCGCAAGTCGGCCGGCACCAAATAAAAGGCCGCTGAATACTCAGCGGCCTTTTTACTTTTGTAGCTGATTGCTTCTGGGCCTGGGGACCTACTTGCCCGCGCGCGCCTGGGCGGCCTGGAATACAGGTCCCCACTGAGGATGGCCCGCTTCATTGGGCGCCAGCGTGAAGCCCGGATCCAGCTGCAGGATCCGGACAAAGGTGTCTTCGCACAATTGTGCAAAGTCACGCACGCAGTAGCTGAAGGCCTGCAGCTTGTAAGCCTCGATGCGCAGCGATTTGGGTGCGGTGGCGATGTCGCCCGATACGGCGACCGTGCGAATGACGCCGCCATACTGTCCCGCAGCGTATTGCTCGCGGACGTGGTTCATGGCGCTTTCGGCAGCGGGCGAGGCGGGGCCCTCTGATGCGCCCATGCCGGCGCAACCGGCGAGCAGGGCTACTACGCAAAGCAAAGCAGGCAAAACAACGCGGTTATTCATATGCAATTGCGGGACGGGTGGTCGGGAACATAGTCACATCCTGTTCCTTGAGTAGCCATTGTGAAATGAACCACCCAGGGATGCTCGGATAATATCCGTTGTACGAGTCAATAACGCGTGTTGCGGCGCGATAATAATGCGTCTTACTGCGAGCTTACGTTATAAAAAGTAACTCCGGTAAACTTCGCTGCTAGCGTCGGAATCGGGCGCCGCCACGGGCGCACAACGAGAAAGCATCAATCCCGCTAATTCGGTTATGTATTCCTCTGCCGGTTTTTCATCGCCGCGCGGGCCCTTCGCTGGCGCCGCGCCTCTGGCCCATCGCCCGCTGAGTGCGATCGCGGCCACGACTGCCGGAGGGGTCCCGCAAAAGCGCATTCAACGCATCATTGCCGAACTCATCCCGGTGCTCGAAGATCTGCACCAGCACGGCCGGTTGTGCGGCGACATCTCGGTGCATTCCGTGGGCATGGACGAAGACGGCAAAGCGCATTTGATGGCGCTTGCCGCAGCGGCGCGCACGCCCGATGCTCCACCCCTTACGCCGGGATATGCGCCGTTCGAACTGTATACCGAGGCATCCGAATGGCCGCGCGGCCCCTGGACCGACATTTACGCCTTGAGCGCTGTGGCGCACTCGCTGGTTACGGGGCGACGCCCGCCTGCTGCGCCGGAGCGGCGCGTCAATGACACATATCGGCCCCTGGCGGCGCAGGAATTGCCCAACTACGACGCCGGGTTCCTGGCGGCGATAGACGCCGGCTTGGCCATGCGGCCTGCCAGCCGGCCGCAGGCGCTGCGCGAGTACGCCGAATTGCTGGCATTGCCTGCGACGCCACGCGCGGCGCAGCCAGTGTCCGAGCCGGCCGAACCTGCCGAGCCGTCTTACCAGACCGACGATGTCTACGCCTCGCGCCGCGGCCTTCAGTTGCGCTCGATATGCAAGGCCGCGCTGCTAGGCCTTGCCACCATTGCCGTTGCCGTCTATTGGTGGACGCGGCTGACCGAAAAGCCGAACAAGGTGATCACTCACTCCGAGCCTGCCGTCGTGCGCTCGGGAGCGTTGTCGCCTTCGCTAGAGGCCCCGTCCCCCGTCGAGCCGCCGCCAGCCAACAGCCTTCCCGCGCCGACTGACTCCCCGGTGTCAGCCGGCCCCTTGGCCGACGGAGTGACGGACACCGCAGCCCCGGGGGTGGCGTCCGCGTCTGCCGAACCGGAGGCGCAGGCCCCGGCCGCCACCGGTGATACGAAGCCGGTCACGGCTGACCAGCCCGCAGCGCCGGCGGCTACGCCCGTTCGAGTCAGCATCAACGTGCGGCCTTGGGGTGAAATCCTGATCAATGGTGTCTCCAGGGGCGTGACTCCCCCCTTGAAGACACTGCGCCTGGCTCCCGGGCGCTACAAGGTGACGATACGCAATTCGGCCCAGCCCGCCTACCGGACGACGCTGGAGGTCAAGCCAGGCAAACCCACCGTGATCACGCACGTGTTTCGCTAGCACCCAGGACCGTTCGGGCCGTTCAATCGTTGTAAATGGCGTCGTCCAACGCTTTGGGCAGCGTCAACGTGAATCGAGCGCCGGCGCCCGTCTCACTGTGCACGGAAACGCGGCCGCCGTGCCGCTGCGCCACGGTTTTCACGAACGCCAGTCCCAGGCCGGCGCCCTGTACATCGGATCGATGGGCCTGTCCCGTACGGAAAAATGGCTGGAACAGGCGCCGCTGTTCGTCCGGCGCAATGCCCGGGCCTGCGTCCTGGACCACCAGATCCCAGGTGTCTTCGTTTCCGGCGGACACGCTCAACTGAACCTGGCCGCCGGGCGGACTGTACTTTATGGCGTTATCCACGAGGTTGCAGATGGCGCGGCGGACCAGCGCGTGGTCGCCGTAAGCAAGCGCGGGGGCTGGTGGCGCCTGTACGTGCACGCCAACCCTGCGCCCCTGGGCGGCGGCCCAGAACTCGTCGGCGACGTCGCGCGCCATGTCGGCAAGATCCAGCGGCGCCCGGGTGATGTCCATGGATTCGGCGCGGGTCAGATGGATGAAGTCATCCACCAACCCCAAGGTGCGATGCGCGAGCTGCGCAATGCGTGAGAGCGTGACACCGGCCGGTTCGTCGCCCTGTCCGGACTGCTTCAGCGCCACCAATGCCAGGATAGAGTTTTGCGGCGCCCGCATATCGTGCGAAATGAAGCGCAGTGTCTCTTCGCGTTGCCGCTCGGCCTGGCGTATGGCGGTAATGTCGCTCAAGGACACCACCAGCCCGGCGTAGTCGCCCCGGGCCGTATGGATGGGCGCGCACCGCAGCAAAAGATCATTGCCGGCGCGGTCGCGGACTTCGATGCGGGAATGCGCTGCGTGAGACGTTTGTGCGTCGTGGCGCGGGGCGTGCAAGGCCTGGCCGACCATCTGCCGCGTGGACGGGTCGTCGAATGCCTGTTGCAGCGCCGGCGCGAGTTCGCCGCCGATACGCGGCGGCCGGATGCTCAGGTTCAAAAAGTACATGACGGCAGGCCGGTTGCGAAACTGCAGGCGGCCCGCCTGGTCGATTACCAGGGTGGCGTCGGGCAGGCCGTCCAGGCCGTCTATCAAGAAGCGGCGCAGGTTGCGCACCCGGCTCAGTGCCTGGTCGAGCTCTGCCACATGCTGGTCAAGCGAGCGGCTCACCCGGATGTCCTGTGTGCCGGCCTCCTGCATGATCGGCGGATACTCGAGCCGCAGGCGCCTGAGCTCGCCGGCCATGTAGCGCAGGGCGGCTTCCTGGCTGCGCCAGCTCCACACCGGGTAGCACACGGCCACCCCCAGCAGGGCGGCCGTCGGCGGGATCCATAGATTAGCCAGGCTCAAGGCAGCCGCTGCCGCGATCAATACCAACGCAAGCAACACCGCCACCGACAGCACGCTCAGCCGTGGTGACAGCCAGGGCAGCGCAAGGCACAGCAGCAGCACCGGGACAGCGCTGGCGGCGGCGCTCAGCCACGGCGGCGCCGTGCGCAATATCCGACCTTCGCGCACGCTCTGCAGCAGCGTGCCCATGATTTCGACGCCCGAGATGCCGCTGGCGCGATGTGACACCGGCGAGGGGAAGATGTCGCCCATGCCCGTGGCCCATGTGCCGACCAATACATACTTGTCGCGGAAATAGTCCGGCGGCAAATCGCCACGCAATACCGACAAATATGACACCATCGAGAAATGGCCGGGGGCGCCGATATACGGAATAAAGGTCGGCTCGCCTGGCAAGTGGCGCAGGAAATCCTGAACCAGCCGATCCTGGCCGCCGGCTTGCAGCATTGCCAGGGCGAAGTGCCGCCACGGCCGGCCTTCTGCGCCATGGTTCCAGGTCGCATGGCGGACCACCCCGTCGGCATCGGGAACGATGTTGATAAAACCCAGGCTCGCAGCGGCGTCCGCAAGCGGCGCGAGCGGGAACTCGACGCGCCTGGCGCTTTCCAGATTGTCCAGCACCACCGGCAATACGACACGGCCGTGCCGCGCGATGGCCTCAGCCAAGGCCCGATCGCTTTCCGGGCGCGCCTCGTCGGCGTCTGCAAAGACGATGTCCAGCCCGACCGCGCGCGCATCGTGCAGGCGATCCAGCAACGCCGCATGTACCGCACGAGGCCACGGCCAGCGCCCCAGCGCGGCCAGGCTTTCATCGTCGATCATGATCAGCACGACGTCCGCAGGCGCGGGCCGGCCAGCCAGCGACAGGGCGCGGTCGTATGCCAACTGGTCGGTGCGTCCGAGCCCGTTGAGCGCCCCGGCCAACGCGGTCAGGGCAACCAGCAGCAAGGTCAGTAGCGGCCGGGAATACTGGCTGCACTTGAGGTGGGGCGCCCGGGACGGCATGGCAGGGTCGCGCGTATCAGTAGTCTGCCAGGGTGACTACGCCGCCATGTTCCAGCGACACTGGGAAACCCCATGCAGTGGTCAGCACATTGGTGGCTTCGAACTGCAGTTTCGCGTCACTGCCTTCGATTCCGGCTGCGTCGATGGCCCGCACCGCCACGAAATAGACACCGCTGCCGGGCGCGGAAAACCGAATGTCGGTGCCGGCAAAGCGTTGCGACGAAGTGAGCTCCAGGCCTTCGGCATCGCGCGATACCTGGACCCGGTACGCTACCGCTCCGGGCACCGGCGACACCGCGGCTGTCCATTGGCCGGAGCCGGCCTTCTGGGGCTCGCCGACCGTCGGCGCCGGCAGCAGCGTATGCACGCCCTTCAAGACGCCATCGGCGCCCACCGCCGCACCGTGGCCCCGGTTGACTGCCACGGCGGCGCCCGGACTGTGGCCGGACGCATGGGAATGCAGGCGCACGCTGCCGTCGATGACTTCGCTGCGCACGCCTTGCGTGTCGGCGCGCACACGAAAGCGAGTGCCGCGCACGCCGGTCACGGCGACCGGGGTACGCACTTCGAAGCGGCCTACCCCCTGTCCCGATGGCGCCACATGCGACTCCACGACGCCGCTTTCCACCCGCAGGATGGAGTCCGTAAGCTCGGATCCGTCGAACTGGCGCAAGCGTTGCAGCTCCGTGGTGCCCTGCTGCGGCAGGGTGACCTTGCTGCCGTCGGCCAGTTGCAACGTGACAAAGCCGTTGGGCGCCGTGGTAATAACCGCGCCTTCGGCGACTGTCATGCCCACGCGCAATGGCGCGCCGTCGACGCTGGCTGCCCCGCTGACGTGCACGACCTGGGACGCCGCCGGCCGCTCGGGGATCATTGAAAATGGAATGCGCAACTCGCGGCCCACCATCAAGCGGTGGGGGTCGGTCACCGAGTTCAGCCGCTGCAGGACGCTCCAGTTTGCTTCATTGCGGGTATAGGCGCCTGCCAGGCCGATCAGGGTGTCTCCCGCGCGGACCCGATAGACGAAGTCGTCTCCCAGCGCGCCCAGGGGCTGGGCCGCGGCGAGGCTGCAGGTCATTGTCAGCCACGCCCATACAAATATACGCGTCGGACGCGAGATCATGTAAAAAGTCTCCGGATAGCGCAGGCTCAGCGGGGGCCTGGCGTGTGTGGTGCGCCTGCACCTTCGCTCAATAGTTCAAGCCGATATCCCAGCGCATATGACGACGCCAGGCGCACCCCGTTTTCCGGCCGCAACTGGAGCTTCTGGCGAATATTGGACAAATGTGTGTCCAATGTCCGGGATGTGGCGGGAATTTCGCGGTTCCAGACACTTTCGGCCAGCACCTCGCGCGAAAGCAGGCGGCCCACGTTTCGAAAGAAAAGCTGCGCCAGCTCGAATTCTTTGGGGGCAAGCAAGACATCCGTGCCATTGAGCGAAATGACACGATTGAGCGGGTCGATGCGGTACGTTCCCACGGAGAACGGCGTGTGATCCGGCTGCGCGGCGCGACTGCGCCGCAGCAGGGCCCCGATGCGGGCCAGCAACTCCGCCGGACGCAACGGCTTGGTGACGTAGTCGTCGGCGCCGGCCTGCAGCCCCTGGACCAGGTCGGCTTCCTGGTCGCGACTGGTCAGGAAGATAATGGGCGTCTGCATTCCCAGGGTGGCGCGCAATTGCCGCAACACTTCGTCGCCGGCCATGTCCGGAACCTGCCAGTCCAGGATGATCAGGTCGAAGGGCTGCTGGCTGCGCGCGGCTGCCAGCAGATCCCGGCTGCGCGGGAAACTCTGGCAGGAATATCCCGCATTGGTAAGAACTTGCTGGATATATCGCGCTTGATCAAGGTCGTCTTCAAGCGAGGCGACGCGCATAGGCTTTGGCGCTGTAGAGAGCATAAGGGCCTTTTCAAGCTGACGGGCTTCGTAACTCGATACCGCAGTGCAATGATAACGCGCCGTTGCTCTTAATAGACTCTTGCAACATTGTGATCGTCAAGCAACGTCAAGTTGACAAAGATTGACTACGTTGTCGCGCAACTTAGCGTCACACTGTCTCAGAAATATCGCATCTGCCCCGACATGCCGCAGCGCAAATAAGGGCCGGCGATCTTTAGGGACAACGGTATGAAGCAACTCAACGTACTCATCATGGCGCCCGACGCAACAATCCGCGAGCAGACCGTGTCGGTTTTCTCTCAGGCAGGCATCGCGGCCGAAGGGTGCGCCACCCCGCTCGAGCTCTTCAGGCAGCTCGAGTCCGAGCACTACGATGCAACGGTTCTCGATATCAACCAGCTTGGGGAAATCGGTTATGCGCTGGTGTCGCGTCTTCGGGCCTCGCCGGCACTGGGCATCGTCGTGACGGGTTGCACGGCGGGCGTCGAAGGCCGGCTGCGCTGCCTGCAAAGCGGTGCCGACATCTGCCTGCAGCACCCGGCCGACAGCCGGGAGCTGACCTGTGTGCTATTGGCGCTGGCGCGCCGCCTGCCGGGGAGTTCGATCGAACCGGCCCCTTTTTCGGACCTTGATACGAAGTTCGCCGGCCGGTGGGAAATGCGCGACCAGAACTGGACGCTGGTATCGCCCACGGGCGTCAGCATTTCGCTGTCTGCCAACGAACGCCTGGTGGTGCAGGCGCTGCTCGAGGTCGCCGGACACGCGGTCGGGCGCGCCGAACTCAATCAAAAACTCGAATCCGATGCCCATGTCGGCCGCACCGGCGGTGCGCGCAGCATCGATGTGATCATCAGCCGCCTGCGGCGCAAGGCCGAACTGGCCGGCGCCACGCTGCCCATCCGCACGGTATACGGCAGCGGCTACCTGTTCGCCAACCCTTGACGCGCCGCCCTGGCCGGGCGGGCGCAGGGTGCTTTGACACGAACTGCGATCTGGGTTAAGCTGAAGGGCTTACTGCATTATTTGCGCATAAAATCGGGCCAGCCTGTGGCAGCCGGCTTTATGTGTTTTGTTTGCAAGACCCGCTCTTTTACGTACGGAACGTTTGAGGCGGTTTTGCGTGAACTGCCTCTCGCTGGCGGTGTCGGCCCAGCCCAGGGCAGCCCAATAGCGACAAGAGTACACAAAGTACTTACCAGTGGTACGTAAAAGGGATTTAAAAGGTCATGCCTACCATTAGCCAGCTCGTGCGCAAGCCGCGCGAAGTCAGCATCATCAAGAGCAAGAGCCCCGCGCTCGAAAACTGCCCGCAGCGTCGCGGCGTGTGCACCCGTGTGTACACCACCACCCCCAAGAAGCCGAACTCCGCTCTCCGTAAGGTTGCGAAGGTGCGCCTCACCAACGGCTACGAAGTCATTTCGTACATCGGCGGCGAAGGCCACAACCTGCAAGAGCACTCGGTTGTGCTGGTGCGCGGCGGTCGTGTAAAGGACCTGCCGGGTGTGCGTTATCACATCGTGCGCGGCTCGCTCGACCTGCAAGGCGTCAAGGATCGCAAGCAGGCTCGCTCCAAATACGGCGCCAAGCGCCCGAAAAAGGCCTGATACGCCTTACCCGTTTTTTGCTGTACCCGGCTGCGCGCAAGCGTCGCCAACACTGTGCAACCGCGCCAACCCCTTGCCGGGACGGTGCGCGGCACGTAAGGGGCCGTCCCGATGGGCGGCCGTGGCCATGTCAAAAGACATGGTTCAACTGAACTGACACAAGGAAGCAATATGCCCCGTCGTCGCGAAGTACCCAAGCGCGAGATTCTGCCCGATCCCAAGTTCGGCAGCGTCGAGCTCGCCAAGTTCATGAACGTCGTCATGCTGGACGGCAAGAAGGCCGTCGCCGAGCGCATCGTCTATGGCGCGCTCGAGCAAGTGCAGGCCAAGACCGGCAAAGAGCCGATCGAAGTCTTCAGCCTGGCGATCAACAACATCAAGCCGATCGTCGAAGTGAAAAGCCGCCGCGTGGGCGGCGCCAACTACCAAGTGCCGGTTGAAGTGCGCCCCGTGCGCCGCCTGGCACTGGCTATGCGTTGGTTGCGCGAAGCCGCGAAGAAGCGCGGCGAAAAGTCGATGGTCCTGCGCTTGGCAGGCGAACTCGTCGATGCCTCCGAAGGTCGTGGCGCCGCGATGAAGAAGCGCGAAGACACGCACAAGATGGCCGAGGCCAACAAGGCCTTCAGCCATTTCCGCTGGTAATTTAAGGTTAAGGACACCCCTACCATGGCCCGCAAAACCCCGATCGAGCGCTATCGCAACATTGGCATCTCTGCGCACATCGATGCAGGGAAAACCACCACGACCGAACGCATCCTGTTCTATACCGGCGTCAACCACAAGCTTGGCGAAGTGCATGATGGCGCAGCCACCATGGACTGGATGGAGCAAGAGCAAGAGCGCGGCATCACGATTACGTCGGCAGCTACGACGGCGTTTTGGCGCGGCATGGCTGGTAACTACCCCGAGCATCGCATCAACATCATCGACACCCCGGGACACGTTGACTTCACCATCGAAGTCGAACGTTCCATGCGCGTGCTCGATGGCGCCTGCATGGTGTATTGCGCGGTGGGTGGCGTTCAGCCCCAGTCCGAAACCGTGTGGCGCCAGGCCAACAAGTATGGCGTGCCCCGCCTGGCCTTCGTCAACAAGATGGACCGCACCGGCGCGAACTTTTTCAAGGTCTACGACCAGCTCAAGACCCGCCTGCGCGCCAATCCCGTGCCCGTCGTGATCCCCATCGGCGCCGAAGATTCCTTCAAGGGCGTCATCGACCTGGTCAAGATGAAAGCCATCATCTGGGACGACGCCAGCCAGGGCACCAAGTTCGAATACCACGACATCCCGGCCGAACTGCAAGACACCGCCAGCGAATGGCGTGAAAAGCTGGTCGAAGCTGCCGCCGAGTCCACCGAGGAACTGATGAACAAGTACCTCGAAACCGGTTCGCTCGAAGAAGCCGAGATCAACGCTGCCATTCGCCAGCGCACCATCGCTGGCGAAATCCAGCCCATGCTGTGTGGCACCGCCTTCAAGAACAAGGGCGTGCAGCGCATGCTCGACGCGGTCATCGACTACCTGCCCTCGCCGATCGACATTCCGCCGGTCGGTGGCCAGGACGACGACGGCAACGAAGTCTCGCGCAAGGCCGACGACAGCGAAAAAATGTCTGCGCTGGCGTTCAAGTTGATGAGCGACCCGTTCGTGGGCCAGCTGACTTTCGTGCGCGTGTATTCGGGCGTGCTGCGTTCGGGCGACACCGTCTTCAACCCCATCAAGGGCAAGAAAGAACGCGTCGGCCGTCTGCTGCAGATGCATGCGAACAACCGCGAAGAAATCAAGGAAGTTCTGGCGGGCGACATCGCCGCCGTGGTGGGCCTGAAAGACGTCACCACCGGCGAAACGCTGTGCGACATCGATTCGCACATCCTGCTCGAGCGCATGGAGTTCCCCGAGCCCGTGATTTCGCAGGCCGTCGAGCCCAAGTCGAAGGCCGACCAGGAAAAGATGGGCCTGGCCCTGTCGCGCCTGGCCCAGGAAGACCCGTCGTTCCGCGTGCGTACCGACGAAGAATCCGGCCAGACCATCATCTCGGGCATGGGCGAACTGCACCTGGAAATCCTGGTTGACCGCATGAAGCGCGAGTTCGGCGTTGAAGCCAACGTCGGCAAGCCTCAAGTGGCCTACCGCGAAACCATCCGCAAGACCTGCGACGAAATCGAAGGGAAGTTCGTCAAGCAGTCGGGCGGCCGCGGCCAGTACGGCCACGTGGTGCTCAAGCTCGAACCTCTGCCCCCGGGCGGCGGCTACGAGTTCGTCGACGCCATCAAGGGCGGCGTGGTGCCTCGCGAGTACATCCCGGCAGTCGACAAGGGCATCCAGGAAACCCTGCCGGCCGGCGTGCTGGCCGGCTACCCGGTGGTGGACGTCAAGGTCACGCTGTTCTTCGGTTCGTACCACGACGTCGACTCCAACGAAAACGCGTTCAAGATGGCCGCTTCCATGGCTTTCAAGGACGGCATGCGCAAGGCCAGCCCCGTGCTGCTCGAGCCCATGATGGCCGTTGAAGTCGAAACCCCCGAAGACTACGCCGGCACCGTGATGGGCGACCTGTCCTCGCGGCGCGGCATGGTGCAGGGTATGGAAGACATGGTCGGCGGCGGCAAGGCGATCAAGGCCGAGGTTCCCCTGGCCGAGATGTTTGGCTACGCCACCAACCTGCGTTCGCTGACGCAGGGTCGTGCTACCTACACGATGGAATTCAAGCATTACGCTGAAGCTCCGAAGAACGTCGCTGACGAAGTCATCGCCGCTCGGGCCAAGTAAATAACCGTCGCCACGCTTCCGTGATCCGGAAGCGTGGCAAATCATCCCAGTTTCCTTGAAAGTCAAAGGACAAGATCATGGCAAAAGGCAAGTTTGAACGTACCAAGCCGCACGTGAACGTGGGTACGATTGGTCACGTTGACCACGGCAAAACGACGTTGACGGCGGCGATCACGACGGTGCTGTCGACGAAGTTCGGCGGGGAAGCCCGCGGCTACGACCAGATCGACGCGGCGCCGGAAGAGAAGGCGCGTGGCATCACGATCAACACGTCGCACGTTGAATACGAGACGGATACGCGTCACTACGCGCACGTTGACTGCCCGGGCCACGCTGACTACGTCAAGAACATGATCACGGGCGCGGCGCAGATGGACGGCGCGATCCTGGTGTGTTCGGCCGCAGACGGCCCGATGCCGCAGACGCGTGAGCACATTCTGCTGAGCCGCCAGGTTGGCGTGCCGTACATCATCGTGTTCCTGAACAAGGCCGACATGGTTGATGACGCCGAGCTGCTCGAGCTGGTGGAAATGGAAGTGCGCGAGCTGCTGTCGAAGTACGATTTTCCTGGCGACGACACGCCGATCATCAAGGGTTCGGCCAAGCTGGCGCTCGAAGGCGACAAGGGCGAGCTGGGCGAGCAGGCGATTCTGAAGCTGGCCGAGGCGCTGGACACGTACATTCCGACGCCGGAGCGCGCGGTTGACGGCACGTTCCTGATGCCTGTGGAAGACGTGTTCTCGATCTCGGGTCGGGGCACGGTGGTCACGGGCCGCGTCGAGCGCGGCGTGGTCAAGGTTGGCGAAGAAATCGAAATCGTGGGCATCAAGCCGACGGTCAAGACGACGTGCACGGGCGTGGAAATGTTCCGCAAGCTGCTGGATCAAGGCCAGGCCGGCGACAACGTGGGTATTCTGCTGCGCGGCACCAAGCGTGAAGACGTCGAGCGTGGCCAGGTGCTGGCCAAGCCGGGTTCGATCACGCCGCACACGGAATTCACCGCCGAGGTGTACATCCTGTCCAAGGAAGAAGGCGGCCGTCACACGCCGTTCTTCAACGGGTATCGTCCGCAGTTCTACTTCCGCACGACGGACGTGACCGGCTCGATCGAACTGCCCAAGGACAAGGAAATGGTGCTGCCGGGCGACAACGTGTCGATGACGGTCAAGCTGCTGGCGCCCATCGCCATGGAAGAAGGTCTGCGCTTCGCCATCCGTGAAGGCGGCCGTACCGTCGGCGCCGGCGTCGTCGCCAAGATCATCGCCTAAGGCGATCCCTCACCAGCGAAGGCGGCGGGTCCTCTTCTACCGCCTTCGTCTTTCGTTCTTTAGGAATCACCATGAAAAACCAGAAGATCCGCATCCGCTTGAAAGCTTTCGACTACAAGCTGATCGATCAGTCGGCGGCAGAAATCGTCGATACCGCCAAGCGTACTGGCGCCGTGGTTCGTGGCCCCGTGCCGCTGCCCACGCGCATCCGTCGCTACGACGTGCTGCGTTCGCCCCACGTGAACAAGTCGTCGCGCGACCAGTTCGAGATTCGCACGCACCAGCGCCTGATGGACATCGTGGATCCCACCGACAAGACCGTGGACGCCCTGATGCGTCTCGATCTGCCGGCCGGCGTCGACGTGGAAATCGCGTTGCAGTAATAAGGTGGGTCGCGACGCGTCCGCACCTGCGTCTCGCGTCGATACCGCACAGTAAATGGCCGTCCCTCGCGGGTACGGCCATTTTGTTTTGCCGGATGCCGCATGCATTGTGCATGCCGGGTTGCGCCAGGCACGCGCGGCCCCACGCCCACATGCCCGGCCAGGCGCGCACGCAAAGAGAGCCTTGCGATCTTGGTTTGAAGCATGGTATGATGCCCAGCTTGCCGTTTTGGCAGCAGAAGCCGTGGCCGGTTATTTGTAGTTGCTTGCCGCTGGTTACCTGAATTTGTAGGCCCGGAGCTGTTTTCCGGTCCGATTAGCCCCGACCAATCGCAGTCGGGAATGGAGAAAACAATGTCGAATACGACGTCCACGCCCGCCGCGCACCGGCTGGGTCTGGTGGGTCGCAAGGTCGGCATGACCCGCATTTTTACCGAAGATGGTGAATCCATTCCGGTAACCGTGCTGGACGTGTCGAACAACCGCGTGACCCAGATCAAGTCCCTGGAAGCCGACGGCTATGCCGCGATCCAGGTGGCTTATGGCACTCGTCGTGCCTCGCGCGTGACCAAGCCGCAAACCGGTCACTATGCCAAGGCCGGCGCCGAAGCCGGCAGCATCCTGAAAGAATTCCGCCTGGATCCGGCCCGTCTGGCCGAATTCACCCCGGGCGCCGTCATTGCCGTGGAATCCGTCTTCGAGGCCGGCCAGCAGGTCGACGTCACCGGCACCACCATCGGTAAGGGCTTCGCCGGCACCATCAAGCGCCACAACTTCGGTTCGCAACGCGCTTCGCACGGTAACTCGCGTTCGCACCGCGTGCCCGGCTCGATCGGCCAGGCGCAAGACCCGGGCCGCATCTTCCCCGGCAAGCGCATGGCTGGCCACTTGGGCGACGTGACCCGTACTGTTCAAAACCTCGACATCGTGCGCGTCGACGCCGAACGTGGCCTGCTGTTGGTCAAGGGCGCAGTCCCGGGCCACGCGGGTGGCGATGTCGTCGTGCGTCCGGCCATCAAGGCGCCGGCCAAGAAGGGGGCGTAAGCAACATGGATCTCAAGCTCCTGAACGACCAAGGTGAGGCCGCTACTTTCAGCGCGCCGGACACCATCTTCGGTCGCGACTTCAACGAAGCGCTGGTTCACCAGATCGTCGTGGCCTACCAGGCCAACGCACGCAGTGGCAACCGCGCCCAGAAAGACCGCGCCGAAGTCAAGCACAGCACCAAGAAGCCCTGGCGCCAAAAGGGTACCGGCCGCGCGCGCGCCGGTATGACCTCGTCGCCGCTGTGGCGTGGGGGTGGTCGCACGTTCCCCAACTCGCCTGAAGAAAACTTCAGCCAGAAGGTCAACAAGAAGATGTATCGCGCGGGCATCCGTTCGATTCTGTCTCAGTTGGCCCGCGAAGACCGCATCGCTGTTGTCGAGACGTTCGACCTCGAATCGCCCAAGACCAAGCTGGCCGTGGCCAAGCTGAAGACCCTGGGTCTGGATTCGGTGCTGATCATCACCGACAACGTTGACGAAAATATCTACCTCGCCACGCGCAACCTGCCGCACGTTGCCGTGGTCGAACCGCGTTACGCCGATCCATTGTCGCTGATCCACTACAAGAAGGTGCTGATCACCAAGCCGGCCATCGCTCAACTCGAGGAGATGCTGGGATGAACGCCGAACGCCTGATGCAAGTCATTCTGGCTCCTGTGGTGACCGAAAAGGCCACCATGGTTGCCGAAAAGAATCAGCAATTCGCTTTCCGTGTCGTGGCCGATGCCACCAAGCCGGAAATCAAGGCTGCCGTCGAACTGCTGTTCAAGGTGCAGGTCGAGTCCGTGCAGGTCCTCAACCGTAAGGGCAAAGTCAAGCGCTTTGGCCGCTTCGTGGGTCGCCGTCGCAACGAGCGCAAGGCCTATGTCGCGCTCAAGGAAGGCCAGGAAATCGACTTTGCGGAGGTGAAGTAAATGGCCCTCGTCAAAGTAAAACCGACCTCGGCTGGCCGCCGCGGCATGGTGAAGGTGGTTAACGCCAGCCTGCACAAAGGCGCGCCCTACGCCGGCCTGCTCGAAAAGAAGACCCGCGGTTCGGGCCGTAACAACAACGGCCATATCACCGTGCGTCATCGTGGCGGTGGCCACAAGCAGCACTACCGCGTTGTCGACTTCCGTCGCAACAAGGATGGCATTCCGGCCAAGGTGGAACGCCTTGAGTACGACCCCAACCGTACGGCGCACATCGCTCTGCTGTGCTACGCCGACGGCGAGCGTCGCTACATCATCGCGCCGCGCGGCCTGGAAGTGGGCGCCACGCTGGTGTCGGGCATCGAAGCCCCCATCCGCGCCGGCAATACCCTGCCGATCCGCAACATCCCGGTGGGTACCACGATCCACTGCATCGAAATGATCCCCGGCAAGGGCGCCCAGATGGCGCGTTCGGCTGGCGCGTCGGCGGTGCTGCTGGCCCGTGAAGGCACCTACGCTCAAGTGCGTCTGCGTTCGGGCGAAGTCCGTCGCGTGCATATCGAGTGCCGTGCCACCATCGGTGAAGTCGGTAACGAAGAACACAGCCTGCGCCAGATCGGCAAGGCCGGTGCAATGCGTTGGCGCGGTGTGCGTCCGACCGTTCGTGGCGTGGCCATGAACCCGGTGGATCACCCGCACGGCGGTGGCGAAGGCCGCACCGGCGAAGCACGCGAACCGGTCAGCCCGTGGGGCACGCCCTCGAAGGGTTACAAGACCCGTCGCAACAAGCGGACGAACAATATGATCGTCCAACGGCGCAAGCGCAAGTAAGAGGCGAACACTATGTCACGTTCGATCAAGAAAGGCCCGTTTGTCGACGCCCATCTCATCAAGAAGGTGGACTCGGCCGTTGCGGGCAAAGACAAGAAGCCGATCAAGACCTGGTCGCGCCGTTCCACGATCCTGCCCGAGTTCATCGGCCTGACGATCGCGGTGCACAACGGCCGCCAGCACGTTCCCGTTTACATCAACGAGAACATGGTCGGTCACAAGCTCGGCGAGTTCGCGCTGACCCGTACGTTCAAGGGCCACGCTGCGGACAAGAAGGCGAAGAGGTAAGCGATGGAAACTACTGCCGTTATCCGTGGGGTACACATTTCGGCGCAGAAGACCCGTCTGGTCGCGGATCTGATCCGTGGCAAGTCGGTCGCTCAGGCGCTGAACATCCTCACCTTTTCCCCCAAGAAGGCCGCCGGCATCCTGAAAAAGGCTGTCGAGTCCGCCATCGCCAATGCCGAACACAACGACGGCGCCGATATCGACGAACTGAAGGTCACCACGATCTACGTCGACAAGGCGCAATCGATGAAGCGTTTCTCGGCTCGCGCCAAGGGCCGTGGTAACCGCATCGAGAAGCAGACCTGCCACATCACGGTCAAGGTCGGAGCCTAAGGAGTCACGATGGGTCAGAAAATTCACCCCACTGGGTTCCGTCTCGCGGTCACCCGTAATTGGTCCTCGCGCTGGTTCGCTGATGACAAAGCTTTCGGCGGCATGCTGGCCGAAGACATCCGCGTTCGCGAGTACCTGAAGAAAAAACTCAAGAGCGCCTCGGTTGGCCGCGTCATCATCGAGCGCCCCGCCAAGAATGCCCGCATCACCGTCTACTCGGCTCGTCCGGGCGTGGTGATCGGCAAGCGCGGCGAAGACATCGAAAGCCTGAAGGTCGACCTGCAGCGCCTGATGGGCGTGCCCGTGCACGTCAACATCGAGGAAATCCGCAAGCCGGAAACCGATGCCCAGCTGGTCGCCGATTCGATCGCCCAACAGCTCGAAAAGCGCATCATGTTCCGCCGCGCCATGAAACGCGCCATGCAGAACGCCATGCGCCTGGGCGCCCAGGGCATCAAGATCATGAGCTCGGGCCGTTTGAACGGTATCGAAATCGCACGTACCGAGTGGTATCGCGAAGGTCGTGTGCCGCTTCACACGCTGAAGGCCAATATCGATTACGGCACCTCGGAAGCCCACACCACCTATGGTGTGATCGGCATCAAGGTCTGGGTCTATAAGGGCGACATGCTGGCCAACGGCGAATTGCCGCCCGAAGCCGCTACCCCGCGTGAAGAAGAACGCCGTCCGCGTCGCGCGCCGCGTGGCGACCGCCCTGATGGCGGCCGTCCCGGTCGTCCGGGTGGCCGTGGCCGTGGTCCCCGCAAGGCGGACGCTGCTCCGGCGCCTGAAGGAGAATAACCATGCTGCAACCCTCTCGCAGAAAATATCGCAAAGAGCACAAGGGCCGCAACACTGGCCTGGCCTCGCGCGGTACCAACGTTTCGTTTGGTGAGTTCGGCCTGAAGGCCACTGGCCGCGGCCGTCTGACCGCTCGCCAGATCGAAGCCGCTCGTCGTGCCATCAACCGTCACATCAAGCGTGGCGGCCGTATCTGGATTCGCATTTTCCCGGATAAGCCGATCTCGCAAAAGCCTGCCGAAGTCCGGATGGGTAACGGTAAAGGCAACCCGGAATTCTGGGTCGCCGAAATCCAACCCGGCAAGGTGCTCTACGAAATGGAAGGCGTGAGCGAAGAGCTGGCGCGCGAGGCGTTCCGCCTGGCTGCGGCCAAGCTGCCGATCTCGACCACGTTCGTCGCGCGTCATATCGGTGCTTAAGGAGTACACAATGAAAGCCAGCGAACTCCGTTCGAAAGACGCCGCCGAGCTCGGTAAAGAACTCGAAAGCCTGCTGAAGGCGCAATTCGGTCTGCGCATGCAGAAGGCCACGCAGCAGCTTGCCAACACCAGCCAGCTGCGCAACGTGCGGCGCGACATCGCGCGCGTGCGTACCTTGCTGACCGAGAAGGCAGGGAAATAATCATGAGCGAAACTCAAACTACTCAACCCAAGCGCCAGCGTACGCTGGTTGGCAAGGTCGTCAGCAACAAGATGGACAAGACTGTGGTCGTTCTGGTCGAACGCCGCGTCAAGCACCCCATCTATGGCAAGATCGTCATGCGTTCCGCAAAGTACAAGGCGCACGACGAGTCGAACCAGTACAACGAAGGCGACACTGTCGAAATCGCGGAAGGCCGTCCCATCTCGCGTTCCAAGTCGTGGAGCGTGGTGCGTCTGGTCGAAGCGGTGCGCATCATCTAATGGTGCAGCAGGGCGGTACGCCGCCCTGACATGAGAACGGCAAGGATTGCTCCTTGCCGTTTTTTTTTGCCCTTCCAGGCGGTCAGGCACCGTGCGGGAGCCTGACGCCTGGCGCAGGCCCCCTTGCACCAAGCTGGGCCTACACGTGCGTGATGAACTTGGTGACCAGGTATCCGTCAAAGGTTTCCAGGCCACCTTCGCTGCCGATGCCGCTGTCTTTGATGCCGCCGAAAGGCGTCTCGGCCAGCGCACTGCCGAAGTGGTTGATATTGACCATACCCGCCTCGAGCCCATTGCTGACCTTGGTCGCGGTCTGCAACGAGTTCGTGAACACGTACGACGACAGGCCGAAAGGCAGGCTATTGGCGCGCCGCAGGACTTCGTCGGTGTCTTTGAAGCGAACCACCGGCGCCAAGGGGCCGAACGGTTCTTCGGTCATCAACATCGAATCATCAGGCACCTCGGTAACCACCGTGGGCGAGAAGAAGTAGCCCTTGCGGTCCATCGGCTCGCCGCCCAGCGCAATCTTGCCGCCACGCTGGCGGGCGTCTTCCACGAATTTGCTCATGGCGGGCACGCGGCGTTCGTGCGCCAGGGGCCCCATCTGGGTGCCTTCCTGCAGCCCGTCGCCCACCTTTACGCCTTTGAGCACTTCGGTAAAACGGGCAAGGAACTCTTCGTAGGCCTTTTCCTGTACATAGAAGCGGGTCGGCGACACGCAAACCTGGCCGGCATTGCGGATCTTGAACTTCGCCAGCATCTCGGCAGCCCGGCCGACGTCGGCGTCATCGAACACCAGCACCGGGGAATGGCCGCCCAGTTCCATCGTTACGCGCTTCATGTGCGCGCCTGCCAGCGCGGCCAGCTGCTTGCCCACCGGCACCGAGCCGGTGAACGAGACCTTGCGCACGATGGGCGAACGGATCAGGTAGTCGGATATCTTGGCGGGCTCGCCCCAGACAACGTTCAGGCACCCCTTGGGCAGGCCGGCTTCGTGGAACATGCGGGCGATTGCCATGACCGCGCTGGGCGAGTCTTCGGGGCCTTTCAGGATAACCGTGCAACCGGCGCCCAGGGCGGCGGCGATCTTGCGAATAGCCTGGTTGTAAGGGAAGTTCCAGGGGGTAAACGCGGCGCATACGCCGATGGGTTCGCGTACGACAAACTGGCGCACGTTCGGGTTGCGCGGCGGAACGACCCGCCCGTAGATGCGTCGGCATTCTTCCGCGTGCCAGTCGGCATGTTCGGCGCAGGAGGTGATCTCGCCCACCGACTCGGCCAGCGGCTTGCCCTGATCCAGCGTCATGTTGCGGCCGATTTCCTGGGCGCGCTCGCGCGACAGCGACGCCACCTTGCGCAAAATAGCCGAGCGCTCCATGGGCGAACTGTGCTTCCAAGATTCGAAGGCGCGTTGGGCAGAGGCGAGCGCACGATCCAGGTCGGCTTCGGTGGCATGCGGCAATTGGCCCAGCACCTCAAGCGTGGCCGGATTGATGACATCTTGCGTGCGGCGGCCTTCGCCGGCCAGGAATTCGCCGTCGATATACAGCGCCAATTGTTCGTACATTCCAGAGTTCCTTGCGAAAGAAAGGGGCAGTAAAGTGCCTCTCAGTCTAAACCAGCTTGGCCGGCTGTGCTTGGTCCACTGTGCCACCCCAGCCGGGGGCCAATTGCGGCAGGTGGCGCTGGCCCGGACCGGCCCGCCGGGCGCGGCCTGCGCGCGCCGCCTGCGCGCGCCCGCAAATTTCAGGGACGCACCGGGGCCGCCCTGCCTTGCCGCGCGGACGCAACACCTGCCCGGCGGCACACCAAATGATTGGGCGCCAGGACTTGCATGTTGCCCTCGGCCGGGGTAGAATTGACAGCTTTCCCGACTTATCGTTATTGATTTGCACGGTATTTGCAGGCTGGTCCTGCGGGCCGTCAGGGCAATTAGCGGTGGCGGGAGAAGCATCCGCAGGATTTCAACCCAGGGTCGCGGCATTGCCTTTGAAGATTGTCTTTAAAGCGGGCGGCGGACCTGACGGGACCAAAACTGGCGGGAAATGCGGGGTTTCCAGGGTGGAAAACCATGTTTCCGGTTAAGTTGGAACAGGAAAAATCATGATCCAAATGCAGACCACGCTGGACGTGGCCGACAACACCGGTGCGCGCGCTGTCATGTGCATCAAGGTGCTCGGTGGCTCCAAGCGCCGTTATGCCGGTATCGGCGACATCATCAAGGTGAGCGTCAAAGATGCAGCCCCCCGCGGCCGCGTCAAGAAAGGCGAAATCTACAACGCCGTGGTGGTTCGCACCGCCAAGGGCGTGCGCCGCAAAGACGGTTCGCTGATCCGCTTCGGTGGCAATGCCGCCGTATTGCTCAACGCCAAGCTGGAGCCTATCGGCACCCGCATCTTCGGACCCGTTACGCGCGAACTGCGTACCGAGAAGTTCATGAAGATCGTGTCGCTGGCCCCCGAAGTGCTGTAAGGAGCCCTCGATGAACAAAATCCGTAAAGGCGACGAAGTCATCGTCCTGACCGGCCGCGACAAGAAGCGGCGCGGTACCGTGCTGGCTCGCGTCGATGCCGACCACGTTCTGGTCGAGGGCGTCAACGTCGTCAAGAAGCACGTCAAGGCCAATCCCATGGCCAACAATCCGGGCGGTATCGTCGAAAAGACCCTGCCGATCCATATTTCCAATGTGGCGCTGTTCAACCCGGCCACGGGCAAGGGCGATCGCGTCGGTGTCCAAGTGATCGACGGTCGCAAGGTCCGCGTGTTCCGTTCCAATGGCGCCGTTGTTGGCGCCAAGGCGTAAGGGGCGACACACATGTCTCGTTTGCAAGATCTTTACAAAAGCAAGGTTGCTCCTGAGCTGCAGGGCAAGTTTGGCTACAAGAGCCTGATGGAAGTGCCGCGCATCACCAAGGTCACCCTGAACATGGGTGTCTCGGAAGCGGTTGCCGACAAGAAGGTTATCGAGCATGCCGTGGCCGACCTGGCCAAGATCGCCGGCCAGAAGCCCGTGGTGACGAAGACCCGCAAGGCTATTGCCGGCTTCAAGATCCGCGAAAACTACCCGATCGGCTGCATGGTCACGCTGCGCGGCCAGCGCATGTACGAATTCCTGGATCGCCTGGTGGCGGTGGCGCTGCCTCGCGTGCGCGACTTCCGCGGCATCTCGGGCCGTGCCTTCGATGGTCGTGGCAACTACAACATCGGTGTGAAAGAGCAGATCATTTTCCCCGAGATCGAGTACGACAAGATCGACGCGTTGCGTGGGCTGAACATCAGCATCACCACTACCGCCAAGACCGACGAAGAAGCCAAGGCGCTGTTGACCGCCTTCAGCTTCCCGTTCCGTAACTAAGAGGCTGATGACGTGGCTAAACTTTCCCTCATCAATCGCGACATCAAGCGCGCCAAGCTGGCCGACAAGTACGCCGCCAAGCGCGCCGAACTGAAGGCGATCATCGACGACCAGTCGAAGACCGACGAAGAGCGTTACCAAGCTCGGCTGAAGCTGCAACAACTGCCGCGCAATGCCAACCCGACGCGCCAGCGTAACCGCTGCGCCGTTACCGGCCGTCCGCGCGGCGTCTTCCGCAAGTTTGGCCTGACCCGCCACAAACTGCGTGAAATGGCGATGAAGGGTGAAATTCCCGGCATCACCAAGGCCAGCTGGTAGGAGAATAAAACATGAGCATGAGCGATCCCATCGCCGATATGCTGACTCGCATTCGCAATGCGCAGCAAGTTGACAAAGTTACGGTGAGCATGCCCTCCTCGAAGCTGAAGGCGGCTATCGCCGCCGTGCTGCGGGACGAAGGCTACATCGACGGCTTTGAAGTCAAGGGCACCCCGGCCAAGCCGGAGCTGGAAATCACCCTGAAATACTACGCCGGCCGTCCGGTCATCGAGCGCATCGAACGCGTCTCGCGCCCCGGCCTGCGTATCTACAAGGGCCGCAGCAACATTCCTCAGGTCATGAACGGCCTGGGCGTGGCCATCGTTTCGACCTCGCGCGGCGTCATGACCGACCGCAAGGCCCGTGCAAACGGCGTCGGCGGCGAAGTGCTGTGCTACGTGGCCTAAGGAGATCTTGAATGTCACGTATCGCTAAGTATCCGGTCGAGCTGCCCAAGGGTGTTGAAGCCAACATCCAGCAGGATCAGATTACCGTCAAGGGCCCGCTGGGCACGTTGACCCAGGCGTTGACCGGTGACGTCAACATCACCCTGGACGACGGCAAGCTGACGTTTGTTGCCGCCAACGACTCGCGCCATGCCGGCGCCATGTCGGGTACCGTGCGCGCCCTGGTGGCCAACATGGTCACCGGCGTGAGCAAGGGCTTCGAACGCAAGCTGAACCTGGTTGGCGTGGGTTTCCGCGCCCAGGCCCAGGGTGATGCCGTCAAGCTGCAGCTCGGCTTCTCGCACGACATCGTGCACAAGCTGCCCGCTGGCGTGAAGGCTGAATGCCCGAGCCAGACGGAAATCATCATCAAAGGCCCCAACAAGCAAGTCGTCGGTCAGGTGGCCGCTGAAATCCGCGCCTATCGCGAACCCGAACCCTACAAGGGCAAGGGCGTGCGTTATGCGGACGAGCGCGTCATCATCAAAGAAACCAAGAAGAAATAACGGCGCACGCAAGGACGAATCATGGACAAAAAAGTTTCCCGTTTGCGTCGTGCGGTTGCGACCCGTCGGAAGATTTCCGAGCTGCGCGTTCATCGCCTCTCGATCTTCCGCTCGAACCTGCACATCTACGCCAACATTATTTCGCCGGAAGGCGATCGCGTGCTGGTCAGCGCTTCCACGCTGGAACCCGAAGTGCGTGCGCAGCTGGCCGGTCAAACCGGCCAGGGCGGCAACACTGCCGCTGCGACGCTGGTGGGCAAGCGCGTTGCCGAAAAGGCCAAGGCGGCCGGCATCGAGCTGGTGGCTTTCGATCGCTCGGGCTTTCGTTACCATGGCCGCGTGAAGGCGCTGGCCGATGCCGCGCGTGAAGCCGGCCTGAAGTTCTAAGCGAGGATCTGTCAAATGGCTAAAGTACAAGGCAAAGGCGCCGCGGAAAAAGAGAACGACGACGGCCTGCGCGAGAAAATGATCGCAGTCAACCGTGTCAGCAAGGTGGTGAAGGGTGGTCGCACCATGAGCTTCGCCGCGCTGACCGTGGTGGGCGACGGCGATGGCCGTATCGGCATGGGCAAGGGCAAGGCTCGCGAAGTGCCGGTGTCGGTTCAGAAGGCAATGGAACAGGCCCGTCGCGGCATGTTCAAGGTTGCCCTGAAGAACGGCACGCTGTATCACTCGGTGGTTGGCAAGCATGGCGCTTCCACCGTGCTGATTTCGCCCGCTGCCGAAGGTACCGGCGTGATTGCCGGCGGCCCGATGCGCGCCATCTTCGAAGTGATGGGCGTGCGTAACGTGGTTGCCAAGAGCCTCGGCTCCAGCAACCCCTACAACATGGTCCGTGCCACGCTCAACGGCCTGCGCGCTTCCCTGACTCCGTCGGAAGTCGCTGCCAAGCGCGGCAAGACTGTTGAAGAGATCCTGGGGTAAATCATGGCTCAGAAGCAGATCAAAGTTACCCTCGTGCGCTCGGTGATCGGCACCAAGCAATCCCACCGCGACACCGTGCGCGGCCTGGGTCTGCGCCGCATCAACAGCAGCCGCGTCCTGGTCGACACGCCCGAGGTGCGCGGGATGATCCGCAAGGTGGATTATCTCGTGACCGTCTCGGAAGCCTAAGGAATTACGATGTCGGAAATCCAACTCAATACGCTGAAGCCCGCCGAGGGCGCCAAGCACGCCAAGCGCCGCGTCGGCCGTGGCATCGGCTCGGGTCTGGGCAAAACCGCCGGCCGTGGCCACAAGGGCCAGAAGTCGCGCTCGGGCGGTTTCCACAAGGTCGGCTTCGAAGGCGGCCAGATGCCGCTGCAGCGCCGCCTGCCCAAGCGTGGCTTCAAGCCCCTGGGTCAGCACCTTTACGCCGAAGTCCGCCTGTCGGACTTGCAGGCCTTGTCCGCCGACGAGGTCGACGTGCAAGTGCTGAAGGCCGCCGGTGTCGTGGGCCAGGCTGTGCGCTACGCCAAGGTCATCAAGTCTGGTGAACTCTCGCGCAAGGTGACGCTCAAGGGCATCACCGCGACGGCCGGCGCGCGCGCCGCCATCGAAGGCGCGGGCGGCTCGCTTGCTTGATTGCGAGGTAACACGTGGCTAATGCACAGGCACTAGGCAAGACCGGATCGCGGTACGGCGATTTGAAGCGCCGGCTCGCGTTCCTGGTGCTCGCCCTGATGGTTTACCGTCTGGGTACGCACATCCCTGTTCCGGGTATCAATCCGGAAGCGCTGGCGGATCTGTTCCGCCAGAACCAGGGTGGAATCCTGGGCCTGTTCAACATGTTCTCGGGCGGCGCGCTGTCGCGCTTTTCGATCTTCGCCCTGGGGATCATGCCGTACATCTCTGCATCGATCATCATGCAGCTGATGGCCGTCGTGGTTCCTTCGCTGGAAGCCCTCAAGAAAGAGGGCGAGGCCGGCCGCCGCAAGATCACCCAGTACACCCGCTATGGCACGGTCGTGCTGGCGCTGGTGCAGGCGGTGGGTATTTCGGTGGCGCTGGAATCCCAGCCGGGCCTGGTGATCGATCCGGGCATGTTGTTCCGCTTCACGACGGTCGTGACGCTGCTGACCGGCACCATGTTCATCATGTGGCTGGGCGAGCAGATCACCGAGCGCGGCCTGGGCAACGGCATCTCGATCCTGATTTTCGCGGGTATCGTAGCCGGTTTGCCTTCGGCTCTGGCCGGGCTGCTGGACCTGGTGCGCACCAACGCGATGGCCGTGCCTTCGGCGCTGTTCATCGTGGCGCTGGTGGTTCTGGTGACTGCGTTCGTGGTGTTCGTCGAACGCGGGCAGCGCAAGATCACTGTCAACTATGCCAAGCGGCAGGTGGGCAACAAGATCTACGGCGGCCAGAGTTCGCACCTGCCGTTGAAGCTGAACATGGCCGGGGTGATTCCGCCGATCTTCGCGTCGTCGATCATCCTGTTTCCCGCTACGATCACGAGCTGGTTCTCGACGGGCGACAGCATGCTGTGGCTGCGCGACCTGGCCGCGGCACTCGAGCCGCGCCAGCCGCTGTACATCACGCTGTATTCCGCCGCGATCATTTTCTTCTGCTTTTTCTACACGGCCCTGGTGTTCAACAGCCGCGAAACTGCAGACAACCTGAAAAAGAGCGGTGCTTTCGTTCCTGGCATCCGTCCGGGTGAGCAGACGGCGCGCTACATCGACAAGATCCTGATGCGCCTGACGCTGGTCGGTGCGCTGTACATCACGTTGGTGTGCCTGCTGCCTGAGTTCCTGGTAATGCGCTGGAACGTACCGTTTTATTTTGGTGGCACGTCCTTGTTGATTATCGTGGTGGTGACGATGGACTTCATGGCGCAGGTTCAGGCCTACATGATGTCGCACCAGTACGATTCCTTGCTGAAGAAGGCGAACTTCAAGGGCTCCTCGGGTTTGCCGATGCGATAGCAGAAGAGAATGTCTAAGGACGACGTCATCCAGATGCAAGGTGAGGTTCTCGAGAACCTCCCCAACGCGACTTTTCGCGTCAAGCTCGAAAACGGCCACGTGGTGCTAGGCCATATTTCCGGCAAGATGCGTATGCATTACATCCGGATCTTGCCGGGCGACAAGGTCACTGTGGAGCTCACGCCCTATGACCTGACGCGGGCAAGAATTGTGTTCCGCTCGAAGTAAACGGACCGGATTACGGAAAATTAGGAGTCAACCATGAAAGTAATGGCATCGGTTAAGCGGATCTGCCGCAACTGCAAAGTTATCAAACGTCACGGCGTGGTGCGCGTCATCTGCACCGACCCGCGTCACAAGCAGCGTCAAGGCTAACCCTGGTTAGCGACACGCAACGGATATATTCAAGGAACAGTCATGGCCCGTATTGCTGGCATTAACATTCCGCCGCAACAGCACGCCGAGATCGGCCTGACCGCCATTTTTGGCATCGGTCGTACGCGCGCTCGCAAAATCTGCGAAGCAGCAAATGTACCCCTTTCCAAAAAGGTCAAGGACCTGACCGACGCTGAACTGGAACGCATCCGCGAACACGTGGGCGTGTTCACGGTCGAAGGTGACCTGCGCCGCGAAGTGCAACTGTCGATCAAGCGCTTGATCGATCTGGGCACCTATCGTGGCATGCGTCACAAGCGCGGTTTGCCCGTGCGCGGCCAGCGCACTCGCACCAACGCCCGCACCCGCAAGGGACCGCGTCGTGCTGCTGCGTCCCTGAAGAAATAATCGAGGAACAGGATAATGGCGAAAGCTTCCACCAGCGGCGCTTCGCGCGTGCGCAAAAAGGTCAAGAAGAACGTCTCGGACGGCATCGCGCACGTTCACGCGTCCTTCAACAACACCATCATCACCATCACCGACCGGCAGGGCAACGCCCTGTCGTGGGCGACATCGGGTGGCGCTGGCTTCAAGGGCTCGCGCAAATCGACGCCGTTCGCCGCGCAGGTGGCCGCCGAGACCGCCGGCCGGGTTGCGCTGGAATACGGCATCAAGACGCTCGAAGTCCGTATCAAAGGCCCCGGCCCCGGCCGTGAGTCGTCGGTGCGTGCTCTGAATGCCCTGGGCATCAAGATCTCGAGCATTGCCGATATCACGCCTGTGCCGCACAACGGCTGCCGTCCGCCGAAGCGTCGTCGTATCTAAAGGGAATCCAAATGGCTCGTTATACTGGACCCAAATGCAAACTCTCGCGCCGCGAGGGTACTGATCTGTTCCTGAAGAGCGCCCGCCGCTCGCTGGATTCCAAGTGCAAGCTGGATTCCAAGCCTGGCCAGCATGGCCGCACTTCGGGCGCCCGCACTTCCGACTACGGCCTGCAGCTGCGCGAAAAGCAGAAGCTCAAGCGCATGTACGGCGTGCTGGAAAAGCAGTTCCGCAAGTACTTTGCCGAAGCCGAGCGCCGTCGTGGCAACACCGGCGAAACCCTGATCCAGCTGCTGGAATCGCGTCTGGACAACGTGGTGTACCGCATGGGCTTTGGCTCGACGCGCGCCGAAGCTCGCCAGCTGGTCAGCCACCGCGCCATCGAAGTCAATGGCCAGACCGCCGACATCGCGTCGATGCTGATCAAGGCCGGCGATGTGATCACGGTGCGCGAGAAGGCCAAGAAGCAAGGCCGTATCCGCGAAGCGCTTGACCTGGCTTCCAGCATCGGCATCCCCCAATGGGTGGAAGTCGACACCAACAAGATGGCCGGCACCTTCAAGTCGGTGCCCGATCGCGCTGACGTCGCTCGCGACATCAACGAATCGATGGTCGTCGAACTGTACTCGCGTTAATCGACACACGCGCGGCCCCGGTGGCCGTGCGACGTGTGCCGCGTATCCGATTGCAGGTCTCGCGAGCCCGCTTCCGCCAATTTTTGCGGGGCGGGCTTTGCGGTAAGTAGCAGGCGGCAATCTGCCGCGCTTTTTCTTGTTTCCATCAGCCTTATCGGTGTAACGAGCCGAGGGTATTGAAAAGGAATACTGTAAATGTCCACTCAAGGTTTTCTGAAGCCGCGTTCCATCGAAGTCGAACCGATCGGCACCCATCATGCCAAGATCGTGATGGAGCCCTTCGAACGCGGCTACGGCCACACGCTGGGCAACGCCCTGCGCCGCATCCTGCTGTCTTCGATGACGGGGTATGCCCCGACCGAAGTGCAAATGACCGGCGTGGTGCACGAATACTCGACCATCCCGGGCGTGCGCGAAGATGTCGTGGACATCCTGCTGAACCTGAAGGGCGTCGTCTTCAAGCTGCACAACCGCGACGAAGTGACCCTGGTGCTGCGCAAGAATGGCGCCGGCACCGTGGTGGCCAGCGATATCGAATTGCCCCACGACGTCGAGATCATCAACCCCGACCACGTCATCTGCAACCTGACCGAAGCCGGCAAGGTTGAAATGCAGATCAAGGTCGAGAAGGGCCGCGGCTATGTGCCGGGCAACGTGCGTGCGTTGTCCGAAGACCGCACCCATACCATTGGCCGTATCGTCCTGGACGCTTCGTACAGCCCCGTGCGCCGCGTGAGCTATGCCGTTGAAAGCGCTCGTGTCGAACAGCGTACCGACCTGGATAAGCTGGTGCTGGACATCGAAACCAACGGCGTGATCTCGCCTGAAGAAGCAGTGCGCCAGTCGGCCCGCATTCTGATGGATCAGATTTCGGTGTTTGCCGCCCTGGAAGGCGCGGGCGATTCGTACGAAGCGCCGGTGCGCGGCACCCCGCAGATCGACCCCGTGCTGCTGCGCCCGGTCGACGACCTGGAGCTGACGGTGCGTTCGGCCAACTGCCTGAAGGCCGAAAACATCTACTACATTGGCGATCTGATCCAACGTACCGAGAACGAGCTGCTCAAGACCCCGAACCTGGGCCGCAAGTCGCTCAACGAGATCAAGGAAGTCCTGGCCGCACGCGGCCTGACCCTGGGCATGAAGCTGGAAAACTGGCCTCCGCTGGGCCTGGAAAGGCCCTGAGGCCAGTTTCGGTGAAGGCAGACTTCGCGTAGCGAAGTTAAGGCCCGAGAGGGCCTGCCGAAACCAAAACACGCTGAATTCAGATCGTCACAGAAGCTTTTTTCACCGGACCGCGGGCTGGCAACAGGCCGATAGAAGAGCCGGGCAACCCGACGGTGCATGCACCGTCTTTAGATTCAAAAGGAACTTATCATGCGTCACGGTAATGGCTTGCGTAAGCTCAACCGCACCAGCAGTCACCGTCTTGCCATGTTTCGCAACATGGCCGTTTCGTTGATCACCCACGAAGCGATCAAGACCACGCTGCCCAAGGCGAAAGAGCTGCGCCGCGTCGTTGAACCTCTGATTACCCTGGGCAAGGAACCCACCCTGGCGAACAAGCGTCTGGCATTTGCCCGTCTGCGTGATCGCGCTGCCGTGGTCAAGCTGTTTGCCGAAATCGGTCCGCGCTACGCGAACCGTAACGGTGGCTACACCCGCGTGCTGAAGATGGGCTTCCGTCAAGGCGACAACGCTCCCATGGCCTACATGGAACTGGTTGATCGCCCTGAAGTTTCGGAAACCGAGGCTGACAACGCTGCCGAGTAAATCCGGCCGGTGAATAAGCGCAAGGGCGGGCTTTCGGGCCCGCCCTTGTTTTTTGTGCGACCCGAAGGCGGCCGGGCGTTGACCGCTGGGGCCGCCGCCTGGCCGGCCGGATCAGCCGCTCGCGAGTTCCCGGCGCAGCTGCGCCGCCGTATCAGTCAGTTGGTCGGCCGGGCATTGGGCCGGCATGATGAACTGCAGGTCTTGCTGCGCGATGTACTGCGTGGATGTGATGTCTTGCGGGTGGTGCATGGGAATCAAGTGGGCATGGGCGTGGGCGACGTGGATGCCGGTATAGACAAAACCCACGCGCTCGACCTGGTATAGCCGCTTCATGGCGCGCGCCAGTTGTTGACCCAGGGCCATGATGCGGCCGGCCAGCGCGTCGGGCATGTCTTCGAAATAGGCATAATGCTGCCTGGGTATGATCAGCACGTGGCCGCGCCGCACCGGCTGGATATCCAGGAACGCCAGGATGTCGTCATCCTGGTGAACAACGTGGGCGGGAATTTGCTGCCGGGCGATACGGCAGAACAGGCAGTTTTCCGACATGGGGCTGGCCTCGGCGGCGATGGCGCGATGCGCGGTGCCGATAAAATACCGTATTGGCGGCTTGGCCGGCCACTTCCAGGAGCTATCATGTCGCGCGACGACGATATCGTGATGGTGATCAGCAATGCGCCGGACCTTCTGCTGGCCAAGCGCATTGCCCACGTGCTGGTCGAAGACGGGCTGGCCGCCTGCGTGAACCTTGGCGCGCCTGTGCTGTCCATCTATAGCTGGAAAGGCGAAATCGAAGGGGCGGACGAGATACCCATGTGGATCAAGACCACCGCGGGCCGGCAGCAGGCGCTGATCGACGCGCTGTCCCGGCTGCATCCCTATGACGTGCCCGAGATCATTGTCGTGCCTGTTATCGGCGGCAGCCCAGCCTACCTGGGCTGGGTGCGCGAACAGGCCGGCGGCCAGCAGCCGCAATAGCGCCCGGGCCGTGGCCCGGAATGTGGAGCCGGCATGGCCGGCCTCATGCAAGCAATAAAGAGATTCCGATGCATCAGTTTCTGGTTCGTGCGCGCCCGGCGTGGCGAGGTTGGTTGCTGGGCTGCCTGGCCCTGCTGGCGGTGTGTGCCGGGTTGGCAAGCCGCCCTGCCGCGGCGCTGACCGAGTCGGATTTCCTGCCTCCCGAACAGGCCTTCGTCTTCAGCGCCGCCATGGCCGCGCCCGACCAGCTCGAGCTGCGTTATCGCATTGCGCCGGGCTACTACATGTATCGCGAGCGTTTTGCGCTTTCAGTAAGCCCCCCGGGCGCGGCAACGCTGGGCGAACCCACGTATCCATCCGGCAAGGTCAAGTATGACCCCACCTTCGAGAAAGACATGGAGGTTTACTACGACCAAGTCCGCGTCGCCGTGCCTGTTTCCGCAGAGCAACCGTTTACGGTGACGATCACCAGCCAGGGGTGCGCCGATGCAGGGTTGTGTTACCCGCCTGCCGACCACCAGGTGACGCTGGCCCCCGTGGCCGGCGGTTATTCGTTGCAGACGGCGGGCGCGGCGGGGGGCGTGGCGGCCGCCCCGTCAGGCCAGACCGGGTCGCCAACAGGCCTGGGCGCGTTGCTTACGGCGGGCGACCTGGGCCTGGCCGATGCGATCGGCGGCTTGGGCTGGCTGAAAACGGCCGGCGTATTCTTTGTGTTGGGGCTGCTGCTGGCATTTACGCCCTGTGTGTTGCCCATGATTCCCATTCTGTCGTCCATTCTGGTGGGCGGCCAGGGGCAGGAACGCCCGGGCCGCGCGCGTGGGCTCGGTCTGGCCGCAGCGTATGTGCTGGGTATGTCGGTGGTCTATACGCTGCTGGGCGTGGCCGCAGGCCTGAGCGGCGCCGGCCTGGCCGCATGGCTGCAGACGCCCTGGATACTGACCGCGTTCGCCCTTGTACTGGTTTTGCTGGCATTGGCTACGTTCGGCGCGTTCGACTTCCAGGTGCCGGGCGCGATGCAAGGTTGGCTGTCGGCGCGCGCGGCACGGATTCCGGGCGGCCGGGCGGCCGGCGCGCTTGCCATGGGCGCGATTTCTGCGCTGATCCTGGGGCCTTGCGTTGCCGCGCCGCTGGCCGGTGCGCTGCTTTATATCTCGCAGACCGGCGACGTGGTTCTGGGCGGCGCGGCCCTGTTTGCGATGGCCTGGGGGATGGGCGTGCCCCTGCTGGTTGTAGGAGCGTCGTCCGGCGCGTTGTTGCCGAAGGCCGGCCCCTGGATGGACGGCGTCAAGCGCGCGTTCGGGATGCTGCTGCTGGCCACTGCGTGGTGGATGCTGATCCCCGTGGTGCCAACGTGGTTGCAAATGGTGGGATGGGCGTTCCTGGCCGTTGTGGCCGCGGTGATGCTGCGCGCGTTCGACGCCCTGCCCCCCGGCGCGGGAGCGCCGCGCATGTTCGCCAAGGGCCTGGGGGTGTTGCTGGCGCTGGCGGCGGTGGTGTGGCTGGCGGGCGCGGCCAGCGGCGGCCGCGATGTGCTGCAGCCGCTGTCTCATCTGGCCCAGCGCACCGCAGGCACGCAGGTGGCCGCAGCCGCCACGGGCCCGGTGGAATTTGTGCGGGTTCGCAGCAATGCGGAACTCGACGCCCTGCTGGCGCAAAGCAGCCGGCCCGTGATGCTTGATTTCTACGCCGACTGGTGCGTGTCGTGCCGCGAAATGGAGCGCTTTACGTTTTCGGATCCGGGCGTGGCAAGCCGTATGTCGCAACTGCTGCTGGTGCAGGCCGATGTTACCGAGAACAATGCCGACGACCGTGCGCTGTTGAAGCGGTTCCGTCTGTTCGGCCCGCCGGGGATACTGTTCTTTGCGCCCGGCGGCGCCCCGATTGCCGATGCGCGCGTGATCGGCTTTCAGGATGCCCCGCGTTTTGCGGCGGTGCTGGATCGCGTGCTGGCGCGCTAGCAGCGGGCCGCAGCCCGATACCCGGAAGGCGGCCCCCCGGCCGCCTTGATCATGTGTCTCGTGCACGGCGGTGTCAGGCACCCTGCGGGAGCCCGACACAGGGCAACACCTGCGAACGCCTTACTGCTGCTTGAGCAGCCTGGCGGCCTCGACGGCGAAGTAGGTCAGGATGCCGTCGGCGCCAGCGCGCTTGAAGCCCAGCAGGGCTTCCATCATGACCTTGTCGTGGTCGAGCCAGCCGTTGGCGGCGGCCGCCTTGATCATGGCGTATTCGCCGCTGACCTGGTACGCGAAGGTCGGCGCGCGGAAGGTGTCCTTGACTCGCCGCACCACATCCAGATACGGCATGCCGGGCTTGACCATGACCATGTCGGCGCCTTCCTGCAGGTCGGCCGCGACTTCGCGCAGCGCTTCGTCGATGTTGCCCGGGTCCATCTGGTAGGCCATTTTGTTGGACTTGCCCAGGTTGGAGGCCGAACCCACGGCGTCGCGGAACGGGCCGTAGAAAGCGCTGGCGTACTTGGCCGAGTAAGCCATGATGCGGGTGTGGATGTGTTGTTCGGCTTCGAGCGCCTGGCGGATGGCGCCGATGCGCCCGTCCATCATGTCGCTGGGCGCCACGATGTCGACGCCGGCGGCCGCCTGCACCAGCGCCTGCCGGATCAGGATCTGCACCGTGGGCTCGTTCTGCACGTAGCCTTCTTCGTCGATGACGCCGTCCTGCCCGTGGCTGGTGTAAGGGTCGAGCGCCACGTCGGTCAGCACTCCCAATTGCGGGAAGCGCTGCTTGAGCGCCGCCACGACGCGCGGGACCAGGCCGTCGGGGTTGGTGGCCTCGATGCCGTCGGGGGTCTTGAGCGCGGGGTCGATGACGGGAAACAGCGCCATGACGGGGATGCCCAGGGCGACGCATTCTTCGGCGGCTTCCAGCAAGGTGTCGGGCGAGTAGCGCACGATGCCGGGCAAGGAAGGCACCGGCTGGCGCAGGCCCGTGCCGTCTGCCACGAATACCGGGTAGATGAGATCGTTGACCGTCAGGGCGTGTTCGCGCACCAGGCGACGGGTGAAATCATCGCGGCGCAGGCGGCGCGGCCGCGAAATCGGGAAAGCGGGTGTAATGATGTGCGGCTTCATGGCACGACCTTCGGAGAAATCCAGTTTTCGATGTATTGGGTGGCTTCGGGCAGACCGATGCGCTCGGTGGCGGAAAACGGTACGGTATGCAGCGCGCCGATGTCGGCCAGGTCTTTGCGCACGGCGAACACGGTGCGTTGGCGTTGCCCGTACGGCAGCTTGTCGGCCTTGGACAGCAGGGCCAGCACCGGCCGGCCCGTGGGGGCGATGAAATCGGCCAGCCGGCGGTCGAGCTCGGTGACGCCGCGGCGAATGTCGATGATGAGCACGACGCCGGCCAGCGACTGGCGGTCGCGCAGATAGCCGCCGAGGATGTCGGCCCACTTTTCCTTTTCTTTGTGCGCGACCGATGCATAGCCATAGCCAGGCAGGTCGACAAGAAACCCCAGGTGCTGGTCGGGAGCCAGGGGGTCAGGCAGCCCGAACATGTTGATCAGGCGGGTGCGGCCGGGCGTCTTGCTGGAAAACGCCAGCCGGCGCTGGTTGCACAGCACATTGATGGCCGACGATTTGCCGGCGTTGGAGCGGCCGACGAAGCAGACTTCGGGCGCGCCGGGGGCGGGCAGCTGGTCCAGGCGGGCTGCCGAGATGACGAAAGTGGCGCGGTGCAGGAGGGACACGGATTGGGCCGATACGGTTGGTTGCGAACCCTATTGTATAATCGTGCGTTTGCAACAGTGGTCCCCCTGCATTGCATAGGCTTATTCCGCCCGTTGAAAGCAACGAACCGGCGGTATCAAGGGCCCGGAGCGAACATGTGTTCGCATCGGCATGGCATGGGGCAGGCATGGGGCGCCTTGGCGCCTTGATCGAGATCCGATCGTCGAGGTTTTCAATGAAGCGTGTGCTGTCCCGGATGTTGGTAGCAAGCGGGCTGATGCTCGGTGCGTCCGTAATTTCACCCAGTTTCGCCGCCGACGGCGCCGCGGGCCCGGCCAAGCCGGATGCGGCCAAGGGTGCCCAACTGTACGACCAAGGCGATGCCTCGCGCGGCATTGTCGCCTGTGCTTCCTGTCATGGCCCGGCGGGCAATAGCAGCATTCCCGCCAACCCCAACCTGGCTGCCCAGCCGCACGAATATCTGGTCAAGCAGTTGGCCGACTTCCAGACCAAGGAAGGCGCCGACAAGCCCCTGCGCAATGGCCCCGACGGCAATCCGTCGCCCATGACGCCCATGGCGCAGAACCTGACGCCCGAAGACATGCAGAATGTGGCTTTCTACCTGACTCAGCAGTCGCTGCAGCAGCCCGCCACGGCCGGCCACGAAGATCTGGTCGAACTCGGCCGCAAGATCTGGCGCGGCGGCCTGCCCGAGCGCAACGTGCCGGCCTGCGCAGCCTGCCACGGGGCCAATGGCGCCGGCATTCCCGCCCAGTATCCGCGCCTGGCGGGCCAGTTCCCCTCGTACATCGAAGAACAGCTCAAGCTGTTCCGCAGCGGCGATCGCGGCAATAACGCCGTGATGCAGGAAATCGCCGATCGCATGTCGGACGCCGATATCAAGGCCGTTTCCGACTACGCCGCAGGCCTGCGCTAAGCGCCTGTCTGGTCACGCGCGGCCGGCCCGCGCTGCATTACTCGCGCCACCCGGAACCGGATTCCGGGCGCGCTGTCATAAGGGGGGAAGCCGGTGCGCGGCCCCCCTTTTTTTATGAGCAAGACATTGCCTCCTTCCCGCCCCTTGCGCAGCCTGCCGACTGACCTGTTCGAGTTGCTGGGCTCGATGCGTTTCGCGGTAAGCCTGCTGATGTTCATCTGCGTGGCCAGCGTCGTGGGCACCGTGCTGGTGCAGAACCGGTCGTCCAGCACCTATATCGACCAGTTCGGGCCCTTCTGGTTCGAGGTGTTCGACAAGTTCTCGATCTGGCACGTTTACAACAGCTGGTGGTTCCTGGCGATCATGGGCTTTCTGGTCGTGTCGACCACCCTGTGCCTGATCCGCAACACGCCCAAGATGCTGCGCGATGCGCGCTCGTTCCGCGAGCATGTGCGCGCCAGCAGCCTGCGGGCGTTTCCCCATCGGGTCGAGATGCGCGATGCGGCGCCGGCCGAGCAGGCGGCCGGCGATATCAAGGGCGTGCTCGTCGGCCAGGGTTATGCGGTGCGCGAACGCCGCGACGGCGACGGCATCATGCTGGCAGCCAAGAAGGGCAGCGCCAACCGGCTGGGCTATATCTGCGCCCACGCGGCGCTGGTGATCATCTGCCTGGGCGGATTGCTCGACAGCGAACTGGCCGTGCGCCTGCAGGTCTTGCTGGCCGGCAAGCAGCCTATCGTCGAGAACATGCTGATTTCCGAGGTGCCGCCCAGCGGCAGGCTGTCGCCCGCGAACCCCAGTTTCCGGGCCAGCGTGCTGGTGCCCGAGGGCGGCCAGGCCAGCACGGCGGTGGTCATGGTGGGCGACGGCGCGCTGGTGCAACCCCTGCCGTTCACCCTGAAGCTGAAGAAATTCCTGATCGACTATTACTCCACCGGCATGCCCAGCCGCTTTGCCAGCGAGGTGGAAGTGGTCGACCCCGAAACCGGCAAGTCGTTCGAATCCACCATCGAGGTGAACGAGCCCCTGCGCTACAAGGGCGTCACCGTATATCAGTCCAGCTTCGACGATGGCGGAAGCAGCGTCACCCTCAAGGGCTACCCGCTGGTGGGCACCAGCGGAGCCACCTTCGATGTGACGGGCACGGTGGGCAAGCCTGCCGAGATTACCGCGCATGGCGCCGATGGCAGCCCGCGCAGCATGGCCATCGACATCACGGCGCTGCGGCCCATCAACGTCGAGGACCTGACCGGCGGCACGCCCAGCGGCAACCCGCTGACGCTGGGCGAACACGTGGCATCGGTGGCGGGCAGCGCGGCGGGCAAGAAGAACGAGAACCTGCGCAATGTGGGGCCAAGCATCGAGTACAAGCTCCTGGACCAGGCCGGGCAGGCGCATGAGTTCATGAACTATATGCTGCCCGTGGAGCTCGATGGCGCCGCGGTGTTCCTGGCGGGGGTGCGCAACAATGCCTCCGAGAACTACCGGTATCTGCGCATTCCGGCCGATGCCGACAGTTCGCTGGCCGAGTTCATGAACCTGCGGGCCGCGCTGGCCGATCCGGCCGCGCGTCGCGAAGCCGCGCGGCGCTTTGCCGAGCGCAACAGCCCGTCGCCTGCGGAACGCCCGGCGCTGCAGACGGCCGCCGAACGGGCGCTGCAGACATTTTCCCAGGGTGGGCTGCAGGCCATTGCGAACTTCCTGCAGGCCAATACGCCGCCCGACGACCTGGCGCGTGCCGCCGATGTCGTCATCCGGCTTATTGGCGTGTCGATGGCCGAACTGCGCGACGTGGCCCGGGAACGTGCCGGGCAGCCACCGGTGGCCACCGAGGGTGAGCAGGCCGAGCGCGCGGCACAGTGGTCGCGCCTGGCGGTCGCCGCGCTTTCTGACCTGCACGTATATCCCGCGCCGGTGTTCCTGACCCTGAGCGACTTCAATCACCAGCAGGCCAGCGTATTCCAGGTCAGCCGCACGCCGGGCAAGAACGCCGTGTATATCGGTTGCCTGCTGCTGGTGCTGGGGGTGTTTTCCATGTTCTACATTCGCGACCGGCGCGTGTGGGTCTGGGTCAAGCCCGCCGCCGATGGCGCAGGCAGCGATGTCCAGGCCGCCATGACGTCCCAGAAGCGTACACTGGACTTCAATCATGAATTCGAGCGCTTCAAGCAAGCGCTGCTGAGCCGCAACAGGCCCTGAGGTTTGCCATGTCCGTGATTACTTCCTCATCATCGTCCGATGCCGCCTGGCAGCCGCCGCTGTCGGCCACCGGTGACGCGCGCGCCGTGCGCGGCCGCCCCGACTGGACCGATATGGTTTTCTTCGTATTGCTGGCGGTGGGCGCGGGTTTTGCGCTGACGCGCTACAGCACCGCGATGGATTACTACGAGAAGATCATCCTGTGCGGCACGGTGTTGCTGGCGACCTGGATGGGCTGGCTGTGGCGCCCGCTGCGCCGGCTGATGATCGCGTGTGCACTGGCCGCAGGCCTGGCCGTGCTGCTGTACGGCAACGACCTGGGACGCGCCGAGCAGGTGTTCTTCCTGAAGTACCTGTTTTCGTCGCAGTCGGCCATTTTGTGGATGAGCGCATTGTTCATCCTGGCTACGCTGTGCTACTGGATCGGCATCTTCAGCCCCACGGCGGCGTGGCTGGGCACCGCCCTGACCTGGGGCGCGGTGTTCTCGGGCGTGACCGGCATGCTGGTGCGGTGGCGCGAGGGGCACCTGATGGGGCCGGACCTGGGGCATATCCCGGTCAGCAACCTGTACGAAGTTTTCGTGCTGTTTTCGCTGATCACCGCATTGTTCTACCTGTACTACGAGCGCAAGTACGCCACGCGCGCGCTGGGCGGCTTTGTGCTGCTGGTGATTTCATCGGCGACGATCTTCCTGCTCTGGTACGCCTTTACGCGCGATGCGGCGCAGATCCAGCCGCTGGTACCGGCGCTCAAAAGCTGGTGGATGAAGCTGCACGTGCCCGCCAATTTCATCGGCTACGGCACGTTCTCGCTGGCCGCCATGGTGGGCTTTGCGTACCTGGTCAAGCAGCATGGCTCGACGACTTCGTGGGTCAAGCTGGCGCCGTTGTTCGTGCTGGGCGTCCTGCTGTGCGTGGAACCCATCGTGTTCCGTACCGAGGGCGTGTCGGCCACCTGGATCATCTACTTTGGCGTGGGCGTACTGATCGTGGGCGGCATCTTGATGGGCCGCGCGCGTATCGCACGGGCGCTGCCTTCCCTGGAAGTGCTCGACGACATCATGTACCGGGCCATCGCCATCGGCTTCGCGTTCTTCACGGTGGCAACCATCCTGGGGGCGCTGTGGGCGGCCGACGCCTGGGGCGCGTACTGGCAGTGGGATCCGAAGGAAACCTGGGCCCTGATCGTGTGGCTGAACTACGCGGCCTGGCTGCACATGCGGCTGATGAAGGGCCTGCGGGGCCAACTGGCGGCTTACTGGGCGCTGGTGGGGCTGCTGGTGACGGGATTCGCGTTTTTGGGCGTCAACATGTTCCTGTCAGGCTTGCATTCTTATGGCGAGCTTTGAGGGCTTGGTGTACACGAAGGGTGTCTGACACCTTCGGAGTCAGACACCTGTGCGGCCGGGGTCAGACACCTGTGCGGCCGGTGTCAGGCGCCTGTGCGGCCGGTGTCAGGCGCCTGTGCGGCCGGTGTCAGGCGCCTGTGCGGCCGGGGTCAGACACCTGTGCGGCCGGTGTCAGGCACCTGTGCGGCCGGAGTCAGGCGCCTGTTTGGCGGCTTTCGGTGTCAGGCGCTTGGCGCGGATCCGTTCGGGCCCGGGCGCGCGGCGGGGCGCCCGGACGGCACCGTGAAGCAAGCCAGCCAAGGCGGCCTTCGACAACGCCGGGAAACCGCACGCAAGCTGCCCTGCTGACGCCCCAAAATGCTTTGGCCAGGATGGCCCGGCCATTACGGCAGTGTCGATTCGCCCCGCAGCAGATCATCCAGCGTTTCGCGCTCGCGCACGACGTAATGCCGCTGGCCGTCGACCATGACTTCGGCCGCTCGAGTGCGCGTGTTGTAGTTGCTGGCCATGGTCATGGCGTAGGCGCCGGCTGATTCCAGGGCCAGTACATCGCCCGCCTGCAGGGTGAGTTTTCGCTGGCGGGCCAGCCAGTCCGCGCTTTCGCAAATGGGGCCGACCACGTCGTATTCGGTGGGCGTGCCGTCGCGCGGCGATACCGGTTGCAGGCCATGGTAGGCGTCGTACAGGGCCGGGCGCAGCAAGTCGTTCATGGCGGCATCCACGATCGCGAAATTGCGCGCTTCGGCGTGCTTCAGGTACTGCACCGTGGTCAGCAGCACGCCGGCGTTGCCCACTAGCGAACGCCCCGGCTCGAGGATCAGGTGCAGGTGCGCCATGCCGCGCGCCTGCAGCCGATCGAACACGCGGTCGAGCAGGGCCTTGGGCGACGGCGGGATTTCGTCGGTATAGCGGATGCCCAGGCCGCCGCCCAGGTCCAGGTGCTGGATGGAGATGCCCGCGGCATCGAGCTGTTCGATCAGGTCGAGCAGTTTTTCCAGTGCGTCGAAATAAGGGCTGATATCCGTGAGCTGCGAGCCGATGTGGCAGTCGACCCCTACGACTTCCAGCCCTGGCAACGAAGCCGCCAGGCGATAGGCGTCCAGCGCCGATTCGATCGCGATGCCGAACTTGTTTTCCTTCAGGCCGGTGGAAATGTAGGGATGGGTGTGGGCGTCGACGTCGGGGTTGACGCGCAGGGACACCCGCGCGCGCCGGCCCATGGACAGCGCTACGTCGGACAGGCAGTGCAGTTCAGCCTGCGATTCGGCGTTGAAGCACTTCACGCCGGCCAGCAGCGCATCGCGAATTTCCCAGGGCTGCTTGCCCACCCCGGAGAACACGACCTTGGACGGATCGCCGCCGGCGGCCAGCACGCGCTTGAGTTCGCCGCCCGAGACGATATCGAAGCCCGCCCCCAGCCGGGCGAACTCTTTCAACACAGCCAGGTTGGAATTGGCCTTCATGCCATAACAGACCAGCACCGGACGGCTGCCGATGGCGTCGCTGTAGGATTGCCAGGCCTGGCGCAGCGCGGCGCGCGAATACACATAAAGAGGCGTGCCCAGTTGCGCGGCCAGCGTGTCCAGCGCCACGCCTTCGGCATGCAGTACGCCGTTCTGGTAATGAAAATGCGGATCGCCGGCCAGGATAGGCCGCGAGGAACTGTGGGGTGTCATGGAAGCGTTGCGGGAGCGGGGATTTGGGGCGGCGGGGGCGTGGTGGGCCCGGTCTGGCCGGATTCGGGCGGCAGGTACAGCGGGCCCTTGAAGCCGCACGCCGCGACCAGGCTGGTCGCGGCAAGGGTGGCTACAATGCGTAAGACCATGCGGCCGTGTGCCAAGTGGGACACTCGAAACTCCGTAATTCTTGCAGGTTCGATTATGACTGAAACCGAATTCCTTGCGTTGGTCGACCAAGTTCTGGACAGCATCGAAAGCCAGGCCGACGATTGGGCGGCGGGGCAGGACGTCGATATCGAAGCCAGCCGCAGCGGCAATGTGCTGACGCTGGTGTTCGAAGACGGCACCCACGTTGTGGTGAACGCCCAGACTGCCATGCAAGAGATCTGGGTCGCGGCCCGCACCGGCGGGTTTCATTATCGCTACGACGGACAACACTGGAACGACACCCGCGGCGGCCCGCAGCTGGCCGATGCGTTGTCGCAGATCTGTTCCGCAGCGGCCGGCGTGCCCGTCAACGTGAAACTGTAACGCCCGGGCCTGGCGCGGCGAGGCCTAGAAAGGGATCTTCTGCGACCAGGGCGTCTGCTTTTCAGTGTTCATGCTGGGCGACACGCGTATGCTGCTGTCGCCCCCGCCCACCAGTTCGTTCAGGAACTCGCCCAGCTGGTCGGTTTCGGCCGGCGTGGGTTCTGACAGCCCCAGCCGCGCCACCGCCTGGCCCGGGGGAAATTCCGAGAAATAAAACTCGCCGCGCTCGACCAGCAAGCCGTCGGGACGGGGCCGCTGCTTTTGTTCGGGCACGCCCTTGAGCATTTCGGCCATGTAGTCCAGCCAGATCGGCATGGCCACGCCGCCGCCTGTTTCACGCGAACCCAGCGACCTGGGCTGGTCAAAGCCCATCCAGGCCGTGGCCACCAGCGTGGGCGTGTAACCCGAGAACCACGCGTCGACAGATTCGTTGGTGGTGCCCGTCTTGCCGGCCACGTCCGTGCGCTTGAGCGTGGCGCGCGCCCGGGCGGCGGTTCCGCTGGTTGCCACGCCGCGCAGCATGTCGTCCATGACATAAGCCGTGCGCGGGTCGATGGCGCGGGCCGCCGCGTCGCCGGCCACGATGGGCTTGGATTGCATCAGCACCTTGCCGCTGCTGTCGGTGACGCGTTCGATCAGGTACGGCGCGATGCGATAGCCGCCGTTGGCGAACACGGCATAGGCGCCGGCCAGCTGCAGGGGCGTAACGGACCCCGCGCCCAATGCGAGCGGCAGTACGGCCGGCTGGCGCGTCTTGTCGAAGCCGAAGCGCGCCAGGTAGTCTTGCGCATACTGCGGCCCGATGGCTTGCAGGATGCGGATCGACACCATGTTCTTGGACTTGTACAGCCCCTGCCGCATGGTCAGCATGGGCTCGTAGGTGTTGCCGTAGTTCTTGGGGTTCCAGGCCTTGGAGCCCGTTTGTTCGGCCGTGAGCTGGAACGGCTGATCGGAGATCTGGGTGGCCGGCGTCAGGCCCCGTTCGAGCGACGCCGCGTAGACGAACGGCTTGATGTTGGAGCCGGGCTGGCGCCAGGCCTGCGTGACGCGGTTGAAGTTGCCCCGGTAGAAGTCGAAGCCGCCCACCATGGCGCGGATGGCGCCGTCTTGCGGCGACAGCGACACGAAGGCGGCTTGCACGGCCGGCATGTTGATGACTTCCCAGCCGTCGCCATATTTGTGGATGTACACCACCGACCCGCGCCGCAGCCGCTTTTCGGCCGAAGCCTTGTTGCCCAGCGAGCGGGCGACAACGCCCAGCGCTTTCTTGTCGGTGATGGAGATGACCTCGTTGGCGCTGCGCGCCACCTTGATTTCGGTGGGGCTGGCCGACAGCACGACGGCGGTGAGCAAGTCATCGCTGTCCGGATGCTTTTCGAACACGCCGTCCAGGAAGTCGTCCAGGGCCTGCGGGTTGTTCTCGATGCCCTCCGGCATGTCGAGCTGTTCTTCCGGACCCGGATAGACGGCGCGGCGCGTGTACTGCAGCACGCCTTCGCGCACCGCGCGATAGGCCGAGTCCTGGTCTTTGGCACGCACCGTGGTGTAGATGTTGATGCCGCGCGAGTACAGGTCGTCCTGGTAGATGCCGTAGAGCAACTGGCGCGCCAGTTCGGCGACATATTCGCCATGCACGGCATAGCCGCCTGCCGGCGTGCCTTCGGCGGCCTTGATGATGATGGGCTGCGCCTTGGCCTGCTGGTACTCGGCGTCGGTCAGGTACCCCAGGGAGTGCATGCGGCCCAACACGTAATGCTGGCGCAATTCGGCGCGGGGCCGGTTGGCGATGGGGTTGAAACGCGACGGCGCCTTGGGAATGCCGGCCAGCATCGCGGCCTCGGCGGCGGTGACTTGCGACAGCGGCTTGCCAAAATATGTGCGCGACGCGGCGGCAAAGCCGTACGCGCGATGACCCAGATAGATCTGGTTCATATAGAGCTCGAGAATCTGGTCTTTGGTGAGCTCGGCCTCGATCTTGAACGTAAGCAGCAGTTCGTAGAACTTGCGTGAATACGTTTTTTCGGACGACAGGTAGAAGTTGCGCGCCACCTGCATGGTGATGGTGCTGGCGCCCTGCGACTTGGACATGCTGAGCAGGTTGGCCAGGCCGGCGCGCACCACGCCGGCCCAGTCGATGCCGCCGTGCTGGTAGAAGCGATCGTCTTCGGCAGCCAGCACGGCCGACTTCATCACGTCGGGAAATTCGTTAAAGCGCAGCACGTTGCGGCGTTCTTCGCCGAACTCGCCGATGAGCACGTGGTCGCTGGTATAGACGCGCAGCGGCACCCGGGGCCGATAATCGGTCATGGCGTGCAGGTCGGGCAGGTTGGGCCACGCCAACGCCAACGCCATGCCGCCCAGCAAGACGCCACACAACGCCAGACCGCCCAGCAAAATGCCCGCCTTCACGAAGAACCGCAAAACAGGCGACCCGCTTTTGGGGGGTGGGGCTTTTTTAGAAGAATTCTGCGACTTGCTCATCGCGGCGATTTTACGGGCATCTGCAGGGGCACTCGGGCCAGGGTACCGCGTTTCTGTAACAAATTAGTTCAGTGTGGTAAGCGGGCAACTCGCCGGCGATGTGATAATGCAGGCATGAACGTATTGGAGCATACCGGGGCCGACCCGGGCGATACATCCGCCGGCAGCCCCTGCGCACCGGCCGAGGCCGACGCGCGTGTTGCGCTGCCCCATGACCTGCCGGTTTTTCTGGTGGGCATGATGGGGGCGGGCAAGACGACCATTGGCCGCGGGCTGGCGCGTGTGCTGGGCCGGGAGTTCATCGACCTGGATCACGAGCTCGAAGCGCGCTGCGGCGTGCGCGTGCCCGTCATTTTCGAGATCGAGGGCGAAGGCGGGTTCCGCAAGCGCGAGGCGGCTGCGCTGGACCAGTGCACGCAGCGGCGCGGCATCGTGCTGGCCACGGGCGGCGGGGCGGTGCTTGCGCCGGAGAACCGTCGGCTGCTGCGCGAGCGCGGGGTGGTGGTGTACCTGCGCGCCACGGTCGACGAGCTTTACCGGCGCACCAGCCGCGACCGCAACCGCCCCCTGCTGGCCAATGCGGACCCGCGCGGCACGCTGCGCGACCTGATGACCCAGCGCGAACCCTTATACGACGAGGTGGCCGACCTGGTGGTGGACACCGGCACCATGCCGGTTTCGCACCTGGTGAAGTCGTTGCTGCCCCTGCTGCAAGCCTACGAGAAGAAAATTCCATGACGGTTGTCGATGTCGATACCCCGGGAGGCCGCTACCCCATCCATATCGGGTCGGGCCGCCTGGATGCCCTGGACCAGTCCATTCCGGCCGACGCCACGGCCATTGCGGTAGTTACCAACCCCACCGTGGGCGCGCTGTATGGCGAGCGTGTCGAGGCCGCACTGGCGCGCACCGGGCGCCGCGTACTGCGTATCGAACTGCCCGACGGCGAGGCCCATAAAGACTGGCAGACGCTGAACCTGATTTTCGACGCCCTGCTGACGCACCGGCTCGATCGCCGCGCCGTGCTGGTGGCGCTGGGAGGCGGGGTAATCGGCGACATGACGGGCTTTGCCGCCGCGGTGTACATGCGCGGCGTCCGTTTCGTGCAGGTGCCGACCACGCTGCTGGCGCAGGTGGATTCGTCGGTGGGGGGCAAGACGGCGGTGAACCACCCGCTGGGCAAGAATATGGTGGGCGCGTTTTATCAGCCGGTGGCGGTCGAGATCGACACCGACGTGCTGCGCACGCTGCCGGCTCGCGAAGTGTCGGCGGGCCTGGCCGAAGTGATCAAGTACGGCCTGATCCTGGACGCGGAGTTCTGGAGCTGGTGCGAAACCAATGCCGCCGCGCTGCGCGCGCTGGATCCGGCCGCCCTGACGTACGCCATCCGCCGCTCTTGCGAGCTGAAGGCGCAAGTGGTGGGGCAAGACGAGCGGGAATCGGGCTTGCGCGCCATTCTCAACCTGGGGCACACGTTCGGCCATGCCATCGAGTCGGGCCTGGGCTACGGTGAATGGCTGCACGGCGAGGCGGTGGGCTGCGGCATGGTGCAGGCAGCCGAGCTTTCGGCCGATGTGGCCGGCTTTCCGCGCGCCGACGTGGCCCGGGTGCGCGACCTGGTGCAGGCCATAGGCTGCCCGATCGTGGCGCCCGACCTGGGCGGCGACCGCTGGCTCGAGTTGATGCAGGTGGACAAGAAAACAGAAGGCGGCGAGATACGTTTCGTGCTGATGCCGCGCATAGGCCAGGCGCTGACCCGCCCCGCGCCGCTGGATGCCGTGCGCGCGGTGCTGGCGCGCACCGTGCAGTGACCGCCATGGGGGTGATGCCGCAGATGGAAGACCTGGCTTGCTACGCATCGAACCCCATGGCCACCCGCGGACGGCGGCACCCCGAACCGCCTCCGCAGAACCGCACTGAATTCCAGCGTGACCGCGACCGCATCATTCATTGCACGGCCTTTCGCCGCCTGGAATACAAGACGCAGGTGTTCGTCAACCATGAAGGCGACCTGTTCCGCACGCGCCTGACGCACAGCCTGGAAGTGGCGCAGATCGCGCGAACGCTGGCGCGCAGCCTGCGTCTGTCGGAAGACCTGACCGAAGCCATTTCCCTGGCGCACGACCTTGGCCATACGCCCTTTGGCCACGCCGGGCAGGACGAGCTCAATGCCTGCATGCGCGAGCTGGCGCCGCATGCAGGCGGCTTTGAGCACAACCTGCAGAGCCTGCGCGTGGTCGACGAACTGGAAGAACGCTATGCGGAATTCAGCGGCCTGAACCTGTGCTTCGAGACGCGCGAGGGCATCCTGAAGCATTGTTCGGTGGCGCACGCGCGCCAGCTGGGCGAGGTGGGCGAGCGGTTTCTGAACCGCACCCGGCCATCGCTGGAAGCGCAGGTGGCCAACCTGGCCGACGAGATCGCCTATAACAACCACGATATCGATGATGGTTTGCGTTCGGGCCTGATCACGCTGGAGCAGATGCAGGAAGTGACCATCTTCGGACGGCATTACGCGCAGGTGGCCGAGCGCTATCCGCGCCTGGCGCCGCGTCGGGCGGTGGCCGAAACGGTGCGGCGCATGATCAATACGCTGATCGTGGACCTGACCGCCACGTCGCTGGCACGCATTGCGGACGCGGCCCCCGCAGACGCGGACGCGGTACGGCGCGCGCCGCCGCTGGCCGGCTTTTCGGACAGCGTGCAACGCGAGGCCGATGAACTCAAGCGCTTTCTGTTCGATAACCTGTACCGGCATTACCGCGTGATGCGCATGACGAACAAGGCGCGGCGCATTGTGCGCGAGCTGTTCGCGGCTTTTCTGGCCGACCCGCGCCTGCTGCCGCCCGACTATCAGCGTGACGAATTGGAGCAGGCGCGCGCGATTGCCGACTATATCGCCGGCATGACAGACCGCTATGCCATCCGCGAGCACAAACGGCTGTTCGAAATGGGGTGACGGCTTGGTGTCTGACACCCTTCGGGAGTCAGACACCGTCAGAGGAAGCACCGTCATGCAAAGTTGGTGTCTGGCTCCCGCAGGGTGCCTGACACCGCGGGGCGGCGCTCTGGAGCCCGGCAGCGCCTTGATGTCGTGGGTGTGGTGTCTGACACCCTTCGGGAGTCAGACACCTGGAACGGTGGTCAGACACCTGGAACGGAAGCCGGGCGCCTGAAAGTCAGCGTGTCGGGCACCTATGGCTTGTCAGCGGTGCGTGCGGTAGGGTTCGTCCGCGGGTACGAAAACGCCTTCCGCGCAGGCGTCGCGCGTCCATTCCTGCAGGGCGGGCAAGGCCAGTACGGCATCCATATAGTCGCGGGCCGGCCCTTCGGCCGGCACTGCGTAGGTGGTAAAGCGCGAGACGACGGGCGCGTAGAACGCATCGGCGATAGAAAACCGGCCAAATAAAAATGGGCCGCCCTGGCCGAACTCGGCCCGCGTGTCGCGCCACAGGGCCTGCACGCGCGCGATGTCGTCCTGCGCGGCGGAAAGATCCAGGCCCGGCAGGTGCGCCTCGATGTTCATCGGCATGAGCTGCCGCAGCTGGCCGAAGCCGCTGTGCATCTGTGCGGCCAGCGAGCGGGCGCGCGCCCGGGCGCGCGGTTCGGCGGGCCAAAGGGCGGCGTCGGGATGTTGTTCGGCCACATACTCGCAGATGGCCAGCGAATCCCAGACGGCGAATTCGCCATCCAGCAGTACCGGCACCAGGCCGGCGGGCGTCAGCGAGCTGAGGCGTTGCGCGAATTCGGGCGTGAAAAGGCCCAGTTTCTGTTCCTGGAACGCAATGCCTGCCGCGCGCAGGGCGAGCCACGGGCGCAACGACCAGGACGAGTAGTTCTTGTTGCCGATGATGAGGGTATACATGGCGATAAGAGGGATGGGTGCGTGGGTCGGGTGCGCATCGGTGCCTGACGCGCTTGGGATAGACGCCCGTGTATGCAGCACCGGCGCACGCGCCCCCGGCGGGTTCCGGGGCCGTTGGCGCACGAGCATCCGGGCCGGGTCGGCCCAGATGCAGTCTACTGCGGACCCTTGCGTTGCAACACCCGCCCAAGGTAATGGCCGGTATGGCTTTGTGGGCTGGCCGCCACATCTTCGGGCGTGCCGACCGCCACGACCCGCCCGCCGCCATCGCCGCCTTCGGGGCCCATGTCCACCACCCAGTCGGCCGTCTTGATGACGTCCAGGTTGTGTTCGATGACCAGCACCGTATTGCCACTGTCGACGAGCTGGTTCACGACCTGCAGCAGCATTTCGATGTCGCGGAAATGCAGGCCCGTGGTGGGCTCGTCCAGGATGTACAGCGTGCGCCCCGTACTGCGGCGCGAGAGTTCCAGCGACAGCTTTACGCGCTGCGCCTCGCCGCCCGACAGGGTGGTGGCGCTCTGGCCCAGGCGTATGTACGACAGGCCCACGTCGATCAATGTGTGCAGCTTGCGCGCGATGGCAGGCACCGATTCGAAGTATTCCAGCGCCTGTTCGACCGTGAGCTCGAGTACTTCGCTGATATTGCGGCCGCGATAACGGATTTCGAGGGTTTCGCGGTTGTAGCGTTTGCCGTGGCATACGTCGCAGGGCACGTACATGTCGGGCAGGAAATGCATCTCGACCTTGACCACGCCGTCGCCCTGGCAGGCTTCGCACCGGCCGCCCTTGACGTTGAAGCTGAAGCGGCCGGGGTCGTAGCCGCGCGAGCGCGCCTCGGGTACGCCGGCGAACAATTCGCGTATGGGCGTGAACAGGCCCGTGTAGGTGGCCGGGTTGCTGCGGGGGGTGCGACCGATGGGGCTCTGGTCGACACTGATGATCTTGTCGAAATGTTCCAGGCCGCTGATCGACGCGTATGGCGCCGGCTCGCCCTGCGCATTGTGCAATTGGCGCGAGACGGCGACGGCCAGCGTATCGTTGACCAGCGTGGACTTGCCCGAGCCGGACACGCCGGTGACGCACACCAGCCGGCCGGCGGGTATGCGCAGGTCGACGGACTTGAGGTTATTGCCGCTGGCGCCCTCGATGACCAGCCAGGGCAGGTCGTCGGTGATGGGGCGCCGCCCGGGCACCGGTATGGCGCGCCGTCCGCTGAGATACTGGCCGGTCAGGGACGCGGAGTTTTGCTGGACGGCGTCTGGCGTGCCCTGCGCAACCACCTGGCCGCCGTGTTCGCCGGCGCCCGGGCCCATGTCGACGACCCAGTCGGCCAGGCGGATCATGTCTTCGTCGTGCTCGACCACAATGACGCTATTGCCGAGGTCGCGCAGGTGCTGCAGGGTGCCGATCAGGCGGTCGTTGTCGCGCTGGTGCAGGCCGATGGACGGTTCGTCCAGCACGTACATCACGCCGGTCAGGCCGGAGCCGATCTGGCTGGCCAGGCGGATGCGCTGCGCCTCGCCGCCGGAGATCGTGTCGGCGCTGCGGTCCAGCGACAGGTAGTTCAACCCCACATTGTTCAGGAAGCTCAGCCGCGCCTCGATCTCGCGCACGATGCGCTGGGCGATTTCCTGCTTGGCGCCGGTAAGCGACAGCGCCTTGAACCAGGCCAGGCAGTCCGACAGCGGCATGGCCTCGACTTCGTAAATGGCCTGGCCGCGGCGCTCGTCGCCACGGGGTTCGTCGCCGATGAGCACATGCCGGGCCTCGGCGCGCAGCCGCGAGCCGTTGCAATCGGGGCAGGTCTTGATGTTGCGGTACTTGCCGAGCTCTTCGCGCACGGTGGACGAATCGGTTTCGCGCCAGCGGCGTTCAAGATTGGGGATGACGCCTTCGAAGGGGTGGCGCTTGACCGTGCCCCGGCCTTTTTCGTTCAGGTAGACAAAGGCGATTGCTTCGTCGCCCGAGCCGTAGAGCACCTTCTGGCGCAGCGCTTCGGGCAGTTCTTCGAAGGGCGTGTCGATGTCGAATTCGTAATGCGCCGCCAGGCTGGTGAGCAAAGAATGTGTAAAGGAGTTGCGGCGGTCCCAGCCGCGTATGGCGCCGGCCGCCAGGCTGAGCTCGGGAAACGCCACCACGCGCTTGGGGTCGAAGAAGCCGACCTGCCCGATGCCGTCGCACGTAGGACAGGCGCCCATGGGGTTGTTGAAGCTGAACAGCCGGGGCTCGAGCTCGGGCAGGCTGTGGCTGCACACCGGGCACGCATAGCGGCTGGAAAACACCTGTTCGCGCCCGCTGTCCATATCGAGCGCCACGGTGCGGCCATCGGCCAGCTGCATGGCGGTTTCGAAGCTTTCGGCCAGGCGCTGCTTGCTGTCGGGCCGCACGCGCAGGCGGTCGATCACGACGTCGATGTCGTGCTTTTCATTTTTCTTCAGCGGCGGCAGTTCGCTGATTTCGTGCATCTGGCCATCGACGCGCAGCCGCACGTAACCCTGGGCCTGCAGCGAGGCGCATTCGTCTTCGAAACTGCCTTTCTTGCCGCGCGCCAGGGGCGCCAGCACGGCCAGCCGGGTTTCGGCGTGCCACGCCAGCACGGCATCGACCATCTGGCTGACGCTCTGCGCCTGCAGCGGCAGGCCGTGTTCCGGGCAATATGGCGTACCCACCCGCGCGTACAACAGCCGCAGGTAATCGTGGATTTCGGTGATGGTGCCCACGGTGGACCGTGGATTGTGGCCCGCCGCCTTCTGCTCGATGGAGATCGCAGGAGACAGGCCCTCGATGAGATCGACGTCGGGCTTGTCCATCAGCTGCAGGAACTGCCGCGCGTAGGCCGACAGGCTTTCGACGTAGCGGCGTTGCCCTTCGGCGTACAGCGTGTCGAAGGCCAGCGACGATTTGCCCGAGCCGGACAGGCCCGTGATGACCACGAGCTTGTGACGCGGCAGGTCGAGCGAGACGTTTTTAAGGTTATGGGTGCGGGCACCCCGAATGCGTATCGCGTCCATCGGGCATTATGCGGATTCAAAGGCCAACTTGGTACTATAGCGCGCCGAGTACTTTCCCGTGCGAGGCATTGTCCTTACGTCTTCTGCATGCCCGCTGATACAAAACTGAAATTGACTTCGTCCGAGCGGCGTGCCAGCGTCGCGCTGGCGGGCTTGTTTGCCTGCCGCATGCTGGGGCTGTTCCTGCTGTTGCCGGTATTTGCGGTGGCCGCGGGCAGCCTGCCCGGAGGCGACGACCCGATGAAGGTCGGCCTGGCCCTGGGCATGTATGGCCTGACTCAGGCCTTCATGCAGATTCCGTTCGGCCTGGCTTCCGATCGCTGGGGGCGCCGCCCCGTGGTGGTGGCCGGGCTGCTGTTGTTCATAGCGGGCAGCGTCGTCTGCGCGCTGGCGCACGATGTATTCTGGATAACCATCGGCCGCGCGATACAGGGCGCGGGCGCCATTTCCGCCGCGGTCACGGCCTGGCTGGCCGACGCCACGCGCGATGCTGTGCGCACGCGCGCCATGGCCATGGTGGGGGCGTCGATCGGCTTGTCGTTTGCCCTGTCGCTGGTGCTGGCGCCGGTGCTGGTGGGCTGGTGGGGCCTGCCCGGGCTGTTCTGGACCATTGCCTGCCTGGGCGTGGCCAGCCTGGCCGTGGCGCGCTGGGTGGTGCCCGTGGTGCCGCGCAGCGAGGCCCGCAGCATGCAGGTCCGGCCCGGCGAAGTGCTGGCCCACCGCGACTTGCTGCGCCTGAATTTCGGCGTGTTCGCTTTGCACTGTACCCAGGTGGCGCTGTTTGTGGTGGTGCCGGCGCTGTTGGCGCAAACGGGGGGGGGGGGCACGCAGGAATTGTGGAAGGTGTACCTGCCCATCATCCTGGTCTCGTTCGTCTTGATGGTTCCGGTCATTTTTGTGGCCGAACGGCATCGCGCTCATCGTGCGGCGTTGCGTGCGTCGGTGGCCGGCCTGGCCGCGGTATGCGCGCTGCTGCCCGCCGCCAGCCACGGGTTCTATACGCTGGCCATCGCGATCACCGCGTTCTTCGTGGTGTTCAACATCCTGGAAGCCTTGCAACCGTCACTGGTTTCGCGCGTTGCGCCCGCCCAGTACAAAGGGCTGGCGCTGGGCTTCTATAACACCGCCCAGGCGGCGGGCCTGTTCTGCGGGGGCGCACTGGGAGGTTGGCTGGCCGCACGTGCGGGCGCCGACGCGGTGTTCCTGGGGGCGGCCGCGCTGGCGGCGGTGTGGCTGGCGGTGACGTGGGCATTGAAACCGCTGCCCTGACCGGCGTATGTTCGAAACTCAACCAAAAATTCAACCAGAACGGGAGTCATCCTTGCGTAAAGTTCATCTTGGGGCCGCCGTGGCCTGCGCTGTTGCCGTTACGTTTGCGGGCGCGTCTTTTGCACAAGACATCGCGACACAGGTGAAGGTGGCGCAGTTCGGCGGCCAGATGCACGCCGTGGCCCAGAAATGCGGCGGCTACACCCAGGCGCAGCTCGACAGCTTGAAGGCGCAGCAGCGGGCCGCGATTGCGGGCATGTCGGCGTCGGACTTCGACGCGGCTTTCAACGACGGGCTGGAACAGGCACGCCAGCGCATTGCGTCCGGCACGCCCGAGCAGATTGCCCAGATGTGCAAGACGCTGCCGTCGCTGATCAAGCCCTGACCCGCAGAGACGGTATTTTCCCTGATGCAGGCGCGGGATGTTCCGGACACCCGCCCCTCTTGCCTGCCAGGGCGGCCTTGAGCATTCTATGCACAAGGATGCGGCAGGCGCTGCCAACCCGGTAGAATTGAAGTTATTGCGCGGTATCCGGCAGGCACCGCCAGCCAGCACCTGCCGCAGGGTCGACCCGGCGGTGTGCAGTTATTAACCATAGGCCACCGGACGGCGGGGCGCAGGCTCCTGTCCGGCAGGCTTGATCAATTACGTTTACCCGGTTGCAAGCTACGGCTGCCGGGCAAGAGGACACTCGCCATGGCATCGGTCAATAAAGTCATACTCGTCGGCAACCTGGGGCGCGACCCCGAAGTGCGCTACAGCCCCGATGGTGCGGCGATCTGCAATGTATCCATCGCCACGACGTCGCAATGGAAGGACAAGGCCAGCGGCGAACGCCGCGAAGAAACGGAATGGCACCGGGTGGTCATGTATAACCGCCTGGCCGAGATCGCCGGCGAATACCTGAAGAAAGGCCGTTCGGTGTATATCGAGGGCCGCCTGAAAACCCGCAAGTGGCAAGACAAGGAAACGGGCGCCGACCGCTACAGCACCGAAATCGTGGCCGACCAGATGCAGATGCTGGGCGGCCGCGACAGCGGCGACAGCAGCTATGGCGGCGGTGGCGGCTACGAAGACGCGCCGCGCCAGCAGCGCGCCCCGGCCCAGCGTCCGCCCGCGCAACGCCCAGCTCCCGCGGCCGCGCCGGCTGCGGGCGGCGCCGCCAATCTGGCGGACATGGACGACGATATTCCGTTCTGATTCCCCGCCAGCCGGCCCCGTGGCCGCCAGGCCCATCGAAGCCCGCTTTCTTGTGGAAGCGGGCTTTGTTTTACGCGCGCTTCGGGCGCCCGCCAGGGCTTTGCCGCGGCCTTCGTGACGCCCGCCACGCGATATACACCCCGCTGCCGGCGATAAGCAGCGCACCCAGGCAATCGGACCAGTCGGGCGTATCGCGCCAAACCAGCCAGCCCAATAGCGAGGCCCACAGCAACGCGGTGTAGTCGAACGGCGCGACCACCGACGCGGGCCCGATGCGAAAGCCCTGGGTCAGGAAGGTAAGGCCCAGCGTGCTGAACAATGCGATGCCCGCAAAGTAGGGCAGGTGGTCCGCCTGCGGGGGCGTCCAGAACCAGGGCACCGCCACCGCGCTGCAAACAAGCTGCCCGGCCACAATGTAGAACGTGGTGGTGAGCATCCTCTCGGACTGGCCGATGGCCCGGGCGGTAAGCATCATGCAGGCATACAGCACGGCGGTGGCCAGCGGATAAAGCGCCGCGGGCTGGAAGCTGCTGGCGCCCGGGCGCACGATGACCAGCACGCCCGCGAAGCCTATGCCTACGGCCAGCCAGCGGCGTGCGTCGACTTTTTCTTTGAGCACGAGCACCGAAAGCGCGGTCACGAACAGGGGCGCGGCGAACGCGATGGCCGTGTTCTCGGCCAGCGGCAGTGCGCGCAGCCCCATGTAGAAGAAGCACGCCGAGATGATATTGAGGGCGCCGCGCAGCAGGTGCAGCGTGAGGTGGCGCGTGCGCAGCGCCGGCCGGCCGCCCAGCGCCACGACCAGCGTCAGCACGAACGGAAAGGCAATGGCCGCGCGCAGGAACAGGATCTGCAAGGGGCTGTAGTACTGCCCTATCCATTTCGCGAGCGCGTCGCTGATCGTAAGGAACAGCACGCCTGCCAGCACGCAGGCGATGCCGGCCAGCGGGGTGGTGCGCGAGGAGAAAGCCTGTGCCATGCCTGCCTGCGCTAGACCATGCCGGACGGCGCCGGCGGAAACACGCCGCCCAGGCGGGTGGTGAGTTCGCGTGCGGCGTGCAGCACGGGTTGCGCAAAGGCGGGGTTCAGCCGTTCGGCCGGCATGGTCAGCGTGATGGTGCCGGCCAGGTTTCCGCCGGCATTGAACACGGGCGCCGCCACCCCTGCCACTTCGGCAACGCGGTCGCCCGCGAGTATGGCGACCTGCTGCTGGCGTATGCGCGCATAGATGTCACCCGGCTCGCCTTCGTAGGCCAGCATTACCCGGCCGCCGGCGCCCTGTTCCAGCGGCAGCAGGTCGCCCACGCGGATGTGATCGCGCACCGGCCGGGGCGAGTCCACGCGATGCAGACACAGGCGCTTGCGGCCCTGGCGGATATAGAACGCCGCGCTTTCCTGGGTTTGGTCGACCAGCTCGCGCAGTACCGGCATGACGAGCGGCTCCAGCGAAAACGTGGCCGCGTATATGGCGTGCAGGCGGGCGATTTCCGGCCCCAGGGCGTAGCGCCCGTCGGGCTGGCGGAGCACCACGTGCGCATGTTCCAGCGATGACAGCATGCGCAGCACGGTGCTTTTGGGAATGCGCGTGCGCGTGGCGAAATCGGCCAGTGTGGGCCGCGGCAGGTCGGTGGAAAACACTGCCAGCACAGACAGGGCGCGGTCGAGCGTCGCGACGCCGCCGGCGGCGGCGTTCAGGTCGGCAACGGACGGAATGGAAGGTCGGCGGGGCATGCGTACAACGACTCGTATAGGAAGGGTGAAGTGTAGATTGACACCACGGGGCGGTGCGCCATAATATAAAGATAGAATATCGTTCTATCTTAGCAATGCAGTCGTCAATCAACAACCTGCGCATCACCCGACACGAAGGCTGGGCGATGGTCGAGCTGAACCGGCCGGCCAGGCGCAATGCGCTGGATCGCGAAACCCGCCATCACCTGGCCATGGCGCTGCGCGCCCTGGCGGGCCAGGCGCGGGCGATCGTGCTGACGGGCACGGGCAGCGCGTTTTGCGCGGGGCTGGACCTGAAGGAGCGCGCCGCCGCGCCCGACGACGATGCCCACGCCGCCGAATGGCTGGAACTGATCGAGTCTGTGCGCCGGCACCCGGCCGTGTTCATCGCCGCTGTGAATGGGGCGGCGCTGGGGGCGGGCGTCACGCTGGTGAACGCCTGCGATCTGGCGATCGCCAGCGAAGACGCGGTGTTCGGCTGTCCGGAACTGGCGGCGGGAGCTTACGCCAGCGCATCGGGCCCTACGACCCAGCTGTCGGGCGTGTCGCGCAAACGCTCGGCCTGGCTGCTGCTGACGACAGAACGGCTTTCGGCGCATACCTTCGAACGCTGGGGCCTGCTTAACGAGGTTGTCGCGCCGGGCCGCCTGCTGCCGCGCGCAACGGAGCTGGCCGCCCGCATCGCGGCCTACGAGCCGGCCGCGCTTACCGCGGTCAAGCGCGCGCTTGATCACATTCCGGCTGTCACCAGCCACTGGCGCGAGGCCATCGAATATGGCCAGCGCATCAATGCCGAGTTACGGCGCCCACAGAAGCAATATTGCATCCCCACACAGGAGACCTGATCATGACAATTTCTACAACCCGCCGGGCGCTGATCGCGCTGATGACCGCGGCAGTGGTGGCGCCCGCCGCGGCCCAGACTTCGTACCCGAACAAGCCGGTGACCATCGTGGTGCCCTTTTCCGTAGGCGGCAGCACCGACCTGGTGGCCCGCCTGATCGGCGACCAGCTCGGCAACGCGCTGGGGCAGCCGGCAATCGTCACGAACCGCACAGGCGGTGGCGGCATCGTGGGCTGGAGCAATGTGGCCCGCGCGCAGCCCGATGGCTACACGGTGCTGACCACCGAGATGTCATTTGCGATCGCGCCGGGCCTGGTACCCAAGCTGCCCTTTGACGCCAAGAAAGACTTCTCGCACATCACGACGGCCGTGCAAGTGCCCCACGTGCTGGTGGTGAACCCCGACGTGCCGGCCAAGACGGTGCAGGAACTTATCGACCTGGCCAAGCAGAAGCCGGGCGGGCTGTTCTACGGTTCGGGCGGTAATGGCACCAACACCCACCTGGCCGCAGAGCTGTTCAAGGACGCGGCCGGCAACCTGGATATCGTGCACGTACCTTACAAGGGCGCGGGCGCGGTGCTGGCCGACCTGATGGGCGGGCAGGTGCAAATGCTGATTACGTCGCTGCCCACGGCCTTGCCTCACATCCAGTCGGGCAAGCTGCGCGCGCTGATGATCGCGGGCGACAAGCGCAGCGCTGCGCTGCCCGACGTTCCCAGCGCGCCCGAGGTCGGCCTGCCGCGTATGGACATCAAGTTCTGGATCGGCTTTGCCGCGCCCGCCGGCACGCCCCAGGATGCCATCCAAAAACTGAACGAGGCCATCACCGCCACGCTGCGCCTGCCGGCCACGCAGGAACGCGTTGGCCAGATGGGGCTGGAGTCCATCGGCAACACGCCCGCCGAGGCGACCGCGCTGGTTGACGCCGAGATGGCCCGCTGGGCCGACGTCGTGAAGCAACGCGGCATCAAAGTGGACTGACAGAGACTATGGCATATCGACCCTTGCAGGGTGTGCGCGTCCTGGACCTGACCAATGTGCTGGCCGGCCCGTTCGCCTGCCACCAGCTCGCCCACCTGGGCGCGGAAGTCATCAAGGTCGAGGCGCGCGGCACGGGCGACCTGGCCCGCCAGCTGGGCGCCGATCCCGAGCTCAACCGGCGGGGCATGGGCGCGTCGTTCCTGGCGCAGAACGCAGGCAAGCGTTCTATCACCATCGACCTGAAGCACCCGCAAGGCAAGGCGGTGTTCCGCCGTCTGGTGCAGGGCGCGCAGGTGGTTGTCGAGAACTTCCGGCCCGGCGTCATGCAGCGCCTGGGCCTGGGGTTCGACGCGCTGCTGGCCGACAACCCCGGGCTGATCTACTGCGCGATCTCGGGGTTCGGGCAGGACGGGCCGCTGCGCGACCTGCCTGCCTACGACCAGATCGTGCAAGGGATGTCCGGCGCGATGAGCATTACCGGCAGCGCCGAATCCGCGCCGCTGCGCGTGGGTTATCCGGTTGCCGACACCATAGGCGGCATGACGGCCGCCTACGCGATTGCCGCCGCGCTGGCCGATCGCGGGCGCACCCGGGGCTGCATGATCGATATATCCATGCTGGAGTCGATCCTGGCGACCATGGGCTGGGCCGTGTCGAACTACCTGGTAGCCGGCCGGCAGGCGCAACCCATGGGCAACGAGAACATGACCGCCAGCCCGTCGGGCACGTTCCAGACGGGCGATGGACTGCTCAACATTGCGGCCAACCGGCAGTCTCAGTTCGAGGCGCTGTGCCGCGTGGTCGGCCGGCCCGACCTTGTCGAAGACCCGCGCTTTGCAGAGCGCGAAGCGCGGCTGCGGCATCGCTTCGAGCTCAAGGCCGAAATCGAGCGGGCATTGCAGGCGAAAAGCGCGGAGCAATGGTGGCCGCTGCTGACCGCGGCCAGCGTGCCGGCCGGGCCGGTGTATACCGTGCCGCAGGCGTTGCAGCATCCGCAGATTGCCGGGCGCGGCATGGTTGCCACTTTCAAGGACGCGCCCGGCGTCGATCGCGACATCAGTGTGCTGCGCACGGGCATCAAGCTCGACGGCGAGCCGCCGGCGGTGGATGCGCCTCCGCCGGTGCTGGGCCAGCATACTGAAGCCATCCTGGCGGAAATCGGGTTTACTGCACAAGAGATCCAGACACTGAAAGCGGAGCAAGCCGTATGACCAGCCATGCACCCGGCAAGCGGGCGGCCTTTGCCGAATTGATGCAGGTTCGCAACCTGGAAGAGATCGACCCCGCCGAGGTAACGATATCCGGCGAGGATCCGTTCTACAACACTCCGTACCGCGTAGGCGAAGCCGTGGCCGCGAGTATCGCTGCCGTGGGTGTTGCCGCCAACGACATCTGGCAATTGCGCACCGGACGGCGCCAGAAACTGGACATCGACGTGCGCGCTGCGGCGGCCACCTTGCGAACCGTGGATTACACACGCGCCCGCCAGCCGGACGGCAGCTTTGCGGCGGTGCCCATCCCCGATGCGATGGCCCACATGCTGCGGGTAACGCAGCCGTGGCCGGCGCGCGACGGGCGCTGGTTCCTGCCCCACCTGAACCTGCCGCACCTGTCTGAACGGGTGCTGGGTGTGCTGCAATGTGAAAGCACGCCCGAAGCCGTGAGCGCCGCGGTGGGCCGCTGGGACGCGGACGCGCTGGAAGACGCCATTGCCGAGGCCCGCGCCTGCGGCGGCAAGATCCGCACCGAAGAAGAATGGCTGGCCCATCCGCAGGGCCAATACCTGGCTGGCCGCCCCGTGGTCGAAATTGAACGGGTGGCCGACTCGGCGCCGGAACCCTTTGTGGCAGGGCACCGCCCGCTGCATGGGGTGCGCGTGCTCGACCTGACGCGCATTCTTGCCGGCCCGGTGGCTGGCCGCACGCTGGCCGAACATGGCGCCGACGTTCTGATGGCGACGGCGCCGCATCTGCCGCAGACGCCCGAACACGTGCGCGACACCAGCCACGGCAAGCGCAGCTGCTTTCTTGATCTGCGCAATTCTGCCGACGCGCAGGCCATGCGCGCCCTGGTGCGCGATGCCGATGTGTTCATCGACGGCTATCGCCCGGGCCGCCTGGGCAGCTTGGGGTTCGACGCCGATGAACTGCTGCATGCGCGCCCCGGCCTGATACACCTGTCGGTAAGCTGCTTCGGATCGGGAGGCCCCTGGGCCGGCCGCGCCGGTTGGGAACAGGTCGCCCAGGCGGTGACGGGCGTGTGCCATCGCAACGGCTTGCTGACCAACGACGGCAAGCCCAAGCTGGTGTTTGCGCCGCTGTGCGACTACACAACCGGCTATCTGGGCGCCCTGGGCGTGATGCTCGCATTGGCGCGCCGGGCTCGCGAGGGCGGCAGCTACCGGGTGCATGTTTCGCTGTGCCAGTCGGCCATGTTCGCGCAGCGCCAGGGGCTGGTCGACCGCTTTGACCACGCGCCGCAGCGGCTCGACGCGCAAGCGCTCGAGGCATACTCGGTAGAGTCCGATACCTGCTACGGCGTGCTCAGGACGCTGGGGCCTGTGCTGCGCATGTCCGACACGGCGCCGCGCTGGGCGCTGCCCACGCCCAGGCTGGGCGGCGATGCGCCCGCCTGGCTGCCCCGCTGATTGCAACGAGACGACTCATGACTTCATCCGCAACTGATCCGCAACAACTGGCGCAAGACTGGTGGCGCACGTCCATCATCGACATGCAGCCCGGCGTCATCCGCTATCGCGGCTACGCCATCGAAGACCTGATCGGCAAGGTCGGGCTTGCCGAAATGATCTGGCTGATGACGCGCGGGGATCTTCCCAGCCGGCATCAGGGCAGGCTGCTCGAAGCGGCGCTGATGTCGGCCGTGGATCACGGGCCGCAGGCTCCCAGCATCGCTATCGCGCGCATGGCGGCGACCTGTGGCGTGGGCATCAACAGCGCCATGGCGTCGGCGGTCAATGTGCTGGGCGATATACACGGGGGCGCGGGCGAACAGGCGCTGGCGCTGTACCAGGATGCCCTGGCGCGTGCGGAATCGGGCATGCCGCAGGCACAGGCCATCGAGACTGCGGTGGACGCCTATATCGATGAGCATGGCAAGACGATCCCGGGCTTCGGCCACCGGTTTCACCCGGTGGACCCACGCGCCAAGCCGCTGCTGGCCCTGGTGGACGAGGCGGCGCGCGCCAATGAAGTCAGCGGCCGTTACGCGGCCGTTGCGCGCGGCATTGAAGACCTGCTGCGTGCGCGCAAGGGCAAGGCCATTCCCATGAACATCGACGGGGCCACCGCCGTGATCTATGGCGAGCTGGGCTTTCCCGCGCCGCTGGCGCGCGGGCTGTTCTGCCTGTCGCGTTCGGTGGGCGTGCTGGCGCACGCATGGGAACAGACCGAACAAGGCGGGCGCATCAAGGGCCCGATGCCGCGGCAGTTCCTGCCGACCTACGAGGGGCACCCTGCACGGCCCGTGCCGCCCGCGGAGTAAACGTATGTGGAATCTTTCTTTTGAACCGCCGCAGCGCGTGGATGCCACCGTGCTGGCCGCCCTGCCCGATGCCCTGCGCCTGCGCCGCGCCAGCGAATGGGCGGCCGCCAACAAGCCGGGCCAGACGGTTGACAGCTTCCTGGAGGGCCCGGCGTTCGACCGCGCGGGCAATCTGTACCTGACCGACATCGTGCACGGACGCATTTTCCGGTTGGCGCCGCACGGCCAGTGGCATACCGTGGCCGAAACCGGCGGGTGGCCCAACGGCATCGCCATCGACCGCGCCGGCGACCTGTGGGTGGCCGACTACCGGCGCGGGCTGCTGCGCGTGTCGCCCGACAGCGGCGATGTCGAAGTGGTGCTGGGACACCGCAATTCCGAGAGTTTCAAGGGCCTGAACGACCTGCACTTCGACGGGCAGGGAAACCTGTACTTCACCGACCAGGGCCAGACCGGCCTGCATGATGCGAGCGGCCGCGTGTACCGGCTGCGCGCGTCGGGCCAGCTGGACCTGCTGCTGTCCAACGGGCCCAGTCCGAACGGCATTGCGCTGGACCCGTCCGGCCATGTGCTGTATGTGGCCATGACCCGTGCCAACGCCGTGTGGCGCGCGCCGGTATTGGCCGACGGGTCCCTGTCGAAAGTGGGGGCGTTTCGCACCTTCTTCGGAACGAGCGGGCCGGACGGGCTGGCGGTGGATCAGGACGGCCGCCTGGTGGTGGCGCACGCCAGCCTGGGCGGCGCTTTCGTGCTGAATCCGCGCGGCGAGGTCACGCATTTTGTGCGCAGCCCCGCCGGCGGCACGGTGACCAACGTCGCGTTCAGGCCGGGCACGTCCACACTGGTGATGACCGAGTCGCAAACCGGTACGGTGCTTACTGCTACCCTGCCGGCCGCGGGCGCGCCGCTCTGGTCACACGCCTAGCGGCAGCGCGCCTGCGCCGCGTCAGGGTTGCGGCGCAGGGGTTTTCGGCGCCAGAACCAGCGCGGCCAGAATGCCGGTGACGGCGCCTACCGGCACATACCAGGCGCCAGGCAGCAGCTTGCAGGCCAGCGCAGCGGCAACCAGGCTGGCCAGCCAAGGCAGAGCGCGCCGCGCGCCGCGCCACATGCCGCGCAGCATCACCAGAAACACCGCGGGAAACGCCATATCCAGCCCGTATGTCTCGGGCGGGCCCAGCAGCGGCCCCACAATGGCGCCCAGGGTGGTGCAGGCGATCCAGGCAACATAGAAGACCAGCGCCGAGCCCATATAAAAGGCCAGGCTGAAGGCGGGTGCGATGCCCAGGCTGGCGCGCTGGCGGATATCGGCCATGGAAATCGCCCAGCCGGCGTCGGTCATGAAGAACAGCGCCGGCAGCACCTTGCGCTTGGGCAGGTGCCGCAAGAAGGGCGTCATCGCGGCGCTCATGACCAGCATGCGGCTGTTGACCAGGAACGTCACCGCCATGATCAACAGCACGTGCGGGGGCGACGACCACAGGCCCAGCGCGGCGAACTCGGAACCGCCGGCGAAGTTCAAGCCTGTCATGAGCGGCACTTCGACGGGCGTCAGGCCGGTGCGCGCCGCCTGCGCGCCCAGCACCAGCCCGAATGGAATCACGCCGAACAGCACCGGCAGGCTGGCCGTTGCGCCGGCACAGCAACGTTCCCAGGCGCTGCCCTGCAAGGCGCGCAGGGTGTCCTGGGCGTGAGACGCCTGGGGGGCGTTTGCCTGGGTGTTCCCCTGTGGATGGGGGCCGGGCTTCATGCCAGCACGTGCCGCAACAGCGCCGCGCTGCCCACGCCGATGAGCACGGTGGGCAGCAGCGACAGGCGAGTGGCGGCCAGCACGGTGCACGCCAGCGCGATCAGGTCGGTGGGCCGGTCGGACACGAAGGCCGGCGCGATGACCGAGATCAGTACGCAGCCCGGTGCGGCTTCCAGCACGGCCATGGCCCGCGGGCCCAGACTGCGGTTGCGCAGCAGGATGTACCCGCCGATGCGGGTCAGGTATGTCACGGCGGCCATCATCAGAATGGCCAGCAGATTGGCGGGATCGACCATTTGTGGGGCAGTCAGTACGCCGTGCCAGGGTGACGGCGCTTCACCATGCGTGCCGGGCTACCCGCGCAACCCCGCGAAAAAGGCTTCGGCGTTTTCTTGCAGGCCTTCGATGTAATAACCGCCTTCCTGTACCACCAGCACCGGCACACCCAGGCTGGCCACGGCCTTGCCCAGGCGTTCGAAGCCCGGGCTGCTGACGGCGACCTTGGCCTGCGGGTCGCGCTCGAAAATGTCGAAGCCCAGCGCCAGCACCACGACGTCGGGCGCGAACACCTGGATGGCGTCGATGGCGATGGCCAGCTTGTCGAAAAACACGGATTCGGGCGAACCGTGCGGCATGGGCAGGTTGAGGTTGTAGCCAAAGCCCGGCCCGGCGCCCTTTTCGTTGTCGTACCCGGTGACGACGGGATAGAAATTCTCGGGGTCGCCGTGGATGGACACGTAGTAAATGTCGTCGCGTTCGTAGAAGATTTCCTGGATGCCCTGCCCGTGATGCATGTCGGTGTCCAGCACCACGACGCGGCCGTATTTGCCGCGCAGCCGCTGGGCGGCGATGGCGCTGTTGTTCAGGTAGCAGAACCCGCCGGCCGCGTCGCGCCGTGCGTGGTGGCCGGGCGGGCGGCACAGCGCATAGGCGTGCCGATCGCCCGCCAGCAGGGCGTCGGCCCCCGCCACCGCGGATTGCGCCGACCAATATGCCGAATGCCATGTGGACGGCCCCACCGGGCAGCTGCCGTCGGCCAGGTAGCGCGCGGCCTTGGCCAGCACGCCGCGCAAGGCGTTGGGTTCGCGCACGAATACGTTGGACACGACCTCGTTGCCCCAGTCTTCGGGCAGCTGCTTCCATTCGCCATGGGCGGTCTTGAGAAACTGCAGATAATCGAGCGCGTGCACCGCGGTCAGGGGCGCCATGCCCGCGTCGGGCGGCTGGCGCAGGTCGAAGCCCAGTTGCTTTACCGCGCCCACCAGGGCGCTTGCGCGGTCGGGCACTTCCTGGGGCGTGCGCATCATGCCGCGCGAGAAGTAGGTTTGGGGATGGTGCAGGGCCTGGTCGGGGTGGTAGTAGGCTTTCATGGTCGTCCGTATATGCGGGGGCGGCGCCTGGAACAACAAAGGGCCGAGCTGCATTGTGGAACACAACGCGCAAGGGCCAAAGTACCACTTTGACGCGCGCACTGCGTACCGCTTGCCGCGGGTAAGCAGTGCGCGCCCGGCCTGCTAGTCGCCGTGGAAGACGGCGAATTCGTCCACGGGCACGCGGGTGGTGCGGTACTGGTTGGCGGGCTCGTCCGGGTCCTGGTAACCGATGGCAATGCCGCACGCCACGATCTGGTTGTCGGGAATCCGCAGGTGCTGCTTGACGATGTCGGGATAGTTCGCCAGCGCCGCCTGCGGGCACGTATCGAGACCGCAGCCGCGCGCCATGATCATGATGTTCTGCAGGAACATGCCGTAGTCGAGCCAGCTGCCCTTGTCCAGGTCGTTGTCGATGGTAAACAGCAACACGCACGGCGCGCCAAAGAATTCGTAGTTGCGCCCGTGCTGGCGGGCCGAGGCTTCGCGGTCGCCCTTCTGGATGCCCAGCAGGCTGTACAGGCCCCAGCCGGTTTCGCGGCGGCGGTCCAGGTAGGGGCTGCGCCAGTTCACGGGGTAATACTGGTATTCGCGCCGTTCGCGTTCGCCGCGTTCGTGAGTCTGCAGCAGGGCGCGGGACAGCGCGTCGCGTGTGGCGCCGGTGACCACATGCACTTTCCAGGGCTGGATATTGCTGCCGCTGGGTGCGCGCGCGGCCGCCTGCAAAATGCGGCGGATCAGCGCCTGGGGAACCGGCTTGGGCAGAAAGCCGCGCACACTCTGGCGCGATACGATGGCCTGTTCGACGATATGCGACGTGTCGCTCATGCAGCAGTCTCCGTTTCGGGGGCGGCGGCCAGCAATTTGGGGCTGCCGTATTTGAATGATCCTTGCGCCGAGGCCAGCACGCGCCCGTCGGGGGTGCACACTTCGGCGCGTGCGAAATAGATCTTGCGGCCGCGGCCGATGACGTTGCCGGTGGCGATCACGCGGCCCGACGTGACCGAGCCGACGAAGTTGATCGCCAGCGATATCGTCACGGCGTTGCCCTGGCTGTCGTCGGCCTGCGGCACGATGCCCGAGTAGCCGCAGGCGGCGTCCAGCAGCGAACACACCACGCCGCCCTGCAGCGCGCCCTGGCGGTTCAGGTGCTGGGGGCGCAGGTCCATGCTCAACACGATCTGGCCGTCTCCCCAGCTTTCGATAACGGCGCCCAGCGAATGCAGAAACGGGTTGTGTTCGAAACCGGTCATGATATTCATTGAGGTAGCAAGTAATTGCCAGATCATACCTGTGCGCGCGGCCGACCATGCCGCGCAAAGGCTGGTGTCTGACTCCGCCAGGTGTCAGACACTCTGTCCGCACGCCCGACCATGCCGCGTAATGACGGGTGTCTGACTCCGCCAGGTGTCAGACACCAACCGGCCAACCGGGACTATGCCGCTTCGGGCTGCGAAGTTTCGGGCAAGCCGTGCGCCTGGCCGGCGTGGTCGTGCAGGGGGTGCGGATGGCGCAGGATGCTGGGGCGCGCGTCGGGCAGGGCGTGCGGCCAATCCTGGTTGTAGTGGGCGCCGCGGCTTTCCGGCCGGGCGGCGGCCGCCTGCACGATCAGCGCGGCCACTTGCAGCAGATTGCGCAGTTCCAGCAGTTCGCCGCTGACGCCGTCGTGCGTCCACCACTGTTGCGCTTCGGCCTGCCATTGCGCGATGCGCCGCGCGGCCCGGGCCAGGCCGGCGTTGGTGCGCACGATGCCGGCATCGTCACGCATGAGCTCGCGCAACGCCTGCCGGCGTGCCGCCAGTAAAGGATGCGCGCACGCAACCGCGCGCGCCCCGGACACGGGCGCGACCGGCGCCCATGCGTGCGCGGGGGGGGGCGCCTGGAGCATGGCACGCGCCGCGGCGCGCCCCATCACCACGCATTCCAGCAGCGAATTGCTGGCCAGGCGATTGGCTCCATGCAGGCCCGTGCAGGCCGTTTCGCCGATTGCGTACAGGCCCGGCAGGTCGGTGCGACCGGCGGTGTCGGTCAGCACGCCACCGCAGGTGTAGTGCGCGGCCGGCGCCACGGGAATGGGGCCGGCAGCCATGTCCAGCCCCAGCTTCGCGCAGTGCGCATGGATAGTGGGAAAGTGTTCCAGCAGAAATGCGCGGGGCTGGTGGCTGATATCCAGGTACACGCAATCAAGACCATGCCGCTTCATTTCGGTGTCGATGGCTCGCGCCACGACATCGCGCGGCGCGAGCTCTGCGCGCGCGTCATGGGCCGGCATGAAGCGTGTGCCATCGGGCAGCAGCAACCGCCCTCCCTCGCCGCGCACCGCCTCGGAAATCAGAAAAGTATCGCCTTCAGGGTGGTACAGGGCCGTGGGGTGGAACTGGATGAATTCCAGGTTGGCGACCCGGCAACCGGCGCGCCAGGCCATGGCGATGCCGTCGCCGGTGGCCGCTGCCGGCGCGGTGGCGTGGGCGTACACCCGGCCCGCCCCGCCGGTGGCCAGCACCACGTGCGAGGCGGCCAGCGTCTCGATGCGGCCGCGGTCCTCATCGAACACGTGCAGGCCGTTGCAACGCGCCCCCGGGGTGCCGGCGGGGCCGCTGATTGCCAGGTCGATGGCGTAATGCCGGGGCAGGAAGGTAATGTTCGGATGTTGCCGTGCCTGGCTGGCCAGCGCGGCCACCACGGCCCGGCCCGTGGCGTCGGCGGCGTGCACAATGCGGCGGCGGCCATGTCCGCCCTCGCGCGTCAAGTGCAGCGCCGGCGGCTTGCCGTCTGCCTGCGTAAACGCCACACCCTGCGCTTGCAGCCATTCAATGGCGCGCCGCGCGTCGGCGGCGATGCGGCGGGTGGCCTGGGGGTCGCACAGCCCGCCGCCCGCTTCCAGCGTATCGCGCACGTGTTCGTCCACACTGTCATCGGGGCCTAGCGCCGCGGCGATGCCGCCCTGGGCGCGATGACTGGCGCTGTGTTCGGCGCCGCCCTTGGCCAGTATGGCCACGCGGCGATGTGCCGCGAGCTCCAGCGCGGCGGTCAGGCCGGCCAGCCCGCAGCCGGCGATAAGCACGTCGTATTTCATCGGGCGTCTCGTTCAGGCGGGCCCGACGTGCTGGTACAGCGCCATGTCGCGGGCCAGGTCGCCGCTGGCGCGCACGCGTTGCCTGCGCGCATCGGCAAACGCCAGCATGCGGTCGATGGGGCGCCGGGCGCGCTGGCCCAGCGCGGGGTCCAGCGTGATCTCGTTGTCGCCGTGCTCCAGCACGCGGGCCAGCCCGGCCAGTTCGTTCATGGCCATCCAGGGGCAATGCGCGCAGCTTTTGCAGGTGGCGCTGTTGCCCGCGGTGGGCGCCGCGATGAATGACTTGCCGGGCGCCGCGGCGCGCATCTTGTGCAGAATGCCCTGGTCGGTGGCCACGATGAAATGGCTGGCGTCCAGTTTGCGCGCCGCGTCGATCAGTTGCGTGGTGGAGCCCACTACGTCGGCCTGGGCGAGTACGGCCTGGGGAGATTCCGGGTGCGCCAGCACGCGTGCGTGCGGATGTTCGGCGCGCAGCAATTCCAGCTCGGTGCCCTTGAATTCGTCGTGCACGATGCAGGCGCCTTGCCACAACAACATGTCGGCGCCGGTTTGCCGCTGCACATAGCTGCCCAGGTGCCGGTCGGGCGCCCACAGGATGCGTTCGCCGCGTGCGTGCAGGTCGGCGATGACGTCCAGCGCGATCGACGAGGTCACCACCCAGTCGGCGCGGGCCTTTACCGCCGCGCTGGTGTTGGCATACACCACGACGGTACGGTCGGGATGCGCATCGCACCATGCGCTGAAATCTTCGGCCGGGCATCCCAGGTCCAGCGAACAAGTGGCCTGCAGGTCGGGCATCAGCACGCGCTTGTGCGGGCTGAGGATTTTCGCCGTTTCGCCCATGAAGCGCACGCCGGCCACGACCAGTGTGTCGGCGGGATGGTCGCGGCCAAAGCGCGCCATTTCGAGTGAATCGCCCACACAGCCGCCGGTGGCTTCGGCGAGTTCCTGCACGTCGGCGTCCACGTAGTAATGCGCCACCAGCACTGCGCCCCGGCTCTGCAGCAGTTCGCGTATGCGGCCCATGGTCTCGGCCTTGTGGGCGGGCGGCAGAGGTTCGGGCACCCGCGCCCATGCCCGGCCCGTCGTGGCCGGACACTGCGCGGCGGTCGTCGGCGCGGGAAGGTCGAACTCAACCGGCCGAAGGGCGGGCGTATCCATTGCTAAGTCTCCTGCTGCGTGAGCGCGATTATGCTCAGTAAGAGCATTTTGTTGGCAAAAAAAGAGGCGTGGGTATTTATGCTACGTCTGAGCATAATTTGATGTCAAGACCCGCCGAACGCGGCAGTGTCTGCGGCCCAAAGGCGTCTCTTCGGGTGGAGGGTGGGGTGGCGCCTTGTGGTGTCTGACACCCTTTGGGAGTCAGACACCTGGGGGAATTTCTTCGGGTGGGGGGTGTGGGTGGAGCCGTTGGTGTCTGACACCCTTTGGGAGTCAGACACCTGTGGGAATTTCTTCGGGTGGGGGGTGTGGGTGGAGCCGTTGGTGTCTGACACCCTTTGGGAGTCAGACACCTGGGGAATTTCTTCGGGTGGGGGTGTGGGTGGCGCCGTTGGTGTCTGACACCCTTTGGGTGTCAGACACCTGGGAGATCGCTTCGGGTGGCGGGCGGGCGACGCCTGGCGCTTACCTGGCATACACCTGGCGCTTTCGGCGCCTGAACAATCCGGCCCGCTGTTTGATGTGCAGCCCCGGGCGGGTTCCTACGGGTGTTTCGCGGCGGTGCGCGATGGTCAAATAGCTTGTATGGGGTGCTTGCCCCATGCGCGTGTCTTTCTTCGTTCACCCACGGCGACGAGCCACTTACTGGAGCACGATGATGATTCGAAGCATGCGATTTGCCTTGGCCGCCGCAGCGGTTTCCCTGGCCGCCGCGGTTACGCCCGCCACGGCGCAAACGGTGATGAAGGTGGGCACCGAAACCAACGGCGTGCCGTTTTCATTCCTGGATCCTGCTACCCAGCAGATGCAAGGCTTCATGGTCGATCTGATCCAAGCCGTGGGCAAGCATGCCGGCTTTACCCCGGCAGTCGAGCCGATGGAGTTTTCTGCGCTGATCTCGTCGCTGACTTCCAGGAAGATCGACATCATTGCGTCGGCCATGTACATCACCGACAAGCGCAGACAGGTAATCGACTTCACCAAACCCGTGTACACCTATGGCGAAGGCATGATCGTGCCTTCCACAGACAAGACCGACTACACGTCGTACCAGGCCTTCAAAGACCGCGTGGTGGGTGCGCAGGTGGGCACGGTGTACGTGGACGCGTTAAAGAGCGCCGGCATTTTCAAGGAGATCAAGGTCTACGACACCATTCCGGACATCATGCGCGACGTCAATGCCGGGCGCATCGAGGCGGGCATTGCCGATTACCCCACGCTTTCCTACTATCTGGGCCAGGGGCAGTTTCCGCGTTCCCGGCTGGTACAGAGCTACAAGGCCTCGTTGCCGGGCTCGATCGGGCTGGGCCTGCGGCAGGGCGAAGACGCGCTCAAGCAGAAACTGCAGGCCGCGCTGGACGAGCTCAAGCGCAGTGGCGAGCTCGATGCGCTGCTCAAGAAATGGAAGCTGGTGTAAGCCTCGCCACGCGCGCGGCATGAATTGAACAAGGAAACCCATTCGCATGCGGCTGGTCATCAAATCGGGGGGGCCGCAGGCCCTGCCCGAATGGCGCGAGCATTTCGCCGAATTTGCTCCCGGGTTGCAGGTCTGTGGACAGCATGAGCCCCTGGACGATCCTTCCGAAGTCGGCTATGCGCTGGTGTGGGAACCCGACCCGGGCTGGCTGGCGTCGCTTTCCGGCTTGAAGCTCATCATCAGTTCCGGCGCGGGCGTGGACCATATCCTGGCCGACCCGCGACGCCCCGAGCACGTGCCCATTGCCCGCCTGGTCATGCAGGAAACCGCCGACGAAATGAGCGAATTCGTGCTGGCTGCCGCCCTGGCGATCACCAAGGAATTCAAGCGCTACACGAACGACCAGGCCATCTGCCGTTGGGATACGCCCGAAGTGCCGCGCATGATGCGCGACATGCGCGTGGGCGTCATGGGCCTGGGCGCCTTGGGGGCGGCCACCGCCACCCTGCTGGCGCGTACGGGCTTTCCCACCGCGGGTTGGTCGCGCTCGGTGGCCGGCTTGCCCGGGGTCGAGAGCTATGCCGGCGCGCAGCAGTTGCCGGAGTTCCTGGCGCGCACCGATATCCTGGTGTGCCTGCTTCCTGGCACCGAAGTCACGCGCGGCATTCTGTGCGCCGAGACATTCGCGCAGTTGCCGCGCGGCGCGGCCCTGATCAACGTGGGACGCGGATCGCATATGGTGGAAGGCGATGTGATCGACGCGCTGGACAGCGGGCAACTGTCGCAGGCGGTGCTGGACGTCTTCGACACCGAGCCCCTGCCGGCAGGCTCGCCGCTGTGGCGGCATCCGGGTGTGCTGATTACCCCGCATTGCGCGGCCACGCCCACGCGCCGCGAGCGGGCCCGCTATGTTGCAGAGCTGATCCGCCGCTGCGAAGCGGGCGAGCCGCTGCCCAATTTATACGACCCTGCCAAAGGCTACTGAAGCCCCGGCGGGGGCGTCCCTGCACACCGGGGCGCCCCGCGGGGCGGCGTCAGCCGGCGGCTTGCAGGCGCGCCTTGCAGGCCTGACGGTACTTGTGCAGCAGCGGCTCGGTGTAGCCGTTGGGCTGGGCCAGCCCTTCGAACACCAGGGCGCAGGCGGCCTGGTAAGCGATCGACGTGTCGAAGTGCCCGGCCATCGGTTGGTACAGCGGGTCGGCGGCGTTCTGTGCATCCACCACCTTGGCCATGCGCTCGAAGGTGTCCTGCACCTGTTCGCGCGTGACGATGCCATGGTGCAGCCAGTTGGCAATGTGCTGGCTGGAAATGCGCAGCGTCGCGCGATCTTCCATCAAGCCCACGTTATTGATGTCTGGCACCTTGGAGCAACCCACGCCCTGGTCGATCCAGCGCACGACGTAGCCCAGGATGCCCTGCGCGTTGTTGTCGAGTTCATTGCGGATGTCGTCGGGGCTCCAGTCGGCCGGGTTGCCCACCGGCACGGTCAGCAGGCCGTCGAGCAGTTCGTCGCGCACGCTGGCGAGCGAGGTGCGTTCGAGCTCTTGCTGGACGGCCTGCACATCGACCTGGTGGTAGTGCAGCGCATGCAGCGTGGCCGCAGTGGGCGAAGGCACCCAGGCCGTGTTGGCGCCCGCCTTGGGGTGCGCGATTTTCTGTTCGAGCATCGCCGCCATGAGGTCGGGCATCGCCCACATGCCCTTGCCGATCTGTGCGCGGCCGCGCAGCCCGCAGTCCAGCCCCACCAGCACGTTGCTGCGCTCGTAGGCGGCGATCCAGGCGCTGGATTTCATGTCGCCTTTGCGCATCATGGGGCCGGCCTGCATGGTGGTGTGCATTTCATCGCCCGTGCGGTCGAGGAACCCGGTGTTGATGAAGGCCACGCGCCCGGCGGCCGCATGGATGCAGGCTTTCAGGTTGACGCTGGTGCGCCGCTCTTCGTCCATGATGCCCATTTTCACGGTATGGCGAGGCAGGCCCAGCAAGTCTTCGACGCGGTCGAAGAGTTCGTTGGCAAAGGCCGCTTCGGCGGGGCCGTGCATCTTGGGCTTGACGATATAGATCGATCCCGTGCGCGAATTGCGGCGGCTGGCGCGGTCGGGCAGGGCGGCCAGCGTGGTCACCACCGCATCCAGGATGCCTTCCGGAATTTCGTGCCCGTCGGCGTCGAGCACGGCGGGGTTGGTCATCAGGTGGCCCACATTGCGCACGAACATCAGCGAGCGGCCGTGCAGCGTCAGCGTGCCGCCGTCGGGCTGCCGGTATTCCCGGTCGGGGTTCAGGCGGCGCGTGAACGTCTGCCCGCCCTTGGTGACTTGTTCGGCAAGGTCGCCCTTCATCAGGCCCAGCCAGTTGCGGTACACCTGCACTTTGTCTTCGGCATCGACGGCCGCCACCGAGTCTTCGCAGTCCATGATGGTGGTCAGCGCGGCCTCGACCACGACGTCCTTGACGCCCGCCGCGTCGGTGGCGCCTATGGCGTGAACGCGGTCGATCTGGATCTCGATGTGCAGGCCGTGGTGTTTGAGCAGGATGGCCGCAGGCGCTTGTGCGTCGCCCTGGTAGCCGGCGAACTGCGTGGCATCTGCCAGGCGGGTCGTGCCCTGCTCCAGGTCGACGGCCAATTGCCCGTTGGCCACGCGATAGCCTGTGGCCTGGGCGTGCGAACCCTGCGCCAGCGGCGCGGCCTGGTCCAGGAAGGCGCGCGCCCGCGCAATGACGGCCTGGCCGCGCGCGGGGTGATAGCCGCGCCCGGTATCGCCCGGGGTGGGAGCGATGGCGTCGGTGCCGTACAGGGCATCGTACAGGCTGCCCCAGCGCGCGTTCGCGGCGTTGAGCGCATAGCGCGCATTCGATACCGGCACGACCAGCTGCGGGCCCGCCTGCTCGGCGATTTCGGCGTCGACGTTGTCTGTTTGTACCTTTACCGTTTCGGGCTGGGGCTGCAGGTAGCCCACCTTTTCGAGAAAGGCGCGGTAGGCGCGCAGGTCGCGCACCGGCCCGGGGTTGGCGCGATGCCAATCGTCGAGCTCTTGCTGCAGCCGGTCGCGTTCGGCCAGCAGCGCACGGTTGCGCGGGGCCAGGTCACGCACCAGCGCGGCAAAGCCCGACCAGAACTGCCGGCTGTCGATGCCGCTGGCCGGCAGGGCTTCTTCTTCGATAAAGCGATGAAGCGCGGCCGCCACTTGCAGGCCGTCTTGCTGAATACGTTCGGTCATTGGGAATCTCGGATACAAAAAACGGGGCCGGCACTGCCGGAACAGCGAACCCACATGATCGGTGCAGTGCGCGCCAATGTCCAGATCCCAGGCCACTGGTCATACCAGTTTATTCAGGCCCGATTTGCGTCGATGGCGGATTTTATGGTTCTATTTCCGTTAATTGACGAACATTAACCGGAATGCGCTGGGTTGCCAGCATCTGGTCATACCAGTTTCATGTCTACCGACACTACCCCCCGCGGGCGACAGGTGGCCGACGTGGTCGCCGAACAGATCGAACGCCTGATCATGGACGGCGTGCTCAAGGCCGGCCAGCCGCTGCCGTCCGAGCGGCGCCTTACCGAAAAGCTCGGCGCATCGCGCACCGCGCTGCGCGAGGGCCTGAAGCTGCTGCGCGCGCGCGGCCTTATTCGCACCGAGCAGGGCAAGGGTTCGTTCGTGGCGCCCATCTCGCAAGTGGACGCGGGCCCGCTGGTGCACCTGTTTCATTCGCAGCCGCGCACGCTTTACGACTTGCTCGAGGTGCGCGCCTTGCTGGAAGGCGAATCGGCGCGCCTGGCGGCCATACGCGGCACCGAGGCCGATTTCATCATGATCCGCCGCCGCTACGAGGCCATGGTGGCCGCGCATGAGCACGACACCGACAGCGCTACGCATGCGCACCTGGATCACGCTTTCCACTTGGCGGTCTGCGAAGCGTCGCACAACCCCGTGCTGACGCACACGCTGCAGTCGCTGACGGACTTGATGCTGGGATCGGTATTCGCCTGCGTCAACAACCTGTATCACCGCGATCCGCACCGTGGTCAGATCGAACGTCAGCATGCCGCCGTGTTCGAAGCCGTGGTGGCGCGCCTGCCGGAGCAGGCGCATCGCGCCGCCACCGAGCACGTCAATAGCGTCCGGCAGAGCCTGCTCGACATCGAGCAGGAAGAACAGCGGCTGGTGCGGGCCACGCTGCGCCTGGAAGGCTGGGCCTAGCCGCGCCCGCCGCGGCCGGCCCTCAGGCAGGCACCGCGTCGGCCTGCCGGGCCGCATAGATGCTGCCGTGCCGGTTGGCCAGCAAGGCCGCCAGGGCAATGTTTTCCTGGCCCACGAAACCCCGCTGCGGCAGCGCCTGTTCTGCCACGAGATCCAGCGCGGCGCAGATGCCCGCCGCAGTGGCGCGCTGTATGGCGCTTAGCGAATGGCCGTCGACGTCGCCGGCATAAATGTGCGTGGTGTACGACTGCTGCAGCAGTTGCCCGTGCCGCATGCCCGATGCCGAGGCCAGAATCACAATGACATCCTGTTCGGTGGCGGGTACGGCGTTTTCCAGGATCTCCCGCAGCAAGTCGCGCCGGTCGCGCAGGCGCAGGTCGTTGAGCAGCAGCTTCATGATGGCGCAGTGACCCGGGTAGCGCACCGATTTGTAGTCGATGTTGCGCGCCTTGCCCGCCCAGGTCTGCGGCAGCGTGCCCAGGCCGCCCGACGTGTTGAACGCCTCGTACTCGATGCCGTCCAGCGTGAATGTCTCGTAGCCTTCCAGCGGTGCGACGTGGGTGAGCTGGCCATCGACCAACGCCACGCAAGGGTTGCAGTACTCATTGATCAACCCTTCGGTGCTCCAGGTCAGGTTGTAGCGCAGCGCGTTGGTGGGATAGCGCGGCAGCGCGCCCACGCGCATGCGCAGGTCGAGCAGCGTATCGAAGCGCCTTGCCAGGTCGTTGCCGACCACGCCTATGAAGCCGGGCGCCAGCCCGCATTGCGGCATCAGCACGCTGCGGGCGTCGGCGCCAAGTTCGCGGATCGCATCGGTGCTGGCCACGTCTTCCGTCAGGTCGAAATAATGCACGCCCAGCCGCGCGCACAGGCGGGCCACGGCCACGGCGCGGTGGAACGGCAGCGCGTTCAGCACGGCATAGCGCCCGGCCACGGCGTCTTGCAGGGCCGCGTCATCGCGCACATGCAGCGTCTGGCAACCCAGCGCCGCCACGGGGGCAAGCCGCTCGCTATCCTGGTCGGCCACGCTTACGACGTAGTCGCCCGTACGCTGCAAAAGCAGGGCGATGGCGAATCCGATCTTGCCTGCGCCCAGGATGGTGACGGGTAGCGGCGATAACGACATGGCGGGCTCCTCGAGGTTGCTATGGTCTGATGCTACCTTCGGCCCGTGCCGATATGTAGTATGCAAAGCGTCGTAAAGTACATGCAACACCGTCAAAATGGCGCCTATAGCCGTTGATTCGACTGAGCGATACGCGGCGCCAAATAAAACAGGCCTTCCGAAGAAGGCCCGTGCGCGGCGCCGCGTGGCGGGTCGATCAGCCTTGCGGCGGATAGTCCAGTTCGCCGAAACTGTACTCGCCGCTGGCCTTGGCCTGGGCCAGCTCGGCCTGCACTTGGGCGCGCGTCAGGTGGCTGCCGGGGCTGGCGGCGGCCTGGGGCGGGTATTGCTCTTCGCCGTAGGTAACCAGGCCAGCGGCGCGGGCCTGGTCGAGCTCTTCCTGCACTTGCGCGCGCGTCAGGTGCGAAGCCTGCGCCTGGACGGCGGGGTAGTCCAGTTCGCCGAAACTGTACTCGCCGCTGGCCTTGGCCTGGGCCAGCTCGGCCTGCACTTGGGCGCGGGTCAGCGGGGGCTGGGTGTCGGCGGCGTAGGCGCCGGCGGACAGCCCCAGGGACAGCAGAATGGCGGTAGTAAGCGTCTTCATAGTGGATCTCCAGATGTCTGATCGGGATATGCGCCGGAGGAGTTCGGTGCAGTTGTTTCCCGGTGATGACATTCTGGATGCGTCGCGCACTAGGATAAACCCTAGTTTTTCGAAAATATCATTCCAAAATCGCGACTAATCCACCCGACTGTTGCGGTTTGCCGGCATGCGCCTAGCGCAGCAGATCGGCTTGAGCCTGCTTGAGCTCGTCCTGCGCTTCTTTCAGCTTGCGCAGGGCTTTGTCGATTTTGTCCGGCCGGCCGTCGCGGCGGGCTTCGGCGAGTTCGTCTTCGCGTTCCTTGAGTTCGGCGCGGCGCTCGGCCAGGGCTTCCTGGCGTTGCGCCCGCAGCGACGCGTCGGTGCAGGACCCGCGCGCTTCAGACAGCGCGCGGCGCAGGCCGGCTTCCTGTGCGGAATTGCCGTGCGCCTGCGCCGCCGCGATGTTGGTTTCCAGTTGGCAGAACTTGGCCGCGCAACCGCGCAGCGCAGAGCAATCCTGCGCCTGCTCCTGGGCGGCGGCGGCCGTGGCGAGCAGCGCGGCGGACAGGGCGAAGACAATGCGTAGTTGCACGGGCATGCGGGCTCCTTGCGAGGCGGGGCCGACCGGGTCGGCCGGGTTCAGAACAGGGTGCCGGCCAGGGCCGCCGCCACCAGCAGCGCGCCCGTCCAGAGATTGGCGCGAAACAGCATGAAATTGCGGTCGGGGCGTTTCAGGTCGAATGTGACCAGCTGCCAGGCCAGGTGCGTCGCCACCACGGCGATGCCGACATGGTAGGCCCAGCCCAGGCCCATCGCGTAGCCGCCCCAGGCCCACAACGCAATGGTGGCCACGTAGAAGCCGCCGATCCACTGTTTGCCGCGGTCGCCGAAACGCATGGCGGTAGAACGCAGCCCCAGTTGCAGGTCGTCGCGCACGTCGACATAGGCATAGATGCTGTCATAGCCCACTTGCCACAGCACGGCGCCCAGCCACATTGCGATGGCCGCCAGCGGCACCGTGTTCTGCGTGTCGGACCAGGCCATCAGCATGCCCCAATTGAAGCAGATGCCCAGCACGATCTGGGGCCAGTACGTGACGCGCTTGCAAAGAGGGTAGATGAACACGAAGGGCAGCACCGCCACCGCCAGCCAGCGGCTCATCTCGTTGATGAAAAACAGCAGCGATGCGCATACCAGCAGTTGCCCCAGCAGGAACCACACCGCGTTGCGCATGCTGAGCTGGCCGCTGGTAAGGGGCCGGAAGCGCGTGCGTTCGACGTGCTTGTCGATGTCGCGGTCGCACATGTCGTTGACCGTGCAGCCGATGCCCCGCATGAGCAATGCGCCCAGCGAAAAGATGATCAGCCGGCGCAGGTCGGGCAGGCCGCCTGCGGCCTGGATCAGCGCGGCAATGCAGGGCAGCAGCGTCAGCCAGGTGCCGATGGGGCGATCCAGCCGGCACAGCCGTGCATAGGGACGCCAGGCGCGGGGCAGCCAGCGCTCGACCCAGTCGGTAAAGACAATATCGCTCAGATCGGGAGTATGGGATTGCGGCGCGCTCACCATGGTGTTTGCAACGGATAGGTAGGCGTGGGCATGAATGAAAACCGGGCGGCGGCCGGGTGGGGCGCCGCCCGGCGGGTCAGGCGTATTGCTTGATCAGCTTGCCGAGCACGGCGATGCCGGCGCGGATGCGGTCTTCGGGCACCGTGGCGAAGCTCAGCCGCAACGTATTGGCCCGCGGCTTGCCGGCGTAGAACGGACCGCCGGGCACGAACGCCACGTTCTGTTCGATGGCCTGTGTCAGCAACTGCGCGCTGTCGATGTGGTCGGGCAGCGTCACCCACAGGAACATGCCGCCTTCGGGGCGCGTCCAGCTTACTGTGGACGGGAACTCGCGCTCGATGGCATCGAGCATGCAGCGGCCTTGCGCGCGGTAGATTTCGCGCACCGTGGGCAGGTGCTGTTCGAGGAAACCGTCTTTGACGACTTCGTATACCGCCATCTGCGTCAGCGTGGGGGTGTGCAGGTCGGTGGCCTGCTTGGCCTGCACCAGTTTGTCGATGATGCTGCGGTGCGCGGCGATATAGCCCAGGCGCAGGCCGGGCGCCAGCACCTTGGAGAACGTGCCCAGCCGGATGACGTTGGCCCCGCAGGCGGCGCCCAGGGCCAGCAGGCCGGGTTGCGGTTCGCCGGCATAGCGCAGTTCGCCGTAGGGGTCGTCTTCGATGATGGGCAGGCCCAGCTGCGCGGCCCGTTGCACCAGCGCCTGGCGGCGCGCCAGGTTCAGTGTGCGGCCGGTGGGGTTCTGGAAGTTGGGCAAGGCGTACAGGAAGCGCGCGCCGCTGGCGAGTTCGGCGGTGATCGCCTCGGGGATGAGCCCGCCGTCGTCGGTAGGCACCGGCACATACTGCGGCTGGTACAGGCTGAACGATTGCAACGCGCCCAGGTAGCTGGGGTCTTCGACCAGCACCTTGGTGCCTTCGTCGATCAGCACCTTGCCCAGCAGGTCGAGCGCCTGCTGCGAGCCCGACACGATGAGGATCTGGTCGGGGGTGACCTGGGCGCCGGCCCGGTTCAGGTCGTCGGCCACCCAGCGGCGCAGCGGCGCATAGCCTTCGGTGGGGCCGTACTGCAGGGCGGCGCGGCCGTTGTCGGCCAGAACCTTGTCGAACGCCGCGCGTACTACCTCTACCGGGAAACCGCCAGGGGCAGGCAGGCCGCCCGCAAAAGAGATGACCTCGGGTCGTTCAGTGACCTTGAGGATCTCGCGGATGGCAGAGCTGGTGAGTTGCTTGGCGCGTTGGGAGAAAGCGCACACGGGTTCGAAGGGCTTGTCCATGGAAGGGCTTCTGGCGAAAGAACGGAAAAAAGTTCGAACATTGTCCCACAACGCCATGCCGGCGCCGCCAGGCGACGGCCGGCCGCTAAAATCAGTTGGTTCGAAACTTGCCTGTACAGTTACATTTCATGTTTACCGCCACCGAGCTGCCCGTCGACGACAAGCCACGCTTCTACGCCGAGCTGGCGTTACAGGCGCGGGCCTTGCTCGCCGGCGAAACCGACCGCATCGCCAACGCCGCAAACCTGGCCGCGCTGGCCTACCACGCCCTGCCCGATGTCAACTGGGCGGGCTTTTATTTCTTCGATGGGCGCGAGCTGGTGCTGGGCCCTTTCCAGGGCAAACCGGCCTGCGTGCGCATCGCGCTGGACCGCGGCGTCTGCGGCGCCGCCGCCAGCCAGCGCCAGACCCAGCTGGTGCCCGACGTTTTTGCCTTTCCCGGTCATATCGCCTGCGATGCGGCGTCGCGCTCTGAAGTCGTGGTGCCCCTGGTGCGCAACGGTGAACTGATAGGCGTGTGGGACGTCGACAGCCCTGAACCCGGGCGTTTCGACGAAGACGACCGACAGGGCATGCAGGCCCTTTGCGCGGTTTACCTGGACAGCCTGGCCTAGCCCGCGCGGGCGGCGCGGCGCGGGTCGCGCGTTGACACGCGCCGGCGCGCTGCGCTAGATTGCCGCATCACCTGCATTTTTTGCGCGTACGCGTCTGCTTCATGTCTTTGGCCCATTGCACCGCTGTCTACGTCCGCTTTTGCGCGGCGCAGCGTTGCTTCGGCCTCAAATCCAAAAAACAGCGGCTCATCTGACCGGAGCATGCTGTTCCGTCAGATGGGCGACGGAACGGCGGCAAACGGCGGCGCGCGCGGTGTTTCACCTCCTTTCCCTGCACTTCTGTACGGTTTCCTGGCGGTCTGACAGGAGTGTGTCATGTCTATTCGTTCAACTTCCGGCGGGTTCCAGGGCGTCTGGGTTCCGCTGGTGACCCCCTTTGCCCGCGATGCGGCGATCGACGGGCAGGCGTTGCGCCGGCTGGTGCGGCACTATGCCGCCGCGGGCGTGCACGGCCTGGTCGTGTGCGGCAGCACGGGCGAGGCCGCCGCGCTGGACGATGCCGAACAGCTGGCGGTGCTGGACACCGTACTGGACGAGGCCGGCGCGCTGCCGGTGGTCATGGGCCTGGCGGGCAACCACCAGGGCCATGCGCTGCACCGGCTGGCCGCATTCGCCACCCGGCCGCTGGCCGGCATACTGGCGCCGGCGCCCTACTATGTGCGGCCGGGGCAGCACGGCGCGCGGGACTACTTCCGTACGCTTGCCGACGCTTCGCGCGCGCCGCTGGTGATCTACGACATTCCGTATCGCACGGGCACGTCGCTTCATGCCGACACCCTGCTGGAACTGGCTTCGCATGGCAACATCGCGGCGGTAAAGGACTGTGGCGGCTCGCTGGACAAGACCGTGGCGCTGATTGCGCATGGCGGCCTGCAGGTGATGGCGGGCGAAGACCTGCAGGCGCTGGCCACCTTGTGCCTGGGCGGCAGCGGCATGATCGCCGCGGCCGCGCATATCCGCCCCGATCTGTTCGTGGCCCTGCATCGGGCCGTGCAGGCGCAGCAACTGGACACGGCGCGTCGACTGTTCCATGCCCTGGCGCCGGTTATCCGCCTAGTCTTTGCCGAGCCGAACCCGGGCCCGCTGAAAGCCTGGCTGGCGCAACAGGACTTGCTGCACGATTGCCTGCGTGCGCCCATGCCTGGCGCGAGCGCGGCCTTGGCGGCGCAGCTGGGCGCGGCCGTGGCCGCGCTCGACAGGGAATTTCCGCGGGCTGCGGCGCACGCTGCGGCGGGCGACCTGCCATCGTCCATGCCCATGCCAGGCGCTGCGGCGGCCCGGGTGCAGCCCGCCGTGGCGGCGCACTGACTGCGGGGGCGCCGCGCGCATGAGATAAACAGGGGCGGTATTGCTATGATTGCCGCCATTCTGGTGGCCGGCTTGGGCGGCGGATCCTATGGCGCAAGAATTTCTATCGCTGTCGGCAATGCAGGTAATGCTGGCGGGGCTGCTGTTCTTCGGCGGCATTTACCTGTTGTTCGGCGCCGCGACGTGGCTGCTGACGCGTCGCATATTGCCGGCATTGGGCATAGGCGCCCCGCTGGATACGCGCCCGCTGGCGCCGGGCCAGCTGCGGCGCGAACTGGCGCAGTCGGGCATATCGGTGCTGATCTTCGGGCTGGGCATGATCTTCCCATGGGGCTTGCTGCAGCTGGGCTGGGCCCGCCTGGACCCGCACGCCGGCGCGTGGCAGATCGTGCTTGAGATCCTGGCGCTGGCAATATGGAATGACGTGCACTTCTGGATCAACCACCGGTTGCTGCACACCCGCCTGCTGCGCCGCTTTCACCTGCCGCACCACCGTTCGGTCGTGACCACGCCGTTCTCCACTTACAGCTTTCATCCCGTCGAAGCGCTGATGCTGGGCAACGTCATCCTGCTGCCGATGCTGCTGCATGACTTCAGCTTCTGGTCGCTTCTGTCGGTGCCGCTGTTCAGCCTGTTCTTCAATTGCGTGGGGCACGCCAACTACGACTTCTTTCCCCGGGTGTCGTACGCGCACTGGTTCGCGGCCAGTCGGCGCCATCACCTGCATCATGCGTGCTATCACGGCAATTACGGCTTCCAGTTCACATTCATGGACCGGCTGTTCGGCACGCGCCTGCAGGCCGACGCGGCCCAGGCCCAGTTGGCGGCAGCCAGACAGCGAGGCGCGCTTGGCGGCCGCAGCTAGCCGCGCGCGCCGCCGACCGGCAGCGCTGCGCAACTGGCGCGACATACAAAGTCTGACGTACATGGCGATGTTGCCCGCGCTGGCTGCGTGGCAATGGGTGCATGGGCTGCACTGGCCGTTGTATGGGCTGATGCTGTTCCTGACGCTGGGCATCGGCGTGGTGCACCACAACCATACTCACCTGCGCATGTGGCGCCGCCGCGCCGCCAACCGCGTCACCGACTTTGCGCTGACCGTGCTGCAGGGCCATCCCACTTTTGTGTTCTTCCCGACGCATGCGGGCAACCACCATCGCTACAAGCATGGCGCGCGCGATTGGGCACGCACCTACCGCTTCGGAGGCGACACCAACCATCTGGCCGGCTACCTGCTGCACCCCTTCCAGGCGGCATGGACGCTGTACCCGCAGTTCTGGACGTGGCTGGACAGGCTGCGCCGCGGCAGGCGCGGCGCCTGGCGCTATTGCATGTGGCAGTACGCGGCCTGGCTGGGGCTGTGGGGCGGGCTGCTGGCGCTGAACCCGGCCAAGGCCCTGGTGTTCGTGATCGTGCCGCAACTGCATGGCCTGCATTGGCTGCTTGCCACCAACTATCTGCAGCACGCCCACGCCGACGGCGGCCCCGGCCGTCATGCGCGCCTCACCTACGCCCGCAATTTCGAAGGCCTCGTAAACCCATTGCTGTTCAACATCGGCCTGCATACGGCGCATCACGAACACTCGCGCGCACATTGGTCGGAACTGCCGCGCCTGCATGCGCAGCGCTACCGTCATCGTGTCGATCCGCGCCTGATCGAGCGGGGGCTGGTGCCATATATGGCGCGCGTCTTCGTGATCGGGCTGGTGTGGCCGCGCTGCCGCAGCCGGTCGCTGATGCGCGCCGCCCCTGCCATTCATGATTAGGAGTTTCCTGTATCCATGCCTGTTGCCTTTGATCGCGTCTATCTGGAAAGCGCCGGCTATTTCATGCCCGGCGAGCCCGTCTCCAACCAGGACATGGACCGGTACATCGCGCCCCTTAACCGCATGTCGGGGCGGATCAAGCAGCGCATCCTGGCCGAGAACGGCATCAGGCAGCGCTACTACGCCATCGATGCGGATGGCAATACCCGCTGCACCAACGCCGGGCAGGCGGCCCAGGCAATCAGCGACTGCCTGCGCAGGCAGTCGCGCGATCTGACGGGGGTCTCGCTGCTGGCCAGCGGTTCGTCGGGCGGCGATGTGCTGATGCCGGGCTTTGCCAACATGATCCAGGGCGAACTGTCGGCGCCGCCCATGGAAGTGCTCTCGGTGCACGGCATCTGCGCGGCGGGCGTGTCGGCCATCCAGGCCGCGGCGCAAGGCATCGAACTCGGCGCGCACCGCCAGGCCCTGGCGGTCGCCAGCGAGATGCCGTCGCGGCTGTTCAAGCGGTCGCGCTTCGCGGCGCGTGACTACGATACCGACTTCGACGCGCACTTCCTGCGCTGGATGCTGTCGGACGGCGCAGGGGCAGTGCTGCTTGGCAGCGGCGGGGCCGCATTGCCCGGCCCGGCAAACGGCGTGCGCCTGCGGTTGAAGTGGGTGCACCAGCGCTCGTTTTCCGGCGACTATCCGGTGTGCATGCAACTGGGCCAGCCTGCCGAAGGCGGCCGGGGCCACCTGGACTACGCATCATGGTCCGAAGCCGAGGCAGCCGGTGCGCTGGCGCTGCGCCAGAATATCCGTTTGCTGCCCCACCTGTTCGATATCGGTATCCATGAATACGCGGCGCTGGTGCGCGACGGCTGGATCGACCCCGCACGCATCGACCACTTCCTGTGCCACTACTCGTCCGAGAAGTTCATCCCCGTTGTCGAGGGCCTGATGGACAAGGCGGGCCTGTCCATCCCGCGCGAACGCTGGTTCAGCAACCTGGCCTGGCGCGGCAACACCGGCGCGGCGTCCATATTGATCATGCTGGCCGAGTTCCTGGAAACGCACGTGTTGGAGCCGGGCCAGCAGGTGTTCTGCTATATCCCCGAGTCCGGCCGCTTCATGACGGCTTATATGCTCTTCGAGGCCGAGGCCGCCGACGGCCCTGCCCGCGTGGCGCCAGCGGCGGCATCGTCGTCGCAGCCCGCCGCTGCGCACGCCGCTGCGCATGCCGCTGCGCACGCCGCTGCGCATGCCCCCTTCGCCGGCGACGATGCCGAGTCGATTGCGCCGCCGCACGATCCGGCCAGCGCCTCCCGGGGCCTGGGCCCGCTATTGACCGAACTGGCGTCGATCTGGCATGACTACCGCTCGCGCGTGTGGCGCACGCCGGTCATCAGGCACCTGCGCGAGCGCCGCTTTACCACGGCCGACTATCTGAACTGGACGGCGCAGTGGGTTCCGCAGGTGCGCGAGGGAAGCAAGTGGATGCGCGAAGGCGCGGCCTCGCTGGGTGCAGCCTATCGGCCGCTGGCCGACCTGATAGGCGTGCACGCCGGCGAAGAGCAGAACGATTTCAAGATTCTGTACCAGGACTATCGCAATGCCGGGGGCGACCAGGCCGATATCGACGCCTTGCGCCGCAACCCGGGCGGCGAGGCGCTCAATGCGTACCTGCATGCGCTGGCCGCCACGCAGGACCCGGTAGGCCTGCTGGGCGCCATCTACATCATCGAGGGCACCGGCCAACGCATTGTGCCGGCCTTGCTGCCGCTGCTGAAGGCCAGCCTGGACCTGCCGCCCGACTGCTTCCGTTTCCTGGAATACCATGGCCACAACGACGAAAACCACCTGGCCCGCTGGCTGATGGCTGTCGAGATCGCGCTGGATGCAGACGAGCGCGGGCAGATCGAACGCCGCATTGCCGACACGGCGCGACGCACCGCCGCGCTTTACTTGATGCAGTTCCACCACGTGATGGAGTCACAGTCCGCATGAATGCCCGCACGCCCGATTTCCTGACGCGCGAACACGACCCGTCGGACCCCAGCCCGTGGCTCGCGTTGTACCTGGACCGCAGCACGCCCTTGCCCGATACGGTAAAAGAAGCCTGGCTGGCCGACTCCAGCTCTGCTTCGCGGCAATACCTGCTGCCCTTCCTGCGGCCGCTTGCGCGCGCGTTCATCATCCTGATCCAGGTGGCAAAGACCTTTCTGCCGCGCAAGTGGTCGCATTCAAAGTTGCTGCACCGCATCCTGGCGTGGGGGCTGGAGCACTTCGTGTCGCCCGAGGCCAACTGGCTGATCCTGCGCCATTTTCATCTGGGCTCTCAGATCCTGGCGTTCATCGCCCGCAACGCGCCGGTGCCCGTCACGACCACGCCGCTGGAACCGCGCTGCATCGCCGACCTTAAAGACGAGATGTTCGTCAGGCACGACCTGAACCTGTTCAACTTCGTCATCAACCTCAATGGCGCCATGCGCCAGGCCGGCACAGCTATGCACGCGCCGGCGCAGGTGGACTTTTCGATGGTGCACGACCCCGGGCTGGCGCTTGCCGACATGCCCCGGCGGCGCCGCAACTTCATGGATCTGCAAAGCGCCATCGAGCTGTTCACCCCCATGTATCAGCTGATGCTGACCGACAACGACTTCTGGCGCGCGGCAAACTCGCTGCAGCTGGACGAAACCGTAGGCATCTACGCCGCCCAGATCCTCGGGGCGCCCGAGCATCTCATCCTGGTCAACAACAAGCACCCCCTGGTGCCCATGTCCACCCTGAAAGCCGGATACCGCCTGGTGCTGCATGGCCTTTCCACCGAAATGCTGCACAGCCTGCTCATGCAGATGAAGCAGGAAGCCCAAGCCCCTTCCGCTCGCGCCTGCTGACATCGGGCCGGCAGCAAGGCGCGCCCCTAATCCCGCAACACCCCCGCAGGCACCCCCCGGGCCACCCGCAACAGCGGCAACCCGGCGACCAGCACCAGGATGCCCAGCAGCGCGCCTACCCCCGCGTACCGCGCGCTCGACCAGACCAGCCCCGCGCAACTCAATGCGAACACCAGCGGCGTCAACGGATAAAGCGGCACACTGAAAGGCCGGGCCCGTTGGGGATACAGCCGCCGCAGCCGCCATACCGACGCCGCCACCAGCAGCATAAAGAACCAGAACACCGGCGCGGTATAGGCCACCATCGCCTGTACGCCGTGATCGGTCAATGCGCCAAAACCCACCAGCGCCAGCGTAATGGCGCCTTGCACCAGCAGCGCCGCGGTAGGCGCCTGCCCGCGCGGCGACCAGGCGCCCAGCCTGCGCAACGCCGGCACATCCGCCCCCAGCGCCACATACACCCGCGCACCGGTCAGGATAGTGCCGTTGATGGTGCTCAGCGCCGTGCAGCACACCAGCAGGCTCAGCAACACTGCCGCATACGGGCCGGCGGCGATGCGCATCACATCCGCGCCCACCGCATTCGCCTGCCGCAGTCCGTGCAGGCCGAACATTTCCAGCAAGGCCACATTGGCCAGCAAGTACACGCCCGTGACCACCGCCGTGCCGATCAGCAGCACGCGGCTCACATTGCGCGCCGGGTCCCGCAGCTCTCCTGACAGGTAGGCCGATTCATTCCATCCGCCATACGTCAGCAGCACATACACCATGCCCAGGCCCAGCATGGCCGGCAGATTGCCCTGCATCGGCAGGTCTTCGGCGGCCAGCGCGCGCGCCGGGGCGTCGCCCGCCACCATGCCCGCCACCACCACCGTCACCAGCGCCACCACCGTCAGTGCCGTGAACACGATCTGCAGGCGCTTGGACGGTTGCGTGCCGGCCATGTTCAGGATCGTCAGCGCGGCCACCGCCAGCGCCGCGTGCAGCGCCGGCCCATGGCTGCCCAGATCCAGCAATTGCTGCGCATAGTCGCCATAGATGAACGCCACCGCGGCGATGGCGCCGGTCTGGATGACCGTGCATCGCGCCCAGGCGAACATCAGGCCCGTGCGGGGGCCCCATGCCAGGCTGAGGTAGCGGTATTCGCCGCCCGAGTCCGGATACGTGGACCCCAGCTCGGCATAGCACAGCGCACCCAACAGCATGACGACGCCGCCGGCCAGCCACAGCAGAATGTACATGGCGGGCGAGCCGGCATGCTGAGCCACCAGCGGCGGAAAACCGAAGATGCCGATGCCGATGACCACGCCCACCAGTACCGCGACCGCATCCAGTACCGACAGCCCGGCCGGCCGGCCCGTTGTTGTTTCGGATGCTGCGCTCATGATGCCTGCCTGGTGGCCTGCCAGCCTTGCTCTGCGTCGTCGGCAGCCACGGCGTCAATCGTGTCGCCGCGCACCCGGCCCACTAACCGCAGGGGCTGGCCGCCATCGTCAAGCAGCAGTTCAAGGCGGTCGCCTTGCAGGCGCGCCTGCTGCACCCCCAGCATGGCGTCGTGGCGCCGCGCGGTCACGGTGAGCTTCTGGTAAAGCTGCGCCACCTGCAATGTGATGTCGCCCTGCGGATGGGCAACGCGCCATGTGCCGGCCACCCGCGCCGGCACAATCCACATATACAGCGAGCGCCCCTCTACCGATTGGTATTGGTCGCTGTCCCAGTCGCCCATGGTGAATGCATGCGACACGATGCGCGTGCCCGGCGCCAGTTCGTCGAGAATCCGGGGGCGCAGCTTGATGTTGACGTCGGGCAGCAAATACATGGTCACCACCGTCGCCTTCGAAAAATCGGTTTCGAAAAGGTCTTGTTCCATGAACCGCACCCGATCCTGCACGCCGGCCTGTTTTGCGTTGGCGCGGGCCTCGGCGACGCGCTGCGGGTCGATGTCCACGCCGGTGGCGCTGCTTGCCCGGAAATCGCGCACGGCCGCGATCGCAATGCGGCCATCGCCCGAGCCCAGGTCGAACACCGTATCCTGGGGGCCGACCGCGGCCATTTCCAGCATCCTGGCAACCGCTTTTTCGGGTGTGGGCACAAACGGGACGTCCAGTTCGACCAGTTCGGCCGCCTGCAGCGGCAAGGCGGCCACGGCCAGCGTGGCCGCCAGGGCTGCCATGGCATGGCGCAAGGCGCGGCGATTCACGGGCACAGCAAGGGCAGGCGCGGGCATGCGAGTCTCCGGAACGCGCGTCCGGACTGCAACTACCGTCCGGCGCGTAGCTGACAAAAAACTGAACGAAATCATCGACGTTATCAGCCGATCTTTCAACCTGTGTTACGTATAGTCAAGCCCGCTTGGCGGGGGCGCAGCCCGGCGCCGCGCCATTAGGGGCTGTCCGGGTTGGCAGCCGGGGCGCTTGTGTTCTACAACCCGCACCATACCGCTGGCCGCCTGGGCGCGCCGGTTCACAAAGGAGGGCGTGCGCAATGGCCGGCAGCGACGGTACCGACCTGGTATTCGATTACATCGTGGTGGGCGCCGGTTCGGCTGGCTGCCTGCTTGCCAATCGCCTGTCGGCGGACCCCGGCACCCGGGTATTGCTGCTCGAAGCCGGCGGCCGCGACAACTGGCACTGGATCCACATTCCCGTGGGCTACCTTTATTGCATCGGCAACCCGCGCACCGACTGGTGCTACCGCACCCAGCCCGACGCGGGCCTGAACGGCCGCAGCCTGGGCTACCCGCGCGGCCGCGTCCTGGGCGGCAGCTCGTCGATCAACGGCATGATCTACATGCGCGGCCAGCGCGCCGACTATGACGGCTGGGCGGCGTTGGGCAACCCGGGCTGGGGTTGGGACGATGTGCTGCCGTACTTCAAGCGCAGTGAAAATCATCACGGCGGCGACAGCGCCTTTCACGGCGGGGCGGGCGAATGGCGCGTCGAGCGGCAGCGCCTGTCTTGGGACTTGCTCGATGCGTTTCGCGCGGCGGCTGCGCAGGCGGGCATTCCGTCAGTGTCCGACTTCAACCAGGGCGACAATGAAGGCTGCGACTACTTCGAAGTCAACCAGAAGCGCGGCGTGCGCTGGAGCGCCGCCAGCGCGTTTCTCAAGCCGGTGGCCAACCGGCCGAACCTGCGCGTGATGACAGGCGCACGGGTATCGCGCATTGTCTTCCGGCATCGCCGCGCCGAAGGAGTGGCGTTTCGCCTGGACGAGCGCGGCGAGCAGATCGCGCGCGCCCGGGCCGAGGTGATTCTTGCGGCGGGCGCCATCGGTTCGCCGCAACTGCTGCAGGTGTCGGGCGTGGGCCCGGCCGCGTTGCTGCAGGAGCGCGGCGTTCCGGTGCTGCACGACTTGCCGGGCGTGGGCGAGAACCTGCAAGACCACCTGCAACTGCGCATGGTGTACCGCGTCACCGGCGCCAAGACGCTGAACGCGATCGCCGGCACGCTGTGGGGCAAGGCCACCATGGCGGCGCAATATGCCTTGTGGCGGCGCGGGCCGCTCAGCATGGCGCCGTCGCAATTGGGCGCGTTCGCGCGCTCGGGGCCCGAGCATGAACGCGCCAATGTCGAATACCACGTGCAACCGTTGTCGCTGGAAAAATTCGGCGATCCGCTGCACGCGTTTCCCGCCTTCACCGCCTCGGTGTGCAATCTGCGGCCCACCAGCCGCGGACACGTGCGCATTGCCAGCCCGCAGGCCGACGATCATCCCCATATCCTGTGCAATTACCTGTCAACCGGCGCCGACCGCCGCGTGGCGGCCGAAAGCCTGCGCCTGACCCGCCGCATCGTGTCGCAGCCGGCGCTGGCCGCCTATGCGCCCGAAGAATACAGGCCGGGCGCCGCACTGCAGTCGGACGACGAACTGGCGCGGGCGGCGGGCGACATCGGCACCACGATTTTTCACCCCGTAGGCACGTGCAAGATGGGCGTGGACGACATGGCAGTCGTCGATCCTGAACTGCGCGTGCATGGCCTGCAAGGCTTGCGCGTGGTGGATGCCTCGGTCATGCCGGCCATCACGTCGGGCAACACCAATGCGCCCACCGTGATGATCGCCGAGAAGGGCGCCGAGCTGCTGCGGCGCGCGGCGGCTGCGTTATAGTCCAGAAGTTTTCGCGTGCGCGGGCGGGGCCTGGGCTTCGTCTCACACAGCTATCCCGGGGTTGCTTTCTGATGCCTGACAATATCGAGCTGCTTGCCACCGTGTTGTTCGCGGTGGCCGTCATCCACACATTTTCCGTTCCCGTCTTCGCGCGCCTGGCGCATCGCAACGGCCCTCATGCCGGCATATGGCACCTGCTTTCGGAAGTCGAGGCGGTATTCGGGGTGTGGGCCTTTGTGCTGATCGTCTGCATGGCCCTGCTCAGCGGCAGCGGCGCGGCCATCGAATACATGGACACGCGCAACTTCACCGAGCCGCTGTTCGTGTTCGCGATCATGGTGGTGGCGGCCAGCCGCCCCATCCTGGAACTCGTCGGCATGGGCGTGCGCGCATTGGCGCGCATCTTGCCCATGCGCCGCGAAGTGGCCACCTTCTTCGTGGTGATGTCGGTAGTGCCGCTGGGCGGGTCGTTCATTACCGAGCCGGCGGCCATGACGCTGGCCGCCATCCTGTTGCGCGACGGCTATTTCCGCATGGCGGGTCACACCCGCTTCAAGTACCTGACCCTGGGCGTACTGTTCGTCAACATCTCGATCGGCGGCGTGCTCACGGCATATGCGGCGCCGCCGGTATTGATGGTGGCCTCGACCTTCGGGTGGGACACCGCCTACATGGCCACCCATTTCGGCTGGCGCGCGGTTGTCGCGGTGTTCGTGAACGCCTCCGTGTTGACCTGGGTCTGCCGCGGCGCACTGACCGACGGCAGCATTGGCACGGGGGGCGGCGTGCATGCGGCCGGCGACTCCCAACCCAAGCGCGATCCCGTGCCGCCGCTGGTCATCGCCATCCACCTGTTGTTCCTGGTGGGCGTGGTGTTGACGGCGCATCATCCCGCCGTGTTCCTGGGCATGTTGATGATGTTCATCGGCTTTGCCCACGCCTATGCGCGCCACCAGGATCGCCTGCTTATTCGCGAAGGCCTGATGGTGGGATTCTTCCTGGCGGGCCTGGTGATCCTGGGCGGGCTGCAGAAGTGGTGGCTGCAGGATCTGCTGGGCGGCCTGGAGCCCACCGTGTTGTTCTGGGGCGCGGCCGCATTGACGGCCGTCACCGACAATGCCGCGCTGACCTACCTGGGTTCGCTCGTGGAAGGGTCGAGCGAGCTCTGGCGCTACATGCTGGTGGCTGGCGCGGTCACGGGCGGAGGCCTGACCGTCATCGCCAACGCGCCCAATCCGGCCGGCTTTGCCATCCTGCGCCCATTCTTTCCCGACCAGTCGATCTCGGCGGGCCGGCTTTTCATGGCCGCGCTGGTGCCCACCCTGGTGGCGGCGGGCATGTTCCTGCTGCCCCTGGGCCGCTGAGCGCCGCCGCAGCCCATCCCTTCAGGCGCCCGACATCGCATCGGCCGTCCCGGTACAGGGTGTCTGACACCAAAGGTGTCAGACACCGACCCAGGCCCGCCGCGGGAGCCACATGCGGCATCGGCCGCCGCGGCATTGGGTGTCTGACACCAAAGGTGTCAGACACCGACCCAGGCCCGCCGCGGAAGTCACATGCGGCATCGGCCGCCCCGGCATTGGGTGTCTGACACCTTTGGTGTCAGACACCGACCCAGGCCCGCCGCGGGAGCCACATGCGGCATCGGCCGCCCCGGCATTGGGTGTCTGACACCTTTGGTGTCAGACACCGCCTTGTTGTAGAGATGCCGTCCCGAGGGGACTGGGCGTCAGACCGACAGCAGGCGCCGGATCAAGGCCATGCCGGACGCCGGCATCCTGCCCGAATAAGCCCTGCAGCCACCCAGCCCCCGCCTGTGCGGCGCCGGCTGCGGCCTTTTTGGCAAAAACCGCTAAAATTCAACACTTTCCCGTATTGATCCGGCGCCGCCTGGTCACTGTCCGCCTGTCGCGGGCCGTGAAACGGCGGTTTTTGATGCGCCGGTTTGCCTGGAAATCCCTGTCATGCCTATCTACGCTTACAAGTGCAGCGCCTGCGGCCACGCCCAGGACGTGCTGCAGAAGATCTCCGATGCGCCGCTTTCGGCCTGCCCCGAGTGCGGCCAGGCCACGTTCGCCAAGCAAGTCACGGCCGCCGGCTTCCAATTGAAGGGCTCGGGCTGGTATGTCACCGACTTCCGCAACGGGCCGGGCGGCGCCAAAGCGGGCGCCGACTCTGCGGCCAAGACCGATTCTCCCGCCAAGAGCGACTCTGCGGCCCCCGCCGCCGCCCCTGCCGCTCCTGCCGCCGCGACCTGAGCACCCGCCGGCATACCATGCGCGCTTTCAAGAAGCACTTCATCACCGGGCTGCTGGTCTGGATTCCACTGGCCATCACCCTGTGGGTCCTGGGTCTGCTCGTGGCAACCCTCGAAGGCTTCGTGCCAGGCTTCTTGTCCGCGCAATCGCTGTTCGGCATTGATATTCCCGGCTTCCGCTTCGCGCTGGTCATCGCCGTCGTGCTGCTGACCGGCGTGTTCGCCGCCAACCTGCTGGGCCGCACCCTGCTCGAGCAATGGGAAGCACTGCTCGGCCGGATTCCGCTGGTGCGTTCCATCTACAATTCGGTAAAGCAAGTCAGCGATACGGTGCTCGCGCCCAACGGCCAGGCGTTTCGCCAGGCCGTGCTGGTGCAGTATCCGCGCGCCGGCTGCTGGACCATCGCATTCCTGACGGGCGCGCCCGGCGGCGAGATCGCCGGCCACCTGGCCGGTGAGCATGTAAGCGTCTATGTTCCCACCACGCCGAATCCCACGTCGGGGTTCTTCCTGATGATGCCCCGCGACCAGGTGGTCGCGCTGCAGATGAGCGTGGACGCGGCCCTGAAGTACATCGTTTCCATGGGCGTCGTGGCGCCGCCGGCTGTCCCGGCCGCGGCCGCCGCCCCCATCCCGATGGCCCCGGCCGTCGATTCTTGAATTTTTACGCTGACCACAGCACCTAGGAGTCATCCCGCAATGCGTACCTGCTACACCGGCGAGGTTTGTCGCGACCATCTCGGCCAGACCGTTACCCTGTATGGCTGGGTGAACCGCCGCCGTGACCACGGCGGGGTCATCTTCATCGACCTGCGCGATCGCGCCGGGCTGGCGCAGATCGTGTTCGATCCCGACAACGAAGCCTTCGCCACCGCCGAGCGTCTGCGCAACGAATTCTGCGTGCGCGTCACCGGCCTGGTGCGCCTGCGCCCCGAAGGCACGGCCAACCCGGAACTGGCTTCGGGCGAAATCGAAGTGCTGTGCAAGGACGTCGAGATTCTCAACGCGTCGATCACGCCGCCCTTCCAGCTTGACGATGACAACCTGTCCGAGACCACTCGCCTGACGCATCGCGTGCTGGACCTGCGCCGTCCCCAGATGCAGCGCAACCTGATGCTGCGCTACCGCGTGTCGATCGAAGTGCGCAAGTTCCTTGACCAGCTGGGCTTTATCGACATCGAAACGCCCATGCTGACCAAGAGCACGCCCGAAGGCGCGCGCGACTACCTGGTGCCGTCACGTGTCAACGCCGGCCATTTCTTCGCGTTGCCGCAGTCGCCGCAGCTGTTCAAGCAGATGCTGATGGTGTCGGGCTTTGACCGCTACTACCAGATCACCAAGTGCTTCCGCGACGAAGACCTGCGCGCCGACCGCCAGCCTGAATTCACCCAGATCGATTGCGAAACCTCGTTCCTGGACGAGTTCGAAATCCGCCAGATCTTCGAAGACATGGTGCGTCATGTCTTCAAGACGGTGCAGGGCGTCGAGCTGCCCGCTCCGTTCCCGCAGATGACCTGGACCGAAGCCATGCAGCGCTACGGTTCCGACAAGCCTGACCTGCGCGTGAACCTCGAGTTCACCGACGTGACCGACATCATGCGCGACGTCGACTTCAAGGTGTTCGCGGCAGCGGCCACCGCCGCGGGCAGCCGTGTCGTAGCCTTGCGCGTGCCCGGCGGCGCCGAGCTGTCGCGCAGCGAGATCGATGCATACACGCAGTTCGTGGGCATCTATGGCGCCAAGGGCCTGGCCTACATCAAGGTCAATGACGCCGACAAGGGCCGCGATGGCCTGCAGTCGCCCATCGTGAAGAACCTGCACGACGCCGCGCTGGCCGAACTCACCAAGCGCAGCGGCGCGCAAAGCGGCGACATCATCTTCTTCGGCGCCGACCGCGCCAAAGTGGTCAACGATGCCATCGGCGCGCTGCGCGTCAAGATCGGCCACAGCGAATTCGGCAAAAAGGCCGGCCTGGTGTCGGGCGACTGGAAGCCGCTGTGGGTGGTGGACTTTCCCATGTTCGAATACGACGAAGAAGAAGGCCGCTACACCGCCGCGCACCACCCGTTCACCAGCCCCAAGGACGGCCACGAAGACTTCCTGGAAACCGATCCCAGCAAGGCGATTGCCAAGGCCTACGACATGGTGCTCAACGGCTGGGAAATCGGCGGCGGTTCGGTGCGCATCCACCGCGAAGACGTACAGAGCAAGGTGTTCCGCGCACTGAAGATCGGCGCCGAAGAAGCGCGCGAGAAGTTCGGCTTCCTGCTCGACGCGTTGCGCTACGGCGCGCCTCCGCACGGCGGCATCGCGTTCGGCCTGGATCGCATCGTCACCATGATGACGGGCGCCGAATCGATACGCGACGTTATCGCTTTCCCCAAGACGCAGCGCGCACAGTGCCTGCTTACCCAGGCGCCGTCCGAGGTCGACGAGAAACAACTGCGCGAACTGCACATCCGCCTGCGCAATGTCGAAGTGAAATGAAGTAATCTGCGGGCATACAGAGCCGCCGTCTGGCGGCTTGCACCCGCCACCCGGGGGGCCCGCGCGGCGACGCGCGGGGCTTCCACAACGAAGGGGCGTCATTCGGTTCATGTCGCTTATCCGCGTCGTCAGCTACAACATCCACAAGGGAAGGTCTTCCCTGGGCACGCGCGAATCCCTGAACGATTTGCGCCTGGGGTTGTACAACCTGCGTCCCGACCTGGTGTTCCTGCAAGAGGTTCAGGGCCGCAACAACCATATCTCGCTGCTGGATGCCCAGCACGAATCGCTGGCCGCGGCCTTGCGCCTGGACGTGGCCTACGGATGCAATGCCATCCGCAACCGGTCCGAGCACGGCAACGCCCTGTTGTCGCGCTACGCCATCCTCGAACACGAAAACCAGGACATCTCCGACCATCGGCTGGAACAGCGCGGGCTGCTGCACGCGCGCGTCGAGGTCGACGGCCGCAACCTGCATTGCTTTGTCGTGCACCTGGGCTTGTTCGCCGGCAGCCGTACGCGCCAGATCCAGGCGCTGACCGACCGGATCAGCCGGCTGGTGCCCGAGGGCGATCCCATCCTCGTGGCCGGCGATTTCAACGACTGGGGCGACCGCCTGGCGCCCTTGTTCGTGCAGCAGCTGGGCCTGTACGAAGTCTTTTCTCATGCGCCGCGCACCCACGGCGGCGAGCTGCCGCGCCTGCGCGATTCGGTGCGGCGGCTGGGCAACGTGCTGCGTGGCGTGCCGAATGATGTGGCCGTGCTCGAACGCAGCAACCAGCTGGGCATGGGGGGCGCCTATTGCCCGCTGCCGCCGCCGCGCACCTTTCCGGCCGTGTTTCCGTGGTTCAGGCTCGACCGCATCTACCAGCGCGGCTTCGCAGTGCGCAGCGCCCGGGTGCTGCGCGGGCGCGAATGGGCGCGGCTGTCCGACCATGCGCCCCTGCTGGCGGAGCTTGAATTGCCGTGAAGGGCGACATCGTCAGGCTGGACTGGACCGACGACAACGCCATCGATCTCTTGCAAAATGGCGCCGATTTTTTTCCGGCGCTATGCCAGGCCATCGACGCCGCGCAAACAAGCGTCCATCTGGAAACCTATATCTTCGTTCTCGACCGTACCGGCGAGAAAGTGCTGCAATGCCTGGAAAGGGCCGCGCGGCGGGGCGTGAAAGTGCGCCTGGTGCTCGACGGTTTCGGCAGCGCCGACGTGGCGGAAGCTGTCACCGCGCGCATGACCGATGCGGGCGGCTACTGCCGCATCTATCGCCCCGAGCCGCCGTGGTATCGCAGGCTGGTGCCGTCGCGCAGCCGCCTGCGGCGCCTGCATCGCAAAGTGGCGGCCATCGATGGCGAGACGGTCTTCATCGGCGGCATCAACATCGTCGACGACTACGATGATCTCGACCCCGCCGACAATATTGCCGGCGCGCGCTTTGATTTTGCGGTGCGCGTGCGCGGGCCGCTGGTGGCCTATGCCGTGCACGCGCAGGAACTCCTGTGGGTGCGCCTGAACTGGGCCCGCCTGCGGCGTCACCCGCGCGAATGGCCGCGCCTGCGCCTGGCCTTGCCGCACACCCCGGCCGCTGCGGGTGCCGGCCGGCGGCGCGCCGCGCTGGTGTTGCGCGACAACCTGCGGTTTCGCCAGACCTTCGAGCGCGCGTATCTGTATGGCATCCAGCATGCGCGCCGCGACATCCTGATCGCCAACGCTTACTTCTTTCCCGGCCGCCAGTTTCGCAAGGCGCTGCTGCGCGCGGCCGCGCGCGGCGTGCGGGTGCGGCTGCTGCTGCAGGGCAAGGTCGAATACCACATGCAGTACCACGCCACCCGTTCGCTGTACGACCAGCTGCTGCGCGGCGGCGTCGAGATCTATGAATACATGCCGGGTTACCTGCACGCCAAGGTCGCGGTCATCGACAACATGGCCATGGTGGGGTCGTCCAATCTGGATCCGTTCAGCCTGCTGCTGGCCCGCGAAGCGAACGTGGTGGTAGACGACCAGCCCTTCGCATGGGAATTGCAGCATCGCCTGGAAAGCGCCATTACCAGCGGCGGCCGCTTTGTACGGCCGCTGGACTACCGGCGGCGCGGCTGGCTGCGGCGCGGCATCGATGCGGCGGCCTATACGCTCTTGCGCATCGGCGTGGCATTGACGGGGCGTTCAGGGGAATACTGAACGGGACGCGACGGCGCGTCAGCGCCGCGTGTTGCCCGGTTGGCAAAGCCCGTCCAGCACTCGCCGTATCACGGCTGCCGCAGCTGCGGGCTGCTGCTTATCCGGCACCGTGAATCGAATTTCTTCCAGCTGGTTCTCGGCTTCGAACAGCAAGGCGCGCAGCCCGCTTTCCTCTAGCGCCACGATGGTCTGTTCGGATTGGCGCAGTGCGGCCTGTGTCTGCGCGATGTCGGCGCGCTGTGCCAGAAAGTCGATGCATGCCTGTCGCGCATCCTGGACGGCCTCGGGGTACAGCCAGTTCGACGCAGGACGCGAGCCTGTTAAGTCATGCATGTCATCCCGCCTGCTACGCGGGCTTGGCCCAATCCCATCCCGGCGACGCCGCGCAGCGCCGGACGAACTCGGCGCCCGGTTCCAGGATCCCGAAATCGTTGTCGACAATAACGTCGTCGCGGTTGGCGATGTCGCGCAGCACGCGTTTCAGTCTTTCGATGTTCTTGAAGTGCACCAGGTAAAAGCGGGGCGTGCCGGGCAGCTTTTCCAGGGCAGCCAGCTCTTCTGGCGTTTCGTAGTAGTCGCCTATCGAGTCATCGCGGGCGATCTCGATAAAGTTGTCGATGTTGTCGTCTTGCAAGACAAGACGTTGCTCATCCTGGTCGATGAACGAAGAAACATCGCGCGGCAGCGCCTGCTGCATTGCTTCGAGACCGTATGTCGCCGTGGTGATCAATGCGATATCCCGCATCTGGTGCCTCTGTCATTACTTGCCAATCAACTTCATCAGATCGTCGACGTTATCGACGATGGTGATGTTGTTCTGTTGCGCGCTATGGAGAATCGACGGCTTGAACGACCGATTCATGCCTGCCAGTTTATTCGCGTCAAAGCCGATGACGGGCAGATCAGTCAATTGCTGGCTGGTCTGGATCTGTTTCACGATACCATTGCCGCCGCCGGTCTTCACCTGGATGACATGGGTGTTCGTGACGATGTCGAAGTCGGTATAGGGCGAGCCATCGGGCCGCATGATATTGATTTCTGCCTGCCGGACCGTGCCGGGGGCCCGGCTTTCGATCTGGTTGATCAGTGTGTCCACGCCCGGATCGCTGGTATGAAAGACGCGCGGCGCCTGCGGGCTTTGGGGCGCGGCGCCCGCCTGTGGCGCCGCTTCCCGCACTTGCCGGGGCGTCTGCGGCGTGGGTTCGGCCGGCTGCGGCGTTGAGCGGCCCACCGGCCGTGGCGCCAGGCGCGTCGCGCCGCGCGTCAGCAGCGCGATAAGCGCGCCCACCCCTATCGTCATGGCGCCATTGGCGAATTCTCGCGCCGCCTGATCCAGTTCGGCCCTGCTGGACGCGTTCTTGGTCAGGGTGAAGAACTGCACCAGATGCTTGATGCCGTCGAAGATCGCCCAGCCCGCCAGGGCAAAGCCGATGGCCAGCAGCGCGGCGTCGGCCAGGAAACCCACGCCCACGGCGTGCGAGCCTGCCCAGACCACCAGCACGCCCACGATGATCGCCAGATTGGTGCCGCTGAGCGCCTGCTTCAATTCGGTGGCCAGCGCGGGCGGCATATGCGGGGGAACACGTTCGAGCACATAGACGAAACGCTCGGCCAGCGACCACTGCGTTACCGGCCCGGCCGGGTTGCCCGTGAACGCCGCGGGCTGCACGTTGCCGTGACCGTCCTGGCCAGAGGTATCGGGCAAAGATACCGCCACGATCTGGCCGAAGCGCATCAGCGCCACCATCTGTTCGGCGGTCTGTTCGGGCGAGTAGTGGCCCCCCACCGAACCGGTGCACACAAGCCGGCGGTACAGGGCCGCCAGCTTGGCCAACGAAGAATCGTCGCGCAGATGCGGGTACAGCACCGTGCGCAGGCGGGCGGGATCGCGAATGATCAGCGACTGCGAAACCCCCTGGAATACCGTCCAGGGGCCGATGAGCAGGAGCTCGCCGCCCGCGCGCAGCGCGGCGACGTCTCCGGACCTTTCAAGAGATCTGACGTCCATGGGGCATGTCGTTGTGCGGTGCAAGCCGGTACAGCGCTGGCCCGGCGGGCGGGCGCTCCTGCAGGCGGCTTGGCCAATTCGCCACAGGGCAGCGGAATCCTAGCAATGTTTCGCTGGCACCAGCCGGAACGACAAGCTTTGTCGCGTCTGTTTCAAACTGATAAGTATTGGCGAGCCGCAAACGCCTGTCGTCAGGCTTTGGGCATTGCGGCGCCGGGCAGCCGCACCAGCCCCAGCGCCAGGGCAGTGCCTGCCAGGATCACGGCGGCGCCCGCCAGGATCTGCGGGGTCACCGTTTCATCCAGGAACCACATCCCCCACAGCACGCCGAATACGGGCACCAGAAAGGTGACGCTGACGGCGGCGGTGGGCCCCACGTTGGCGATCAGCCTGAAGAACACGATGTACGCCGCGCCGGTGCACGCCAGGGCGAGCGCGATGGTGGCCATCCAGGCCTGGCCCGACACGGGCTGCGCGGGCCACGTGGCAATGGCCAGCGGCGCCAGCACCAGCGACGCCGCAATCATGCTGCCCGTGGCGTTGGAAAGGGCATCGACGTCGCCCAGATAGCGCTTGGCCCAGTTGGCCGCAATGCCGTAGAAGAAGGGAGCCGACACGGCGGCCAGCACGGCGGGGCCCTGGCCACCCGCGCCAAAATCGAGCTTGTCCCACACCAGCACCACAATGCCGAGCACGGCAATGGCCAGGCCGGCCATGCGCGATGGCGCCAGCCGGTCTTTCAGCCACAGCCAGCCGATCACCGCGCCCCATACCGGCGTCACGGCGTTGGCCACCGACATGAAACCCGCGCCCAGCGATTGGGCCGCGTAGGCGTACAGCAGAAAAGGCACGGCGGAATTCAGCGCGCCCACCACCAGGATAGCCTTCCAGCGGCGCGCGATCAGCGGCAGCTTGCCGCGCAGCGCGGCAAGCGGCAGCAGGGAAAGCGCGGCCAGCCCCACGCGCAGTTCCATCAGCGGCCCCGGGCCGAATTCGGGCACCGCCACGCGCATGAAGAGAAACGATCCGCCCCACACCGCAGCCAGAAGCAGCAAGTCCCGCAGGTCGCGATAGCGCATGGCAGTGATGTCCGGTCAGGAATGGCGCGGCGCCGTGGCCCGCTTGAGCACGTTCTTCATCTTGACGCGATGCGCCAGGACTGCGCTGGCCAATGCCAGCACGGCGCAGATGATCAGGCCGGCGCGCACGCCGTCCAGCACCGACGTATGGCCAATGATGATGCCCACCATCGCGGTGCCGGCGGCGCTACCGATGGCCCGTGTGGTCTGCACCAGCGCCGACGCCACCCCCACGTCGCGCCGCTCGCTCAGCATCTGCATGAACAGGGTCAGGTTGGGCAGCATGAATCCCAGCGCGCAACCGTTGACGAAGAACGCAGCAAGAATCCAGGCGACAGGTGTGTCCGTCCTGAATACGAACACCATCATCGAACCCACGGCGAGCAGGCAGCCGCCAAACACCATCAGCCGCTGCGGCTCGCTTTGCTTGGGAAACAACAGCCCGTTGATGATGCTGCCCACCGGGATGGCCGCCACCAGTGGCGTCAGCAGCAGGCCGGCCTGGCTGGGGGTATAGCCCATTTCGGCCTGCAGTAGCAGCGGGGTATAGAAAATCAGCACGAACATGACCGCGCCCACGGCCACCGCGGCAAGATTGAGCAGCTGCGATTCCCGGCGGGCGATGACGCGCAGCGGGAAGATGGGCGATGCCACGCGCCGTTCGTACGGCAGCAGCAACGCGATGGCGGCCAGGCCGGCCAGCATCAGCGCCAGGGCCACCATAGGCAGCCCGTCCCCGGGGGCAAACGCCAGTTCCATGGCGGCCAGCGGCGCACTGACCGCCACGACCAGCAACACGCTGCCCAGCCAGTCGATGCGGGGCTTGGCCGCGCCTGCGTGCGGGCGTATGCGCGGGAAATAGCGCGCCAGCAGCAACAGCGCGGCCACCGCGGCAACCGGCGCAATGAAAAACGCCGCGCGCCATCCCAGCGCCTGCGTGACCGCGCCGCCCAGCAACGGGCCCACGCCGCTTGCCATGGCGAACGCGGCCGAAACCAGCGCCAGCCATCGCACCCTTTCTTTGGCGTCGGGAAACAGGTCGGCGGGCGCGGCGAATGCCGTGGCGATCATCATGCCGCCGCCTATGCCCTGCAACGTGCGAAAGGCAATGAGCTGAGGCATGGACTGCGACAGGCCGCAGGCGATGGAGCCCAGCGCAATAATGGACACTGACAGCAGCATCAAGGGCTTGCGCCCGTACAGGTCGCCCAGGCGACCGAAAATCATGATGGACGCCGCCGTGGCCAGCAGGTAGCCGGTGCCCACCCACGCATACAGCGCCATGCCGTCCAGGGCTTCGGCCACCTGGGGCAACGTTGTGCTGACAATGGTGGAATCGAACGCCGCCAGCACTACCGTGGCGGCCACGCCGAGCATGGCCTTGAGCAGATCGCGACGGGAGCGTAAGGGGGAACCGGGCGGAGGAACGGGTGCTGGCGCGGCAGGCGTCGTCATGACGCCAAGCATATCACTGCCGGCTTAGGGATTTCACCTATTTGTAGAAGGCGTGGTAGCCCAGTATGACCAGCACCACCGCCGCCACGGCCAGCCACGACCAGCGCGAAGCGGCCAGGCCGCGCTCGGGCTCTTCGGGCTCGGGGGGAGGCGCGGCGCGCGGCACCTTGGCCATGTGCTCGATGAACGCGCCGAAGAATTTGTTCACCAGCTTGCCGCCCGCGTTCATCAGGATGGGCTCGCCCACCTGGGCCAGCGACCCGCCCGCCATGGCCGCCACGGTATAAGCCAGGCGCGTGCCGTCGTCTTTGGGGGAAAGGGTGATCTGCGCGGTGCCGATCGCCAGGCTTGCGGCCGTGCTCTTGGCATCGAAGGCCACTGCGCAGCCGTGCGGGGGGTTGAGTTCGGACAGCAGCACATCGCATTCATAGTGCGATTCCTGGCCGGCCACCCTGGCGTGCAACGACAACGCGTATTCCGTGGCCGTGCGTTTTTCTACCCGGACGCAACCCGGCAGGCACTTCTGCAGCACTTCCGGATCCATGAGGGCATCCCACGTTTGGTGTGGGGTGGAGGGTATCCATTGGGCATCCGCAATGCGCATGGCGGTCTCCTGGGGTGCTTTGGTTCCATTGTGGCCCTGCAAGACGCAGTTGTCACGCCGACGGGCAGATTGCGCCAAGCGACCAGCCTGCACAACGATTTTCATTTAATAATTTGATGTATCGTAATATCACAATTCGATACGGTTAAAATCTGGTTGGTTAATCAATTTGCACGGCGGCTCTAACGCGCAGCCTGCGCACGGAGTTTTTTGGTGTTCTTACGTATAAGCTGGGCCGCGCTGCTGCCTGTGTTGGTGGCGGTTTCGCCGCCGTTGTTGATGACCGTGTCCAGCGCGGCCAGCGTGATCTTCTACGTGCTGGTTCTGGCATTTGCCATCGGCCTGGGGGGCCTGGCCTGTCGGCCGTCGCTGCGTCTGCCCGGATTCTGGGACACCTGGAAGCCGCTGGGCGTCGGCATGGTCATGGTCGTGGCGTCTGTGCTGGCCAGCCAGCTGTATCACGGGCAATTCAGCGGCGCGGGGCTTGAGCGCGCGATCCGCGCCGCGGCCATCCTGCCCGTTACGTGGGTGCTGCTGTATGCAAGGCCCGCGTGGCTGCGCCAGATTCAATGGGGCATCCTGGCCGGGGCCCTCACTGCGGCGTGGCTGCTGCTGTTTCCGCAGCAGGTGGCCGGGTCGCGTCCCTATACAGCGGGCTATACCCCCTATAACAGCGTCACGTTCGGCAACCTGACGCTGTTGTTCTCCGTCATGGCATGGCTGTCGATAGGCTGGCGCCTGACGCGCTGGCATCGCACCGAGATCGCGGTAAAGCTGTTGGCCGGCGGCCTGGGGTTCGCCGGTTTCATCGCTTCGGAAACGCGCTCGGGATGGCTGGCCATCCCGGTGTTCCTGCTGATCGGCGTGTGCGCCTACAACCGCGTGCCCTGGTCGCGCCGGCTGGCCGCCGTGGGCGCCGCCGTGGCGATAGGCTGCGGGGTCATCGCGGCCAACGATGCGCTCAACGATCGCGTCGAGGCGGGCGTGAAGCAGTGGAAGGAATGCCAGGTGCACGAGCTGAGCGACACGTCGGTGTGTGTGCGCCTGCAGCTGGCGCGCGCCGCGCTCGAAATGTGGAAGGCCAGCCCCGTGTTCGGGGTAGGCGAAAAAGGTTTCGATCCCACCCTCGAAGCCCTGCAGAAGCGCGGCATCGTATCGGCCGATGTGGCCCGCACCTACGGCGAAACCCACAACGACATGCTTTACGTGCTGGCGCAGTACGGCGCCCTGGGTCTGCTGGGCGGGCTGCTGGTGATCTACCTGCTGCCGGCCTGGTACTTTGCCCGCCGCATCGGCGACGGCGACCGCGCCATCCGTACGGCCGCCGCCATGGGGCTGTGCATCTGCCTGGGCTTTGCCATATTCGGCCTGACGGAACTGATGTTCCGCGGCATGCGCACGGTGGCCTTCTATTCGATCTGGGTGGGGGCGATGCTGGCGTTGACGTATCCGCGCCGCGACCGCGCCACGCAGTCTGCCTGAAACGTGCGGATGTCAGGCCAGGCTGGCGCGCAGCGCCGTTTCCGGATCAACGGGGGGCGTCCAGTCCAGTGCTGCATGCGCATGGGACCAGTCGACCAGCAGGGGCCGGGTGAGGCTGTCCATTTCGCGGCGCAGGCCGGCCAGCCTTGCGGCGGCCCGCAGCCACGCGGCAGGCAACGGGAACAAGCGCGCCGGCCGGCCCGATTCCTGCGCCATGGCGCGCAGCAGCTGCGGCACGGTGTAGTCCGAGCCGTCGCCCGCCAGGAAAAGGCCGTGGCCGGCAGGGTGTGCCGCCACGTGCAGCAGCAGGTCTGCCAGGTTTGCAACATAGATAAACGAACGCGGCGCATCCAATGCGCCGAACGGCAGGGGCGCGCCGGTTTGCAGCAGCTTGCGCAGCCGCGCGAAATTGCCCGGGCAAGCCGGCCCGTACACCATCGGCGGCCGCACAATCGCCAGTTGCGTGGGCGCGTCTTCATATTGCTGCTGCAGCGCTTCGTCGCCCCGGGCCTTGGAACGGGCATAGGGCGTGTCCGGCGCAAGGGGGGCCGCCTCGTTGAGCGGTTCGTCCCGCGTATTGCCATACACGCCTATCGAACTGACATGCACGAAGCGCCGCACGCCCGCCTGGCGGGCCTGGTCAGCCAGGCGCCGCGGCAATTGGTGGTTGGCCTCGTCGAAGGCGTCGTGGCCCGCGCCGGTGTCCGTCGTATGGGCCCGGCCGGCCAGATTGAACAGGGCGTCGGCCTGATGGAAAGCGGCGGGCGGGGGCGCGTCATAGGGGTATGCCGCGACCCCTGGGGCCACGGCTCGCGACGCGTCGCGGGTCAGAATGAAGACCTGGAATCCGCGGTGCAACGCTGCCGCCGTGGTTTGGCGACCTATGTAACCGCTTGCTCCGGCGATGATTACTTTCAATTCTTCCTCGCGCTTAAGCTGGCCACCCAATTTTCTCAGAGTTCCGAGTGGCCAGCCACCCTCATGGAAGCGCGCGCAGGCAGGAATACAATAGCGCCGACCCCGGCCGCGACGGCGCCGCTGCGCTATGCGGCGCACTTGGGGAAGCTGCACAGGCAGAGTGGCAAATCGTGAAAATAGTAAATGTAACTAATACTGGGCGGATTTAATGAAACTCGATGGCTCAAGAATTTTGGTCATTGGTGGCGCAGGCTTTATAGGAAGCTTTGTCGTCGCCGAACTGCTGAAGCATAACGTCGCCCAAGTGGTCATCTACGACAACTTCGCGCGCGGCAAGCAGAGCAATATCGCAGAATATCTAAAAGATCCGCGTTGCACGATCTATCCGCATGGGGGAGACATCCGCGACGTAGATCTGCTGAATGACGCCATGCAAGGGGTAGACGGCGTCGTTCATCTCGCCGCGATGTGGCTCCTGCATTGCAAGGATTTTCCTCGCACCGCATTCCACGTCAACATTGAAGGCACATTCAATGTTCTGGAGGCATGTGTCCGGAACAATGTGAAACGTCTAGTTTATTCGTCGTCGGCATCCGTATATGGCGATGCTGTGGAAGTCCCCATGACTGAGGCCCACCCGTTCAACAATCGCAATTTCTACGGCGCGACCAAGATATCAGGCGAGGCAATGTGCCACGCATTCCATGATCGTTATGGTCTCAGCTATGTCGGATTGCGGTACATGAATGTCTACGGGCCTCACCAAGACCAGACCGCGGCTTACACAGGCGTGATTCCCATCATGCTCAACAAGATCGACCTGAACGAGGCGCCTGTCATCAATGGCGACGGCACGCAGGCTTACGACTTTGTTTACGTGGAAGATGTGGCGCGCTGCAATGTTCTTGCCCTCGAAGCGTCGGCGACTGACGAGTTCTACAACGTCGGAACCGGTGTGCAGACGACGATTAAAGAACTGTGCGATTTGATTCTCGATCTGAAAAAATCCGATCTCCGAGTTCAGTACAAGCCGTACAGCGATGACGATGCACGCCGAATGGTACAGAATCGCATCGGGTGCCCTGAAAAGGCCAAGCAAGACCTTGGCTTTACATATTCGTATGGCCTGCCCGACGGTTTGCAGAAATTAATAGAGTGGCGGCAGAACAATCGAGGTTTCCAATGAGTGACCGATCCGACGTCCGGAATATCGCCATTTCATTGCCATGCACCGGCGAAGAAGAATGGTTGGCGGCAAAAGAGCCTTTGATGAGCGGTTGGCTGACGCAAGGGCCCAAAGTCGCCGCGTTCGAGAAAGCCTTCGCCGAGCGACATCAGGTGTCGCATGCATTGGCAGTGACCTCATGCACGACGGGCTTGCATCTTATCCTCGCCGCAATGGGTATCGGCCCCGGCGACGAAGTCATCGTCCCATCGTTCACTTGGGTAGCCACGGCAAACGCAGTGCTATATTGCGGCGCAACTCCGGTGCTGGTGGATGTCGACCGCTCGACGTTCAACCTTGACATCGTGCAGGCGGCCGCCAAGGTCACCGAGCGAACCCGGGCGGTGATCGCAGTCCACCTGTTTGGCCTTTGTGCGGATGTGGATGCACTGCGGGCTGCGCTGCCGAGCCACATTGCCATCATCGAAGATGCCGCATGCGCGGCGGGCGCCGCGCATGCGGGGCGTCCCGCAGGAAGCTTGGGGGATGCCGCGGCATTCTCTTTTCATCCGCGCAAGTCGGTAACGACCGGTGAAGGAGGCATGGTCACTACTCAGTCTGCCGAGCTTGCCGACGTCATGAACCAAATGCGCAACCACGGCGCCAGCATTTCCGAAGAGCAACGGCACAACGGCCCGCAACCGTGGTTACTGCCCGATTTCAACCTATTGGGTTACAACTACCGCATGACCGACCTTCAGGGCGCAGTGGGGTTAGTACAGCTTCGTAAGCTCGATTCATTCATCGATGAGCGTGCCAAATGGGCGGCATATTACCGCGCGCAACTTTCCGATATCGAGTGGCTGCGCTTGCCGTCCGAACCGCAGAACGCGCGTCATGGGTGGCAGTCTTTCGTGACCTGGGTCGATCCCGAGCGCGCACCGGCTGCGCGCAATGACATAATGAAAGACCTGCAGCAAATGGGCGTTGCGACGCGACCCGGTACGCATGCTGTGCATATGTTGAATCTGTATCGCGAAAAATTCGGGTTTGGCGATGACGATTTTCCGGCCGCGCGCGACTGCAGCAACCACACTATGGCTATCCCTCTACACAATCGTATGAGTGAGGACGATTACCGCTACGTGGTGACTGCAATACGAAAGATCTCGGGTCGCGCTTAGGCCGGCGCGCTACACCCAGTTCCGTGCAGGTGCCGTTTTCACAGGCACCTTCCTCTTATTTTTTCACTAGACAAACTATGTGCGGCATCGCCGGCTTTATCCATACCGACGGCACACGTGCGACGCGCGAAATGCTGCAGCGCATGACCGATGCCATTGCCCACCGCGGGCCCGATGGCGAGGGTGCTTGGGTCGACAAGGCCGTGGCGCTGGGACATCGGCGCTTGGCGATTATCGACCCGTCGCCTCTCGGTCGTCAGCCGATGCCGAGTCATGACGGCCGCTATGTCTTCGTTTACAACGGCGAAGTCTACAACTTCAGGGAACTGAGGGCCGAGCTGGAACAGTGCGGCCATGTTTTCAAGTCCGGCACTGACAGCGAGGTCGTTTTATGCGCCTTGGCTGCCTGGGGGGTGGATAAGGCATTGGCCCGTTTCAACGGCATGTTCGCCTTTGCCCTATGGGACAAGCGCGAGCAGCGGTTGATCCTGGCTCGTGACCGTTGTGGCATAAAGCCACTGTACTACACCCAGTCCGGTACTTTTTTCGCATTCGGCTCAGAACAGAAAGCCATCTTGGCGAGCGGGCAGGTGCACCCGCAAATCGATCGCGCAGCCCTGCTTGAGTATTTCACCTTTCAGAATATCTTCACCGACCGTACGTTGCTGCAGAATGTGCGGCTTCTTCCGGCGGGATGCTACCTGTCCATCGACGGGGCCGGGAAGTATCCGCATCTGACGCGATACTGGGACTACGACTTCCAAGAGCCTACGACGCCGGCGGATCCCCTTGAATACCGCGAGGAGCTCGATCGACTGTTCCAACAGGCGGTGAACCGCCAGTTGGTGACGGATGTTGAACTGGGCAGTTACCTAAGCGGCGGCATGGACTCGGGCTCGATCACGGCCATAGCTGCGCAAAGATACCCGTATATCAAGACCTTCACTTGTGGATTCGACCTTCATTCCGCGTCGGGTATCGAGTTGAATTTCGATGAACGCTCGAAAGCGGAGTACATGTCTTATCTGTTCAAGACCGAGCACTACGAAATGGTCTTGAAGGCTGGCGACATGGAGCGAGCGCTGCCCCGGCTGATTCACCATATGGAAGAGCCGCGCGTCGGGCAAAGCTACCCCAATTTTTATGCGGCCCAGATGGCCTCGAAATTCGTGAAGGTCGTGCTATCGGGCGCGGGCGGCGACGAGCTGTTCGGTGGGTATCCCTGGCGATACTACCGGGCAGTCGTCAACATCGATTTCGAGGACTACGTCGACAAGTATTATGAATTCTGGCAACGCCTGATTCCTTCTCACCGCATCTCCCAGGTATTTTCCCCGATCTGGCGTGACGTCAAGGATATCGACACACGGAAAATTTTCCGTAGTGTCTTCAAGCATCATGCCGACCGGCTGAATTCGCCCGAAGATTACATCAACCACTCGCTCTACTTCGAGGCTAAAACGTTCCTGCACGGCTTGCTGGTCGTCGAAGACAAGCTGAGCATGGCGCACGGACTTGAGACGCGCGTGCCCTACTTGGACCAGGATCTGGTCGACTTCTCCATGCGGTGCCCGGTAGGCCTCAAGCTCCGGAATCTGAGCGAGGTCGTACGCCTGAATGAGAACGAGCCGGGGCTGAAATCCAGCAAGTATTTCGAACGTACCCGTGACGGCAAACAAATTTTGCGTGACGCCATGAACAAGTATGTTCCCCCGGACATCGTAACTGCGGCCAAGCAGGGGTTCTCCGCGCCCGACGCCAGTTGGTTCAAGGGCGAAAGCATGGAGTTCGTGCGCCGCCGCCTGCTAGAAGGCGATGCTCCCATTTATTCTTATCTGGATCGTAGCAGTGTCCATGGCCTGGTACAGGAACACCTGGAGGGCCGCGAGAATCGACGCCTGTTGATTTGGTCTTTGCTGAGCTTTGATGAGTACCTGAGGCAATTGCCATGAAGCCTATACGTGTTCTTTTCGTTGGCGCCAGCAACTTCGGTCTCGCATGCCTCGAAGCGCTCTTCGCGAGCGAAGAGATCAAGATCGTGGGCATTTTGACGGCGCCTCGCGATTTCAAGATTTCTTATAGTGAAACCGGTGTGCGAAACTACCTGCATAGCGATATTGCGCACCAATACGCCCGCAGCGATGTGCCGGTGTACGTCATGCACGGACGGATGAATGACCCGGCGTTGCTGCGGTTCATTGATGAACAGAAGCCGGATGCGATTGTGGTGGCAGGCTGGTACCACATGGTCCCGCGCTCGATCTACGAGTGCTACAAGGTTGCGGGTTTGCATGCATCTCTGTTGCCGCGGTATAGCGGTCATGCGCCACTGGTCTGGAGCATTCTGAACAACGAGGCAGAGGCGGGGATTTCGCTTTTTCGCATCGCCCAAGGCGTCGATTCGGGAGAGATCATCGGTAGCCGCGCCACTGAGATATTGTTCAGCGACACTATCGCAAGCTTGTATGGCCGTATCCAGCGATTGGCCATCGAGTTGCTCCAGAACGATTTGCTTCCGTGGGTGCGCAACGAGGTGCCAGGACGTGCCCAGGACGACGCACAACGTACGGTCATGCCTCCCCGCACGCCTGCGGACGGCGAGCTCGACTGGCGGGCGAATGCGCTGCAAATTTATAACGCGGTTCGCGCCCAGAGCCATCCGTATCCTGGCGCTTTTACGTATTTGGGCAGGACCCGAATCGGCATCGAAACCGCGCACATAGATTTCCAGCGCAGGGCTGAGCCGCATAGAGCCTGCGGCACGGTGGTGGCCATTGACGACGACGGCATGCTGGTGTCTTGCTTGCCCGGGGAGTATCTGCTGAAGGTGGCAACGGTCAGAACGGCTGATGAGGCCATCGTGCCTGCTGCGGCATGGGCACGCAGCGTCGATGTGCGCCCCGGGCAGATGTTCGGTCGCGGTAGAAACTAATGTGCGGCGCCGCACCTTGGTATCGGGGTGCGGCGATGTGCCAATCTTTGCAAGAGAGCATAAATGAAGGTGATATGTAGCCGGTGTGTGTACGACTCGAATGTCTCGGGGATATCCTTTGATGCCGATGGCGTTTGCAACTATTGCCGTCAGATTGAAGCGCTCGAAGAACAGTATCAAACGGGCAAGCCGGGTGGTCAAGCTGCATTGGACGCGATCATTCGAGAGATCCGGCGCGACGGCAAAGGCAAGAAGTATGACTGTGTCATCGGCGTGAGCGGGGGCACAGATTCATCGTACCTGCTGATCAAGGCGTTGGAGTGGGGGTTGCGGCCGTTGGCGGTGCATTACGACAATACTTGGAATTCAGCCATCGCCACCGAGAACATCCGCAAGGTAACGTCTGCACTGAAGATCGACCTATACACCTACGTGCTGGACAACCGGGAGTCGGAAGATATCTTCAGGGCATTCATGATGGCGGGGGTGCCCGAGTTCGATGCATCCACTGATCTGGGATTCGTCCAGACGATACGCAAGGCGGCTGCGAAATTCGGGGTGCGCTATATCCTGGAGGGCCATTCATTCCAGGCGGAAGGCATCTCGCCCATGGGCAAGAACTACTTCGACGGAAAGTACATCGCGAGCATCCACAAACAGTATGGGCGTATCAAGCCGAAGACGTATCCGAATATGCGATTCGGCAGCTTCATGAAGTGGATGTTGTTGTACAGGCAGAAATTCGTGCGGCCACTTTGGTATATCGCATATTCCAAAGAAGAGGCGCGCCAGATTCTCACCGAAAAGACTGGGTGGCAGTATTACGGTGGACATCACCTTGAAAACCGCGCCACATCGTTCTTGCATACGGTATACAACCCGCAAAAATTCGGCATCGATAATCGGAATCTGAGCCTGTCGGCCGAGGTGCGTACAGGCAAGACACCGCGCGACGAGGCGCTGGCCATTCTCGACACCCCGATCGTGCCGGATCCCGAACTGATTGCGTACGCCAAGAAGCGTATGGGTCTGAGCGATGAGCAATACGCACAATTGATGGCAGGACCCAACCGGACTTTCCGAGATTTTCCTACTTACAAGAAGCGTTTCGAGCGCATGCGGCCGCTGTTCAAGGTCCTGGCCGATGCAAACCTGGTGCCCATGAGTTTCTACCTGAAGTATTGTTTTCCCCTGCCCGACGAGCGTCGTTGAAGTCCACGGAAAGGCGTTATGCCGCGCCAAATTGATAGGTGATGCATGCTGCAGACTCGAGTCATCCCCTGCCTGTTGCTGCGTGACGGGGCACTCGTCAAAACCGTTCGGTTCAAGAACGGCCGATACATTGGCGACCCTGTCAATACAGTGCGGATATTCAACGAGCTAGAAGTCGATGAGCTGATCGTGCTGGATATTCGCGCGACGATAGAGGGTCGCGAGCCGGATTTTTCGCTGTTGGCCGAAATAGCGGACGAATGCTTCATGCCGCTAGCTTATGGCGGCGGGGTTTCGTCTTTGCTGGATGCGGAACGCATATTCAAGATCGGCGTCGAGAAAGTGATCATCAATACGAGCGCGGTGCGCGCCCCCCAGTTGATCGGGCAGATTGCCGAGGTATTTGGCAGCCAAAGCTTGATCGTGTCGATCGACGTGAAAAGAACCTGGCGGGGGCGCGAGGTCGTGCATACCCATGGGGGGACCGTCAAGACGGGCAAAGATCCGGTGGCGTGGGCGATCGAAGTACAGTCTCTGGGCGCGGGTGAGATCATGCTCACGGATATCGATCGGGAAGGCACCTGGCGCGGGATTGATACCAAGTTGATCCGATCCGTGGCTGAGGCCGTGTCCGTTCCCCTGATAGCCCATGGCGGCTGTGCCAGCATCGCGGATATCGAGGCCGCCGTCAAAATAGGCCACGCATCGGCGGTTGGCGTGGGCAGCATGGTGGTTTACCAGGGGAAAGGTATGGGGGTGCTGGTGAATTTCCCGGACCAGTCCCGGTTGCGCGAAACCCTGAAGGGACATGAGCATGGCTAGACCCAGCGTGGCGTTCATCGGCAACATGAACAACAACCACTTCTCGATTGCCCGTTATTTGCGCGATCGTGGTGTGGATGCGCACGTGCTCATGTACCACTCTGATTTCGAGCATTTTCACCCGGCTTGCGATAGCTATGACAGCCAGTATGAGTCCTTTTGCCGGACCTTGTCCTGGCCGGCGGAGACGCGGTTTCGCGAACTGACTCGCGAGCGCCTGCGGGCAGAGTTCGACGCCTACGACGTGCTGGTGGGGTGTGGCATTGCGCCCGCCTACGCATACCGCATGGGAAGGCCGCTAGATATATTTTGTCCGTATGGCGGCGACATCTGGGGATCGACGTTTTATCGATTTACCGGCCACCCGGTGAGATGGCCGGCGCAGGCCTACCAGGTGTATGCACGGCGCCGTGGGATACGATCAGCGGCCGTGTTTCATATGAGTCGTACCAACGATCTATACGAACGCCGGTATGCAAAGCTTGCAGGCAATTCGACGCGTTGGTTTGAAGGGATGCCCATGGTTTATGGGCCGATGTACGCCGCCGAGAACATCGACGGTATCTATGCCGGCTCCCGCTGGACCGACCGTTTTGCGCAGTTGCGGTCCGGCCATGACTTGATGGTTGTCTATCACGGCCGGCATGTTTGGCGTAAAGGTGTCGGCCCCGAGCCGGCGGCGAAGGGCGTGGAACGCCTACTGGCGGGGTGGGCCCGGTTCGTGAAAAGCGCTGCACGATGCAATGCCGTATTGGTCATGCTGGAGTATGGGGAGGATGTTGAGCGCACGCGTGCGTATGCACGAGAACTAGGCATACAAGATAGCACTGCCTGGCTGCCCCAGATGTATCGCAAAGATCTGATGGCAGGTATCCATATGGCGGATCTGGTATGTGGCGAGTTCGAGAACTCCTGGATGATGAGCGGGATTCTGTTTGAGGCGATGGTCGCCGGTAAGCCTATTATGGCGTATCGCGATGACGCCTTGTATGCCGATGAATATCCTGATCTATACCCGATTGTGAACGCGCGCGAGCCGGATGACATCGCTGCCGCCTTGGTGCATTGCAGCCAGTCTCGCGCATCAATGATGTTACTGGGCAAGCAGGGTCGTGAGTGGTACGAGCGGCGGGTGGTCGAACCCATCATTCAACGCTACCTCTCCTACGTTGAGCGGAAAATGAGTTTGTTACGGAAAGGCCAATGAGCTCGAATGACGTGCGCAAGCTTCCGCTTGCCCAACGATTGAGGTTCCTGGCAAAAGATTCGCTGTTGTACGGAGGGGCATCCGCGATCGAACGCAGCCTCGCGCTTATTACCTTTCCGATACTAGCAAGGCATTTTTCGATTGAAGAGTATGGCTGGATCGACTTGTTCACAGTTTGGGTTATGCTGTTTTCCCGTACGTTGGTTTTCGGTCAGGACTCTGCCGTTGCCCGGTACTACTATGAATACGAAGCTGTCGAAGCTCGCCGCCAACTGATCTCCCAATCGTTGATACTGCAGGTGTCGTTGATCATCCTGCTGTTGCCCTTCATCCTGGTTTTCGGGCCGGTTATCATTGGCATGCTGGTCCAGTCGCCAGATGCGCGTTACCTGATGCGCCTGGCGCTGCTGCAGGTACCGTTTATTGTACTGATCAACTTCTCACAGAACCTGCTGAAATGGACCTTCCGGCGCCGGGCGTTCCTGACGGTCTCTCTGGGCAGTTCCTTGACTTTCGTCGCTGGGCTGGTGATCTGGGCCAAATGGTTCACCTTGAGCATCGAGGCTTTGTACGTCATCGCGATCACTACAAAGCTGGTTTTTGCGCTTTTTGGCGTCTGGCTATCACGCAAGTGGCTGACCGTGCCGGCGAACTTCAAGTTCATGCGCGAGATGTTGCCCTTCGCGATTCCGTACGGGTGTATCAGTTTGATCGGCACCTTAGTGCCGGTTTTCGAGCGTTCTATTACCGCGTGGATTTTGGGCGCGCGCGAGCTCGGCGCCTATGCGGTGGCGGCAAAGATCGCCATGTTGTTGAATTTGATCGTGCAGGCATTCCAGATGGCGTGGGGGCCGTTTTCAATGTCTTTGTACAAGCAGCGCGACGCTATCCAGACGTACAACGTAGTGCTGAAAATCTTCACATTGGTCATATGCTTGTGCAGTCTGGGAGCGGCGCTGTTCGCCCCCGGCCTCCTTGCCCTGCTCACTGCCGGCCGTTATGCCGAAGGCGCGGCCGTGGTGTTCCCGCTTGCCATGGCAGTCGCCGCGCAGGCGATCGGCTGGGTGGTTGGTATTGGCATCGGATTTTCTAAGAAAAGTTATCTGACACTGTATGCATACTTGGTGTATCTGCCGGTATCGCTGGGTGCGATCTACGTGCTGGGCAGTCTGTTCGGCCTTGCCGGCATTGCGTTCGGCAGCATGCTCGGCTTTATCGTGCGGGCAGTGATCGAAGCCTGGCTAGCTCAGCGGGCCCATCCGATGGCTTGGTCTTACCGCCGGCCTTTGATGATCGTCGGCGTGACGATTCTTCTGGGTACGCTGTTGTATCGGGTGCCCTCATCCTTGCAGGGCGGTACTCAATGGTTGATCGCCGCTGTAGCATACTCGGCTTTATGGGTGGGGGCTTTCTTGGTCATGTTCGACCGGCCCACGCGTGCTCGTATTTGGAGCCTGCTTGACAGGCGATCGCGGTCATGAAGATTCTCTACTTGGCGGACGCCCGCTCGACGCACTTCCATCGGTGGTTTTTGAAGTACGCCGCCATGGGGCATGATGTGCACGTCGCCAGTGCCCGCCCTATGTCGTGGCCTGGAGTCACCACCCATGCACTCCCGTCGGGCGGGCCGTTCATTCCGCGGCTGGTCGTTTCGGCCGCCTGCCTGCATCGAATTCTGAAACGCGTGCAGCCGGATGTGGTGCATGCGCACCATGTTATCGAGTACGGTTTTATCGCAGCCTTGGCGGGTGCGCGCCCCTTGGTTTGTACAGCGATGGGAAGTGACGTATTGATCGGGATGGATTCACGGAAGCGGCGTTGGCTGGCCCGCTACGCCTGCAGGCGGGCCGGGCACGTCATCGTTCGTGGCGAGCATATGCGCGAGGCGGTTCGACGCCTTGGTGCCAGACGCATAACGGTAATTCCCAATGGGATCGACCTGGGTCGTTATCCCGCCCCGGCAGACGTGGTGATTGGGCGTGGGCGTACGATACTTTGCGCGCGCAATTTCAAGCCTGTATACAACATCCCAACTTTGGTAGAAGCTTTGGGCCTACTGCATGCGCGCGGTGTACCCTTCCAGGCAACCATTACCGGTGATGGTGAAGGACGGGCCGAGATTGAGCGCCGGCTTGATACATTGGGTATCCGCGACCGGGTAGCCTTGCCGGGTGCGATCGCGCCAGACGCTATGCCGGCTCTGTACGCGGCACATCGAATCTACGTCAGCCCTTCGCTGTCCGACGGTAGCTCGGTTGCAATGATGGAAGCGATGGCCTCTGGGTGCTTGCCGGTCGTTAGTGATATTCCGGCGAATCGGGCGTGGATCAATAATGGTGATAACGGCTATCTATTTGCCCCGACGGATGCCGGGCAGCTGTGTGATCGACTTGCCATGGCGCTTGATGGTCCGGACGGAGGCAAGTATGCGCTGGGTAGGAATCGCCAGTTAGTTGAGCAACGCGCCGATTTCGAGAAGTGCGTGGGCCAGGTATCGGCGGTCTATCAAGACGCGATAGCCGCGATGCCACGTGGATGAACCGCGGCGTGCCCGTGGTCAAAGCCCCGCGAAGTTACGCAATAGCGCCATGCCGAAGCGGTGACTTTTCTCGGGATGAAATTGTGCCCCATGGATATTCCCGCGCTGAACCATAGATGTGAAGGGGTGACCGTGTATTGTTTCGCCCACTATGTCGGACGGATCCATGCACTCCATGTGGTAGCTATGCACGAAATAAAACCTTGGCGGAGATTCGAATCCTTGCAGCAGCGGTCCTGGCCTGATGGGACGTACCTGGTTCCAACCCATGTGGGGAATCTTGAGCCGGGTATCCGAGAACGAGAAGCGCCGGCAATAGGCGTCGACGAGGCCGAGCCCTTTCATGCGGCCTTCTTCGCTGCCGCGCCCGAGCAACTGCATGCCCAGGCATATGCCCAGCATTGGGATGCGCCGGTGCGACGCACTTTCGATGAGCGGCGTGATGAGCCCGCGATCGGCGAGGGCCTGCATGGCGGCGTCGAAGGCCCCGACTCCCGGCAGCAGCAGTTTTTTCGCCTGCATGACCTCGACGGGCGCAGAAATCAGCTGAACCGGCACATTCAGCCTCTTGAACATGTTCGAGATGGAACCTAGATTGCCGACGCCGTAGTCCAGGATGCTGATCATCGAAAAATGTCCTTTTACCGTTCAGCCGTGCAGAGGGGCATCGCTTCTACCGAGAGCCGTAATTTTACTGCCGCGCAGCCCTGCGGCGCTACAATGTCGTGCCTGTGCGGAGACGGGTGTTTTCGGGTCAGTGCGACAGCCCAACTAAAGTCGGAACAATGAGAATCGCGTATTTGACGTTTGAGTCGCCCGAAGACTCGTCCGGCGTCGGACAGAAGATCAGAAGTCACGCCCGCTTCTGGAGATCAGCGGGGCACGAGGTGCATCACTTTGTGTTGCGGCGCCGGAATGATAATCCTCAGGCTCCTTGCATCACTTATCTGTTCAACGATACTTCGGGCGGAAAGCCGACGTTGGCTGCATGGCGGTCAAATGGCCGAATCCGGGAAGCCCTGTCTGCATGGACACCCGACCTTGTTTATATGCGACAGTTGTTATGGTGGCCCGGCGCCGTGCGGGCATGCCATGTGGCCCCGCTGGTAATCGAGTTTAATTCCATTGCTTTGCACGAGTACAGGCAGCAGTCGATGCTTAAGTATCGACTGGATTCATTTTCGCGGTCGTTCTTTCCGCGCGTTGCACGGGCTATCGTGTCCGTTACCGCAGAGATCGACCGAACCGTGAAGGCGGGCCCGGCGCTGCGCGCGGTTATTGGCAACGGCTACGACGTGAAGGCAATCGTGCCGCGGCCCCCGCCCAATAATGTGCGTCCCCAACTTTTATTCGTCGGCTCGCCAAATCAAGCGTGGCACGGGGTGGACAAGCTGAGGGCGCTGGCCGGCCTGCTTGCAGACTGTGACTTTCACATTGTCGTCCCGGGTTATACCGAATCTGGACCACCCAATTTCATCTGCCACGGTGCTTTGTATGGTGAATCGTTAACTGCCCTGTACTACAATACCGACGTGGCGTTTGGAACCCTGGCGCTTCACCGCAAGCAGATGGAACAAGCTACGCCGCTCAAGGTCCGGGAGTATCTGGCCCACGGGATTCCGGTGATCATTGGGTATGACGATCCAGATTTGCACAATACCGACTACTGTCTTCGCATTCCCAATACAGAAACCAATGTAATTGAGGCGGCGCCGCGCATTCGTCGCTATATAGCCGATTGGCAACGACGTGCCCCCGACAGGGCGGACGTGGTGGGTCGACTTGATCACGAGATCAAAGAAGCGACGCGGCTGGCATTATTCGGGAGAGTGGTCAGGAATGGCCGTTAAGCAGTTATTGCTCATCAGCAACGGATATCCTGATGCAGCCGCTCGCGAGAAAGGGTTCATCCTGCCCGAGATCCATGCGTTTCTCGCCGCCGGCTACAGGGTGACGATCGCACCCGTGCGGCCGATCGCCCGGTTGGACGCCGATCTTCCCCCGGAAGTCACTGTGGACCGTGGGCTTGCCAGCATGTACAAGCCCGGGCAGTTACTCGTCACCATGGTATTGCTTGGCAGGGCGGGGTTTTTCTGGAAAGAGATGCGCATTGCCATGCGGCACGGCAAGTGGGCTGGATTCGCTCACTTCCTAAAAGAGAGTGTGCGAACAATGAGCATGCTTCGCTTCGGCAAGCGCCGTACGTACGACGTGCTGTACACATACTGGTTTAAAGGCGAGACAGCCGGGATAGGGTTCTTGCCGCGTGACGGTTCGTTGAGGATCACTCGGGCGCACGGCTATGACCTATATGAAGAGCGGCCGCACAACCGAGGCTACATTCCCTATCGCGAACAAACCTTGCCCCTGCTTGATCGCGTCGTGTTCCTGTCGGAAGAGGCGCGTGATTATGCAGCGCAACGGTACTCGTGGGTCAAGACGCCCTCCATCATCTCGCCCTTGGGCGTGGCAGTAGAGCCCAGGCTCAACCCCACGCCCGACGGTCAGCGCATTCAATTGGTGTCGTGTTCTTACCCGACGGCCAACAAGCGGTTACCGCTCATTGCTCAGTTGGCTGCCGCGATTGCGCGCCAAGCGCCTGGTTTGTCTGTGAACTGGACCCATTTCGGCTGTTCGAAGCAACACGCTGGCTTGCGACGGTTTGCGCCGCCTGCCAACCTAGCGATCGAGTTCATGGGAGAGGTGCCGCATTCGCGCATTCAGCAGTGGTACCGGGACTCGCCGGTAGATTTCTTCATTAACCTGAGCCAATCGGAAGGTCAGCCGGTGTCCATCATGGAGGCGATGGCATTCGGCATCCCGGTCGTGGCGACTGCGGTTGGAGGTGTTCCCTGTATGTTGCAGGAGGGAGGGGGCTTACTCCTGCCGGCCACGCCGGACACGGACGTTGCCGCCCGGGAAATCATCGCGGCACGTAATTCTCCCGAGCGCTATGCGGCGTTACGCGCCAACGCCTTGAAAACCCAGCGCATGCATTTCAATACAGCCGAAAATCATCGCCGGCTGGTCTCGATAATTGACACACTGCTGGCGTAGCCGCTCAGTGCCCCCGCGGGCGGCGAATACTCGGGCACTAACTCGCATAGCTGCCGCAGCACGCCGTCCCGGTCGTTGGCCTGCAGGGCGTGCTGCAACCCCCGCAGGCCGGCTTCCAGTTCGGCATGCAGCAGGCAGTGTTCGCGCGCCTTCATGATGCGGGGATGCTCGGTGGTTTGCGAAGCTTCCCCGATCAATAGTTCTTCGTACAGTTTCTCGCCCGGACGCAACCCCGTGATGCGGATCTCGATATCGCCCGACGGGTTTTCTTCGTCGCGCACAGTCAGGCCATACAGGTGGATCATGCGCTCGGCCAGGTCGCGGATGCGCACGGCTTCGCCCATGTCCAGCAGGAACACCGAGCCCGACTCGCCCATGGAACCTGCCTGCAGCACCAGCTGGGCCGCCTCGGGGATGGTCATGAAATAGCGCGTGATGTCCGGGTGCGTCAGGGTGATGGGGCCGCCTGCGAGGATCTGCTTGTGAAACAGCGGCACCACGCTGCCCGAGCTGCCCAGCACATTACCGAAGCGCACCATCGAGAAGCGCGTGGCGGACCCGATTTGCGCACAGCCTTGCAGCACCTGTTCGGCCAACCGCTTCGACGCACCCATGACATTGGTGGGGCGTACCGCCTTGTCGGTGGAGATCAGCACGAAGTCTTGCACGCCCGCTGCGATGGCGGCGCGGGCCATGGCGCGCGTGCCAAAGGTATTGGTTTGTATGCCTTCGGCAATGTTGTGTTCGACGATGGGCACGTGTTTATAGGCGGCAGCGTGATACACGGTTTGCACGCCATGGCGGCGCAACTGCAGCAGACAGTGCTCGTAGTCGCGCACCGAGCCCAGAATGCCAACCAGTTCGGTATCGCTGCCGGCGGCATTGCGCAAGGCGACGAGTTCCTGCTCGATAGCGTAGAGTGCGGGTTCGGATATTTCGAACAACACCAGGCGGTGCGGCCGCAATTCGAGGATCTGGCGGCACAGTTCCGACCCGATAGAGCCGCCCGCGCCCGTTACCATGATGGAGCGGCCCGTGACGCAGCGCCCCAGCAGCTCGGGAATGGGCGGAATGGGGTCGCGGCCCAGCAGGTCTTCGACCTGGATGTCGCGCAGCCGCGGCCCGCGGCGCGGATCGACAAGTTCGCGCAGGCTGGATACCGTGCGAATGCGCAGCCGGAAGGGCTCGGCCATCTCGACCACTTGCCGGATGCGCGTGCGCGAGGCCGACGGCATGGCAATCAGCAACTGCGCGACCTGGTATTTGGCAACCAGCCGCGCCAATTGCGATGGCGGGTAGATGCGCAGGCCCGCCATGACCAGGCGGTGTTTGCGCGGATCGTCGTCGATCATGGCCACCGGCAGGTAATGCGGACTGGCCCGCAGCGCGGCCGCCAGCTGCGAACCCAGGCTGCCGCCTCCGTAGATGATGACGGGCGTTTGCAGGCCCGCGGCCGCTGTACGTGTGCCGGGGAACAGCACGCGCCGCGCGATCAGCCGAACGCCTAGCAGCAGGATGAGCGCGATGAGCGGGTAGATGACCAGCACAGCGCGCGACAAGCCAAACGACAGGCGCAGGAACGTGTCGATGGCGGTGACGGCCAGCACCGATACGATAACCCCCCCCGCAACGCCCAGCAGCACGCGCTCGTTCATGTAGCGCAGGATGTAATAGTAGACCCGGAATGCTGCTAATGCAGTGACGCCACTGGCACAGGCCACCAGCGACAGAATCGCATAGTAGTGGTTTACGTACAGCACTTCGAACCGCGCCCAGACGGCCAAGTAGAACGACGCTAGCAGCAGCACGGCGTCAAGCAGCGCCGCCAGTATTTGCTTGCAGGGGCGCGGCAGATTCACAAGGAATCGTCGCAAGGCAGCGGGCATGAACATGAAAAACGTGGGCCTGAGGTCGAAGGATGGCGAATTTTACCGGGAACGCCCGGTCAGATCAGTCTCGCGCAGGGGCCCGCCCGAACTCGGCCGCCGCAGCCCGGTTAGCCGAAGTTGCCAGAGCTGCACGACGGTATGCTGGACGGGGCAACTGTGCAAGCATGGCGCCCAACAAGAACCAGAAAGGCTGGAAATAAACCATCGAACTTGGGGCTATTCCGGCGATACCGATGACCAGCAGGCATGTGCGGCCGATCCAGTCCAGCCGCCAGAACAGCCATAATAAGAACAGTGGCCACGCAACACCCACGTAGAACAGCATCTCTAGCCAGAAGAGGTGGGGCGAGCCCCAAGGTACCAGTCCCTCTCGCGTCGGCCATAGCACGTTGAGTTGGCCTGCACCCATTCCCGCTAACCATTGCCACCAAGGCATGTCGCGGGCTTGGCCGATCATGTCCATGAGCAGTATCTTGCGCGAGCCAGTGGACCGATCCCCTTGGGACGCGACCAATTCCCATTCACCGTCGTTCAGGGTGATCTGGGGCAGGGCGCGCAGGGTCATGCCGCCATACTGCTGCCACAACAAGCCAGCACCGGTGACGGCGGCCCATGCAAGCGCCAGCGTTACCTTGCGGCGCCAGGATCCCTCCAGTAGAAAAACCAGGTAGACGGCCCCCAGCACCATCATGCCCAGCATGTCGGCCCGCCGATTCAGCACTAGGCAGTACAGCCAACCGGCAGCAAACAACGCCAACGACAGGCGCCGCCGCGCCAGTAGCCACAGCAGGTTGACCACGACCAGAGCGGTCGCCATGTTGTTGATGTTGTCCCAAGGGCCGCCGGTAAGCGGAAAGCGCGCACGAAAGCGCTCGGAATAGGTGATGAGATCAAACCACGGCACCAGCGCCATCAAGAACCATAGCGCCACCAACCATGGTAGCCAGCGCAGGTATGCACTGCCCTGTCGGGCAAGGTGTTCTCCCAATAGCGCATACGATAGGCTGATGATGAAGATAACCGCGTACTGTACGTAGCGCGGGAAGCTGTGCGCCCACAGCGCCTGCGCGCATATCAGCAGCAGAACCGCGATGGCGGCAGGCATGACTCGGCCGTACAACAGGCTGCGGCGGGTATGTCCATCGATGCAGAACGCCAGGGCCAACAGCGCTAGGCCCCAATGGAACGGTCGTAACGGGGGGGCCAGGTATATCGACGAGCCCAGCAGCATCAGGACGCAGGCGGCCACCAGTAGCCGCTGCGCCAATGCGAAGCGCGGATAGTCAGGGGAAGGCAGAGCAGATGGCATAAAAAATCGCGGGCGCAGCAATGCCTACGGCAATCAGTCTGCCCACCAACATGCGCTGCACCGCAGCATAAACTCGGGCAGGCGTGTGGCTGTCGACAATGTGCGCGATACGGGGTTCGAGAATAAAAGTCAGCAGCACCGTGGCGCCGCCGTTGATGATGCCGGACAACTGTGAAATCGTGCTGCGGTAATCATGGAACACGAGCGCGAAGTAATACGACAGCAATACGCCCAGGGCATAGCAGAGAAACACGGCCGCGGCCAACGGCGCAATGGTGGCCGGTGCCGGTGCGGTCGGCGCATCGAGCTTGGTGCGTAGTTCACCCAGTGTGATGAGGGGCTGCCCTTCATTGCGCGTAATGAAATTGGCCAGCCGCACGATCCAGCGGTAGCGCAGCGCATAGGCAAGCAGCGATAGCATGGTGGCGCCGCCTAAGGCCGCCAGCCCCATATACAGATAATGTTCGCGCGGCAGGCTGCGGTCGATCAGAAAGCCCAGCATGGGCATCAACGCCAGATAGAAGAATCGTGTGACCGTCGTGGTGGCGTTCTGGATGGCATAGCCGGTTACCGGCTTGCCGGCCAGGCTCCCGGCTACACGCGCGTAGTAGCTCAGGAATTCGAGCAGGTGAATAATCGAGAAGCTGGCCACCACCAGCAGCATGAGCAGTTTCATGGCAAGTCCGGACCGGTGCCAGAACGCGCCAGACGCAGCGTTTTACGATACGCCTCGAGCATGACGTCAAGACTGTGTTCCCAGGTATAGTGCCGCAGTACATGTTCCCGGCCGCAGGCTCCCATGCGGGCGCGTTGCTGGGGATCGAGCACGAGATCCACGATGCGTGCAGCGGCGAAGCCCGGATTCTCCACTGGTACGATGAAACCAGTTTCATCGTCGGCAACGACCTCCGCAGGACCATCTGCATCAGAGACGACGACCGGAACGCCACAAGACGACGCTTCGAGTATCGCGACGCCAAAGCTGTCCTGGCGGCTGAGTGCGACGTAGACATCCAGTTCTGCCAGGGCTTTGGGAACCTCTGCGTGGGGTATGAAACCCGCGAACACCACGCGGTCTTGCACGCCAAGTTCGTGGGCCAATTGTTGCAGTGTAGATAGTTGACTGCCCTTACCATAGATTCGCAACTGCAGACGACGCGCGATGTCCGGATGCGACCGCTCGAGTTGTGATACCACGATGTGGAAGGCCTGCAATAGCGTGTCTATCCCGTATTGGGGTTCCAGGCCCTTGATAGCGCCGATTACGATGGGGCCGGCAGTCGAGGGGCGGCGCCGCTCACCAGGGGAAAATTGGAGATGATCGATCCCGAAGGGCGTTACCACTACGGGGAAGTTGCCCACGGCCTTGATGCGGTGTGCCATCGCGTGGCTCGTGGAGCCGATCAGCGTCGCGTGGTTCAGGTTGCTCGCCAAAATTCGCCGGTGCAACCGCGACTTACAGGGGAATCTGTAGATGTCGCTTCCCCAAGCTGAGAGCAGCAATGGTCGCGTATCGGCCAGGCGCGCCAACAGGCCATACCCTGTCGCGTAATGGGCGTTCACTAATTCTGGGCCGATTTTCTTCAGTAGGCGACGAACTGCTGGTGCCGCCAGGAAATAACCTGTCGGCGCCCCGAAAGGAAGCGGGTGGAATTCGACCGAGTCAGAGAGTTCGGGTGCAGGTCGATGCAGAGACAGCAAATGCACGGCTATACCGCGTTGCGTCAGGCCATTGGCCCATCGCACCGTATGTATGCTATTGGCTGCGCCAAGAAGCGCAACACGCCGGGGGGTGTAGGTGGACGCCAAAATTCATTCTATCGTCTGCTAGTACATCAAGAATGTACTCGGCCTGCTCTTATAAAAAATGCGACTAAAAGTATCTCGGATTAACCGGATGGGGGCCGTATGTATCGTTACGCTGCCCGGCTTCGAGAGGGTAAATGCTCGAGGGTGGACAGAATATGCCTGGTGTGATGCGCTACCAAGTTATTGGCCAAGCACCATTCGCGTCCAGCCGCCCCCATGGCGTGCAGGTGGTCGGAAGACATGGCTGCTATCTGATCTATAGCAGTCGCAATGGCTGACGGGTCGCCAGGGGGGCAACATAGCCCGGCCCCCGACGCCTGCACAGGATTGTTAGTGTCGCCCACGCTGTAAAGTATAGGTACGCTTGCAAGCATGTAGTCGTTAAGCTTTGTCAGGCTCGCCCCATAGGCGTACAAAGGGGAAGCATGCAGGCCCACATACGCTACATCTATCCGGTTCAGGAAACTCGGAACCTGCCGACGTGTGACGGGTGCCAGAAAATGCACACGTTCGAGGCAGCCTAGTCGCCCTGCCTGCTTTTGGAGTGACTCTCGACTGGAACCGTCGCCCATCATGACCAGGTGAACCCGGGAATGCGTTCGAGGCAATGCATCGACGACGGCTTCCATTGCATTCGCGTGGCCCAGTGTGCCGGCGTATCCCAATATGAATGCATTGCTGTCTCGTAGGTGGGTCAGTAATGCAGCATGCTGTTCTGGCAAGGGCTGAGGTGGCACTGTGTCTACCAATGCGCCGTTTCCGATCGGCAGGAAGCGTCCCGCCGCAAGGCCTCTGCTCTGCAGGTAGGGTTCCGCGTTGTGCGGAACGGCGGTCACCAAATCAGCGTGGCGACAACCATAGTCCTCAGCAGCTTGCATTGCTCGGATAAATGGATGCCAGGTAGGGGCGTCGCCTAGATGGATAGGGGTAAGCGGCCATAAATCGCGGATGTCGAAAATCAAACGCGCCTTATGGCGACGCGCCAGGCGAGCCGCCGGATAAATGGTGAATGGGTGCGGCGATGAGGCGATGACCACGTCGTAGCGCCTTCCCGCAGGCAGCGGAAAAAGCTGGCACTGCAGTGTATACGCGCCCATGCTGGCGACCCGGCCGAAGTGGCTTGCAGGCGAATATCGGGGCCCCCAAAGCCAAACATATCGCACGCCGTCGAGCATCTGTATCCCAACGCGGCCCTTGAAGGTCGGTTGATGTTGGCGTACGTGGGAGTATCCGGAGGCCACAATTGTCACATCGTGGCCTTGGCGCACCCATTCTCTTGCCATAGCGTAGTTTCGGAACACCATGCCATGTTCAGGAGAACCGGCGTAATGCGAAAAGATCACGATGTTCATTGCGCTGTCGTCATAGTTCTTATAGCAGGGGGAGGGTCAATCCCGGCCTGCACCTAGCAACGCTGCTACCACGCACACTGGGACAGTGCACGCAAGAAGCGCCGGCAACGCGCGCTGGATGGGCTCTGCGCTTGCCCACCAGAACAGGGTCCCGGCGAATAGCGTGGATATGCTTGTATAAATTAGGGTTACTGGCAGATGCGCGTTGAAGCGCCGCGCCAAATGTTGGTATGCATGCGATCGATGGGCGACGCCCGGCCTCTTGCCGCGCAATATGCGCACTACGAGCGTAGTGGTTGCATCGGAAATAAAAGGTGCCAATGGAATCAGCCACCATATGATGGGCGTATTGCTATCGCGCGCCCATATCAACGCGAGCGCTCCCAATGTAAACCCACAGAAGCCACTCCCGACGTCGCCCATGAAAATGCGTGCGGGTGGCCAGTTGTGACGTAGGAAGCCTGCAACCGCGCCGATCAGCACCAGGGCGGCAGGTGCCGCCAAAGGCGCCCCAAGCGCCCACACCGCACCTGCCGCTATGGCTTGCCCGGATGCGATGCCGTCGATGCCGTCCATGAAGTTGTAGAGATTGGTCAGCCAAATGATTCCTACGCCATACAGCACCGCTGCAGCGGGAGCCGGAATGACATAACTGCCAAATGAGAGCTCGGGAAGGGGGGCTGCCAGCCACAATAAGGCGGCGGTACAGAGCGCCTGTACCAGTAGTCTTACCCGAGCGCTGAGGGAAATTATGTCATCGACATAACCCACAATCGCGACAGGCAGGCCGCACGCCAGCGCGAGCAGTAGTTGCCCGGGTACCAGATCCATCGCGTATAGCGCGGTCGTGCCGGCGTAGAGAGCCAGCACGATGGCAATGCCGCCTCCGCGCGGAGTTGCGCGGACATGCGAGCTGCGATGGTTTGGATGGTCCAGTAGGTTTTTCTGTGTTGCCAGTGCTATTGCCCAGCGGGTCGATAGCCATGCCAGCGCAAATGTGCCGACCGAGACCAGAAGAACTGGAAGTGTCATGCGAGCCGAAATATAGAGCGATCAGGCAAGCGCGTCGCGCAGTGCGGCCACGATCCGGTCTTGCGTGGCGGGATCCAGGTCGGGATGCATGGGCAGGCTCATGACCTGTTCGGCAAGCATGTCGGATACGGGCGTGGCGCCGGCCCCTTCGGCATACTGCGCGTAGGCCGGTTGGGCGTGGATGGGGCGGGGGTAATGGATGGCCGTCGGTATGCCGGCCTCTTTCAGTTTGGCCTGCACCTGGTCGCGGTTGGGGACCATGACGGTGTACTGCGCCCAGACGCTGTCGCGGTCGGGCCGTACGGTGACGGTGCGGGCGCCGGCCGGCAGGTCGGCGAGCAGGCGGCTGTAGCGGGCGCCGATTTCGATGCGCTGGCCGATTTCCCATTCAAAGCGTTCGAGCTTGCCCAGCACCACGGCGCATTGCAGGGTGTCCATGCGGCCGCCCACGCCGACCCGCGTGTGGTAGTAGCGGGCCGATTGGCCATGCACGCGGATTTCGCGGCAAGCCTGGGCAATTGCGTCGTCATCGGTGAAGATGGCGCCGCCGTCGCCATAGCAGCCCAGCGGCTTGCTGGGGAAAAAACTGGTGCATCCGATGGTGGACAGGTTGCAGCTCTTGCGGCCCTTGTACGTGGCGCCGAAGCTCTGCGCGGCGTCTTCGATGACGGGGATGCCGTGGCGCGCGGCGATGGCATTGACTTCGTCCATGTCGCCCACCTGGCCGTACAGCGACACCGGCATGATGGCCTTGGTGCGCGGCGTGATCTTGGCTTCGATCAGCGACGTATCGATATTGCAGGTGTCGGGCTCGACGTCCACGAATACCGGCCTGGCGCCCAGCAGCACGATGACTTCGGCGGTGGCCACGAAGGTAAACGACGTAGTGATGACTTCGTCGCCCGGCCCGATGCCCAGCGCCATCAGGGACATGAGCAGGGCCTCGGTGCCCGATGCCACCGTGATGCAATGGCGCGCGCCGCTATGGGCGCAAAGGGCGGCTTCGAGTTCGTTGACCTCGGGGCCCATGATGTACTGCCCGTGATCCAGCACGGCCTGGATGCGCGCGTTGATGGGGTCGCGCAGTGCCTGGTATTGCTTTTTCAGATCGATGAATTGCATAGGAGCTCTCAGGCCAGGCGGCAGACGCCGTCGGTCAGTATGTAGCGGTCGCCGGTATGGGGGCAGGTAGTTTGGGCATTGCCCGCAAGGGGCAGGTCAAGCTGCTCGCCATGGCGGCTCATCCAGCCGATCTGGCGTGCGGGCACGCCCACCACCAGCGCAAAGTCGGGCACGTCTTTGTTGACCACCGCGCCGGCGCCCACGAAGGCATAGCGGCCGATGGTGGCGCCGCATACGATGGTGCAGTTTGCGCCCAGGGTCGCGCCCTGGCGCACGAGCGTGTCGCGGTATTCGCTCTTGCGTTCGATGGCCGCGCGCGGGTTGTAGACGTTGGTGAACACCATGCTCGGACCGCAGAATACGTCGTCTTCCAGGATGACGTTGTCGTATACCGACACGTTGTTTTGGATTTTTACGCGGTTGCCGATGCGTACCCGGTTGCCCACGTAGACGTTCTGGCCCAGCGAGCAGCCGTCGCCGATCGCGGCGCCGGCGCAAACGTGCACCCAGTGCCAGATGCGGCAGTCGGCGCCGATGCGGGCGCCTTCGTCCACGATGGCGGTGGGATGAATGGTTGTCATGGTCAGTCCAGCGGCAGGGGAATGCGCACGCCGTCGCGCGCCGACCGGTAAATGGCCGTCAGCAGGGCCAGCGAGTGCAGGCCTTCGCGCCCGTCGGTTTCGGGCTGGGCTTCGCCGCGCAGCGTGCTGATGACGTTGTCGTAATAAAGCGGGTGGCCAAAGCCATAGACAGACGAGGTTTCGTAGCTGGCGTCGCGGATCTTGTCGTCGTCCGGATGCGGCTCGGCGAACTTCCATTCGTCGATGCGGTTGACGGCCACCCCGCCCACCCGCACGGTACCCTTTTCGCCCAGGATGGTGATGGAGCCTTCGAGGTTTTGCGGGTAGGTCAGCATGGTGACGTTGATCGAACCCATGGCGCCATGCCGCCAGCGCACGGCCGCCACGCCGGTATCTTCGGCCTCGATGTGGCGGGCCAGCGTACCGGTGTAGGCGTACACGCTTTCAACCGGCCCGATCAGCCAGTCGAGCAGGTCGACGTAATGGCTGGCCTGGTTCATGAAGGCGCCGCCGTCCCATTCCCATTTGCCGCGCCAGCGCGCCGCGTCGTAGTACTCCTGGGGTCGCGTCCAGAATACGTTGACCGTCACCATGTAGATACGGCCGAAGCGGTTCTGCTCGATGGCTTTTTTCACGAGCTGCAGCGTGGCGTTGCGGCGGTTCTGCTTGACGACGAACAGGTGCACGCCGGCTTCGTCACAGGCCTTGACCATGCGCTTGCCGTCTTCCCAGCGCGTGGCCATGGGCTTTTCGCTGACGACGTGGCGGCCGGCCTGCGCGGCTTCGATGGCCTGCCAGGGGTGCAGCCCCGAAGGGGTGGCCAGTACCACGGCATCGGCAGTGCTCTGGGCCAGCAGCTCCCCCAGCGACTCGAACGGCCGCGCGCCGGTGGCGTCGTGCGCGGCCTTCAGCGCGGCCGGGTTGGTATCACAGACCTCGACGAGTTCGGCGCGGTCCTGGTGAGTCTGGATGGCGCCGATGTGGTTCTTTGAAATGCGACCACAGCCTACCAGAGCGAAGCGGACCTTGCGGTCGGTGATTGGGGGAGACGTCATAAATCGTGGGATTGTTGTAAATTGCCGGGATTCATGGTTGTGACCCGTCCCGGATCGGGGTCAAGCATTCCATTAATAATAACGCGAAGGCCGTTGTGGTCTTTTGCCCGAATACGCCGGAAAGTTCCTACTAGTAATTGATGGCAAATCGCATTCTCATTGTCCGCACCTCGTCACTTGGCGATCTGGTGCACATGCTGCCGGCAATCTCGGATATCGCCCGCCATGTGCCAGACGCCGTGATCGATTGGGTGGCGGAAGAGGCTTTCGCAGAAATTCCGGGCTGGCACCCTGCGGTCAACGAGGTCATCAAGGTGGCCCATCGCCGTTGGCGCAAAGCCTGGTGGTCGGCGCCGGTCAAGGCCGAACGGCAGGCGCTGGCCGAGCGTTTGCGCGCCGTGCAATATGACGTCGTGCTCGACATGCAGGCGCTGTTGAAGTCGGCCTGGCTGGTCCGGCAGACGCGCGGCGTGCGCCACGGGCTGGACTGGCGGTCGGCCCGCGAACCGCTGGCGTCGCTGTTTTACCAGCGGCGTCACCGGGTGGAGTTCTGGCAGCCCGCCGTCATCCGCCAGCGCACGCTGGCCGCCCTGGCGTTTGGCTACACGTATACCGGGCCGCCCGATTTTGGCCTGCAAGCCTTTGTGGACGAAGCCCAGGCGCAGGCGCGGGCTTGCCTGGCGCGCACCGAATGCTGCGCCCGGCCGCATCACCACCTGAACACCGATCGGGGCTATGCCGTCATCATGCCGTCGGCCAGTCGCGACGACAAACTCTGGCCGGAAGCCGACTGGCGTGCGGTGTTCGAACGGCTGCGCGGCGCCGGGTGCACCCTGCGCCTGCTGGCCGGCAACGCCCAGGAAACGGCGCGCGCCCAGGCGCTGGTCGAAGGCCTGGACGGTGTGGAGGTGCTGCCGCGCATGGACCTGACCTCGATCGCGCGCCAGCTCGCGGGGGCGCGCGTCATGGTGGGCCTGGACAGCGGGCTGACGCACTTGTCGGCCGCGCTGGGGCGGCCGACGATCGGCATATACCGGGCGTCCACCCCGGTGCGCACGCCGCTGATCGGCGCGAGTTTCACCGCCAGCCTGGGCGACCGGGGCGCGCCGCCTTCGCGCGAGGCGGTGCTGGCTTCGATAGACCAGGCCCTGGCGGCCAGCTGACGATGCGCACGCGCACCGCCGGCGTTTTCCGTAGCCGCGGCGCGGCGGGCTGACATGCGGCGCGGCGCCTATACCCTTGCCCTGTATGCGGCGGCGCCGCTGGCGTGGCTGTGGATGGCCAGGCGCGCCCGGCGGGCCGGCGGCGAGTGGGGCATTTTTTCGCCGGCGCGTTTCGGCCGCGCCGACCCGGCCGAGCCGGCGCCCTTCGCCCGGCCGCCCGTGTGGGTGCATGCGGTCAGCCTGGGCGAGACGCGCGCGGCCCAGCCGCTGGTCCAGGCGCTGCTCGACGCGGGGCTGCCGGTTCTGCTGACGCATACGACTGCGACGGGTCGGGCCGAAGGGGCGCGGCTGTTTGGCCAGGCAATTGCCGCGGGGCAATTGCGGCAGACCTGGCTGCCCTACGACTTTCCCGGCGCGGTGCGCGGTTTTCTGCAGCGGCATACGCCGCGCTGCGGGCTGCTTATCGAGCGCGAGGTCTGGCCGAACCTGCTGGCGCAGGCGCGCCGGCAAGGGGTGCGCATGGCGTTGGTCAGCGCGCGTTTTTCGGTGTCGTCGCTGCGGCAGGCGGGATGGATGGGAACCGCCCTGCGCGACGCGCTGGCGGGGCTGGATGCCGTGTTGGCCCAGACGCCCGAAGATGCCCGGCGACTGGAACAGGCGGGCGCGCGGCGGGTCCGCGTCACGGGCAACCTGAAGTTCGACCTGGACTTGCCCGCCGATCAAGTGCAGGCCGGGCGGGCCTGGCGACAGGCGCTGGGGCGGCCTGTGGTGGTCGTGGCCAGCACGCGCGAAGGCGAAGATGTTCCCTTTGCCCAGGCCATGCGCGCGCGTTCCGGCGCGGGGCGCCCGGTGCTCTATGTATTGATTCCGCGCCACCCGCAGCGGTTCGACGCCGCCGCGGGGCAGTTGCGCGCGGCGGGGCTGTCCTGCGTGCGCCGTTCGGCGCTGCAGGGCCGCCTGCAAGACTTGCCGCCCGTAGAGGGCGCCGTTGACGTCGTGCTGGGCGATTCGCTGGGCGAGATGGCGTTTTATTACGCGGCGGCCGACGTGGCCATCGTGGCGGGCAGCTTCGCCCCGCTGGGCGGGCAGAACCTGATCGAGGCCTGCGCGGCGGGCGTGCCGGTCGTCGTCGGGCCGCATACGTTCAATTTCAAGCAGGCGGCCGAAGATGCCATCGCCGCCGGAGCCGCCCTGCGCGCCGCCGACCCGCCCGCCGCGCTGGATGCCGCGCAGTCCCTGCTCGACGACGACGAACGCCGCCAGGCCATGGGCCGGGCCGCCCAAGCTTGGTCTGCCACTCACGCAGGCGCCACCCGGCGCACATTGCAGGCGCTGCAGGCGTGGTTATAGCGGGATTTCCAGCGCCAGGTTCTGGGGTGTCTGACACCCTCGGGTGTCAGACACCGTATGGCGTGGAAGCATTTCCCGTCGCGGCGTTTCAAGGGTGTCTGACACCCTTGGGTGTCAGACACCGTATGGCGTGGATGCATTTCCCGTCGCGGCGTTTCAGGGGTGTCTGACACCCCTGGGTGTCAGACACCGTATGGCGTGGATGCATTTCCCGCCGCGGCGTTTCAAGGGTGTCAGACACCCCCTGGGTGTCTGACACCGTATGGCGTGGACGCATTTCCTGTCGCGGCGTTTCAGGGGTGTCTGACACCCCCTGGGTGTCAGACACCGTATGGCGTGGATGCATTTCCCGCCGCGGCGTTTCAGGGGTGTCTGACACCCTTGGGTGTCAGACGCCGTATGGTGCGGAAGCATTTCCTGTCGCGGCGTTTCAGGGGTGTCTGACACCCCTGGGTGTCAGACACCGTATGGCGTGGATGCATTTCCCGCCGCGGCATTGCAAGGGTGTCTGACACCCTTGGGTGTCAGACACCGTACAAAGCGGCACACGCCCTGAAAATTGCACGCCGCCTGGTGAGCCGGCGGTAGGTCAGCCTGCCTGGCGGGGTGTCAGTGTCACGCGGTCGGCGTTCAGTTCCCGCCCGGCGTTTGCACGGTCGCGGCCGGCGTCGTCGGGACGGGCGCCCAGCCAGCCCTGGCCCAGGGCATAGACCCACAGGTTGGCCGCCACGATCAGCAAGAACAGTATGCGCATCGCATGCCCCTCAGAATGACAGCGGGTCTGGCTGTCCGGCCAGCAGCGCCAGGCCGTCCAGCACCGGGCGGTCCAGGTACACCGGCGCGGGCGGCTGGCCGGCGGCCTTGCCGGCCAGGGCCAGCAGCATCTCGGTCTCGGCCTGCACTTCGGGCCAGCCCCCGCCTGCCACATAAAGCTGGGCAGGGCGGCCGCAGCGCTGGCTGGCGGCCAGCCACTGGCGCATCACGGCGCCCGCCTGGGCGGCGGCGATACCCGACGCAATGGCCCGGTGCGTATCCAGGGGAAAGTCGACAACCTGGCCGTCGGCCACGGGCAGGTTGGCGGTGCCGCGCGCCAATGAATTGCGCATCAGCGCCGGCCCGGGCAGGATCAGCCCGCCGATGAATTCGTTGTCGGCGCCGACAGTGTCGATGGTCGTGGCCGTGCCGAACGACGCCAGCACGAATGGCGCGTGGTCTTGCGGCAGGCGGCCCAGCACGCCCAGCAGGGCCACCAGCCGGTCCGAGCCCAGTTGCGATGGCTGCGTGTAGCCGTTGCGCAGGTGCAGCAGCCGGGCGCGCGAGGTTACCCAGTGCACCGGGCACCCATGGCGCGCCAGGGCGGCGCGGATGCCGGCTCCGCGCTCCGGGCCCGCCACATTGACCCCCAGGGCCAGCCCGGGCGTGCGGCCCAGCGTGCCCAGCCAGTCGCCCAGCGCGTCGGGATCGAGGTTGTCGAACGCCACGGCGGCCGGTTCCCGAGCGGCGGCGGGCGCATCCAGCCAGCCTACCTTCAGGCGGCTGTTGCCGGAATCGATCAGCAGGATCATGAGCGGTTCCCCGCCAGGCCGGCCGTGGGCCGGATCGAGATTTCGCCCACGGATACGGGCACCCGTTCGCTGGCCGTCTGGATATACAGCCGGCCGTCGTCGCTCAGGCCGTCGGCCGTGCCGCTGAACAACACGGCGCCCTGGTCGATGACATTGACCTCGCGGCCCTTCAGTGCGTCCACGGCGGCGTAGCGGCGCTGGAACGCGGCAAAGCCGCCGGTTTCGAATTCGCGTACCGCCGCCTGCCACGCCCGCGCCACGGCGCTGACGATATCGGCGGCGCCGGCCGCCGCGCCGCCCGCCTGCTCGGCCACCAAGGTCCAGTCGGCCACGGGCCGCCCCAGCGCCTGCGACAGGGTGTCGGCGTCCCGCAGGTTCACCCCCATGCCGATGACGACGGCATAGCCGCCCGGCACGGCGGGGTCGCGCGTGGTTTCGACCAGCACGCCGGCCAGCTTGGCGTCGTGCCATTGAATGTCGTTGGGCCACTTGACGCACAGCCCCGGCGCGCCGCCCGCCAGGCTGCGCAGCGCTTCGCACGCGGCCATGCCGGCCAGCGGCGACAGCGCCGGCAGGCGGCTGGCCGGCATGCGTACCGGAAACGCACAGGAAAACATCAGCGCCGCGCCGCTGCGGTTCTGCCAGGGTCGCCCGGCGCGGCCGCGGCCGGTCTGCTGCAGGTGCGTGCCCAGCAGCCACGTGCCGGCTCCCGCGCGGGCGCGCGCCAGCAGGTCGGCGTTGGTGGAGCCGGTGCTGGCCGTCCACGCGATGGACTGGAAGTCTTCCAGCCGCGCGGACAGCTCGCGCGCCAGCGCTTCGGGCGCGGGCAGATCGGTGTGGCGGGCGTCAGTAAGCATGGGCGCGATTGTAGGGCACCGCGACCGCCTTTACGGCGCAGGCGGGGTTGGTAACATGCAGGCTGCCAACCCTATTTTGACGCTTTTCCCATGTCTGCACGTACCGACACCGAAACCTACACCGGCGAGGCCGGTGTCATTGATTGCGCCATCGACCGGCCCGCCGGGTCGCCCCGGGGCTGGGCCCTGGTGCTGCATCCGCATTCGCTGCAGGGAGGCGCCCGCGATAACAAGGTGGTCACCACCATCGCGCGCGCCTGCGTGCAACAAGGCCTGATGGCCGTGCGGCCGGACTTCCGCGGCGTGGGCAAGTCGGAAGGCCAGTTCGACAAGGCGCGCGGCGAAACGCGCGACATGCTGGGGTTGGTGGCGCAGGTGCGCGAACGCTACCCCGAGTTGGCCCAGGCGCCTTGGGTGCTGGCCGGGTTTTCGTTCGGCACGGCCGTGGCCGCGCAGACCTACTCGGGCCTTGCCGCGGCCGGCGACACCGCGCTGCCCGCCGCGTTGATGCTGATGGGGGCCGCCGTGCAGCGCTTTCAGGAACAGGAAGTCGACGTGCCTGCCGATACCCTGATGGTGCATGGCGAGCAGGACGAAGTGGTGCCGCTGTCGGAAACGCTCGACTGGGCGCGCCCGCGCGACGTGCCGGTGGTCGTGGTGCCGGGCGCATCGCACTTTTTCCACGGCAAGCTCCTGGTGCTGCGCGCACTGGTGAACGCCCGCCTGAAAGTGGCCCTCGATTGACGCGCGGCGCGCCGATGGGCGCCCCTGGCGCTGCCATGCCGGCATGGCAAGGAACATTATCGCGCCCGTGCAGTCTTATCCCGCTCCTATAATGTTGCAGCTTTGCGCCCGCTGGGCGGCTCTTGACCGTGGAATCTTCGTGCTAATGAAAATAAACCGTATCCGTCCGACTTCCGTTGTGTTCACTCGCCAGGCCGTGGCCGGCGCCGTCCTGTCTGCGCTGATGTACGCGTCGGCGCCGGCGTGGGCACAACAGCAGCCGGCGGCGCCCGTGTCCAGCACCGCGCCTGCCGCGGCGGCGACGACACCTGTGGTGGAACTGTCGGCCGTGCCCGCGCCCACCATCGCGGCGCGCGCATGGATCACCGTCGATGTCACCAGCGGTCAGGTGCTTGCCGCATCCAACCCCGATACGCAGATCGAGCCGGCGTCGCTGACCAAGATCATGACGGCGTATGTGGTGTTCAACGCCCTGAAAGAAAAGCGCATCACGCTCGAGCAGCAGGTGCCTGTTTCCGAGCAGGCATGGCGCACGGGCGGTTCCCGCATGTTCATCGAGCCGCGCAAGCCCGTTACCGTTGACGAACTTCTGCAGGGCGTCATTGTGCAATCGGGCAACGATGCGTCCGTGGCGCTGGCCGAAGCCGTGGGAGGCAGCGAGTCGGCGTTCGCCGCCATCATGAACCAGGAAGCCCAGCGGCTGGGCATGACGCGCACGCACTTCATGAACGCCACGGGGCTGCCCGACCCGCAGCACATCACCACCGTGGCCGACCTGGCCTTGTTGTCGGCGGCGCTGATCCGCGACCATCCCGAGTACTACCACTACTACAAGCAAAAAGAATTTACGTACAACAAGATCACACAGCCCAATCGCAACCGCCTGCTGTGGGCCGACCCCTCGGTCGACGGCATGAAGACGGGCCACACTGACGCCGCGGGCTATTGCCTGGTGTCTACCGCCATTCGTGGCGACCGCCGCGTGCTCAGCGTGCTGGCCGGCGCCGACAGCGAGGCCACGCGCGCCGAAGAAAGCCTGAAGCTGCTCAACTGGAGCTTCCAGAATTTCGACACCGTGACGCTGTACGACAAGAGCCAGCCGGGCGTCGATGCGCGCGTCTGGGAAGGCACTGTTGAAACGGTCAAGCTCGGGCCGCCCAACCCCGTGTCGCTGACCGTGCCGCGCGGCAAGGCGGGCGATATCAAGCCCGTGGCGCAGCGCACCGATCCGCTGGTGGCGCCGCTGTCCAAGGGCCAGCAGGTCGGCACCCTGCAGCTCACGCTCGACGGCAAGGTGCTGCGCACCGAACCGCTGGTGGTGCAAGACGCGGTCGAGCGCGCCGGGTTCTTTGGCCGCCTGGTCGATATGGTCAAGCGCAAGTTCCAGTAACCCTTTTTTTACGGGGCGGCGTTGCCGCCCCGGATCTTTTCAGGAGCCATCCATGATTCCGGGCATGCCGGGCGACAGCCAGGTATATCTCAACGGTGAATTCACGCGGGCCGACCAGGCCAGGATCTCGGTGCTGGACCGGGGGTTCATTTTCGGCGACGGCATCTACGAAGTCGTGCCGGTGTACAACGGCAAGCCATTCCGCATGGCCGAACACCTGGACCGGCTCGACCGCAGCCTGAAGGCGCTGCGCATCGCGCAACCCATGTCGCGCGACGCGTGGGTCGACGTCATCGGCGAACTGGCGCGCCGTTCGGCCACCCCTACGTGCATCGTGTACCTGCAGGTCACGCGCGGCGTATACAAGCGCGACCACGCCTTCCCGCCGCAGGACATCGCCCCCACGGTGTTCGGCATGGCCACCGTGTTCAACCCGCCGTCGGCGGCGCAGCGCGAAAAAGGCGTCAGCCTGATCAGTATTCCGGACGAACGCTGGCTGCATTGCGAAATCAAGTCGGTCTCGCTGCTGGGCAACGTGCTCGCGCGGCAGCAAGCGGTGGATGCGGGCGTGGACGAAGTGGCGCAGTTCCGCGATGGCTTCCTCACCGAAGGCTCTTCCAGCAATATCTGGGTGGTTTCCGGCGGCAAGCTGCTGGCGCCGCCCAAGAACAACCTTATCCTGGAAGGCATTCGCTATGGCCTGATGGGCGAGCTGGCCGAGGAAGCCGGTATCGCTTTCGAGGCGCGGCCATTGTCGCAGCAAGAAGTCGCCAACGCGGATGAGCTGATGGTGACCTCGGCCACCAAAGAGGTGCTGCCGGTTACCACGCTGGACGGCAAGCCGGTGGGCAGTGGCAAACCCGGCCCCGTTTATGCCCGGCTGCGTGCGGGGTATGATGCCCGTATCGCCGCCCTGTGAGCCAGCGCGCCGAGCCGACCATGCACCATATCCCTCCCGAAGAGTCCCTGATCGAATACCCGTCGGACTTTCCCATCAAGGTAATGGGAAAGCAGCACCCCGACTTTGCCCAGACCATGACCGACGTGGTGCGGCAATTCGATCCGGGCTTCGATCCCGCCACGGTGGAAATGCGCCCCAGCAAGGGTGGCAATTACGTGGGGCTGACGTTCACCGTGCGGGCCACCTCTCGAGAGCAGCTCGATAACCTGTATCGCGCGCTGCACGGACACCCCATGGTGTCCATCGTGCTGTAACGCAAACCGCCAGGCGCGCGCCATGATCCGGTGGCTGACCCGACCGGCCGATTACGCCGCGGTCTGGCACGACATGCAGGCCTTCACGGCCGCGCGCGCCCGCCACACGCCCGACCAGGTCTGGTTGTGCGAACACGCCCCGGTGTACACCCTGGGGCAGGCGGGCAAACCCGAACACCTGTTGAACCCGGGCGACATTCCCGTGGTGATGTGCGATCGCGGCGGCCAGGTCACCTACCACGGGCCGGGGCAGGTGGTGGCCTATGCGTTGTTCGACCTGCGGCGCGCGGGCCTGTTTGTGCGCGAATACGTGCAGCTGCTCGAAGACGCCGCCATAGGCACGCTGGCCGACTTCGGCGTGGCCGATGCGTGCCGGCAGCCGGGCGCGCCCGGCGTGTACGTGCCGCGCGGGCCCGGCGGCGAGCTGGCCAAGATCGCCGCGCTGGGCATCAAGATCCGCAATGGCTACGCGTATCATGGGGTGGCGCTGAACGTCGACATGGACCTCGCGCCTTTCCTGGGCATCAACCCCTGCGGCTACGCCGGCCTGGCCACCGTCGACATGGCCGCGTGCGGCGCGCGCTGCGACCTGGAGCGCGTCGGCCAGCGGCTGGCCGAGCGGCTGCTGGCCGCGTTGCCGGAGCCCGACGGGGTAACGCGCTAAAATGCCTTTTTTTACCGGACCTTGCCGCTGTCTGCCGGCGCGGTCATGACGAAGGTGACGAATGTCCACGCTCGAGCCCTCTGTTTCCCCGAATGATCCGCAATCCGGGGCGCCGGCCGCCTACGACGCCACCCAGAAGCAGAAGTCGCAGGCCAAGACGTCGCGCATTCCCATCAAGGTCGTGCCGGCCGAGCGCCTGAAAAAGCCCGAGTGGATCCGCGTCAAGGCCGCCGCGCCGGGCTCGCGCTTCTACGACATCAAACGCATCCTGCGCGAGCACAATCTGCACACGGTGTGCGAAGAAGCGTCCTGCCCCAATATCGGCGAATGTTTCGGCAAGGGCACGGCCACCTTCATGATCATGGGCGATAAATGCACGCGGCGCTGCCCGTTCTGTGATGTCGGCCATGGGCGCCCCGATCCGCTCGACGCCGACGAACCCGAGAACCTGGCGCGCACCATCGCCGCGCTGAAGCTGTCGTATGTGGTGATCACCTCGGTAGACCGCGACGACCTGCGCGACGGCGGCGCGGCCCATTTCGTCGATTGCATTTCGCGCATCCGCGCGCTGTCGCCCCAGACGCGCATCGAAGTGCTGGTGCCCGACTTCCGTGGCCGCCTGGAGCGTGCGCTGGCCATCCTGAACGCCGGCCCGCCCGATGTCATGAACCACAATCTGGAAACCGTGCCGCGCCTGTACAAGCAAGCGCGGCCGGGGTCGGACTACGCGCATTCGCTGAAGCTGCTGGCCGAGTTCAAGAAGCTGCATCCCGAAGTGCCCACCAAATCGGGCCTGATGCTGGGCCTGGGCGAAACCGACGAAGAAATCCTGCAGGTCATGCGCGACATGCGTGCGCATGACGTAGACATGCTCACCATCGGTCAATACCTGCAGCCGTCCGAACATCACCTGCCGGTGCTGCGCTATGTGCATCCCGACACGTTCGCGATGTTCGAGCGCGAAGCCTATGCCATGGGCTTCAGCCACGCGGCGGTGGGCGCCATGGTGCGGTCGTCGTACCATGCCGACCAGCAGGCCCATGCCGCGGGTGTGAACTAAGCTGTGCACCCGCTTGCGCGCGCCGGCATGGCGTCCGTTGCCTGAGAGCCGGTGTCTGACACCCTACGGTGTCAGACACCTGATGGCACAACGATGACGCGCAGGCAGGTCTAGGCCGGCGTCCGACATTGACGAGGCGCGCGCTGGTATCAATCGTAGGTGTCGGCGTCTTTCAAGGCCGCGCCGCGCTTGTCTTTGTCAGACAGAATGACTTCCCCGACGTCGGGCCAATCGATGCCGATGCACGGGTCGTTCCATATGATGCATCGCTCGTATTCGGGCGCGTAGTAGTCGGTAGCCTTGTACAGGGTTTCCGCCACATCGGTCAGCACCATGAAGCCGTGCGCAAAACCTTCGGGCACCCATAGCTGGCGCTTGTTGTCGGCCGACAGGACAGCCCCCGTCCATTTGCCGAACGTGGGCGATGAGCGGCGCAGGTCCACCGCCACATCGAATATCGCACCCGCCGCGACGCGCACCAGCTTGGCCTGCGGCCGGCGGATCTGGTAATGAAGCCCACGCACGACGTGGCGCACCGAACGCGAGTGATTATCCTGCACGAACTGCGGCGTGCGCGCCAATGCGGCATTCAGCCGCGCGGCGTTGTAGCTCTCGAAGAAGTAGCCGCGCGCGTCGCTGTGGACGTCGGGCTCGATCAGCAACACATCGGCAATGGCAAGCGGCGTGACTTTCATGGCGGACTCTGCCGGGTTTCGTTCGCGTGGCGCACAAGGTCATCGATGGTGAGCTCGAGGTGGGCGGTCCAGTCGGGCAACTGCAACCCCAGGGCGGCGGCCAACCGGCCCGTATCGAGCCGGGAATTGCGCGGCCGGGGCGCCGGCAGGGGATAGTCTTCCGTGCCGATGGCCTGTATGCGCTGCGGTTGCAGCCGCAACACCATGCCCCGTTCATGCGCGCGCTGCACGGTGTGGCAGGCCAGCTGGTGCCAGGTGGTGCTGCCGGCCGCCGTCAGGTGGTAAATGCCATCGGCCAACTGATGTCTGTGGTGGGCTGCCAGCGCCAACGCGGTGACGTCGGCCACCAGCTCGGCCGATGTGGGGCTGCCGACCTGGTCTGCTACCACGCGCAGTGTTTCACGTTGGCGGGCCAGTTCCAGTACGGTCTTTACAAAATTTCTGCCGTGCGCTGCGTAAACCCAGCTGGTGCGCAACACCAGCGCGCGGCAGCCGCTTGCCGCGATGGCATGCTCGGCGGCCAGCTTGGAACGGCCGTATGCGTTCAAGGGGCGTGGCGTATCCGTTTCGATATAGGGCGCCGGCTTGCTTCCGTCGAAGACATAATCCGTGGAATAGTGCACCAGCACCGCGCCGCTGTTGCGCGCCTGCGCGGCCATTATCGCCACGGCATCGGCATTGATGCGCCGGGCGGAACCCTCGTCGGCCTCGGCGGCGTCAACGGCGGTATGAGCGGCCGCGTTCACGATGATGTCGGGCGACTGCGCGCGCAAGTATTCGGCCAGGCTGTCCAGATCGGCCAGGTCTGCCTGCGCTCGCGAGGGCGCGACGACGCGGCCCAGCGGCAAGAGTGTGCGCCGCAAGGCGTTGCCGATCTGGCCCGTGGCGCCCAGCAGCAGGATGTTCATGGCGCGTACTGCGTCTGCAACCAATGGCGATAGGCCCCCCCTGCCACGCCTGCGACCCAATCGGGGTGATCCAGATACCACTGCACGGTGGCGCGCAGGCCGGTGTCGAAGTCGTGCATCGGTTGCCACCGGAGTTCGCGGCGGATCTTGCCGGCATCGATACCGTAGCGCCTGTCGTGCCCGGGGCGGTCTTGTACGAAGCAGATCAGCTCGTCATGCGGGCGGTGGTCTGCGCGCGGACGCCACGCGTCCAGCAGCGCGCACACGGCCCGCGCCACCTGCAGGTTGCTGCGTTCCTGGTTGGCGCCGATATGGTATGCCTGGCCCGGTTCGCCCCCTTCGAGTACGCGCCGCAGGCCATCGCAATGGTCATCCACATACAGCCAGTCGCGCACATGCGAGCCGTCGCCATACAAGGGCAGCGGCCTGCCGGCCAGCGCATGATGAATCAGCAGCGGTATCAGCTTTTCGGGATACTGGCGCGGCCCATAATTGTTCGGGCAATGGGTCGTCAATACGGGCAGCCCGTAGGTTTGCCAATAGGCGCGCGCCAGGTGGTCGCCCGCGGCCTTGCTGGCCGAATAGGGGTTATTGGGCCGGTACACATCGCCTTCGGCGGCGGGCGGGGCGTCGGGCTCGAGCGACCCATAGACTTCATCGGTAGACACCTGCAAGTAGCGGAAGCCGGCGCGCGCGGCGTCGTCCAGCGACAGCCAATAGGTGCGCACCGCTTCCAGCAACTGGAATGTGCCGGTCACGTTGGTGTGTATGAATGCGCCGGGGGTGCGTATGGCGCGATCGACGTGCGACTCTGCCGCGAAGTTCAGCACGGCGCGCGGGCGGTGGGTGCGCAGCAGGCGCGCAACCAGGGCGTGGTCGGCGATGTCGCCCTGCACCAGCTGGTGCCGTGGATCGCCACGCACGCTTTCCAGGTTGCCGGCATGCCCGGCGTACGTCAGCTTGTCCAGGTTCACGATGGGCTCGTCCGTCTGTTCGAGCCATCGCAGAACGAAGTTGGATCCGATGAAGCCGGCGCCGCCGGTGACGAGGATACTCATGATGACGCGCAGGCAGGTCTATAAAGGCCGCCGTCTAGGGCTGCACGCGCGAATGGCGGCTCGTCCAGAACACATCGCCGGTGCCTTGCGCGCCATTGAGGTGGCGGGCCAGCACGAACATCAGGTCTGACAGGCGGTTAAGGTACTGGCGTACCGGCGCGTTCAATTGCTCGACGCGGCCCAGGGCGACCACGGCGCGCTCGGCGCGGCGGGCCACGGTGCGCGCCAGGTGCGCCAGCGCCGCGGCACGGCATCCGCCCGGCAGTATGAACTCGCGCAGCGGCGGCAAGGGGCCGTTGTAATGGGCCAGGCGTTCATCCAGGAAGGCCAGCTGGCCGGGCTCGATGGCCGTGTGGCCGGGAATGCATAGTTCGGCGCCCAGGTCGAACAAGTCGTTCTGGATGACGCCCAGGTCGGCCTGTACGTCGTCGGGCAGGGACTCGGTGCGCAGCAGGCCGATGACGCTGTTCAGTTCATCTACATCACCCAGCGCGGCAATGCGGGGAGCGTCTTTGCCGGTGCGGCTGCCGTCGCCCAGGCCGGTGGTGCCGTCATCGCCGGTGCGCGTCGCCACGGCGGAAAGTCGGTTGCCCATTGGATATGCCCTGTCTTGATGGTTGCGTGATGAAACAATACCTTAGTGTAGTGCCAGCGCGGCGCGGCGCGAACGCGTTATCCTGTACCGGTATGTCTGGGTGCGGGGCCGGCGCGGCCTGCCCTGCGTTCACAAGGAGCCATGCCATGCATCAGTTGTACAAAGCGGCAGCCGGCGTGCTGGCGGTTGCCATTCTGGCCGGGTGGGCGACGGCGCCCGCGCGCGCGCAGCCGGCGCAGGCGGCCGCGCAGGCCAGCGCCACCGCCAGCGGCGAGGTGCGTCGGGTGAATCCCGGCGAAGGCAAGGTCACGATCAAGCATGGCGAGATCAAGGCGCTGGATCTGCCCGCCATGACACTCGTGTATCGGGCCGACCCGGCCCTGCTGGCCAACATCCGGCCTGGCGACAGCGTGCGCTTTACCGCTACCCGCCAGGGCGGCAACTACGTCATCACGCAGATCGGCAAATAAGAAACGGCGCGCCGCCGGACCGCCGTGCAGCAGGTCCGGCGACAGGCGCGACGCTATAGCACGTAGCGCGCCAGGTCCTGGCTGGCGGCGGCTTCCGACAACTGCGCGTCAACGTAGGCGGCGTCGACCTTCACCACGCCGCCGCTGCTGGATGTGGCATCGAACGACAGTTCTTCAAGCAGCTTTTCCATTACCGTGTACAGGCGCCGCGCGCCGATATTCTCGGTGCGTTCGTTAACCGAGAACGCCAGTTCGGCCAGCCGCTCGATGCCATCGGCGGTGAAGTCGAGTTGAACGTCTTCGGTGGCCAGCAGCGCCGAATACTGTTTGATCAGCGAGGCGTCGGTATCCGACAGGATGCGCACGAAATCTTGCGTGGTGAGCGAATCCAGTTCGACCCGGATGGGAAAGCGGCCCTGTAGTTCGGGAATGAGATCGGACGGACGCGACAGATGGAACGCGCCCGACGCGATGAACAGGATATGGTCGGTGCGCACCATGCCGTAGCGGGTGTTGACGGTGGTGCCTTCGACCAGCGGCAACAGGTCGCGCTGCACGCCCTGGCGCGAGACATCGGCCCCGCCGGTTTCCTGGCGCGCCGCGATCTTGTCGATCTCGTCCAGGAAGACGATGCCGTTCTGCTCGACATTGGCGATGGCCGCGGCGCGCAGGTCGTCTTCGTTGACGCGTTTGGACGCCTCTTCTTCGACGATAAGCTTGAAGGCCTCTTTGACCTTCATTTTCTTGGACTTTTTCTTGTCGCGCGCAAGCCCGGCGAACATGCCGCGCAGCTGTTCGGCCATTTCTTCCATGCCCGGCGGCGTCATGACGTCCATTTGCGGCATGGGCTGGGCGATCTCGATTTCGATTTCCAGGTCGTCGCACTTGCCTTCGCGTAGCCGCTTGCGAAAGGTTTGCCGCGCATTGCTTTCTTCGCCGCGCACCGGTTCGCCCGACGCGCCCCGGGCCGGCGGCACCAGTGCGTCCAGGATGCGATCTTCGGCTGCGTCTTCGGCCTGCGTGCGCACGCGGCGCATTTCGAGCTCGCGCGTCTGCTTGATGGAATATTCGGTCAGGTCGCGGATGATGGTGTCGACATCGCGCCCCACATAGCCGACTTCGGTGAACTTGGTGGCTTCGATCTTGATGAAGGGCGCATTGGCCAGCTTGGCCAGGCGGCGCGCGATTTCGGTCTTGCCCACGCCGGTGGGGCCGATCATCAGGATGTTCTTGGGATGGATCTCATGGCGCAGCGGTTCGGGAACCTGCTGGCGGCGCCAGCGGTTGCGCAGCGCTACCGCCACGGCGCGCTTGGCGCGGTTCTGGCCGATGATGTATTTGTCGAGTTCGGAGACGATTTCCCCGGGGGTCATGGTGGATGCGGACATTGAGGAATCCTTGCGCCAGGCCAGGCGGCGGGCTTATTCGCCCAGTGTTTCGATGACGTGGTTCTGGTTGGTGTAAATGCAGATGTCGCCCGCTATTTCGAGCGCCTGCTTGACGATGTCTTGCGGCGGCAATTCGGTATTGCGCAGCAGCGCCAGGGCGGCCGACTGGGCATAGGCGCCGCCCGACCCGATGGCGGCCAGGCCATGTTCGGGCTCGAGCACATCGCCGTTGCCGGTGAGCACGAGCGTGTGTTCGGCATCGGCCACGATCAGCATGGCTTCCAGGCGGCGCAGCACGCGGTCGGTGCGCCAGTCGCGCGTCAGTTCGACGGCGGCGCGCATCAGGTGGCCCTGGTGTTTTTCGAGCTTGGCTTCGAAGCGCTCTTGCAGCGTGAAGGCGTCGGCCGTGGCGCCGGCGAAGCCGGCCAGTACCTTGTCGTGATACAGGCGGCGGATTTTCCGGGCGGTGCCCTTGATGACGATGTTGCCTAGGGTGACCTGGCCGTCGCCGCCCAGCGCGACGCGGTTGCCGCGGCGCACGCAGACGATGGTGGTGGCGTGAAATTGTTCCATGCGTTCCTTCCGTTGAAGGGCTTAACTAAGGGCGAAACCGCGGATTTCAAGCGTGCAGCGCGGGTTGGCCTTGTACGATTATCGCCCCGCGGACGTAAAAAAGGCCGCAGCGGTAATACCGCGCGGCCTTGAACAGCGGAAAATTAATAGGGGACGCGATCAGTCGCCGTAGAGCTTCTGGCGCATTTCGCGGCGTTCCTGGGCTTCGAGCGACAGGGTGGCCGTGGGGCGCGCCAGCAGGCGCGGAATGCCGATGGGCTCGCCGGTTTCTTCGCACCAGCCGTATTCCCCGCTGTCGATGCGGGCGATGGACTGCTGCACCTTCTTCAGCAGCTTGCGCTCGCGGTCGCGCGTGCGCAGTTCCAGCGCGTGCTCTTCTTCGATGGTGGCGCGATCGGCGGGGTCGGGCACGAATTGCGTCTCGCGCAGGTGCTCGGTGGTTTCGCCGGCATTGGCCAGGATGTCCTGCTCGAGCTGCTTGAGCCGTTCCTTGAAGAACGCCAGCTGGCGTTCGTTCATGTATTCCGATTCGGGCATGGCCAGCAATTCTTGTTCGCTGGGCAGATCAATCGCCGTATCGCTCGTCGACTTGGTTGATTTTTTGGTTGCTGCCTTGGTAGCCATGAAAACACTCCACTATGAATCGATCCTGGCGCGCGACGCGCGTCTGGATTGCGGCGTTAGCCCGCCAGGCACTGCTCCAGACCCCGGGTGAAAATCTCCTGGGGAAGCTTGCGTCCGATGAAGACCATCTTGGTAGAAGGCTTCTCGGCCGCGGTCCACGGCTTGCCGGGTTCGGCACCCATCATCATGTGCACGCCCTGAAAGAGCATGCGCCGGTTGATGCCCTTCATGTACAGGATGCCCTTGTAGCGCATCAGGTCGGGGCCGTACACCTGCACCACGCCGCCCAGGAATTCTTCCAGGCGGGCCGGGTCGAACGGCTTGTTCGAGCGGAACACGAACGCGCCGATTTCGTCGTTGTGGTGGTGATGATGATGGTGGTGTTCGTGATGGCAATGATCCCCGCATTCGCCATCGTGGTCATGATCGTGGTCGTGGCCGTGATCGTGGCCATGGGCGTGGCTGTGCGCCGCGTCGGGATGTTCGTCGGCCAGGAAATCCGGGTCGATGTCGAGAATGGAATTCAGGTTGAAGCCGCTGATGTCGATGATGGACTTCAGGTCGGCTTCGCCGAAGTTGACCGGCGAAATCGGCGCGCGCGGGTTCATGCGCACCAGCCGGGCGCGCAGCGCTTCGTAGTCGGCGTCGTTGACCAGGTCTTTCTTGGACACCAGGATGCGGTCGGCGAAGCCAACCTGCTTCTGGGCTTCTTCCTGCGCATCGAGCGTGGCCATGCCGTGCTTGGCGTCGACCACCGTGATGACCGCGTCGAGCCGGTAGTACTCGGCGATTTCGTCGTCCATGAAGAACGTTTGGCACACCGGGCCGGGGTTGGCCATGCCGGTTGTTTCGATGATGACGCGTTCGAAGTTCAGTTCGCCGGCCTGGCGCTTGGCGCGCAGGTCGCCCAGCGTGCGCATCAGGTCGCCCCGCACCGTGCAGCAGACGCAGCCGTTGCTGAGTTCGACGATTTCTTCGCTGGTGTCTTGCACCAGCAGGTCGTTGTCGATGCCTTCGGGCCCGAACTCGTTTTCGATGACCGCGACGCGGCGGCCATGGAATTCGCTAAGAATGCGTTTGAGCAGGGTGGTCTTGCCGGCACCGAGAAAGCCGGTGAGGATCGTGACGGGGACCATTTTGTCCAAACTGCGCTGCGTATTCATGGCAAGTCGACGGCGAAAAGCCTGCGGGCGCATGGGGCGCCACTTGGCGGGGACAACGGGGCCGCAGTTGCGGCTGGACGCAGGATTACAGCACAGTCGGGGCAGGGGGGCAAACCCGGACCAACCCCACCCGCGCCCTGCGCAGGAACGCGGAAAAACGCGGCTGTAATCTGCTGGATGTCGTTATATGGGGATGAATTGCCGGATATCAAGCCCTGGCCGCGCGAGCCCGGCAAAAGGCCGGCTGCGGCGACGCGCATCGACGATGCGCCGTCACACTTGAAACAACACGATTCAGTGGGCGTGCCCGTGATGATGGGCGCCGCGCGGCTCGGCCTGGGATTTTTGCTGGCACTGCGGACACAGGGCCCGGATTTCGGTTTCGTGAGTGGCCAGCGTAAAGCCTGTGCGCGCCACGCGTTCGGCCAGTTGACGGCTCATGGCGGGGTCGCTGACTTCTGCTACCGCCCCGCACCCGGTGCATACCACCAGCAGGTCATGCGGCGCGCCGGCCGCGTCGTGGCAGGCTGTCCAGGCGTTGACCGCGTCCAGCCGGTGGATCAGGCCTTCTTCTACCAGGAAGTCGAGCGCGCGGTACACGGTGGGCGGCGCGGCGCCGGGATGCACCGCGCGCATCGCCTCGAGCAATTCGTAGGCTTTCAGGCTGCGGCCGTGCCGCAGCAAGAGTTCCAGCACCTTGCGGCGTATGGGGGTCAGCCGGCGCCCGCGCTGCTCGCACAGGGATTCCGCAGTGCGAAGCTGCTCGTCGACGGAATCGGCGCGGGAAGGGCGGGAAGTAGCGGGCATTACGCGGCAAGCCAGGCGGGCGATCCCCGGAAGGTATCAGAAAACTGACCTGGCGGGGGCGGCGGCGCGTTTCCGACAAAATCGATATGTTATATCATTCCCTAAATGTAATGTTATAACGTTAGGAGAATGCGATGCAGATACGACCCCTGCCGCTGGCCGCGGGGCTGGTGCTGGGCCTGGCATACCCGGTAGTCCAGGCGCGCCAGGCGCCGGCCGAGCCGCCCGAAGCGGCTACGCTGCCGCCGATTACGGTGTCGGCCAGTGCATTGGGGCTGGACACGCTCAGCATGGCGCAGCCGGCCGTGGTGCTGGACGGCCAGGCCCTGTTCGAGCGTCGCCAGGACACCCTGGGCGACACGCTTGGCGGCCTGCCGGGCATTCATTCCGACACGTTCGGCGGGGGCGCGAGCCGGCCGGTAATACGGGGGCAGACTGCGCCGCGGGTAAAGGTGCTGTCCGATGGCTCGGAAGTCATGGACGCCTCGGGCATCTCGCCCGACCATGCGGTGACGGTAGAGCCGTTGCTGGCCGACCGCATCGAGGTGCTGCGCGGGCCGGCGACGCTGTTGTATGGCGGCGGCGCGATAGGCGGGGTGGTAAATGTGCTGGATCGCAAGATCCCCACCGTGGTGCCCGAACGCGGTGTGCAGGCCGAGGCCGAAGTCCGGGGCGCCACGGGCACCGGCGAACGTGCTGGTGTGGTGGGCATTACCGCCGGCAAAGACGAGTTCGCCGTGCGCATCGAAGGCCTGAAGCGCCGCACCAGCGACTACGACGTGCCCGATTGGCCGGGCGGCGAGCTGGCCGGCTCGTACAGCCGGGCCTCGCAGGGGACGGTAGGCCTGTCGTGGATAACCCCGCGCGGCTATGTGGGGGTGGCCTACACCTACCTGGAGAGCAAGTACGGCTTGCCGGGCCACAATCATGAATACGAAGGTTGCCACCCGCACGGCACGCACCTGCATTGCGGCGGGCATGGCCATGACGACCACGATCACGACCATGACCACGACGAAGACGAAGCCGCGCCCTACACCAAGTTGCGCAGCAACCGGCTGGACCTGCGCGCCGAGTACACCGATCCGTTTCCGGGATTCGAGAAGATCCGCCTGCGCGCCGGGCTGACCGACTACCAGCACAAGGAAATTGAAGGGGGCGTGGTGGGCACCACGTTCAAGAATCGTGGCTACGACGCCCGCCTGGAACTGGAGCACAAGCCGGTACACGGATGGCGCGGGGTGCTGGGTATCCAGAATGCCTACAGTGACTTCAGCGCCGAGGGCGAAGAGGCGTTCCTGCCGCGCAGCGACACGCAATCGACCGGCGTGTTCCTGCTGGAAGAATACCGTTGGGGCGACTGGCGGTTCGAAGTCGGTGCGCGTCAGGACTGGCAGCGCATTTCTCCGGAAGGCGGGCAGCCGCGCTCCAGCCAGTCGGCGACATCGGTGTCGGCCGCCGCCATCTGGGATTTCGCGCCGCAGTATGCCGTGGCGTTGTCATTGTCGCGTTCGCAGCGCCTGCCCACCGCGCAGGAGCTGTACGCGGATGGGGTGCACCTGGCGACCAATACCTACGAGATCGGCAATCCGGACCTGGGCAAGGAAACTTCGCACAACATCGACCTGACCCTGCGCAAGCACGCGGGCGATACGACATTCAGCGTCAGCGCGTTTCACAACCGGGTCAGGAACTACATCTACGCCAACACGCTGGACCAGTACGAAGATTTCCGGCTAATTGAATATTCGCAGCGCGACGCGGAGTTCACCGGCCTGGAAGGCGAGGTGCGCCACCAGTTCAGCAAGGTGTTTTCAGCGGCGGTGTTTGGCGACTATGTGCGCGGCAAGCTCACCGGCGGCCACGGAAATTTGCCGCGCATTCCGGCGGCCCGGCTGGGATTGCGCGCAGATGCAACGTGGCGTCAGTGGTCGGGCGGGGTGGAATACGCTCATGTGTTCCGCCAGGACGACCTGGCGGCGTATGAATCCGGCACGCCAGGCTATGACATGGTCAATGCCGTGGTCAGCTATGGTGGCAAGCTGGCAGACGGCGCGGCGTACGATGTGTATCTGCGCGGAACGAACCTGCTGGACAAACTGGCCTACAACCACGCGTCATTCATTGCCAAGGCCGCGCCGCTGCCTGGGCGCAGCGTGCTGCTTGGCCTTCGCGTGACTTACTGACGGCAGGATCGGTGTCAGATGCCCGCCCCTCTTGCGCACTAACGTCAGGTGTCTCGCACTAACCAGGTGTCTGACTCCCGTAGGGTGTCAGACACCCCCGGATTGCGCTTGCGTACGGTGTGCCGTTGCGGTGTGGGTTACGACTTCCGGCCGGCGCGGGGGTGGGCCTGGTCGTACGCCTTGGCCAGGTGCTGGAAATCCAGCCGCGTATAGACCTGTGTGGTCGAGATATTGGCGTGGCCGAGCAGTTCCTGCACGGCCCGCAGGTCTTGTGCAGATTGCAGCACGTGGCTGGCGAAACTGTGACGCAGTACGTGCGGATGCACGTGCGCAGGCAGGCCGGCGGCCAACGCCAGCTTGCCCAGCTGCAACTGCACCACGCGCGGGGAAATGCGGCGCCCACGCGCGCCCACGAACAAGGCCGCCGCGTCGGGTTCGGCCGCGTTGGCCGCCGCCAACTGCGGCCGCACTTCTATCCAGCGCAACAAGGCGGCCAGGGCGGCCTGCCCCACCGGCACGGTGCGGCGCTTGTTGCCTTTTCCCAGCACCACGACTTCCGCGTCGGCCTGGTTCAGCCAGCCGCGCGATTCATATGTAGCGGTGCGTTCGTAGCGCAGGTCCAGGCCCACAAGCTCGGACAACCGCAACCCGCTGGAATACAGCAGCTCGAACATGGCGTGATCGCGCAGGCCGGCCGGGTCGGTGGTCAGGCGAGCGGCGTCATGGTCGAGCAGGGCCTGCGCCTGTTCGACCGACAGCGCCTTGGGCAGCGCGCGCGCGGCTTTGGGCGCGCGTATGCCGGCCACGGGGTTGCCCGCCAGGCCTGCCGCAGGCGCCCACCATTGATAGAAACCGCGCCACGCAGCCAGTGTGCGGGCGATGCTGCGCGGCCCCTGGCCTTGCGCATGCAGGCGCGCCACAAACTGGCGGATATGGCCGTTGCCCAGGCTCTCGAGGGGCAGCCCCGCCGCCTGGGCCAGCGCCGCGAGCTGAGCCAGGTCGCGCCGGTAGGCGTCCAGCGTATGGTCGGAATAACGTCGTTGCGTACGCAGGTGATGCAGCCAATCGTCCAGCGGCGCCGACAGGGCTGGCAAGGCAGGGCCGGCGCGGGTCATGATGGCAACGGGTGGTGCATGCCGGCGGCGGCCCGGTGGAGTCAGGGCTGGGCGGGCGCGGCCAGACGGCGCAGCGCGGCGGAGGCCAGCCTGCCGATGTTTTCGAGAAACACCGTGCCCATGTCGGGGCTGAAGCGCTCCGGGTCGTCCGAACCCAGCACCAGCAGGCCTACGCTGGGCTGGTCGGCGTCCAGGCGCAACGGGATCAGGGCCACGGATTGCGGTTTGGCATCCAGCCAGCCGACTGCCTCGAAACCTGTGTCGGTGCCGCAATAAGGCGCCTTGAGGCTGTCGGTAAATGCGTGCACGTCGGCCGATACCGGTTCGCCATAGCCGGTGGGCGGCTGGCCCGGCAGGTTCCAGAGCCGCAGCGCGACGTGATTCAAGTCGAACTGCTCGGCCAGGCCCAGGGCGATCTCGCCCGGCAGGCGCTGTGGTTCGGATTCACCCAGCAGCCGGCTGCACCACAGCGACACATGTTCGCCGATCGCTTCGTTGGAATCGGCGTAGTGGGTCAGTTCGTTCAGGCGCCATTCGAGTTCGCGATTGCGCTCGCGCAGGGTGAGGATCTGCCGTTCGCCCAACGAAATGGCGCGCGCGCCATGCGGGTGCGGCACCTGCAGCGTGGCGAAGATGTCGGCATGCTGGTCGAAGAATTCGGGATGGTTCTGCAGGAAATCCGCGACGTCCTGGGCGGTGAAGGCGGTATCGGTCATGAGGGCGTGGGATCAGCGGCCAAGGGCCATGGAAAAAACCAGTTTGTCGATGTCGACTTGGCCGGTATAGACGGAAGCTGCAGGGCCGGTCATGCGCAGCCGTTCGCCGTTCCAGTCGACCGTCAGCGTGCCGCCGCGCGTATGCACCCGCACCGGCGTATCGAGCAGGCCGCGCCGGATGCCGGCGGCCACCGCCGCGCAGGCGCCGGTGCCGCAGGCAAGCGTTTCGCCCGCGCCGCGCTCGTAGACGCGCAGCCGGATGGTGTGGCGGTCGACCGCTTGCATGAAGCCGGCGTTGACGCGGCGCGCAAACCGGGGATGTTGTTCGACCAGGGGGCCGATGGCCGCCACCGGCGCGGTGTCGACGTCGTCGACCTGCTGCACGGCGTGCGGATTGGAGATCGCCACGGCCGATACCGCGACATTGCGCGGCAGCCCTGCCGGGGCGCCGGGCAGATCCAGGTGCCAAAGCGTATCGTCGCCTTGCGCGGTGCTGGCCAGGCCGGCGGTGTCAAACGGCAGGGCGGCGGGGTCGAACCGGGTGACGCCCATGTCGACGGTGACTTGTTCGTCTGCGCCTTCGTCGAGTATCAGCACGCCGGTGGCGATCTGCGCGCGCAGCGGATTGCGGCTGGACAGCCCCTGTTCGTGGACAAAGCGCACGAAGCAGCGCGCGCCGTTGCCGCAATGTTCGACTTCGGAGCCGTCGGCATTGAAGATGCGATAGCGGAAATCGGCGTCGGGCACGGTGGCGGGTTCGACCAGCAGGATCTGGTCGGCGCCCACGCCGAAATGCCGGTCGGCCAGCGCGCGGGCGCGCTCGGGCGTCATGGCGATGGCCTGGCGCACGCCGTCGAGCACGACGAAGTCGTTGCCGGCCCCGTGCATTTTGGTGAAGTTCCAGATCATCTGGGGATTATCGCCCATTACTGCGCGGCGGTGGCGGGTCTAGTAGAACTTGGCTTCGCCCAGCGGCCGCGTCTTGAAGCGCCGGTGCACCCAGTAATACTGGCTGGGGCAGCGCCGGACCCAGGCCTCGATCTCGCGGTTGAGCCTGGCGGTGGCGTCTTCGAGCGAGCCTTCGCCAGGAAAGTCGTCGAGCGCCGGCAGCACTTCGACGTGGTAGCGCCCGGTGGCTGGGTCCCAGAAATCGATGACCGGCAACACCGCCGCATCCCATTTGCGGGCAAGCTGAGCCGTTGCCAGCAGCGTGGCGGCCGGCACGCCGAAAAACGGCACGAACACGGCGCCGTTGCGGCCGAAATCCATGTCGGGCAGGTAGTAGACGGGGCGCGGCGCGCGCAGGTGCCGGATCAGCTCGCGCACGCCGTCTTTGCGGCTGACCAGGAAGACTTCGTTAAACCGCGCGCGGCCCCGGCTCACGATGGCATCCACCGATGGGTCGCTCTGCGGGGTGTACATGGTGGCGCTGCTGGGCACTTCCATGGTCAGGCGCGTGGCGGCCGCGTCCAGGGCCACGAAGTGCGGCGCCAGCAGCAACACCGGGCGGCCTTCGGCGATCAGCGCGTTGATGCGTTCGGCGCCGGTTTGGGTAACCATCTCGCGCACGGCCTCGGGCGTGCCATACCAGAGCACGCCGCGATCGACGATAGTCTGGGCCAGGGCGCGGAAATGCTCGTGCAGCCAGCGTTCGCGCAAGGCCTCGGGCTCGTCGGGAAAGCACAGCCGCAGATTCATGCGCACGATGCGCGCCCGCGATCGGGCCAGCCGAGGCGCCAGCCAGCCCAGCGCCGCGCCCACGCGTTGGCGAGTGGCCGGACGCATGCGGCCAAACCAGGCAAACAGCGCGGCCAGCGCGCGCGTCTTGAAGTCAGTCATGTACGGCGGGGGTGTCGGTGGCATCTGCGCGCGGGGCCGGTGGCGCGCCGCGCGGCGTCTTGTAGCGGTTGTAGCTCCACAAATACTGATGCGGGATGCGGCGGATCAGCTTTTCCATGGCGGCGTTGAACAGCGCCGCCTGCCCTTGCGCATCGGCGGGCAGCGGCTCGGGCACTTGTTCGAAGTGCAGGCGCCAGCCCCGTCCGCGCGGCAGGCGTTCGCCCGCCACCACGATGACGGCTACGCCGGTTTGTGCCGCCAGCTTGCCCGGCAGCGTCATGGTGTACGCCATGCGCCCGAAGAACGGCGCCCACACGCCTTCGCCCTCGCCGGGCGCCTGGTCGGGCAACAGCCCTACCGATTCGTGCCGGCGCAGGGCGCGCACGAATTCGCGCACACCCTGCATCGTGGCGGGCACCGCTTTCATGTCGGCCGTATTGCGCGCGGAATCCAGCAGCGGCGCCAGCGCCGGCATGCGCGGCGGGCGGAACATGACGGTCATGGGCGTGCCGCGCGCCGCGATGTAGCGCGCGGTGATCTCGAAGCAGCCCAGGTGCGGCGTCAGGAACAGGATGCCGCGGCCCGCGTCGCGCGCGGCCTGCGCTACCTGGAAACTGTCGGACACGGCCTTGGACAGGGCTTCGGCGCTGCTAAACCATACCTTGGGCATTTCGGCCATCATGGCGCCGGTCTCGGCGGCCGCGCGGCGCGCGAATGCCGCATCGGGATAGCCCGCCTGCGCCGCGTTGGCGCGCAGCCGCTGCCGGTAGCGCCCCGGAATGGCGTAAACCAGCAGCCCCACCGCGCGGCCAAGGGCATGCAGCACGGGCAGGGGGATCAGGGCGACGGCGCGGAACAGGGCAAGCAGCATGCAACAGTAACAACGGCAGGGGCACGCGCGGCGCGCGCAACGGTATATCGATAGATTCAGGCGGTCTGCATGAAGCGGGCATTTTCGCCTAAAATGCCCGCAGTCGCCGAGTTAACCGACAACTTGCGGGGCGACGCCCGGGGCGCAGGCTGCGCATCGGGCAAAATCCGCTAAAGCGTCGCGCCCAGATCGTCACAGGCAGGTTCGGATCCGGGGCGCTACGCGCCTCGTCAACCCTGTGTGCCGGCTACGCCGGTTTCGTAAGGACGCATCCGTGGCCAATAACGATTTTCTCTTTACTTCCGAATCCGTGTCGGAAGGGCACCCGGACAAGGTGGCCGACCAGATCTCCGACGCCATTCTCGACGCCATTTTCACGCAGGATCCGCACGCGCGCGTGGCGGCTGAAACGCTGTGCAATACCGGCCTGGTAGTGCTGGCCGGCGAAATCACCACCAAGGCCAACGTCGACTATATCCAGGTGGCGCGCGACACCATTCGCCGCATCGGCTACGACAATACCGACTACGGCATCGACTACAAAGGTTGCGCGGTGCTGGTCGCCTACGACAAGCAGTCGCCCGACATCGCCCAGGGCGTCGACCGCAATTCTGAAGACTACCTGAACCAGGGGGCGGGCGACCAGGGCCTGATGTTCGGCTATGCCTGCGACGAAACGCCCGACCTGATGCCGGCGCCCATCTGGTATGCGCACAGGCTGGTGCAGCGCCAGAGCGAACTTCGCAAAGACGGCCGCCTGCCGTGGCTGCGCCCCGACGCCAAGTCGCAGGTCACCTTCCGCTACGTTGACGGCCGCCCGGTCGAAGTCGACACGGTGGTGCTGTCCACGCAGCACTCGCCCGAGATTTCCCAGTCGGCCATCCACGAGGCCGTCATCGAAGACATCATCAAGCCCAGCTTCCCGGACGGCCTGATCACCCCGCGCACGAAGTTCCTGGTGAACCCCACCGGCCGCTTTGTCATTGGCGGGCCGCAGGGCGATTGCGGGCTTACGGGCCGCAAGATCATCGTGGACACCTACGGCGGGGCCTGCCCCCACGGCGGCGGCGCGTTCTCGGGCAAGGATCCGTCCAAGGTCGACCGTTCCGCCGCCTACGCGGCGCGCTACGTCGCCAAGAACATCGTGGCGGCCGGTCTGGCGCGCCAGTGCCAGGTGCAGGTCAGCTACGCCATTGGCGTGGCCGAACCCATCAACATCACGGTGTACACCGAAGGCACCGGCGTGATCCCGGACGACCAGATCGCCAAGCTGGTGCGCGAGCACTTCGACCTGCGCCCCAAGGGCATCGTCAATATGCTCGACCTGTTGCGCCCCATCTACACCAAGACGGCGGCTTATGGGCACTTCGGCCGCGCCGAACCCGAGTTCACCTGGGAAGCGGTGGACAAGGCCCAGGCCTTGAAGCAAGCAGCCTGACGCACTACGGCTGGCGCCCGGCACCCCTCGCGGGAGTCAGGCGCCGGCCCCACGCCCAGCATACTGCCGCCACCGGCGCCAGCATCGTCAGCCAGGACAATCCGTCCCATGCGCCGTCGCCAAACAGCGCCGACAGCAGTCCCACGATAGACGCCAGGCCCAGCCATACCGGCACGCGAAACACCCCGCGCGCCGACTGCGCATGGTCGGTACGGGTATGCGTAGCATTGCGGTTCATCGCGCGGCCTCTTGTGTGCCGGCGTCCTGCATCGCATCCGCGAAGTCGGGCGCGTCGCCGGCCTTGTGGCGCGAGGCCGCCGCCGTGGGCTTGCGCAGCCACAGGTACAGGCCGCTGCCCAGCACGATTATCGTGAAGATATCCAGTATGGCCCACAACACTTTCAAGGGCAGTCCGCCGTAGTCGCCGAAATGCAGCGGCTGCGACAGGAACAGTGTCTTCACGTACCACGGCATCTCACGCGAGTCGGTCAGCGCGCCGGTGGATGCATCGACCAGGGCCGGCTTGAGCAGGCGCGAGGTCACCGGTGTGCTGCCCTTCATGAAGAACGTGTAGTGGTGGGGGCTGGAAAACATCGTGCCGGGAAATGCCACCAGGCTTACCGTCATGCCGGGCACGGCGGCGCGCGCGGTTTCCAGCGACGCCTGCAGGTGGGCCGGCTGTGTCACGGGCGGCAGGCCGCGGTAGGGCGCTGTCATCTCGGCCATCTGGTCCATTTGCCATACGCCCAGCACAATGCGGCTCAGGGTGTTGATACTGCCGGTGACGCCTACCACCAGCAGCCAGACGACGGTGACGATGCCCAGCAGGTTATGCCAGTCCAGCCATTTGATGCGGGCGCTGCGCCCGGCGCGCAGCGCGCCGAATTTCAGCCGGCGCATGAACGGGTAGTACAGCACCACGCCCGACACGATCGCCACCGCCATCAGCAGGCCCATCGCGCCCAGGAACAGCATGCCCGGCAGTCCGGCGAACATGTCGGTGTGCAGCCGGAGCATGATGTACATGAACCCCTCGTCGGTGGCCGGCTCGTCCAGCACCCGGGCCGTGCGCGAATCGACGATGAGGGCGTTGTTTTCATCGGGAGGCGCGTCCAAGGCGCGGGCCATGGACACATAGGTCAGGTCGGGATGCTCGTCCTGGTCCCAGAACATATAGCGGATGACCTCGCCGGGGCGGCGCTCGTGGGCGGCCTGTGCGATCCGGTCCAGGCTGGCGTAGGGCGTGCCGGGCGGCATCGGGGGCGCCTCTACCACCCCGGCCATATGCTCGATCTCTTCGTGAAAGATCAGGGGCAGGCCGGTGATGCACAGCAGCAGCAGGAACGCCGTGCTGACCAGGCTGCTCCACTTGTGTATCCAGGACCAGGTTTGCGTGGACATCGTCATGTCCTTAGAAAGCGATGCTCGCCGACAAGGTGTAGGTGCGCGGGTTGCCGACGAACAGGTAGCCGCTGGTCGAGGTGCCCCAGTAGTTCTTGTTGAACAGATTCTCCACGTTGAAGCGGAAGGTCACCGGCTTGCCGCTGACGCGGGTTTCGTAGCGCGCGCCCGCGTCAAAGCGGGTCCAGCTGGGCAGCGACAGCGTGTTGGCCGCGTCGGCGTAGCTGCTGTCCGTGTACACGACGCGGCCCAGCAGCGTCAGGCCCGGCACGAAGGGCGTGTCCCATTCGGCAGCCAGGTTGAACTGCCAGTCGGGCACGCCGATGGCCTGGTTATCCTGCAGGTCCGGCGATACCGCTTCGGTGATGACAGCATCGATATAGCTTGCGCCGCCCAGCAGGCGCACCCCGCGCGCCACTTCGGTGGCGAACGTAAGCTCGACCCCGCGATTGCGCTGCTCGCCGTACTCGCCGAACGTATTGCCGGATATCCCGGAACTGGGGCGCGTCAGTTCAAAAAGCGCGAGCGTGGCCAGTGTGCTGTCGCTCGGGCTGAACTTGACGCCGATTTCTTTCTGCTTGGACTTGAACGGCGGCAGCGTTTCGCCGGGATTGGTGATGGCGGCGCTGGTCGGAGCGGTATCGCCTTGCGACAGGCCTTCGACATAGCTGGCATACAGCGATACATCGGGCCGCAATCTGAACACGATCCCGGCAAACGGCGTGGTGGCGCTTTTATCGTAGCGGGGGCCGCTGGGCTCGCCGTTGGTGAAGTTGTAGTTCTGGCCTTCTACCTGCTGGCGCCTCACGCCCAGCGACAACTGCAGGCGATCCTGCATGAATCCCATGGTGTCGGCCAGCGCGTAGCTGGTGAGCCGGGTGCTTTGATAGCGGTTCAGCGGGTTATCGATGCCCGCCGTCGACGGCGTGTCGAACACATCGCCCGAATAGATATTGGACGTGCCGCCCGGATACCCGGTGTAGAACCCCAGCCTGGAATCCTGGTCGAGCCGGGTGTAGCTGAACGCCGCCTTGTGGCTGACAGGGCCGGTATTGAAATGGGCGCGCAAGCCCAGTTCGGTGGACTTGCTGTCTACCGTCATGCGCTGCCAGCCGCCAAAATACGAATAATCGCCCTGCGAATTCAGCAGGACGGGGTTGGCCGCAATGGCATCCCAGTCCAGCTTGCGCTGGCCATAGCCGGCATACGCGGTAAGGTGATCCGTCAGGTCGTATTCCACCTTGAGCACGCCCGAGCCGTTGCGGCCGTCGCTCCAGCCCAGGCCCGGATAGGGGTTCTTTCCGGCAGGCGCCTTGGGAATGGCGTCCAGCCCCGGGCCCAGCTGGAACTGCCGCACCACGTTGTCGATGTGTTCCTTCTGCCACAGCAGGTCCAGCGACGCGCGCAGGGCCTTGCCACGGTAATCCAGGGCCACCGAGCCCAGCGCGTCACGTGCCGACTGGTCTTTGATGGGCGTATCGCCGTCGCGCATCATTGCATTTACGCGTATGCCAAACGCGTTGTCGGGCCCGAAGCGGCGCCCGATGTCTGCATGCACCCCGAATACCGAATCCGACATCACGCTGCCGGTCAGCCGCGTAATGGGTTCGTCGGTCGCGCGCTTGGGAACCAGGTTGACGACGCCGCCCACGCTGCCGCCCGGAGTCATGCCGAACAGCGCCGCCGATGGACCTTTGATGATTTCGATGCGTTCCAGCGCTTCTACCGGGGCGCGCCAGTAGGGCGTCAGGCCGAACATGCCGTTGAACGCAAAGTCCGACGTGGGCACCGAGAAGCCGCGGATGGTCAGGTCTTCGTTGATGTTCGACCGGGCGCTGCCCATGCGCACGGACGGGTCCATGGTGGCCACATCGGCCACCGAACGCGCCTGTTCGTTTTCTATGGTCTGGGCGGTATAGCTGGTGACGCTGAAGGGCGTGTCCATGACCGACGTGTTGCCCAGGATGCCCATGCGGGCGCCGGCGCCGATCTGCCCGCCTGCGATGGCAGCGGGCGCTTCGTCCAGGGCGACCGGCGCGCCGGTGACAGTGACCGTGGGCAGCACGGCGGGGGCGCTGGCGGAATCGGCGCCCTGCGCCGACAGCGCGGCAGCGTACAACGCCGCGCCGCCTGCCAGCACGTGCCTGATCGCGGTCAGCCGCCTTGGCCGGCCCGGATTACCCTGGGAAATGTCGTCCACTTCCTACCCCCGTAATTAAAAAGCGACATGATAATAATTCGCAATAATAATTACTACGGGAATTTCCCTGTGTCGCTGCGAGCGGCGGCGCCGGCAGACCGCCCCGGCGGCAGGGATATCCCAATAGGGGACATAGCAGGGGTGTTAAGCTGCCGCGCATGAGCAACACCCCTTCCAAGGGCGCCGGCGCCCCCGATGCTGTCTGCGCCGACGCTTCCCGACAGGCCTTTACCGCTACCGATTCGCCCTGCGTGGCCGTCTGCTCCACCCTGTTCGACGAGATCTGCCGCGGCTGCGGTCGCACGGCCGCCGAAGTGTCCAACTGGGTCTTCATGACCGACGACGAAAAGCAGGCCGTCTGGCAGCGTATCCGCGCGCAGGGATACCCGCGCCGCAAAGGCTGACCGACGGGCGCACGGCGCCTTTGTCTTGGCCCGGTCACATACCGCAGGCTAAATCCGGTTATCGACGACTTCCGTGTCCGGAGGATCCCATGCGGATCGTGCTTGTTACCGACGCCTGGCCCCCGCAGGTCAACGGCGTGGTGCGCACCTGGACCACCATGCAGCGCCTGTTGACCCTGTGGGGCCACGAACTGCTGGTGGTCAGCCCCACGGGTGCGCGCACGGTGCCCGCGCCGTCCGAGCCCGAACTGCGCCTGTGCGTGGCGCCCGGCCGGCAGCTGCGCCGCGTGCTGGGCGACATCGTGCCCGATGCGCTGCACATCGCCACCGAAGGCCCGCTGGGGCTGGCCGCGCGCCGCCTGGCGCTGCGCCGCGGCTGGCAGTTCACCACGTCATTTCACACGATGTTTCCGGATTACCTGCAGGCGCGCATGGGGATCCCGTCCGCCTTGCCATGGCGTTATCTGCGCTGGTTTCACCGGCCTTCGGCCTGCGTGCTGGTGCCCACGCCCACGGTGCGCGACATCGTGGCCGCCCGCGGCCTGGCCAACCTGCGGGTGTGGTCGCGCGGGGTGGACGCGGCACACTTCCGCCCGGGGCGCCGCGACGCCTTCGCCGGCCTGCCGCGGCCCATTTTCCTGAGCGTGGGGCGGGTGGCGCGCGAGAAGAACCTGGACGCCTTCCTGTCGCTGGACCTGCCGGGCAGCAAAGTGGTGATCGGCGCAGGCCCCGACGAGGCGCGCCTGCGCCAGGCGTACCCCCAGGCGCATTTCCTGGGCATGCAGACCGACGACAAGCTGCCGGCTTATTACTCGGCCGCTGACGTGTTTGTGTTTCCCAGCACGACGGACACGTTCGGCCTGGTCATGCTGGAAGCCATGGCCTGCGGCACGCCGGTGGCCGCCTTTCATTCCGAAGCGCCGCGTGCCGTGATAGACGCCGGGGCCACGGGCTTTGTCAATGATGACTTGGGCATGGCCTGCCGTCAGGCCCTGGAACTGGACCGTGCCGGGGTGCGCGAAGGGGCGCTCAAGCGCACCTGGGAAAGCGTGGCGCAGGACCTGCTGGCCGCCCTGGCGCCGCTGACGCCGGCCGCCGCGGCCCACGGTGGCGCCGCGGCGCATCCCGCCAGCCCGGCGTGAACTACGGCCGGCGGCCGCGCAGTGTTGCGCGCCCGCCTGCACCCGGTACAATTCAGCCAGTCCTGAGGAGCGCTGCGACGATCCATGGCTGCCGCACACGCGGGCGGCCGGATCGCCAGGCTCAGGAATCTCACCAGGCGCCGCCCCGGGCGGCGTCCAGCAACGGCGCTCACCTTTGTCGCAGGGTCGATAAAGGCGGGCGCGCTTTCCATGATCCGTGCTTCCGTCGGCCGCCCGCGACGCGCGTTGCCGTTGAATATTTACCGGAGTACACACATGAACGCAGTTTCCGACCAAGCCGTTGCTGATTATCACGTTGCCGACCTGTCGCTGGCCGCCTGGGGGCGGCGCGAGCTGGCCATCGCCGAAACCGAGATGCCGGGCCTGATGGCCATCCGCGAGGAATTCGCCGCCAGCCAACCCCTGAAGGGCGCGCGCATCGCAGGCAGCCTGCACATGACCATCCAGACCGGCGTGCTGATCGAGACGCTGAAGGCGCTGGGCGCCGAAGTGCGCTGGGCGTCGTGCAATATCTTCTCCACCCAGGACCACGCCGCCGCGGCCATCGCCGCCACCGGCACGCCGGTATTCGCGGTCAAGGGCGAAACGCTCGAAGAATACTGGCAGTACACGCACCGCATTTTCGAATGGCCGGAAGGCCGTCACGCCAACATGATCCTGGACGACGGCGGCGATGCCACGCTGCTGCTGCACCTGGGTGCGCGGGCCGAGCAAGACGCCTCGGTGCTGTCCAAGCCGGGCAGCGAAGAAGAGCGCGTGCTGTTTGCGTCCATCAAGGCCACGCTGGCGCGCGACCCCAAGTGGTATTCGACCCGCCTGGCCGAAGTTCGCGGCGTGACCGAAGAAACCACCACTGGCGTGCACCGCCTGTACCAGATGGCGCAAAAGGGCGAGCTTGCCTTTGCCGCGATCAACGTGAACGACTCGGTCACCAAGTCCAAGTTCGACAACCTGTATGGCTGCCGCGAGTCGCTGGTCGACGGCATCAAGCGCGCCACCGATGTCATGGTGGCCGGCAAGATCGCCGTCGTGGCCGGCTATGGCGACGTGGGCAAGGGCTGCGCCCAGGCGCTGGCCGCGCTGCGCGCCCAGGTGTGGGTCACCGAGGTCGACCCGATCTGCGCGCTGCAGGCCGCGATGGAAGGCTACAAAGTGGTCACCATGGAAGAAGCCGCGCCTCATGCCGACATCTTCGTCACCGCCACCGGCAACTACCACGTCATTACGCGCGAGCACATGGCGGCCATGAAAGACCAGGCCATCGTGTGCAACATCGGCCACTTCGACAACGAAATCGACGTGGCGTCGCTGGACGACTGCCAGTGGGAAGAGATCAAGCCGCAGGTCGACCACGTGGTGTTTCCCGATGGCAAGCGCATCATCCTGCTGGCCAAGGGCCGGCTGGTGAACCTGGGCTGCGCCACGGGCCACCCGTCGTTCGTGATGTCTTCGTCGTTTGCCAACCAGACCATCGCGCAGATCGAACTCTTCACGCGTAACGACGCCTACGTGCGCGGCCAAGTGTATGTGTTGCCCAAGCATCTGGACGAAAAAGTGGCGCGCCTGCACCTGAAGAAACTGGGCGCCAAGCTCACCGAGCTGCGTCCGGAGCAAGCCAGCTACATCAACGTGCCGGTAGAAGGCCCCTACAAGCCCGAGCACTATCGTTATTGATCTGTAGCACAATAGGCAGGCCGCGCCAGGTGGCGCGGCGGCCCCACCTGGGCGGCCCCACCTAGGCGGCCCCACCTGGGCGGCCCACCGTCATTCTGGCGCTTAACCGGAGATCGCAATGACCTTGATACTCGTCTGGATCCTGAACGCAATTGCCCTGCTTGCCGTGGCCTACCTGCTTCCGGGTATCGCGGTGGCGAGCTTTGGCTCGGCCCTGATCGCCGCGCTGGTGCTGGGTCTGTTGAACATGCTGGTCAAGCCGGTGCTGGTGCTGCTGACGCTGCCCATCACGATCGTGACCCTGGGCCTGTTCCTGATCGTGCTCAACGCGCTGCTGTTCTGGCTGGCCGGTTCCATCCTGCGAGGCTTTCAGGTCAACGGCTTCTGGTGGGCCGTGGCGGGCGCCATTCTGTACAGCATCATTTCCGGGCTGCTTTCGCGCCTGATTCCCTGATTTCTTCTTCTGATGACCGCCTCAACTACCGCTGCACTGAGCCTGGAATTTTTCCCGCCGCGCGACATCGCCGCCCAAGAGCGCCTGGTGCGCGCGGCCAAGCAGATGCTGGCCATGCAGCCGCGCTATGTCAGCGTGACGTTCGGCGCGGGCGGCTCTACCCGCGCCGGCACGGCCGATACGGTGCGCATGCTGCAGAACCTGGGTTGCGATGCCGCGCCGCACCTGTCGTGTATTGGCGCCACGCGCGACAGCCTGCGCGACATACTCGCGGCGTACCGCGAACAGGGCGTGCGCCGCCTGGTGGCGCTGCGCGGCGACCTGCCCTCGGGCATGGGGGGCGACCCCGGAGAACTGCGCTACGCCGCCGACCTGGTTGCGTTCATCCGTGCGCAGACCGGCGACACGTTCCACATCGAAGTGGCCGCGTATCCCGAAATGCATCCGCAGGCCGCCAGCCCGTCGGTCGACCTGGATCACTTCGTGGCCAAGGTCAACGCCGGCGCCGACGCCGCCATTACACAGTACTTTTTCAACGCCGACGCGTACTTCGATTTTGTCGATCGTGCACAAGCCAAGGGCGTGAAGATACCCATCGTGCCGGGCATCATGCCCATTACCAACCACAACCAGCTGGTGCGATTCTCGGAAATGTGCGGCGCCGAGATCCCGCGCTGGATCCGGCTGCGGCTGGCCGAGTTCGGCGACGACAAGGCGTCCATCCGCGCCTTCGGCGTCGATGTGGTGGGCGAGCTGTGCCAGACGCTGCTCGACAACGGCGCGCCTGGCCTGCATTTCTATACCTTGAATCACGCCGAGGCTCCCCTGGCCATCTGGCGCGAACTCGACCTGCCCGCCTAACAGGCCATCCGGCCCGCCCCGAGTTGGGGGGCCCTGCGTCAAATGGCTATTTCTTTCGCGCCGCCCCCTGTGGGCGGCGTCGTCGTTCCTTGCCCTTGTACGTATCCATGGCCGATGCCATCCGGGATTTCCTGATTGCGCGGCACGGCCATATCGATATATAAATATCGCATTACAAGTTGTGTTATCGAATAGCGATATTAATGTCAAATACCGGTGCGGCCAGGCCACTACCCAAAACACTAGATGTGGCAGTCATTGGCGGGGGAATTATTGGTGTCAGCACCGCGTATGCGCTGGCGCGCGCGGGCGTGCGCGTGGGGGTATTCGAAAAGGGCCATATCGGGGGCGAGCAGTCGTCGCGCAACTGGGGCTGGGTGCGCACGCTGGGGCGCGACCCGGCCGAAGTGCCGCTGGCAATCCGCGCCAAGCAGTTGTGGGCCGATATCCAGGCGCAGGTCGATGTGGGGTTCCGGAACACCGGCGTGCTGTACCTGCAGGAGACCGATGCCGACAGGCAGCAGCACCAGGGCTGGCTGCAAAGCGTGAGGGACTATGGCGTAGACGCGACCCTGCTTGAGCGCGCGGCATTGTCATCGTTGATTCCCGCGTCGGCCCGGCAATGGTCGGGCGCCATGTACAGCGCCTCGGACGGCGTGGCAGAGCCGGCCATCGCCACGCAACGTATTGCCGACCTTGCCCGCCAGGCGGGCGCGCTGGTGCACGAAAACTGCGCGGTGCGGGGTGTGGAGCAAAGCGGCGGCAAGGTCAGCGCGGTGGTCACCGAGCACGGCGCGGTGGCGGTGCAGTCGGCGCTGCTGGCCGGAGGCGCATGGTCGCGGCTGTTCTGCGGAAATCTCGGCGTGGAGTTTCCCCAGCTCAAGGTGCGAGGGTCGGTGCTGCGCACCACGGCGCTGGACGCGGGCCCGTTGGCCGCCATCAACGGCAAGAATTTCACCTGCCGCAAGCGCGGCGACGGCGGCTACACCGTTTCGCAATTCGGCGCGTCCATGGCCGACCTGGTGCCCGACAGCTTCCGGCTGTTCGGCAGCTTTGTCAGGAGCTGGCTGCGCAACCGCGACTTTGTGCGCCTGCGCGTGGGCAAGCGGTTTTTCGAAGAACTGGCCGTGCCGCGGCGTTTCGCGCTGGACCAAGTGTCGCCGTTTGAAAGAACCCGCGTGCTGGATCCCGGGCCTTCGCAGGCCGGGTTGCGCCAGGCCTGGCAGAACGTCGTGCACGCCTTTCCGGAATTTGCCCAGGCGCGGGTGGCCCAGTCGTGGGCGGGCTACATCGACGTGACTCCCGACGCGCTGCCGGTGATGTCGGCCGTGGACGCTGTGCCGGGCCTCTACCTGGCGTCCGGATTCTCCGGGCACGGGTTCGGCATCGGCCCCGCCGCGGGCGAGGTGATGAAAGACCTGCTGTTGGGCAACCGGCCCGCTGTAGATATGGGCGCGTTCCGATTGGGGCGCTTTTTATAGCTTGCACAATGGGCTCGCGGCCCGCAACGATTGCATCAGGAGAGAATTCAATGAGCGCAACATCCGAAGCCCTGCACCGCAAGTCGGTCGTCATCGACGGGCTGGTGTTCTTCAGTGATGGAAATACACGCGACATGCTCGCAGGGGGCGTCAGCGCCATCAACCTTACCGTTACCGAGATGAGCGCGGGCTTCGAAGAAGCACTGCGCGACGCCATTACCTGGCGCGAGCGCGCGCTCGACCCGTCCGGGTCGTGGCTGCTCGTGCAACAGGCCGGCGATATCGCGCTGGCCAAGCAACAGGGCAAGCTGGGCCTCATCATGGGCTGGCAGAACGCCAAGCCCCTGGGAGACCAGGTCGACCGCGTCAAACTTTTCCATACGCTGGGCATCCGGGTCATCCAGCTTACCTACAACGAAGCCAACCTGATCGGCGATGGCTGCCTGGAAAAGCGCAACGCCGGCCTGTCGATGCTGGGCGTCGACATGGTGAAAGAGATGAATCGGGTTGGTATCGCCATCGACCTCAGCCACTGCGCCCCGCAAACCTGCCTGGACGCGGCCCGCCACAGCAGCAAGCCCGTGCTGCTGACGCACGCCAACGCCAATGCAGTGATCCAGCGTCCCCGCAACAAGTCCGACGATGTGATCCGCGCGGTGGCCGACACCGGAGGGGTTATCGGCTGCAGCATCCATGCCTACCTGCTTTGGCGGGGCCAGGCGGGGCAGCGTCCCACGCTGGAAGACTTCGTGGCCAATATCAAGCATATCGGCAACCTGGTGGGATACGAACACGTGGGTATCGGCACCGACTATCCGTCGGTCGATACGTACGAGGCGGTGCGTCACGTGATGGTGATGTCGCGCACCAAGTATGCCGCGTCGGGCGGCGATTTTTCCAGCGCCTTCGGCGATGTGATGGAAGCGCGGTATCCGGAAGAAATTCCCACGCCCGTGCAGTTTCCGCGCATCACGCAGGCGCTGGAAGAAGGCGGCCTGACTGCTGCGCAGATCGAAGGCGTGCTTGGCGGCAATTTCCAGCGCGTATTCGGCGAAATCTGGTCTGCGGCGCAATAACGGGCGGCCGCACAACAAGGGGAAAACCATGAAATACCTGTTTAAACGTATTGCGGCGCTGGTCGCCGCGTCGGCCGCCGTGGCTGCCGCGCCCGCGTTCGCGCAGGCCGATTATCCGTCGCGCCCGATCCGCCTTATCGTGCCGTACAACGCGGGCGGTTCCACCGACATGGTGGCGCGCCGCCTGGCCGAGCTTTCCGAGCCGATACTGGGCCAGTCGATCATTGTGGAAAACCGCGGCGGGGCCGGCGCCACGCTGAGCTCCAAGGCCATGGTGGGCGCCAGCCCCGATGGCCATACGCTGGCCGTGATCCTGAGCCCGACGTTGCGCATGCCGCACATCGCCGACGTGGGGTACGACCCGCTCAAGGACTTTACCTACATCGTCGCCCTGGCCGGCTACACGGTGGGCGCGGGCGTGCTGGCGGACTCGCCGTTCAAGACTTTCGACGACCTTGTCGCCTACGCCAAGGCCAACCCGGACAAGATCACCTACGGCACGGCCAGCGTGGGCAGTTTCTCGAACGTCATGATGGAAGAAACCGCGGCGCGCCATGGCATCAAATGGCGGCACATTCCGTTCAAGGGCGAATCCGAAGTGATTCCGGCAGTGGTGGGCGGTTTTGTCGACGTGTACGCCGGATCGACCACAGTGCTGCCCATGGTGAAGTCGGGCAAGATGCGCATGCTGGTGACCTGGGGCGCCCAGCGTGCGCCGCAGTTCCCCGATACGCCCACGCTGCAGGAAGTGGACGGCACGCCCCCGATCTACGCGCCCATGGGCATCATCGGCCCCAAGGGCATGGACCCGGCCGTGGTGAAGAAACTGCATGACGTGTTCAAGCAGGTGGCCGACACCAAGGAATTCCAGGACGCGCTGTTCCAGTTCGGCATGCAGGAAAGCTACATGAAGACCGAAGACTATGCCAGCTACGCCGCCGAGCAGTTCGAGCTCGAAGGCGAAATCGTCAAGAAGCTGGGCCTGGCGGAAAACGCCAAGAAGTAGCCGGCAGATTTCAGGGGGGAAGAAACACGGACCCGGCGCCGGGTCCGTGTACCGCCGCATCCATGCGGCTCTTCAACGCGGTGTCAATGATGCGCCAGGATGTTCACCAGCTTGCCGAAGGGGTCGCGCACATAAAAACGCCGCACGCCCCAAGGCTCGTCGGCCGGTCCGTATTCGATGTCAAAGCCGCCTGCCCGCATGCGGCGCAGGGCCTCGTCCACGTCGTCCACTTCGATGGAAAGGTCGGGCACCGGGGTGCCGGACCCGCCCTGCGTCGCCACGCTGAGCTGTACCGTCGCCTGGTGCGCCGTGCCGTAGGTCGCCAGCCAGCCGTGGTCCATCAGTACTTGCAGTCCCAGCGCTTCCTGGTAAAAGCGGCGGGCCGTGGCCATATCTGCGGTAGCAATATTGGGAACGATGCGCTTGACTTGCATAAAGGCCTCTTGATGCGTGCGCCCCGGTGGATGCGCTGGCGGCCCGGAATGAATGATTCCGGTACAACCTGTCCTTTATAAGTCACGAACGGCAATGAGCCAAACCAAGCGGGTCGCGGTCATCGGGGCGGGCATCGTCGGCCTGTCCGTGGCGCTCTGGCTGCAGCGGGCGGGCGTGCGCGATGTCATCCTGATAGACAAGGCGCCGCCCGGCGGCGGCGCATCGTTCGGCAATGCCGGCGTGATGGCCGACTACGCGCGCGTGCCGTTTGCCAATTGGGCGCAGTTCAAGCAGCTGCCCCGCGCGTTGCTCGACCGGTCCAGCCCGGTGGCGGTGCGTCGTCATTATTTGCCCCCGATGCTGCGCTATGCCGCGGGCTTTGCGCGAGCCTGCACGCCATCCCGGTTCCACGCCGGTTGCCGGGCCCTGGTCGCGTTGCAGCGCACGGCGGTGCAGGACACCACTACGCTGCTGCAGCACGCCGGCGCCACGTCGCTGGTGCGCGACAGCGGCGTGCTGGCGCTGAGTTCCAGCAGGGCCGGCCTGCAGCAGGCGTTGGCCGGGCATGTGGGGTTGCGTGAACGCCTGGGCGCACGCGCGGCGCGGCTAAGCGCGGCCGATGACATCGCGTTGACGCGGCCCGTGGCGTGGCTGGAAAGGTCCGTCTACCTGACCCCCATGCTGGGCGGCATACGCGTGGCGGGCGTGGCCGAGTTCGCGCAGCCCGACCACCCCGCCAGCGATGAACTGTTCGCCCTGCTCGAAGCAGACGCGGCGACCATGCTGGGCAGGCGCCCGACGGTCACGTCCAGGTGGGTGGGCGCGCGGCCATCTACGCCGGACTCGCTGCCCATCGTGGGTCGCGTGCCGTCCTGCAAGGCCGTGAGCCTGGCGCTGGGCCACGGACACCTGGGGCTCACGTTTGCAGCCGTCACGGCACGGCTGGTGGCCGAAAGCGTGGTGCGGGGTGACGATACGGCCGAAATGGCGCCCTTCTTGCCGGCGCGGTTTGCCTGAAGACGGCGGCGTCGCCGCCAGGCGCGGCAGACGGCTATTCGGGCTGCGATTGGCCCGGGTCCTGCGCGAGCACCTGCAAGGGCGGCGCTTCGCCCGCGCCGTCGTCAGGGGTCACGGCGTGCGGCTGGTACAGCCGGCCGGCCGCGGCCAGCGAATCCGAAGCCGGGGCTTCGGTCCATGCCGGATCGGCGATTTCGGCGAAAACCTGGCGCAGCCGCGCCCCCCAGGTCTTGCGTATCATGCGGAAGTACTCGTTGTCTTCGTCGATATGCGCAAAATGCGTCACGCGCAGCGCGCCGCTTTCATACACCAGCATGTCCAGCGGCAACCCCACCGAGATATTCGATCGCAGGGTCGAGTCCATGGAAATCAACAGGCACTTGGCGGCTTCGTCCAGCGGCGTGGCGGGGCGCAGCACGCGGTCGAGTATGGGCTTGCCGTACTTGGCCTCGCCGATCTGCACGTAGGGGCAATCGGTGCTGGCCTCGATGAAGTTGCCGGCCGAATAAACCTGGAACAGCCGGCAGCGTTCTGTGCCGATCTGGCCGCCGAAGATCAGGTTGATATTGAAGTCGACGCCATGGTCGTTCAGGGCTTCGGCATCGCGCTCGTACACGCGGCGCACCGCCATGCCCACCCGGCGCGCGGCTTCGTACATGTCGGGCGCCGACCATAGCGAGTCGGGGCTGCCGGCGTCCTGCTGGCCCAATGCATTGACGACCGCCTGGCTGATGGCCAGGTTGCCCGATGTGAGCAATGCCATGACGCGATCGCCGGCTTTCTGGAACACATTGAGCTTGCGGGCAACGCTGACTTGATCGACGCCCGCGTTGGTGCGCGAGTCGGACAGAAAAACCAGGCCCGCATCCAGGCGGGCGGCTACACAGTAGGTCATGGTCGTAGGGTGGGATACGGCTGGCGTATTGTAGGGCCAGACGGCCCGGGCGGGCTCAACCTGGCCCCATTTGCCGCGCCTATTGCTGTGCCGTCTGCACGTGTACCGATACGGTCATGGATTCTTCGCCGCCGCCGTGCCGCACGCCGCGCACGGGAGAGGCCGAATCGTAATCGCGCGCCACCGCCAGGCGGCAGTGGCAGTCGGACGCGAACTGGCGGTTCGTGATGTCGACGCTGGTCCATCCCAGGCCGTCCAGCCACACATCGGCCCAGGCGTGGCTGGCAGCATGCTCGGCCTCGGTGTACAGATATCCGCTGACGTAGCGTCCCGGCACGCCCAGGCCGCGCACGCAGGCCAGGAAAAGATGCGCATGGTCCTGGCACACGCCGTGGCCCAGGCGCAGCACCTGGCTGGCCGCCGTCGTCACGTCGGTCGTGCCGGGCTCGTACATGACCCTGTCGCAGATGGCGCTGGCCAGCTCCAGCACATCGGCCGGCGTGCGCAGCCCTTGCGGCAAGGCCGCGCGCGCGAAATCGCGAACCGTATCGTCGGCTTGCGTCAGCGCTGTCTGCACACAATAGGCATGCACGGGCAGGCGGTTTTCTTCCGGGCGCAGGCGGCCATCGGACAGCGGCGCGATCTCGACCTGGCCGGTCACGCACAGTTCGATGTGATCGTGCGGACGCCGCAGGGTGAGCATGTGCGTGATGTTGCCGTAGGCATCCACCTGCTGTTCCAGCGCGCCCGGCGCGTCGATGCGCCAGCGCAGCGTGCGCTGGTGCTCGTCGGTGCGCGGCGTCAGCCGCAGCGTCTGGATGCTGTAGCTTACCGGGGCGGTGTAGCGGTACTGGGTCACGTGTCGGATCAGATGCTTCATGCGTTGCTCCCTTTGCGCTAAGCCGCCAGCGACACGAGGAAATCCCGGCTGATGCGGTCGCCCAGGTCGTTGATACGCTCCAGAAAGCGTTCCAGGTACCGATGCAGGCCGCTGCGCAGAATGTCCTCGATCCGGCCGTAGCGCAGCTCCGCGTGCAGCAGGCCGGCCCGCCGTTCCGTTTCGGCCGACCACTGGTTCGACACCCGCGTCAGGTCTTCGGTCAGGGCCTGTACGGTGGCCAGCAGCGAACGCGGCATATCGGGGCGCAGGATCAGCAGTTCGGCGACGCGGTCGGGGGTCATGATGTCGCGATATACCTTGCGGTAGATCTCCAGCCCCGACAGTGAGCTCAGCAGCGCCGACCAGCGGTAGAACTCACTGGCGCGCGCGGGCGTGTCGCCATCTGCCTCGTGGAACTTCACATCGAGCAGGCGCGCGGTATTGTCGGCGCGCTCCAGGTTCATGCCCAGGCGCATGAAATACAGCGCTTCGTCTTCAAGCATGGTGCCGATGGTGACGCCGCGCGCGACGTGGGCGCGAAACTTCACCCACTCGAAGAACTTGGCCGGGTTGCGTTCCGGCAGCTGGTCCTGCAGGTGCCGCTGCAGTTCCAGCCAGGTGGCGTTGTAGGTTTCCCATACCTCGGTGGTCAGGCTGCCGCGCACGGCGCGCGCGTTTTCGCGGGCAGCATGCAGGCAGGCGTAGATCGACGACTGGTTGGACGGTTCGCGCACCATGTAATGCAGCACGTCCATCGGCGTAACGGCCGGGTAGCGGGCGTCGTAGCCGCTTTGCAGCTCCGAGATGCGCAGCACGGCGCTCCACAGGGTGTCGCCGGCCTGGTCGTCCTGCGGCAGCAGCGACATCTGCAGGTTCACATCAAGCATGCGCGCGGTGTTCTCGGCCCGCTCGATATAGCGGCACATCCAGAACAGGTGATCGGCAGTGCGGCTCAGCATGTCAGTCTCCCAGTACCCATGTGTCTTTGGTGCCGCCGCCCTGGCTGCTGTTGACCACCAGCGACCCTTCCACCAGGGCCACGCGGCACAGCCCGCCGGGTACGGTGCGGATATCTTTGCCGCACAGCACGTAGGGGCGCAGGTCGACATGGCGCGGCGCCACGCCGGATTCCACATAGGTGGGCACGGTGGACAGCGCGAGCGTGGGCTGCGCGATGTAGTTGGCCGGCTGGCTGCGCACGCGCTCCTTGAAGGCTTCGACCTGCGCGCGGGTCGAGCAGGGGCCGACCAGCATGCCGTAGCCGCCCGACCCGTGCACTTCCTTGACCACCAGCTCATGCATGTTGGCCAGCACGTGCGACAGTTCGTCCGGCCGCGAGCAGCGCCAGGTGGGCACGTTCGAAAGAATGGGATCTTCCTGCAGGTAAAAGCGGATCATGTCGGGCACGTACTGGTACGTGGACTTGTCGTCGGCGATGCCCGTGCCAATGGCGTTGGCCAGCGTCACGCGACCCGCCCGGTAGACCGACAGCAGGCCCGGCACGCCCAGTGCGGAATCGGCACGGAACGTCAGCGGATCGAGGAAGTCGTCGTCTACGCGCCGGTAGATGACGTCCACGCGGCGCGGCCCGTGCGTCGTGCGCATGTATACGGTGTTCTGGTCCACGAACAGGTCCTGGCCCTCGACCAGTTCCACCCCCATCTGCTGGGCCAGGAAGGCATGCTCGAAATAGGCCGAGTTGTACATGCCGGGCGTCAGCACCACTACCGTGGGGTTTTCTATGCCGCCCGGGGCCACTTCGCGCAGATTGTCCAGCAGCAGGTCGGGATAATGCGCCACCGGACTGACGTTGATGCGGCTGAAGGCCTCGGGCATCAGGCGCATCGACATCTTGCGGTTTTCGAGCATGTACGACACGCCCGAGGGCACGCGCAAGTTGTCTTCCAGCACATAGAACTCGCCCGCCCCGGCGCGCACGATGTCGATGCCGGCGATGTGGCAGTAGATGTCTTCGGCTACGTCCACGTCCTGCATCTCGGGACGGTACTGGGCGTTCAGGAACACCTGTTCGGCCGGAACGATGCCCGCCCGCACGATGTTGTGATCGTGGTAGATGTCGTGGATAAACAGGTTCAGCGCGCGAACCCGCTGCTTCAGGCCCGCCTGCAGGCGCTGCCATTCGGCGGCAGGGATAATGCGCGGAATCAGGTCGAACGGTATCAGGCGTTCGGTGCCGGCCTCGTCGCCCGCCACCGAGAAGGTAATGCCCACGCGCCGGAAGTTGAGGTCGGCCTCGATCTGGCGGGCGGCCATGGTTTCGGCGGGCTGCTGCCCCAGCCATTTTGCAAACGCACGGTAGTGTGGCCGCACCGCGCCGTCGGCGTCGACCATTTCATCGTATGCCGCACCGGGCGGCGGGGAAAACTGCATGGTTCCTCCTGCGTGCGATCGGGGCCGGGCGCGGTCCGGATGGAACACGCGGCCCGGGACGGGGGCGCGCCGCGCCCGGCCGCCGCAAGGCCTGCGTCCGTTTTAGCAGAAGGGCGTCGCTGCAGGTATACGGGATGATCCGCGGCAGGCGCCAGATTTTGCGCATGCCCGGCATGGGCAGGCATACGGCGTATGGCGGGCATGGTGCCGGCACGCGGGCACCCGCGTGCCGGCACCGGTCGGCTCAGCGTAACACGTACGATCCGAAGGTGCCCCCGGTGGGCGCATCCGGGCCCAGCACCGGGGGATGGGGCACCCAGCCATCGGGCGTCAGCACGGCATCAAGCCGCACGTCGTGTGCGGCGGGCCGGTAACCGACATCGAGCAGGCCTTCGTTCCAGGCCACGCCGATGGCGGTGTAGTCGTGGCCGGCATCGCGCAGGGCCGCCAGGGTGCGGTCGTAATAGCCGCCGCCGTAGCCCAGGCGGTCGGCCTGCGCGGTGTAGCCCAGGGTGGGCACCAGGATGACGTCCGGCTGCAGCACCGGGCGGTCGGCCGAAGGTTCCTGCACCTGGTATGGGCCCGGGCTGAGCGCGTCGCCCGGCGTCCAGGCGCGGAATTCGAGCGGTTCGCCCGCCGCGCGTATGGCGGGCAACGCCAGGGCGACGCCGGCCTGCGCCCATTGTTCGAGCAGCAGCCGCAGGTCGGGCTCGCCCTCGAGCGGCCAGAAAGCTGCTATGGTGGCAGGGCCCTGCTGGCCGCGCTTGGCTGCCTGTTCGCGCACGACGTTCAGCCACGTAAACAACCGGCCGCGCATCAGCAGGCCGCCCCGGCTGCGCTGTGCTTCGGGCAGCGCAGCGCGGGCTTGCCGCAATCGCGCGCGTAGCGCGACTGCGTTATTCTGTTCGGAATTTTGGATGTCCATGCGGGTCGCAATGCGTCAGTGGCTTGAATCAAGACCTTATCAGAAATCGGCACGGGCCGAGCCACGCGGTCGCCGGTGGCTGCCGGTGCTGGCGCTTTTTACGGCGGCGTGCACGTCAGTCGACGCGCAGCAGCCGCGCCCGGCTGCCCACGCGGCGCCCGCCGCCGCGCGCCCTGTCATTTCGGTGCCGCCCGCCAAGCTGGCGGGCCTGCCGCCCACGCCCCAGACCCCGTCCCTGCAGGCTGTGGTGGCGGCGCGCGAGGCCAACCAGCGCAAGCAATGGTCGGTGCTGGCCATGCTGGCCGAGCAGGCGCGCGGCGACCTGCTGGGCGTTTATCCGCAATACTGGCTGCTGAATTACAAGCTCTGGAACCCGCCCGGCAACGTTATGCCGCGAGACGAGGCCGCCCAATTCCTGCGCGAGCACGACGGCACCTATCTGGCCGAACGCCTGCGCGGCAGCTGGATACAGGCCGCGGTGCGGCGCGGCGATTTCGAAACCGCCCGTGAACTGGGCGACGTGGCCGATGCCCGTTCGCAAGTACAGTGCGCCATTCTCGAAGCCCGCCATCTGACGGGCCAGCGCGCCACCGCCAGGCAGGCGCTGGACGCCTTTACACCGGGGCGCGATTGCTGGAACCTGGCCGACCAGCTCGTGGCCGATGGCGTGCTGGGCTGGAAAGAACTGCAGCCGCTCTTGCGCGCCGCGGTCGAAACCGACCGCACGGCCGATGCGCGCAGGTTCGCCGACCTGCTGTTCGAACCCAGCGACCAGAAGGCGTTCGAAGCACTGCTGAAAAGCCCCATGAAATGGCTTACCCGGCAAGAGCGCAAGCGGGTGGGCCGCAACGAAAAAGAACTCGTCACGCTGGCGCTGGCCAGGCTGGCCCGCCAAGACCTGGACGTGGCCGATTCCTACCTGCGCCGCGAATGGGCCAATGCGCTCACCAAGTCTGACCTGGCATGGGTGCGCAGCCAGTATGCGCTCATTGCGGCGCTGAATCTCGACAGCCGCGCCGACGCCTGGTATCGCGAGGCCGGCAATACCGTCGAACTGACCGACTACAACGGCGCGTGGCGCGTGCGCTCGGCGCTGCGCCAGCCCAAAATCGACTGGCGCTGGGTCATCGATTCCATCAGGCACATGCCCGCCGCCCAGCAGGCCGAACCTGTCTGGGTGTACTGGAAGGCGCGCGGCGATGCGGCGCTGGGCCGTGAAACGCAGGCGCGGCAGGGCTACGAAAGCATCGCCGGCCAGTACAACTTCTATGGCCAGCTGGCCGCCGAAGAACTGGGCCGGGCCATTATGGTGCCGCCGCGCCCCGCCCCGGTTACCGACGCCGAAATGGCCGAAGCGCGCGCCAACGCCGGCCTGCAGCGCGCCGTGCACCTGTTCCGACTGGGCTGGCGTCCCGAGGCCGTGGGCGAATGGAATTTCGCCTTGCGCGGCATGTCCGACCGCCAACTGCTGGCGGCCGCAGAGCTGGCGCGGGCCGAAGACGTCTACGATCGAGTCATCAACACATCGGAACGCACACAGCAAGAAGTGGACTTTTCCCAGCGCTTCATCGCGCCCTTCGAAGGGCGGGTAACGGCGCAGGCCAACGCCATCTCTCTGGACCCCGCGTGGGTCTATGGCCTGATCCGCCAGGAATCGCGCTTTATCATGAATGCGCGCTCGCACGTGGGCGCATCGGGGCTGATGCAGCTGATGCCGGCCACCGCGAAGTGGGTGGCGCGCAAGATCGGCATGGCGGATTTCACGCCTTCCAGCGTCAATGATTTCGACACCAACACCATTCTGGGCACCAATTACCTGAACATCGTATTGACCGGCCTGGATGGGTCGCAGGTGCTGGCCAGCGCCGGCTATAACGCAGGGCCCGGCCGGCCGCGCAACTGGCGCGCCACCTTGTCGCACCCCGTAGAAGGCGCGATTTTCGCCGAGACCATCCCCTTCACAGAAACCCGCCTGTACGTGAAACACGTGCTGTCCAACGCCACGTACTACGCCGCCATGTTCACCGGCCAGCCCCAATCGCTCAAAGAACGGCTGGGCCGCATCGAGCCGCCCGCCGTGCGCCAGGCGGAGTTGCAGTGACGGCAAACCAGGCCTTTACGCCCGACCCCGATTGCAAGGGCTTGCAGGTGTATGTGGTGGGCGGCGCGGTGCGCGATGCGTTGCTGGGCCTGCCGGCCGGCGACCGCGACTGGGTCGTGGTGGGCGCCACGCCCGAAGACATGGCGCGGCGCGGGTTTATTCCGGTGGGCGGCGATTTCCCGGTGTTTTTGCATCCCCGCACCAAGGAGGAATACGCGCTGGCCCGCACAGAGCGCAAGTCTGGGCGCGGCTACAAAGGGTTCACCTTCTATACCGGGGCCGACGTCACGCTGGAGCAAGACCTGCGCCGGCGCGACCTGACCGTCAACGCCATCGCCCGCACGCCCCAGGGCCAGTTGCTGGACCCCCTCAATGGCTCGGCCGACATCCAGGCGCGCATATTGCGCCATGTGGGCGACGCCTTCGCCGAAGACCCCGTACGCATCCTGCGGCTGGCTCGCTTTGCAGCCCGCTTTGGCGACTTTGCCGTGGCGCCCGAGACGCTGGAGTTATGCCGCAGCATGGTGCAGGCCGGCGAGGCGGACGCCCTGGTGCCGGAACGTGTCTGGAAAGAAGTGTCGCGCGGCCTGATGGCCGCCACGCCGTCGCGCATGCTCGATGTACTGGAGCAGTCCGGCGCGCTCGCCCGCGTGATGCCGCAATTGCAGCATGTCAGCGTGGTGGCAAGCGACCTTGATCGCGCATCGGCGGCAAACCTGCCGTTGCCGGGCCGCTATGCGTTGCTGTGCCGCCTGACGCCCGAGCGCGATGAGCTGGGCCGCCGCCTGCGCGTGCCTGCCGAATGCGCCGACCAGGCGCGCCTGTTGCCGCGCGTGGCAGAACAGGCCGATGCCGGCGATACGGCCTCGCAGCTGGCGTTGATCGAGTCGTGCGATGCGTTGCGCAAGCCGGATCGGTTCGCGGCTTTACTGCGGGCCGCCGCAGTGGTGGCGCCCATCGACGAGCCAGCCTGGCTCCGCCGCGTTGACGCGGTGCGCCGCATTGACGCCGGCGCCATCGCCCGCCAGTGCGCGGGCGACCCGGCGCGCATCAAGCCGGCGTTGCAGCGGGCTCGCCTGGATGTCTTGGCGGGGCTATAGGCCCCTGGCCGCTCAGCCCAGCGAGGCCAGCCGGTCTCCGCGTGCAAAGCCCAGCAAGGGCGTGCGTATTCCGCGGCCCACGGCCAGCACCTTGAACAGCTCGCCCATCTCGGCCTCGCTCAGCAGCTTTTGCACCGGAGCGACCGTGCGGGCGTAGGCGGACACATCGCCGGGGTCGTGGCGCGCCAGCAGTTCGGGCAGGCCCGCATTCATCAGAAACCGCGCCTGCGAGGTGTAGCCCAGCACCTGCAAGCCGGATTCCAGCGCGGCATCCGCCATGGCGGTGAAGTCCACGTGAGCGGTGATATCCTGCGCGCCCGGCGCCACCAGGGGGTCGGCATGCGCATGGTGGCGCAGGTGGCACATCAGCGTGCCGCCCGCGCGCTGCGGGTGGTAGTACTCGTGGCGCGGGAAACCATAGTCAAACAGCAATGCGGCGCCGCAGGCCAGCCATCCCGCCATGGCGCGCATCCACGCTTCGGCCTGCAGGTTGATTTCCGATACGTATCCCGGCAGGGCCGGCAGGCGCGCCGCGACGACCCGGGCCAGCGCTTCGGATGCCGGGCGGTCTTCCCAGGCGAACCCGCCAGTGGGGCCCAGCGCCACGCCGCGCTCGAGCACCGTGCCGTCGGGCGCGTAGCTGAACAACGAAACCGGCATGGCGTCGAGCACTTCGTTGGCCAGCACGCAGCCCGAGAAGGCCGTGGGCAGGGCGTCCAGCCACTGCACCCGGTCGCCATAGCCTTGCAGGCGTTCTTGCTGGCGCGCGCGCAGGTCAGCAGACACTTCGATGATCTGGTACTGCGCGGCAATGCCTTGCGCGTCCAGGCCTGCCAGCACGCTGTCGGCCAGCGCGCCCGTGCCGGCGCCGAATTCCAGCACGACCGTGGTGTCCGTGGCGGCCAGCACCTGGGCGACTTGCAGGGCGACAGTATGGCCGAACAACGGCGTCAGTTCCGGCGCCGTGACGAAGTCGCCCGCGGCGATAGGCACTCCTTGCGCGGGTGCATGGGCGGGCGATGCAAGCTTGATATGGCCCGACGCGTAATAGCCCAGGCCCGGCGCGTACAAGGCCTGGGCCATCCATTGGTCGAAGGGCAGCCATCCATCGTGCTCGACGATGGCCTGGCGCAGATGCGCCGCGACACGCGCGCTGTGGCGCGCGCTGTCGGGGTCAAGAGGAGGAAGAGACGCAGACGGTGGCATGGGCGTTATTGTCCCATGCCGCCTGCGCGTCGGGCGGCATCAGCCGCGGCGGGCGCCGCCGGGCTTGCCGTAGGGCTTGGCGGGGCCGCCTGCCCGTTGCGAGAAGGGCTTGGCCGACGGGCGGAAACCGCCCGGGCGGCGTTCCGCGCCACGGAAGTCGCCATCGGCGCGTGCAGCGCGAGGCTGGAATTCGCCTCGCGGCTGGTACTCACCGCGAGGCTTGAACTCGCCGCGCGCCTGGAATTCACCACGAGGCTTGAATTCACCACGAGGCTTGAATTCGCCGCGCGCCTGGTATTCGCCGCGGGGCTTGAACTCACCGCGCGGCTGGAACTCACCGCGGGGCTGGAATTCGCGGCGCGGCTGGAACTCGCCATGCGCGCGCTCGCCACGCGGCTGGAACTCGCCGCGCGGCGCACGGGCCTCATAGCCGCCCGCCGCCGGACGGGCGTCGCGCTCGGCGCGCCAGTCATGGTGAGCGGGGCGGTCGCCGTATGCACGGGCCGGACGGAAATCGCGGTCGCCAGGGGCGCGCGCGGGCCGCTCATCATGGCCGCGCCATCCGCCGTCGCGGGCGGCATCCGCACGGAACCCGCGACCTTCGCGCGTCGGCGCGCGGTCATTCGCATAGCCGCCCGGACGCTTGCCAAAGGGCTTGCCGCCCCGGCCGGGCGCGCCGCCATACGGGCGGGGCGTGCGCTTGGGCTCAAGGCCGGCAATCGTTTCGGGCGTGATCGGCTGGCCGATGAAATGCTCGATGCGGCGCACTTTATGGCGTTCGGCGTGCGTGGCCAGGGTAAAGGCCTGCCCGTCGCGGCCGGCGCGGCCGGTGCGGCCGATACGGTGCACATAGTCTTCGGCCTGCATGGGCAGGTCGAAGTTGACCGCGTGGCTGATGCCTTGCACGTCGATGCCGCGCGCGGCGACGTCGGTGGCCACCAGAATGCGCAGCTGGCCGCGCTGCAACTGGGTCAGCGTACGGGTGCGCTGGCGTTGGTTCATGTCGCCGTGCAGGGCGGCCGCCGCAAAGCCCTGGTCGGCCAGGCGGTCCGCCAGGTCATCGGCGCCGCGCTTGGTGGCCGTGAACACGATGGCCTGGTCCAGTTTGGCGTCGCGCAGCACGTGGTCCAGCAGCTGCATCTTGTGGCTGGCGTCGTCGGCGTACAGCAGGCTTTGCGTGATGTTGGTGTGCTTTTCTTTCTGGCCCGCCATTTCAATGCGCTGGGGTTCGCGCATCATGCGCGCGGCCAGCTTGGCCACCGTGCCGTCCAGCGTGGCCGAGAACAGCAGCGTCTGGCGTTCTTGCGGCAGGCGCTCGATGATGGTTTCGATGTCTTCGATGAAACCCATGTCGAGCATGCGGTCGGCTTCGTCCAGCACCAGTGTGTGCACTGTGTTCAGCTTGACGCGGCCGGCCTTCAGGTGGTCGATCAGGCGGCCGGGCGTGGCCACCAGCACATCGACGCGACGCGACAAGGCTTTCAATTGCGCGCCGTACGGCATGCCGCCCACTACGGTTGCAGTGCGCAGGCCTGCCAGGTTGCGGCCGTATGTGGCGGTGGCCTCGGTAACCTGCAGGGCCAGCTCGCGGGTGGGGGTCAGCACCAGCACTTGCACGCCGACGCCCTTGTTGCCGGGTTGGCCGGCAATGCGGTTCAGGGCGGGCAGCATGAAGGCGGCGGTCTTGCCGCTGCCGGTTTGCGACGACACCATCAGGTCGTGGCCGGCCAGCGCCTGCGGGATGGCGGCCGCCTGCACCGGCGTGGGAGCGGCAAAGCCCGCCTGTTGCAGGGCGGTAAGGATGGTGGGGGCAAGACCCAGGGATTCAAAAGACATTACTTGTCCTTGCCGCTCATAGCGGCGCATGTGCCGGGCCAGCCAAGGGGAAAGAGGCGAGATCCGGGCGACGGTTGATGGAGCATCGGGCCGACCGGATCAACCGTGCGCGCGGCGCGTCAAGAGAACAGACGCAGGGCGTAAGGAAAGGAGGTCAGGAATCGATGGTGTCCGGCATGAGGTCGGAATGCTGAACCGACGAACTGCGTGGCAAGCGCAACGTGGCGCGATAAATGCCGGACATAATTTTGTGCAGTGCGGCGATCATAACCTGAATTCGCCCTGCCGTATATCAGTATTTTCGGTTGCCCAGTCAATAGGGGATTTTCCTTGGGCGGCCAGCCAGGCGTTCACCTGGGCGAAATGTCCGCATCCCACGAAGGGCACGGGCGGGCGCCGGGCCGACAATGGCGAAGGATGATTGGCCGTCAGCACCAGATGACGATTGTTGTCAGGAAGCAACGCCTGCTTGGCCTGCGCGTGCGCGCCCCAGAGCAGAAAGGCCTTGGGGGCCGGGTCGACCGCCACCTGGCGGATCAGCGCGTCGGTGACCGCTTCCCAGCCGCGCCGGGCATGCGAGGCCGGCGCGCCGTCTTCGACCGTCAGGCAGGTGTTGAGCAGCAACACGCCCTGGCGCGCCCAGCGCGACAAATCATTGCCGCGCGGCAGCGGCGTGCCGGGGCAGTCCTGCGCGACCTGGTTGAAAATATTGCGCAGGCTGGGCGGGCGCCGGCAGTCGTCGGGCACCGAGAATGCCAGGCCCTGCGCCTGCCCCGCGCCGTGGTAGGGGTCTTGCCCCAGGATCACCACGCGTACGTCGGAAGGCGCCAGGCCTTCGAGCGCCCGGAATGGCGTGGCGGGGTACACGATGGCGCCCTGGGCGAGCCGGTCTTCCACATACGCAGTCACGTTTTCCAGCGCGCGCGCTACCGGAGGGTCCTGCAACGCGGCCCGCCACGCGGGCGGCAGGGCGGCGACCTGGGCCGCCAGGGAATGTTGCTGCAAGCGATTGTCATGAGGCATGGGCGCGATTTTTGCATAGCCGGCCTGGCGTTGCGTCGTGTATCGCCCGATACAGCGTGATTCCACTTCAACGCGCGAATCGCGCAGCGGGCGCCCATCTGGGGCGCGCGTCGCAGTAAAGTAGACATGACTGGCTGCCTGCCGCCCGGTACTGAGGCTGGGGGCAGTTGATTTTCGGGAATGACATCATGAAGTCCAGATTCTGGCGTGGCGCCCTGGCCGCCGCCGCGCTTACCGCACTCAGCGCTCAGGCCGCGGCCCATGGCCGCTATTACGGGGGCTACTATGGCAGCGGTTGGTGGCTAGGCGGCGCCGCGCTGCTGGGCACGGGCGTGGCGTTGGCCCTGAGCACGGGGCCGCGCTATGGCTACAGCGGGGTCACGTATGTGTCTCCGACTATTTACTATCCCCCTGCAACGTATGCGGCGCCGGTCTATGGCGCGCCGGTGTATTCCGCGCCGGCCCCGGTGTATGCGCCGCCGCCCGTTGCCTATGTGGCGCCGGGCGTGGCTACGGCCAGCCTCGATGTAATTGCCTATCCGGCCAAGGGGCAGACCGAAGCGCAGCAGGCGCGCGACAGGCAGGAATGCCGGCGCTGGGCAATGAACCAGAGCGGGTTCGACCCCGACAACATCAGCGAATACACCACGTCGGTGTCCACGGAGTCGTATAGCCGGGCAATGGGGGCTTGCTTCAAGGGGCGGGGGTATACGGTCAATTGACTTGATCGCCTCGCTTTTGGTTTTGCAGGCGAGGCCCATGTCGTGTGGCCCCCCGGACACCTGATTGCCGATGGGGCCGCCGGCGTTATACCTTGAGCGTCAACGGATGGGCAGGGCGTACATCAGGCCGCCTTGGGTCCATTGGGCGTTCAGGCCGCGTTCGATTTTCAGCGGGCTGTTGGCGCCTACGTTGCGGTCGAAGCTCTCGCCGTAGTTGCCGACCTGTTTGATGATGTTGTAGGCCCACTTCTCGTCCAGGCCCATGTTGGCGCCGGCCCCGGGGGTGACGCCCAGAATGCGGCGGATGTTGGGGTTGGGGCTGCCGGTCTGTTGGTCGACATTGGCCGACGTGACGCCGTATTCCTCGGCTTCGATCATGGCCGACAGCGACCAGCGCACGATATTCAGCCATGCGTCGTCGCCTTGGCGCACGAAGGGGCCCAGCGGTTCTTTCGAGATGATTTCCGGCAACACCATGTAGTCGTCCGGGTTTTGCAGCTTCGAGATGCGAATCGAGGCCAGGCCCGAGGCGTCGGTGCTGAACACATCGCAGCGCCCTGCCGCGAAGGCATTGACGACTTCATTGAAGGTTTCGATCACCACGGGCTTGTATTCGACGTTGTGCGCACGCGCCCAGTCGGCCAGGGTGTTCTCGTTGGATGTGCCGGTTTGCAGGCAGATGGTGGCGCCGTTCAGTTCGGTGGCGCTCTTGACGCCCAGTGACTTGGGCACCAGGAAGCCCTGGCCGTCGTAGAAGTTGATGCCGGCGTGGATGATGCCCAGCGCGGTGTCGCGTTGCTGCGTGACGGTGGTGTTGCGAGTCAGCACGTCGATCTCGCCCGACTGCAGCGCGGTGAAGCGCTGTTGCGAGTTCAACGGCACGATCTCGATTTTGTTGGCGTCGCCGAATACCGCGGCCGCGATGGCGCGGCACAGGTCCACGTCCAGGCCACGCCACACGCCTTGAGCGTCGGGCGCCGAAAAGCCGGCAAAGCCGGTGGTGGTGCCGCAGCGCAGTTCGCCGCGCTGCTTCACGACATCAAGGGTGGCGGCCTGAGCGCCGTTTGCCGCGCCCATCACAATGGCGGCGCCCAGCAGGCAAGATGCAATCTTCATGGTGTGCTTCCCGTATGCACGAACCGGCGACGATGCCGGTCCCTATCGAACAACCCTACAGATTAGCTACCTTGTCTCAGCAAGCCAAATAATCAGACGTTTGTACGTTATATGCGACAGTGGTTATTGCGTTGACGCAACCACAAATGCAATAAGCTGATCATTGCTTGCCAAAAGCGTGTGCCGTTGCGCGGCAACGGTAGACTCGATTGCCGTCCTGCCTCGCGCAGCGCCACATTCTTATTGATACGCCATGGCCCATATAACTGTTACGCGCGCCGAGCTGCATCGGCCTTCAGAACCTCAGCCACAAGCTTCCGCGGGATGGGCGTTGTTTGCCCTGGGGTTTCGTCCGTTCTATTTGTGCGGCGCCGTGTTCGCCGCGCTGGCCGTGGCGGTATGGGCCGGGCAGCTGGCCGGCCTGCTGCCGGCGCCCGCAGGCTCCATGGGCGTGGCGCTGCTGTGGCACGCCCACGAAATGGTGTTCGGCTTTGCGGCTGTCATTGTGGTGGGCTTTTTGTTTACCGCCGGGCGCACCTGGACAGGGGTGGACACGCCTGCCGGCGGCGCGCTGGCGGCCCTGACGGGGCTCTGGATCGCGGGCCGCATCGCCATGTGGGCGGCAACGGCCCCCTGGGCCGCGCTGCTTGATGGGTTGTTCCTGCCCCTGGCGGCGCTGGCCTTCACGCGCGTGCTGGTGCGGGCGGGCAACCGGCGCAACTATCCGCTGGCGCTGGCGTTGTGGGTCTATGCCGCCATCAACTTTGCGTATCACTTCTACGCATGGCAAGGCGACGCCGCGCTGGCTTTGCAGGCCTGCGTGGCCGGCCTGGCGCTGCCGGTGCTGTTTGTTACGGTCATAGGCGCCCGCGTGCTGCCCATGTTCACCACCAATGCCGTCCCCGGGTTCCGCCTGAAGAACGACCCGCGCCTGGGCAAGCCCATCGTGGCCGCTACCGTTGCGGCGCTGCTGGCGTGGGTGCTGCATGCGCCGGCCTGGCTGATGGCGCCGCTTGCTGCCATTGCCGGTGTGTTGCTGGCGCTGCGTGTGGCGGGTTGGCGCGGGTACGCCGTCGGCAACCGCCCCATCTTGTGGATCTTGCACCTGGCTTATGCGTGGTTGCCGGCGGGCTTTCTGCTGCTGGCCGCCGGCGCGTTGGGATGGGTGGCTCCTGGCGTGGCCGAACATGCGTTCGCCGTGGGCGTGGTGGGTACAGCCATCATTGCAATGATCACGCGCACGGCCCTGGGGCATACCGGCCGCCGGCTGATTGCCGGGCGCGCCGAGGTCTGGGCCTATTGGCTGATCGTGGCGGCCGCCGTGCTGCGCGTCATCGGCCCGCTGCTGTGGCCGGCCGGGTACCTGCACTGGGTATACGGCGCGGCGGTGTGCTGGGTGGCAGGCTTCGCGCTTTACGCACTCACCTACGCGCCGCGCCTGGCACGCCCGCGAGTAGACGGCAAACCCGGCTGACGCGGCGCTGTTGCCGGTGCGGTGTCTGATGCCCCGCGGATCCCGGCCAGCGTGCTGCGCGGTTTCTGACCTAGGTGTCTGACACCCTGCGGGAGTCAGACACCGATTTGCAACGGGGCGCGACGGTGGTCAGGTGTCTGACACACTGCGGGAGTCAGACACCGATTTGCAGCGGGGCGCGACGGTGGTCGGGTGTCTGACATCCTGCGGGAGTCAGACAGCGATTTGCAACGGGGTGCGCCGGTGGTCAGGTGTCTGGCACCCTGCGGGAGTCAGACAGCGATTTGCAACGGGGTGCGCCGGTGGTCAGGTGTCTGGCACCCTGCGGGAGTCAGACACCGATTTGCAACGGGGTGCGCCGGTGGTCAGGTGTCTGGCACCCTGCGGGAGTCAGACACCGATGTGCAGCGGGGTGCGCCGGTGGTCAGGTGTCTGACACCCTACGGGAGTCAGACACCGATGTGCAGCGGGGTGCGCCGGCGGTCAGGTGTCTGACACCTTGCGGGAGTCAGACACCGATTTGCAGGGGGGTGCGCCGGTGGTCAGGTGTCTGACTCCCGTAGGGTGTCAGACACCAATTGCGTAGGCGTCATTGCTTCGATAATGCATTCATGGCGTCGACAAGCCGGCTGCGGTAGCGCGGCAGCAATTGCCGCACGCGGGCCTGTCGATCGTGCCATTCGGGCGGTTCGGCGCCTGGGGCCAGGCGCGGCGGGGCCCAGATGGCGTCGGGGAAATGCCGGTCGCCGCGCCAGCGTGGAACCACATGCCAGTGCAAGTGCGGCACCATGTTGCCCAGCGACGCCACGTTGATTTTGTCGGGCGCCAGGACGTCGCGCTGCGCTTGTTCTACCGCGAACACGGCGCGCATGAGCAGCTCGCGCTCTTGCGGCGGCAGGTCGGTCATTTCGGAAAGATGGTGGTTCCAGATTACACGGGTAAAGCCTGGGTAATCCGGCTCGTCCACTTCGATGACGCGCAGTTGCGAGCCGCGCCACAGCGCCGCGCCCGCGTCGTCGCGACACAGCGGGCAGCCGGAGTCGCGTTCGCTCATGGGGTCTTCCGGTATTGCAAGAAGCCGGACCGCTCGGCGATGCGATCGTAAAGCTGCATGGCCGTATGGTTGGTTTCGTGCGTCAGCCAGTACACGCGTGCCGCGTTCACTGCGCGAGCCTGGGCGTAGACGTGCTCGATCAGGGCGCGGCCATGGCCGCCGCCGCGCACGTCCTGAGCCACGAACAGATCCTGCAGATAGCAGTAATCGCCCGCCGTCCAGCACGAGCGGTGGAATATCCAGTGCACCATGCCCACGGCCCGGCCGTTGTCGTAGGCCAGTGCTGCGTACATGGGCTCGGCGGGATCAAGAAAGCGTTCCCAGGTCGTGCGCGTGACGGCGTCGTCAATGTCGACGTTGTAGAAGGCCTGGTAGCCTTTCCAGAGCGGGAGCCACGCTTCGAAGTTGGCGGCGGTTACGGCGCGGATATCGGGGGCGGATTTGACGGGTTTTTGCATAGTGGGCAGCAGTTAAAGAGAGCGTTCCAGGGTTTCGACGATGTGTTTCAGTACTTGGATGCGAGCGTAGCGCTTGTCGTTGGATGGCACCACGTGCCAGGGCGCGTGCGGCGTGTCGGTGCGCGCCAGCATGGCGTCGGCCGCAAGCGTGTAGGCGTCCCATTTTTCGCGATTGCGCCAGTCGTCGGCGGTGATCTTGAAATGCTTGAACGGCGACTGCTGGCGCTCGCGAAACCGTTGCAGCTGCACGTCCGGTGTGATGGCCAGCCAGAACTTCAGCACGATGGCGCCATGATCGGCAAGCTGTTGTTCAAAATCGTTGATCTCTGCATAGGCGCGCCGCCAGTCTGCCGGTTTGGCCAGGCGTTCGACGCGTTCGACCAGTACGCGGCCGTACCACGACCGGTCGAAGATGGCGATACGGCCGCGTCGCGGCAGGCGGCGCCAAAAGCGCCATAGATAGGGCCGCGCCAGTTCGTATGCGGCGGGGGCGCCGATCGGCGTCAGGTCAAACTGGCGAGCATCTAGCGCGCGGGTCACGCGTCGGATGGCGCCGCCTTTGCCGGCAGCATCCTGCCCTTCGAAAACCAGCACCAGCGAGCGCTCGCGGAATGCCGGCGAGCGTACCGCCTTTGCGAGCCGTCCTTGCCAGAGCGGCAGGGCCGCCGCGTATTCGTCCTTGTCGACCCGGGCGTCATCGTCGACGCGGGCCAGCCGCTGCGGCGGGCGGGTTGCGGGCGCCGGGCGCGCCGGGCCGGCGGCCACCCGGGGCGGCCGCCGGCTCAGCGCATCGAGCACCGTTTCGCTGGTTCGTATGGCGCGCAGGCGGTCATCGGCGCTGGGAATGACAGTCCAGGGCGCGTGCGGGCTGTCGGTAAGCTCGATGGCCTGGCGGCCGGCTTCGCACAGGCGCGTGTACTTCTTTTGCACCTTGCGGTCGGCCGGGGTTACCTGCCAGGCCGTTTCGGGGGTGGCCAGCAGTTGCTGTGTGCGCTGCCGCTGCGCCTGGGCCGACAGGTGATACCACAGCTTGATGACCTGCACGCCTTCGGCGGCCAGCAAAGCCTCGAAGCGGCGGATGGACTCGGCATGCGCTTCGATGCGGCGCGTGCGTGGCTTCTTGCGCGCCGCTTCCCGCAGCAGCGGCACGTACCAGGAACCGAACACGATGCCGGTGCGGCCTTTGGCAGGCAAGTCGTTCCAATAGCGCCACAAGGCGGGCCGCTCGAGTTCTTCGCCTTCGGGCGGGCCGAACGCCATCGTCTTGATATGGCGGGGGTCCATCCATTCGTTGAGCAGATTGATAGTGTCGCCCTTGCCGGCGCCGTCGATGCCTGCCACCACGACCAGCAACGCCTGTTCGGCGCGCTCGAGCCTGCGGTACTGGGCCTTGAGCAGCGCCACGCGCAGGCGCGCCTCTTGGGCTTCGTAATCATCTTTGGAAAGCGACGGGTCGGACTGCGCGTGGGCAAACATCAGGGCAAGGCAATCAGGGCGGGTCGACGGATGCGGTGATGTTGCGGCATATCCGCACACCGCGCAAGCGGCGCGTCAGGGCGCGGAGTGGTGCCACAGCCCCTGTCGGTGGGTGTCTGACACCTTCAGGTGTCAGACACCGTGCATTCGCGGCATGGACACGGGTGCAGCCATTGCCTCTATTGGTGGGGTGTCTGACACCTTCAGGTGTCAGACACCGCGCATTCGCGGCATGGACACGGGTGCAGCCACAGCCTCTGTTGGTGGGTGTCTGACACCTTCAGGTGTCAGACACCGTGCATTCGCGGTATGGACGCGGGTGCAGCCACTGCCTCTGTTGGTGGGTGTCTGACACCTTCAGGTGTCAGACACCGTGCATTCGTGGCATGGACGCGGGTGCAGCCACTGCCTCTGTTGGTGGGTGTCTGACACCTTCAGGTGTCAGACACCGCGCATTCGCGGCATGGACACGGGCGCAGCCACTGCCTCTGTTGGTGGGTGTCTGACACCTTAAGGTGTCAGACACCGTGCATTCGCGGCGTGGACGTGGGCGCAGCCACTGCCTCTGTTGGTGGGTGTCTGACACCTTCAGGTGTCAGACTCCGCGCATTCGCGGCATGGACACGGGTGCAGCCACTGCCTCTGTTGGTGGGTGTCTGACACCTTCAGGTGTCAGACACCGCGCATTCGCGGCGTGGACGCGAGTGCAGCCACTGCCTCTGTTGGTGGGGTGTCTGACACCTTCAGGTGTCAGACACCGTGCATTCGCGGCATGGACGCGGGTGCAGCCACTGCCTCTATTGGTAGGTGTCAGACACCTTTGCCGCGTGGTTACTCGGCCGTGGTGTCCGCGCCGTAGCCTTTCAGCCCATCCAGATCAAGCACGCGCACCGCCCCGTATTCGACGCGGACCAGGCCGGCTTCTTCGAGCTTGCCCAGCGCCTGGTTGGCGCGTTGCCGCGATACCCGGGCCAGGTATCCCACTTCTTCCTGCGTAATTGCCAGCCGCATGCCCATGCCGGGGTACAGCAGCGGATTGAACAACTCGGCCAGGCAGCGCGCCACGCGGGCGTCGGGATCGAGCAGGCGGTCGTATTCGGCCTTGCCGATGAACTGCGCCACGCGCTCATTCAATTGGTGCAACAGGTAGCGGTTGAACGGAATGCTGTTGTCGAGCAGCCAGTCGAACGTGGCCGCCGGCAGGCGCGCCACCACCGAATCGCGCAGCGCCACCACGTCATATTTGCGGACTTCGCGCTTCAATAGCGAACCTTCGCCGATCCAGCCGCCTGCGGGCACCCCGGTAAGCGACGCGACCTTGCCTTCGGCGTTGCCCACCGATACCTTCACCAGACCGGCCAGCACGCCTATCCACACCTGTGCGAGTTCGCCTTTGCGTTCTATGATCGTGCCAGCCTGCGCGGGTTGTACCGTGATATCCCGCTCGACGCGCGCCTGCTGCTCGTCGGTCAAGACGCGGAACCAGGCCGCGGCAAGGTGCAGGGAATCGGCTAGCTGCATGGGGGAATACCCTAAATGGTCTTGGAATGTCGCAATCGTGACAGTCGGTGGCAATCCAAGCTTATACCTTAACTGCTGCCGTAATTCGAACATGAACTGGTCAAGTGCCGCCCCGGTGCCTATGCCGCCAGCATAGGCTCCACCCAAGGGGCGGCCCCCAAACCGGAGGAGACAACGTGGCGCATGCACAGCCTGCAGCCGGCAACCTGCCGGACGCGCCTGGCACCTTTCCCGGCCTGCTGTTGCAGCATGCCGGCGTGCGCGGGTCGCGGCCCGCCATACGCGAGAAAGACCTGGGCATTTGGCAAACCCTGACCTGGGCCGAAGTGGCCCAGCATGTCAGGCTGGCCGCGCATGGCCTTGCCGCGCTGGGCATCCGCCAGGGCATGCACGTGGCCGTCATCGGCGAGAACCGCCCCCGCCTGTACATTGCGATGATGGCGGCGCAGGCCCTGGGAGCGATACCGGTTCCGCTGTACCAGGACGCCGTCGCGCAAGAGATGGTCTACGTGCTGCAGGATGCCGCCATCACGGTGGCCGTGGTCGAAGACCAGGAACAGGTCGACAAGCTGCTCGAAGTGCGCGGCCAATGTCCCGACCTGGCGCACATCGTCTATGACGATCCGCGCGGCATGCGCCATTATGTCGACACGATGCTGCGCTCGTACGAGCAGCTCGAGGCCACGGGGCGCGACCATGCCCAGGCCCACGCCGGGTATTTCGAGCAGGCGGTGGCCGCCGTGCAGCCCGATGATGCCGCGGCCATGTTCTACACATCGGGCACCACCGGCAAGCCCAAGGGCGTGGTGTTGACCCACCATGCGCTGATCGACCGCGCGCGCGCCGTGGCCGATATGGAAAAACTCACCGATCGGGAAGAGGTGCTGGCCTATCTGCCGCCGGCCTGGATCGGGCAGAACATGTTTTCCTATACCCAGCTGCTGGTCAGCGGGTTTACCGTCAACCACCCCGAGTCGCCCGAAACCGTATCCATCGATATGCGCGACATCGGCCCGACTTACTACTTTGCGCCGCCCCGCGTGCTGGAAGGCCTGCTGACCCATGTGATGATCCGCATGGAAGACGCGGGCCGCATCAAGCGGGCCATGTTCCGCTGGTGCATGAATCTGGCGCGCCGTGTGGGGGTGCGCATCCTGGATGGCGAGCAGGTCGGCGCCTGGGACCGCCTGCGCTATGCCGTGGGCGATATGCTGGTGTACGGGCCGCTGCGCAACGCCCTGGGCATGAGCCGTGTGCGCGTGGCCTATACCGCCGGCGAGGCCATCGGCCCTGACCTGTTCGTGTTCTACCGGTCGATCGGCATCAACCTCAAGCAGCTGTACGGCTCTACCGAGACATCGGTGTTTGTCTGTGTGCAGCCCGACGGCCAGGTGCGCGACGACACGGTGGGCCCGCCGGTCAGCGGCGTGGAGATCCGCGTGGCGGACAATGGCGAAATCCTGGTCAGAAGCCCCGGGCTGTTCAAGGAGTATTACCGCAATCCGCAGGCCACCCAGGAAGCGCGCGACGCCGATGGCTGGTTCCATACGGGCGACGCGGGCTACCTGGACGCCGACGGGCAACTGAAGATCATCGACCGCGCCAAAGACGTGGGCAAGCTGGCCGACGGCAGCCTGTTCGCGCCCAAGTATCTTGAAAACAAGCTCAAGTTCTTTCCGCACATCAAAGAGGCGGTCGCGTTCGGCGATGGGCGCGACTATGTTTGCGCGTTTATCAACATCGACCTGGAAGCCGTGGGCAACTGGGCCGAGCGCCGCGGCCTGCCGTACGCCGGTTATACCGACCTGGCCGGCAAGGACGAGGTCTACCAGCTGGTGGCCGAGTGCATCGAGCAGATCAACGCCGACCTGGCCGGCGACGCCAAGCTGGCGGCCTCGCAAATTGCGCGCTTCCTCATCCTGCATAAAGAGCTCGACCCCGACGACGACGAACTGACCCGTACCCGCAAAGTGCGGCGGGCCTTCATTGCGCAGAAGTACGCGGTGCTGATCGATGCGCTGTTTTCGGACCGGGCGTCGCAGTTCATCGAGACCGAAGTCAAGTTCGAAGACGGCCGGGTGGGCAAGATCGCTGCCGACCTGAAGATCCGGCCGGTCAAGACGTTTCCTCCCATTACTGCCCGGGCCGCGTAGAAGATGACCCAACCAGACCGCGACCAGCGCATCGGCAAGGTGCTGCTCGACCTGCAGAACATATCGTTGTCGTTCGGCGGCGTGAAGGCGCTGACCGATATCTCGTTCGATGTGCGCGAACACGAAATCCGCGCCATCATCGGCCCCAACGGCGCGGGCAAGAGCTCGATGCTGAACGTCATCAATGGCGTCTATACCCCCCAGCAGGGCGGCATCGAATTCGACGGCCGGCGCTATGCGCGCATGAGCCCCCGCCGCGCGGCCGAGATGGGCATCGCCCGCACGTTCCAGAACCTGGCGCTCTTCAAGGGCATGAGCGTGCTGGACAACATCATGACCGGCCGCAACCTGCGCATGCATTGCGGCCTGCTGGCGCAGGCCCTGCGCTGGGGGCCGGCCGAGCGCGAGGAAATCCGGCATCGCGAGTTCGTGGAGAACATCATCGACTTCCTGGAAATCCAGGCGCATCGCAAGACGCCGGTGGGTCGCCTGCCGTACGGGCTGCAAAAGCGCGTGGACCTGGGCCGCGCGCTGGCCATGGAGCCGCGCCTGCTGCTGCTGGACGAGCCCATGGCCGGCATGAACATCGAAGAAAAGCAGGACATGAGCCGTTTCATCCTGGATGTGAACGACGAGTTCGGCACCACCATCGTGCTGATCGAGCACGACATGGGGGTGGTGATGGACATATCGGATCGCGTCGTGGTGCTGGACTACGGCAAGAAGATCGGCGATGGCAGGCCCGATGACGTGCGTGCCAATGAAGCGGTTATCCAGGCCTACCTGGGCGTGTCGCATTAGCAAGGCAGAGAGACATGGGATTCTTCCTGGAAACGCTGTTCGGCGGCTTGATGAGCGGCATGTTGTACGCCCTGATCGGCCTGGGATTCGTGCTGATCTTCAAGGCATCGGGCGTGTTCAACTTCGCCCAGGGCGCCATGGTGCTGGTGGCAGCCCTGTCGATGGCGCGGTTTTCGGAATGGCTTCCGGCGTGGCTGGGCTTCGAAAGCATGTTGCTGGCCAACGTGCTGGCCTTTATCGTCAGCGCCGTGCTGATGTTCGTGCTGGCCGTGGCAGTCGAGCGCTATGTGCTGCGCCACCTGGTCAACCAGGAAGTCACCACGCTGCTGATGGCTACCCTGGGCATCAGCTACTTCCTGGACGGGCTGGGCCAGATCGCGTTCGGCAGCTCGGTCTACAGCATCGACGTGGGCATGCCCAAAGACCCGGCGTTCATCCTGGATTCGGTGTTCGAAGGCGGCATCCTCATCAACCTGGAAGACCTCACCGCCGCCGTGGTGGCGGCCTTGCTGGTGGCGGCCCTGGCGCTTTTCTTCCAGTACACCAGCACCGGGCGGGCGCTGCGCGCCGTGGCCGACGACCACCAGGCTGCGCAATCCATCGGCATACCCCTGAACCGCATCTGGGTCATTGTCTGGAGCGTGGCGGGGTTGGTGGCGCTGGTGGCCGGCATTATCTGGGGCTCGAAGTTCGGCGTGCAGTTCACGCTGTCGACCGCCGCGCTGCGTGCGCTGCCGGTGGTGATCCTGGGCGGGCTGACATCGGTGCCCGGCGCCATCCTGGGCGGACTCATCATCGGCGTGGGCGAAAAGCTGTCCGAGGTGTATCTGGGCTCGCTGGTGGGCGGCGGCATCGAAATCTGGTTCGCGTATGTGCTGGCGCTTGTCTTCCTGCTGTTCCGCCCGCAGGGGCTGTTCGGCGAGAAAATCATTGATCGGGTCTAGGGGAAAACAAGATGTTCTATCGCGAAAACGGCCAATTCAAGACCGGCTATCGCGCCGACCAGCAGATCTTCCCGATCCGCCAGGACCGCATCTTCATCGGGCTGCTGCTCGCGCTCGCTTTCGTGGGCGTGCCGCTGCTGGCCAGCGACTACCTGTTGCGCGCCATCCTGATCCCGTTCCTGATCCTGTCGCTGGCCGCCGTGGGCCTGAACATCCTGGTGGGGTATTGCGGGCAGATTTCGCTGGGCACGGGCGCATTCATGGCCGTGGGCGCCTATGCGGCATGGAACTTCGGCGTGCGTTTTCCGGGTATGCCGCTGGTGGTGCAGATTCTGCTGGGGGGCTGCTTCGCCACGCTGGTGGGGGTGCTGTTCGGCATTCCCAGTCTGCGCATCCGCGGCCTGTACCTGGCGGTGGCCACGCTGGCCGCGCAGTTCTTCGTCGACTGGGCATTCCTGCGCATCGCGTTCTTTACCAATTATTCGTCCTCGGGCAGCGTGTCGGTGCCTGCCCTGACCGCGTTCGGCCTGCCGGTGCAATCGGCCGCGCAGCGCTACATGTTCGTGCTGCTGTTCGTCGTGGTGTTCACCGTGCTGGCCAAGAACCTCGTGCGCGGCGCCATCGGACGCCAATGGATGGCCATCCGCGACATGGACGTCGCAGCGGCGGTGATCGGCATACGCCCCATGTACGCCAAGCTCACCGCGTTCGCCGTCAGTTCATTCATCGTGGGCGTGGCCGGCGCGTTGTGGGGCTACATCCACCTGGGCTCGTGGGAGCCGCTGGCCTTCGACCTGGGCCGTTCCTTCCAGTTGCTGTTCATGGTGATCATCGGCGGGCTGGGCTCCATCATGGGCGGTTTTTTCGGTGCGGCGTTCATCGTGCTGGTGCCGGTGGCGCTGACCAATGTGCCGCACCTGCTGGGCCTGTCGTTGTCGGTGGACACCGCCGCCCACATCGAACATATGGTGTTCGGCGGGCTCATCGTGTTTTTCCTGATTGCCGAGCCGCACGGGCTGGCCCGCCTGTGGAGCATCGGCAAAGAGAAGCTGCGTATCTGGCCGTTCCCGCATTGATTCCCGGCCGCGCGCCCGCCACAAGCGGCTGCGCGGCCTTTTGACTACCCGGCTTCAGACCGGGCCAAACCCGGTGTCAAGCACACCAAGCAGGAGGTAATGGAGATGAAGCGTCTTAACCTGAAATGGGCAGCGGCCATCGTCGCTGCTACCGGTGCGCTGGCGTCGGCCGCCGCGCCGGCGTTGGCGGCAGAAGAGCAGTTCGTTCCGCTGCTGGTGTACCGCACCGGGTCGTTCGCGCCGCTGGGCATACCGTGGGCCGACGGCAAGCTCGACTATCTGAAGCTGGTCAACGCGCGCGACGGCGGCGTCAACGGCGTGAAGATCGTCTACGAAGAATGCGAAACCGCCTACGCCACCGACCGCGGCGTGGAATGCTACGAGCGCCTGAAGGCCAAGAACGGCGGCGCGTCCGGCTTCGATACGCAGTCAACCGGTATTACCTTCGCGGTTTCGGACAAGGCCGTCGTCGACAAGGTGCCGGTGGAAACCATGGGCTACGGGCTGTCGCAATCGGTGGACGGCACGGTGTTCGAATGGAACTTCCCGCTGCTGGGCACCTACTGGACAGCCGCCGACGTGATGATCCAGGACATCGCCAAGAAGGAAGGCGGGCTGGACAAGCTGAAAGGCAAGAAGATCGCGCTGGTGTACCACGACTCGCCATACGGCAAGGAACCCATCCCCCTGTTGCAGAAGCGTGCCGCGGCCCATGGCTTCGAGCTGTTGCTCTACCCCGTGACGGCGCCTGGCGTGGAACAGAAATCCACGTGGCTGCAGATCCGCCAGTCCCGGCCCAGCTATGTGCTGCTCTGGAGCGCGGGCATCATGACTCCCACCGCCATTCGCGAAGCCCAGGCCAGCGGCTATCCGCGCGACAAGATGTACGCCATCTGGTGGGCCGGGTCTGAAGGCGACGTGAAAGACCTGGGCACGGTGGCCAAGGGCTACAACGCCATCACCATTCACAACAGCGCCGCGCACGGCAAGGTGTACGAAGACCTGAAGAAGTACGTATACGACAAGGGCCAGGGCAGCGACGCGTCGGGCAACACCACGCTGGGCACCATCGCGCACACGCGCGGCATGATGATCTCGATGCTGCAGGTCGAGGCCATACGCACCGCCCAGGAAAAGTTCGGCAAGGGCAAGCACATGACGCCGGAGCAAGTGCGCTGGGGCTTCGAAAACCTGAACCTCACCCAGGAAAGGCTGAACGAGCTCGGCTTTGGCGAGATCATGCGGCCGGTCAAGACGTCTTGCGAGAACCATATGGGCGACGACTGGGCCCGTATCGCGCAGTGGGACGGCAAGGAGTTCAAGGTCGTGTCCGAGTGGTACCAGTCGGACAAGTCGGTGACCCGCCCGCTGGTGAAGGAAGCCGCCGAGAAGTACGCCAAAGAGAAGAACATCTCGCCCCGCAAGTGCGAAGGCTGATGTGAATCGGCCGCCGGCGCGTGCGCGCCGGCGGCCCCCATGCGCAGGAATTGCCATGACCGCTGCAACCGCCGCCGAACCCGTCAACATGCTGCTCGACGTCAACGGCATCGAAGTCATCTACAACCACGTCATCCTGGTGCTGAAAGGGGTGTCGCTGCAAGTGCCCGAGGGGCGCATCGTGGCGCTGCTGGGCGCGAACGGCGCGGGCAAGACCACCACCTTGCGGGCCGTATCCAACCTGCTCAAGGGCGAGCGCGGCGACGTGACCAAGGGCTACATCGAGTACCGGGGCCAGCGCATCGAAAAGCTGTCGCCCGCCGAACTGGTCAAGCGCGGCGTGGTGCAGGTCATGGAAGGGCGGCATTGCTTTGCCCACCTGACGATCGAAGAAAACCTGCTCACGGGCGCCTATACGCGCAACCTGAGCCGCGGTGATATGGCCGCTGCCCTGGACCGCGTGTACCAGTATTTTCCCAGGCTGAAGCAGCGGCGCACCAGCCAGGCCGGCTATACCTCGGGCGGCGAACAGCAGATGACGGCCATCGGCCGGGCGTTGATGGCCAACCCCAATATGATCCTGCTCGATGAGCCGTCCATGGGCCTGGCGCCGCAGATCGTCGAGGAAATTTTCGAGATCGTGCGCGACCTGAACCAGCGCGAGCGGGTCAGCTTCCTGCTTGCGGAACAGAACACCAATATCGCGCTGCGCTATGCCGACTACGGTTATATCCTGGAGAACGGGCGCGTCATGATGGACGGGGCCGCCGCTGACCTGGCGCGCAACGAAGACGTCAAAGAGTTCTACCTGGGCATATCCAGCGGCGAGCGCAAGAGTTTCCGCGACAACAAGTTCTACCGGCGCCGCAAGCGCTGGCTGGCCTGAGCGGCCCGTAGTGATGAAGGCTCCGTCCCACCCGGTACCCCGAAGAGTGCGATCTCATGCCTGCGTTTTTTGATGCACTGGAAACCCGCGCCCCTGAACAGCGCGAACGCGATCTGATGGCGGCGCTGCCCGCGGCGATCGAACGCGCGATGGCCGGCGCCCCGGCCATTGCGGAACAGCTGCGCGGCATTGACCCGCGCAGTGTGAATTCTCGCCAGGCGCTGGCCGATCTGCCGGTGCTGCGCAAGCACGAACTGCTCGAACGGCAGCAGCGCAGCCGCGCCGGCAGCGGCCCGGCGGGCGCCGCGAAGGCGTTTGGCGGATTTTCCAGCATAGGGTGGGGCCAGGCCGTGCGCGTATTTGCATCGCCGGGGCCCATCTACGAACCCGAAAGCGGGCGCGCCGACTACTGGCGTTTTGCCCGGGCCCTGTATGCGGCGGGTTTCCGGCCCGGCGAACTGGCGTACAACTGCTTTTCGTACCATTTCACGCCGGCCGGGTCGATGATGGAGACGGCCGCGCATGCAGTGGGCTGCGCGGTGTTCCCGGGCGGCACGGGGCAGACCGAACAGCAAGTGCGGGCAATTGCCGACCTGGCGCCCAGCGGCTACACCGGCACGCCCAGCTTTCTGAAGATCATTCTGGAAAAGGCCGACGAAATGGGTGTGCCCTTGCCGTCGTTGCGACGCGCGCTGGTGTCGGGCGAGGCCTTTCCGCCGTCGCTGCGCGACTGGCTGGCCGCGCGCGGCATCGAGGGCTACCAGGCCTACGGCAGCGCCGACCTGGGCATGATTGCGTTCGAAACCGAGGCCCGCGAAGGCCTGGTGGTAGGAGAAGATATCGTCCTGGAGATTGTGCGGCCCGGCACGGGGATACCGGTGCCCGACGGCGAAGTCGGTGAAGTGGTGGTCACCACCCTCAATCCAGACTACCCGCTGGTGCGGTTCGGCACCGGCGACTTGTCGGCGATCCTGCCGGGGCTGTCGCCCTGCGGGCGCACCAACATCCGCATCAAGGGCTGGGTGGGGCGCGCCGACCAGACCACCAAGGTGCGCGGCATGTTCGTGCATCCGTCGCAGGTTGCCGAAGTGCTGGCCCGTCACCCCGAAATCACGCGCGCGCGCCTGGTGGTAAGCGGGGAAACAGGCTCCGACCGCATGATGCTGCAGGCGGAATCGTCCGAGCAATCGGAAGCGCTGGCGCGCCGCGTCGCGGAATCGGTGCGCGACATCACCAAACTGCGCGCCGATGTGCAATGGGCGCTGCCCGGCACACTGCCCAACGACGGTAAAGTCATCGACGACGTACGTTCGTACGAATAGCGCGCGGCGCCAGCCTACAGCCCGTTATAAGCCAGCCGCAGCGCCAGCGCGGCCATGATCACGGCGATGCTGCCATCCAGCACGCGCCAGGCGCGCGGGTTGGCAAACCACGGTGCGAGCAGCCGCGAACCCAGGCCCAGGGCGGCCAGCCATACCAGGCTGGCAGTCAGCGCGCCGGCCGCAAAGGCCAGGCGGGCCTGGTCGAAGCTGTGGGCAAGCGACCCCACCACCATGATGTCGAGCCAGAAGTGCGGATTGAGCAGCGTGAAGCCGGCAGCCCCCAGCAACGCCGCCCGGCGCGACGGCACGGCCGCGCGCGCCGCCACCAGGCCGCCTTGCGGCCGCAGCGCGCGGCGGGCCGATTGCAGGGCATACCAGGCCAGGAAGGCGACGCCAAACCAAAGGATCGCCTGCGTCAGCCAAGGGAACCACGTTGCCAGCGCCTGCAGGCCCCATACGCTGGCAAAGATGAAAACCGCGTCCAGCGTGGCGCACAGCGCCAGCACGCTGAACAGGTGCGCGCGCATCAGGCCCTGGCGCAGAATAAACGCGCTTTGGGCGCCCACCACTGCAAACAGCCCCAGGCCGGTGGCGGTGCCACTGGCCCAGGCGGTCAGCAAAGTGGGAAGAGTCGCTACGCTAAACATGGAGTCACTGGCCCGAAATAACAGCGCCGCGGCGACCTGCCGCGGCTTTGAACTGAATTCTGGCTTGTATTGATGGTGAAATAAAGCTAATTTTGTTTAACCATATTAAGTAAAACTAAATCATGAAGTTCGACCACGACAGCCTGCGCGCGTTGGCCGCCGTAGTGCGCGAAGGCAGTTTCGAGCGGGCATCGGCCGCGCTGCACGTCACGCCTTCGGCGGTGTCGCAGCGCATCAAGGCGCTTGAAGCCCGTGTGGGCCGCCTGCTGGTGCAGCGCTCGGTGCCGGCCGTGGCCACGGCGGACGGCCAGGTGCTGGTGCAACTGGCAGAGCAGACGGCTCTGCTTGAACACGATGCGCTGGACCGCCTGGGGCTGCAGGGCGAAGATGTGCCGCACGCCAGCATTGCGGTAGCCGTCAACCACGACAGTCTGGAAACCTGGTTCATGGAGGCAGCCCGCTTGTTTGCCGTGAGCACCCGCGCCACCCTGGATATGCAATCCGAAGACCAGGACCACACCGCGGCGTTGCTGCGCAACGGCTCGGTGCTGGGCGCGGTGACGGCGCTGGGCGACCCTGTGCAGGGTTGTCGCATCCACGCGCTGGGCAGCATGCGCTATGTCGCGACCTGCACGCCGCAATTCCATGCGCGCTATTTTTCGCAGGGCGTCAGCGCCCGCACGCTGGCCAGCGCCCCGGTGCTGGTCTTCAATCGCAAAGACGCACTGCAGGCGCGTTTTGCGCGCAAGGTCATGGGCGACCAGCCGTGGCAGCCGCCGGTGTGGTGGTTGCCGTCGTCACGGGCCTTCGTGCAAGCGACGTTGGACGGCCTGGGCTGGACCATGAACCCTTTGCCGCTGATCAAGCATGAACTGGATTCCGGCCGCCTGGTGCCGCTGCGGGCGCGCGCCACCGAAGACGTGCCGCTGTACTGGCAGCACTGGCGGGTAAACTCGCAGGCTATGGAAGCCTTGACCCGGTCGGTCTTGGCGGCCGCCGGCAGCCTGGTCCGGCGGCGTTAACCCGCCGGCGCGGATGCGGGCCGGCAGTATCGGAGGTGCCTTACATGAAAATCCGTCAATGGGCGTTTGTCGCGGCGCTGGGTCTGTGCGCGGCCACCTCGGCCTGGGCCGGCGACTACAAGGTTGGCGAGATCGAGATCGACGACTTGTGGGTGCGTGCCAGCGCTCCGGGGCAGGTCAACGGAGCCGGATACATGGAAATCGACAACGATGCCAAGACGGCCGATCGCCTGGTGTCGGTGACGTCGGACGCGGCCGAACGCATCGAGCTGCACACCGTCGAAACCGAAAACGGCGTGGCGCGCATGCGCCACCTGCCCGACGGCATTGCCGTGCCGGCCGACGGCGAAGTCAAGCTGGCCCCGGGCGGCTACCACGTGATGTTCCTGAAGCTGAAGCAGCCCTTTGCCGAAGGCGCCGAGGTTCCCGCCACCCTGACGTTCCAGAACGCCGGCCAAGTGGCCGTCAAGTTCAAGGTCAAGCCCATCGGCCACAACGCCGGCATGCAGCACCATGGCGGACACATGAAGCATTAACACGCCCGCCGTGCGGGCGCATCGGTGTCAGGCACCTGCGGAGAACGCCGGCCAAGTGGCCGTCAAGTTCAAGGTCAAGCCCATCGGCCACAACGCCGGCATGCAGCACCATGGCGGACACATGAAGCATTAACACGCCCGCCGCGCGGGCGCATCGGTGTCAGGCACCTGCGGAGCCTGACACCCCCTTTCCAGGTGCCCGCTGGCTCAGGCGTCTCGCTGGCTCAGGTGTCTCGCGGGCTCAGGTGTCTGGCTCCCGCAGGGTGCCTGACACCACTTCCGTCCGCAAGATACCGCGGCCGCACCGCAACCCGAGCGTCAGCGCCCGCTGGCGCCGGGCGCGCGGGTTTCAGCCGGCCTGCCCGTAGTTACGCGCACCGAATATCGCGCTGCCGATGCGCACTTCGGTGGCGCCTTCTTCGATGGCGATCTCGAAATCGCCGCTCATGCCCATCGACAAGCGGTCGAGCTCCACGCCCGAGATCGCCTCCTGGCGCAGCTGCTCCTGCAGCATCCGCAGCGCGCGAAAGCAGGCGCGTACCGCTTGCGCATCGTCGGACTGCACTGCCATGGTCATCAGGCCCCGTACCCGCAGGGCGGGGCATTCGCTGGCCAACGTGCGCAGGAAAGCCGGCGCTTCTTCGGGCGGCAGGCCATGCTTGGACGGTTCGGGCGAGGTCTTCACCTGCACCAGCACGTCAAGTTGCCGGCCGGCCGCCTCCAGCCGCCGCTGCAGCGCGTGCGCCAGGTCCAGGCGGTCAAGCGACTGAACCTCGGCGGCGTCGCGCGCGGCGTCTTTGGCCTTGTTGGTCTGCAAGTGGCCGATCATGACCCATTGAATATCCAGGTCGGCCAGTTCCGGCGCCTTCTGGCGGATTTCCTGGGTTTTGTTCTCGCCGAACCGGCGCAGGCCCAGGGCGGCGGCTTCGCGTACAGCCTGCGGGGGGAACGTCTTGCTGACCGGCAACAGCGCCACGCTTCCCGCCGGCCGGCCCGCCCGGGCGCAGGCGGCATCGATGCGCTGCCGCACCTGCGCCACGCGGGCGGCCATTGTGTCTTCAGAATGCATGCTTGTGGGGGATATCACACAAAAACCTCATGATTATCGCGCGCCGCCCGCGCAGCACGTCTGCCGCCGCGCGCGCGCATTGACCCGCCTTGGGGGCGGCCATAGAATCAGCTGGCATTTGCCAATTGTTGCAGCTTATCTGCCGTCTCGCGGCCAGGCGCCGCGCCGATGCCCGTCATTCTTGCCGGCCCAGCCCAAACCATGTCTTTCGCAGCACCCAGCTACGCCTTCGCGGCGCCTTTCCAGACCCCCGCCGCTTCTCCCATCCGCTCGTTAATGGCGTATGCCATGCGCCCCGGCAGCATTTCCATGGCGGGCGGCTATCCGGCCCAGGAACTGTTCGACGTAGAAGGCCTCACCATCGCATCCACCCAGGTGCTGGCCCGACTGGGCGGCTGCCTGCAGTATTCCGACATCGATGGGCAAGCCAGCCTGAAGAACGAGTTGGCGCGCCTGAGCGCCGAACGCGGGGTCGTCTGCGATCCCGGCACCGAGCTGGCCGTGACCGGGGGGTCGCAACAGGCGCTGGCGCTGGTCAGCCGCGTCATGTTGCAGCCGGGCGACCACGCTTTTATCGAAAGCCCGGCGTTTCCCAATTCGGTGCAGGCGCTGCGCTATACCGGCGCCACCGTGCATCCCGTCGCGTCCGGTCCGCAGGGTATCGACCTGGAACAGCTCGACGAAATGGCCGGGCGCATCAGGCCCAAGATGGTATGCGTGGTGGCCTCGTTTTCCAATCCCTGCGGCGCCACGATCAGCCGCGAGCGGCGCCTGCGGCTGCTCGAACTGGCCGTCAAGCACCAGTTCCTGATCGTGGAAGACGACCCCTATGGCGAGCTGCGCTTTGCCGGTGAACACGTCCCGCCCATTGCCGCGCTGGCCGACGGCCAGGCGCGGCAATGGGCCGTGTATATCTCGACCATGTCCAAGACCATGGCGCCGTCGCTGCGCATCGGCTGGCTGGTGGCGCCGGCCGAAGTGCGGCGTCGTTGCGTCGGGGCCAAGGCTGCCGACGACATGGCCTCGTCGGCCTGGGTGCAGGAAATCGTGGCGCAGTACCTGGCCAACGGCCGTTACCACGAGCATGTGCCGCGCATCCGTGCAGCCTATGGCCTGCGCTGTGATGCGCTGGCGCAGGCATTGCACAAGCACCTGGACGGCCGCGTGACGTTCATCAAGCCCGAAGGCGGCATGTTCTTCTGGGCACGCCTGAATGGCCAGGCCGATGCCACCCGCCTGCTGCCGTACGCCATCGAGCAAGGGGTGGTATATGTGCCGGGCAAGGCGTTTTACGCCGACCCCGCGCAGGCCGACCCGCACGCCATGCGCCTGTCGTTTGCCACCATGAACGAAAGCCTGATCGCACAGGGCATCGAGCGCCTGGCGCGGGCGCTCGACGCTTGCGAAGCCAACGCGCCGGTATCGGTGTCGCTGGCGGCCTGAAGCCGCCGCGCCAGCCCCTAGCGCTTGCGGCGGTACAACAGCGAGATTTTCGCGAACGCGATCTGTAGTTCGCGGGTTCCGCCCTGAAATACGACCGGGCGGCCGCGCTGCGTGAACACGACCAGCCGCTTCGAGAACAGCAGGGGCACGAACTTGGCAAAGTGAATATCCTGCCAGGCGACCTCACGCCGGGTGATCCAGGTCTGGCGCAGGCCGGTTTCGTCGATGGTGGTGACAGACCTTTGCATGTGCCACGACACCAGCGTCAGGCCCAGGAAGCACAGCGCAACCGTCAGGGCCAGCACGGTGTTGACCTGCCCAGGCGGCAGGCGGATGGCCGAGGACACAATCTGCACCCCGATGATGGCCAGGATGATCCAGGCCAGGATGCGTACCCAGTCGGGCCAGGCCTGGCCTGACAGGGGCAGCGGGCCGATTTCGCGCAGCAGGGCTTCGCGTTCTTCGGCGGTAGGGGCAGCGTAGAGCGAACTCATCTGTCAGGGTTCCGGCGTTGCGGTCAGGCCGCGCGCTTGGCGGCTATGGCGTTGCCGGCGCGGCTGCCGCTCTTGCGGCTGAGGTGGGCCGACATCCATTGGCCTATGTCGACCACCGCGTCGAAATCAATGCCGGTTTCGATCCCCATGCCGCGCAGCATGTACAGCACGTCTTCGGTGGCCACGTTGCCGGTGGCGCCCTTGGCATACGGGCAGCCGCCCAGCCCGGCGACCGAGGTGTGGAAGATGCTGACGCCGGCTTCGAGCGCGGCCAGGATGTTGGCCAGGGCCTGCCCATAGGTGTCATGGAAATGGCCGGCCACGCGGCCGGGGTCGACCACCTGCGTTACCGCGTCCATGACTTCGCGCACGCGTTGCGGCGTGCCCACGCCGATGGTGTCGGCCACATCGATTTCATCGCATCCCAGCGCCACGTAGCGGCGCGCCACGTCTACTACCGCCGACACCGGCACTTCGCCCTGGTAGGGGCATCCCAGCGAGCAACTGATGCTGCCGCGCAGCCGCAGTCCGGCATCGCGGGCGGCCTGGGCCACGGGCTCGAAGCGCGCGATCGACTCGGCGATGGAACAGTTGATGTTCTTCTGCGAAAACGCTTCGCTGGCCGCGCCGAAGATCACTACTTCGTCGGCCTTGGCTGCCAGGGCGCCCTCGAAGCCTTTCAGGTTGGGCGTGAGCACCGAATAAATCACGCCAGGCTTGCGCTGGATGCGCGCCATGACATCGGCGGCGTCCGCCATTTGCGGTACCCACTTGGGCGATACGAACGAGGTGGCCTCGACATTGGGAAACCCCGCAGCAGTGAGGCGGTCGACAAGTTCCACCTTGATATCGGTGGGGATGATCTCTTTTTCGTTCTGCAGGCCGTCGCGGGGCGAAACCTCGACGATCTTGACGCGGGTGGGCAGCGGCATGTCTCTTCCTGTGTGTGCAAGCGCGCCCGGTGGGCGTCGACTGCGATAATCATAATCGCAGCCGGCGGCTATTTCAGGCGCTGGAACCGTCCCCCGTCAAGGCGGGCGACATGGCCCGCGAGCTCAAGCTCGAGCAATTGGGCGTTCAGCGTCGCGATATCCAGCCCTGTCCGGGCCTGCAGCGCATCCAGATGCAGCGGATCAAAGCCCAGGGCGCGCAGCAGCGGTGGTTCGTGGGACGCAGTGGCGGGCGCTGGTGCCTGGTCCGGCGTGGCAACGCCCGACGCTTTGGCGCGGCCGGCGCGCATGGGGGCGCCCAGTTCGTCGGTAATGTCCTGGGCCGTCTCAACCAGCTTGGCGCCCTGCCGTATCAGGGCATGGCAGCCACGCGACAGGGGCGAATGGATGGAACCGGGGATGGCGAACACTTCGCGACCGCTTTCACCCGCCAGCCGGGCGGTGATCAGCGAGCCGCTCTGGCGCGCAGCCTCGACCACCAGTACCCCGCGCGCAAGCCCGGCCACCAGCCGGTTGCGGCGGGGAAAGTGATGCGGCAGCGGGCCCATGCCCAGGGGCAATTCGGACACCAGGGCGCCGTGCGCGGCGACCTGGTGCGCCAGGTCTCGATGGCGGGCGGGGTAGACGCGGTCGACGCCCGTGCCCATGACCGCCACCGTGCCGGCGCCTTGCGGGCCGGCCTGCAGGGCGCCTTCGTGGGCGGCCGCGTCTATGCCCTGCGCCAGGCCGCTGACCACGCACCATCCATGGCCGGCCAGATGCCGTGCGAACGCGCGCGCGTTGTCGCAGCCACCGGGCGTGGCGCTGCGCGCGCCCACCACGGCCAGCGCCGGCTGGGCAAGGCGCGCGGGGTCGCCGGTTACATATAGCAGGACGGGCGGGTCCGCGATCGTGAGCAGGCTCTGGGGATAGGCCGGGTCGGCCAGCGTCAGCACATGGTGGCCGGGCTCGTCGGCCCATTGCAGGGTGCGGTCGATCTGCTCTTGCATGGCGGCCGGCGCCGGCGCGGCCAGCTGGCGCGCCAGGTCCTGGGGCACGTGGCGCGCCAGGGCGGCTGCGCCCAGCGAGTAGATGTGCTCGGGCAGGCCCACCGCAGACAGCAGCGGATAGGCGCTGGCGGGGCCCAGCCCCGGTTCGAGCGACAGGCGCAGCCAGGCGGATAACTCGTCGTGGGTATGCGTAAGCGGCATAGGTTCGGCAATGGGCCTGGCAAGGGTCCGGTAGTGTCGCACAGGCTCTTTGCTGCGGTTGCGCCGGCGCGACCAAAACGGCCTTGCGCGCACCGGGGCCAATGTGCGTATTAGCCGGAATCTATTAGATATCAAGCCCCTGATGAATTATCATTACATTGTCTGCTGAATTGCCAGCCCCCTCATTCGTACGCCATGGCTTTGCTTCCCATCCTTCATTATCCCGATCCGCGCCTGCACAAAAAGGCCAAGCCGGTGGCGGTAGTGGACGACCGCATCCGCCAACTGGTGCGCGACATGGCCGACACCATGTATGAAGCGCCCGGCGTGGGCCTGGCGGCCACTCAGGTCGATGTGCACGAGCGCGTCGTCGTCATCGATGTCTCGGAAGACGGCGACGAGCTGCGTGTGCTGATCAACCCCGAAATCACCTGGAAAAGCGACGAGCGCCAGACATACGAAGAAGGCTGCCTGTCGGTGCCCGGCATCTACGACCAGGTCGAACGGGCGGCCCGCATCCGTTACCGCGCGCTGGACATCGACGGCAAGCCGTACGAGGCCGAGGCCGATGGCCTGCTGGCGGTATGTGTGCAGCACGAGCTCGATCACCTCGACGGCAAGGTGTTTGTCGAGTATTTGTCCAACCTGAAGCAGAACCGCATCAAGACCAAGCTCAAGAAAGCCGAGCGCGAAGCGCTGCGGGCCTGATCCCATGCGCCTGGTCTTTGCCGGAACGCCCGAATTCGCGCGCGTGGCGCTTCAGGCCCTGCTGGCCGCGGGCCACGACGTCCCCCTGGTGCTGACTCAGCCCGACCGGCCTGCCGGGCGCGGCCTGAAACTGACGCCCAGCCCGGTCAAGCAGGCCGCCCTGGACGCGGGCATCCCGGTGGCGCAACCGCGCAGCCTGCGCCTTGACGGCCGCTACCCCGAAGACGCTGCGCAAGCTCAGGCGCAATTGCAGGACGCCGCGCCCGAAGTCATGGTGGTGGCGGCCTATGGCCTCATCCTGCCGGACTGGACGCTGGCGCTGCCGCCGCGGGGGTGCCTCAACATCCATGCAAGCCTGCTGCCGCGCTGGCGAGGCGCCGCGCCCATCCAGCGCGCCATCGAGGCGGGCGATACCGTAACGGGCGTGACCATCATGCAGATGGACCATGGGCTCGACACCGGCGACATGCTGCTGGAACATCGCGTGCCCATCGGGGCCGAAGACACGGCCGCGCAGCTGCACGACGCGCTGGCAGCGGCGGGGGCGCAAGCCATCGTGCAGGCGCTGCGCGCCCTGGAAGCGGGAAATCTGCCCGCCCGGCCGCAGCCGGCCGAAGGCGTGACTTATGCCGCCAAGCTCGACAAGGCCGAGGCCGTGCTCGATTTAAACCTGCCGGCCGCCATACTGGCGCGCCGCGTGCGCGCCTTCAACCCCGTGCCGGGCGCGACGCTGCGCCTGCCGGGGTTGGCGGACCCCGTGAAGGTGTGGCGAGCGCAGCCGCTGCAAGCGTCGGTGGCCGCAGCCCCCGGCACCGTGCTGCGCGCCGGGCCCGACGGAATCGACATCGCCACGGGCGACGGCATCCTGCGCGTGCTCGAACTGCAAAAGGCCGGCGGCAAACGCCAGCCGGCCGATGTCTTCGTGCGCGGCTGGCAGCCAGAAGTCTGATGATTGGTGTCTGACACCCTACGGGAGTCAGACACCTGTTCCCGTTAGACACCGGTTCTCCGCGATGCCCCCGGTGCTGCGGTGGTGCTACGGTGTCTGACTCCCGCAGGGTGTCAGACACCAGTTCTCCGCGTGCTCGAACTGCAAAAGGCGGGCGGCAAACGCCAGCCGGCCGATGTCTTCGCGCGCGGCTGGCAGCCAGAAACCTGATGATTGGTGTCTGACACCCTACGGGAGTCAGACACCTGTTCACCTGTTCCCGTTAGACACCGGTTCTCCGCGACGCCCCCGGTGCTACGGTGTCTGACTCCCGCAGGGTGTCAGACACCACGCTCAGCCTGCGAGCGCGCCCACGAGTTCGGCGGGGCTGTTGACGAGGATGTCCGGCGCATGGCTGCGCAGGGCCTGGGCGTGGTTGTAGCCCCAGCTTACGGCGGCGACCTGCACGCCGGCCTTGCGCGCGGCATCGATGTCGCGCATTTCGTCGCCCACCAGCACACAGCGCTGCGGCGCGACGCGATGCCGGGCAAGCAGGCGTTTCAGCTTGGCCGCCTTGCCGAACATGTCGGCGCCGCATTCAAAATCGTCGAACCATTCGGTGGCGCGCGGCCCCAGCACACGCTGCACGTTGGCCGCGGAGTTCGAACTCAACACCACCAGGCGCAGGCCGGCGGCGCGCAGCCCGGTCAGCGCCTCGGGGATGCCGTCGAACACCTGCACATTGGGGTCGACGTCGCGCATCAGCTGGCGCACGTGCGCCATGATGGCCGGCATTTTCCACAAAGGGATGCCCAGGATCTTCAGGATGTCGTGCGCGCCGCGATGGCGCAGCTGCTCGCGTTCGGCGGGCCCCGCCTTGCGAAATCCGTACTTGTCGGCCACGCCATCCAGTATGGATTCGAACCAGGGCAGGGTGTCGGCCAGTGTGCCGTCGAAGTCAAAAGCGGCCAGGTCGTATTTCAAGCCGTGCCGTCCAGCGGGTAGGCATCGCGGTCGGCGCGCCGGATCCAGTGCATGACAGGCGCCAGGGCCTCGATGGGCGGCGCGCTGTTGACGAGGTTGCGCGCATCGATCCAGGGGTAGGGCAGCGAGGCCAGCCAGCCGAAAATCTGCGCCTCGGTGTCGGGCGGCAGGCTCAGCATGGTTTCAATGGTGATGGTCAGCTTGCGCGCCAGGTGCGGCGCGGCCTGGAATTCCCAGTCATAGCTGCCGCAGCCGATGCGCACGCGCCCGGTGTTTTTTTCCGTCATGCCCACGAACCAGTCGCAGGCGTATTCGGTAAGCACGGCGTGCTCGCCCGGATGGGCAAGGTAGAACGTAAAGACGTTTTCGTAGGTCTGCCCGAAGGTGCGCACCAGCGCTTCGGTAATGGCGTCAAGGCCGCGCGCTTCGGGCGGAAAGGCGATGGCCGGCGTACGCAGCGTCATCTTCAGCACCGCATCGCTGGCGAAGGCGCGCGCCATGTACAGCGGGCGGTTCTCGTCCTTGGCGCGCAGATAGTTGCGCATCAGGGCGGCGGTCGTGGTGGGGATGGCGGAGGGCATGGCGGAATACGCGATGGTGAGGGGTATTATCAGTGTTCGCCCCGTTCGATCCATTTGGATACGGTGGGCGGTTTATAAGAAGCGTAGCGGTCCAGCAAAGCGGCCGGCCGATCTTCCACGAACAGCATGGCGCGGTGCTCGGCGCGCATGAATGCCTGTTGCACGGCGTGATCCAGGAACCCGGCCAACTGGTCGTAATAGCCCGCAATGTTCAACAGGCCGCACGGCTTCTGGTGCATGCCCAACTGCGCCCAGGTCCAGGTTTCGAAAATTTCTTCGAGTGTGCCCGCGCCGCCGGGCAGCGCCACGAAGGCGTCGGCGCGTTCGGCCATCATCGTCTTGCGTTCGTGCATGGACGCCACGACATGCAGTTCGGTCAGGCCGGGGTGGCCCAGTTCTTTGCGCATCAGGGGCTCGGGAATCACCCCGATGACGCGGCCGCCCTCGGCCATGACGGTGTCGGCCACGATGCCCATGATGCCTACGCTTGCGCCGCCATACACCAGGCCAATGTCGCGCCGCACCAGCTCGCGGGCCAGTTCGCGCGCGCCTTCGGCGTAGTCGGGCAGGCTGCCAGGGTTGGAGCCGCAGTACACGCAGACATTGTTCAGCTTCATAAGACCACAGACACGTTACAAATCACCGCGCCGCAACCGGCGCCAACGGTAACTAGTTTACGCAACTTGGCGGCAGTGCCCGGCCAAGGGGCGCCGTTTGGACACCGCGCGGGCACGGGCTGGCCGATACATTGCCCCGCAGGGACCAGCTGATGCCGCGAGCCTCGGACCAGGCCTGAACCGGGCGTCTGTGCCGGCGCCTTCAGGCGAACCCCGCCGACCCTGTGTCAGCCGGGGGCGCCAAGCCGGGGGCGCCAAGCCGGGGGCGCCGAGCCGGGAGCGCCAAGCTGGGGGCGCCGAGCTGGGGCCGACCGGGCTGGGACAGGGGCGGGTCAGATCGCGTCGCCGTACAGGTCGTATTCGTCCGCGTCGGTGACGCGCACGCGGACCATGGTGCCCGGGCTGAGCGGCCTCTCGGATTTCACGTACACGTTGCCGTCGATCTCGGGCGCATCGGCGCTGGAGCGGCCCACGGTGCCTTCGTCGGTGGCTTCGTCGATCAGCACGTCGATTTCGCGGCCGATACGGGCTTGCAGGCGGGCCGCCGAAATCTGCTGCTGGTGTTCCATGAAGCGTTCCCAGCGTTCCTGCTTGACCTCGTCAGGCACCGCGCCGTCCAGCGCGTTGGCGGGCGCGCCTTGCACCGGCGAATACTGGAAACAGCCGACGCGGTCGAGCTGGGCTTCGCTCATCCAGTCGAGCAGGTACTGGAAATCTTCTTCGGTTTCGCCCGGAAAACCTACGATGAACGTCGAGCGCAGCGTCAGGTCGGGGCATTCCTGGCGCCAGCGCTGGATGCGCGCCAGGGTTTTGTCTTCGAATGCGGGCCGCTTCATGGCCTTGAGCACTTTCGGGCTCGCATGCTGGAATGGAATGTCCAGGTACGGCAGGATCTTGCCCTGCGCCATCAGCGGAATCACTTCGTCCACGTGGGGATACGGATAGACGTAATGCAGGCGGGTCCACACGCCCAGTTCCGACAGCGCGGCGCACAGCTCGGTCATGCGCGTCTTGACCGGGCGGCCGTTCCAGAAGCCGCTGCGGTATTTCACGTCCACGCCATAGGCGCTGGTGTCTTGCGAGATCACCAGCAGTTCCTTGACGCCCGCCTTGACCAGGCGTTCCGCTTCGCTCAGCACGTCGCCCACCGGCCGGCTGACCAGGTCGCCGCGCATCGACGGAATAATGCAGAAGCTGCAGCGGTGGTTACAGCCTTCCGAAATCTTCAGATAGGCATAATGGCGCGGGGTGAGCTTGATGCCTTGCGGCGGCACCAGGTCAATGTACGGATCGTGGGTCGTCTTGGGCGGCGCCGCGTCATGCACCGCGCGCACCACTTGCTCGTACTGCTGCGGCCCCGTTACGGCCAGCACGCTGGGATGTACGTCGCGGATGGCCGACTCATCCACGCCCATGCAGCCGGTGACGATGACCTTGCCGTTCTCGGCCAGCGCTTCGCCGATGGCTTCAAGCGATTCGGCCTTGGCGCTGTCGATGAAGCCACAGGTGTTCACGACCACGACATCGGCGCCGTCGTACTTGGGCGTGATCTGGTAGCCCTCGGTGCGCAGCTGCGTCAGGATGCGTTCGGAATCGACCAGGGCCTTGGGGCAGCCCAGGCTGACGAACCCCACTTTGGGAGCGGGTTTCTTGGATTGTGTGGAGTTTGCGGGGATTTTCATATGGGCTTCCGTGTGTGGCCCGGACCGAGCGAAAAGGGGTGCCCAGAATTGCGAAGCCAAACGCGGGATTTTAGCTGGTCGCAGCCTTCTCGGAAGTACTGGCGCGGCCGCGCCGCTTTATCGGGCGCGAACCCCCAGTTCGTGGAATAGGTTCGCGGCCGGTTTTCCACGCAGGGCTACCTAAGGCGTTGCCGACCCTGCCAGTTCATCAAGCAGGCTGCGCCGCACGACACTCGTCAGGTGGCTGCGTTTTTCGCTTTCGAACAAGCCCATGGCGCGCTGCGCCCGTGGATCGTCGAAGCGCCGCACACTGAGGCGTTCATCGCTTTCCCAGGACGCGTTGCGGGGCATGGGCACGATAGTTACGCCTATGTCTTGCTCGGCCAGTTCGACTATCGTGCGCAACGAGTTCATTTCGAGGGTGTCGCGCACTTGCAGGCGCTGGCGCCGCATGAAGCGCTCGACCAGCGCGCCGGTATGCGTGCTGAGCGCCGGTTGCAAGAAGAGACGCTTTTGCAGCAGGTCTTTCACGCTGCGTCCTTGCGCGGCGCGGCGGTTCGCTACAAACACCAGCGGCTCGGAATAGAGCGGCGTCCAGGTGGTGCCCGCCGGAATGCGGTGTGAGTTTTTCACTGCCAGCACGGCGTCCAGCTTGCCTTCTTTGACGCGCATGGACAGGTCGCCCGAATAATTGTTTTCAAGGTGGACGCGTAGCTTTGGGTGCGAGACGCGCAGCGCCAGCACCGTGCGTGCCAGCAGGGCCATCGAGGTGGCGACCGCCCCCACCGAGATGGCGCCCACCACTTCGTGGTGGCCTTCGTCGTCGTTGCGCATTTCGTCGTACTGGCTCAGCAACGCTTCGGCTTTGGGCAGCAGGCGATGCCCGCGTTCATTCAGCGCCACGATCTTGCCGGTGCGGTCGAACAGCTCTTGCCCCAGATCGGTCTCTAGCGCACGCATCTGCAGGCTGACAGCCGTCGGGGTCAGCGCCACGCGCTCTGACGCGGCGGAAAACGAGCCGCTGCGCGCGACGGCCACAAAGGTGCGGAAGAACCGGATCGAGCTCATTGGAAATCGATAGATAAGTTTTTCTTCGATTAGTTTAAATAAATTTTAATTTTACTTATCTGTTGCAATGGCCGACAGTGGCGCCTTGGTCTTTGACCAGCCCGCAATAAGAAACCAGGTGGCATGCCTGCCGGTTTTCTGCCACCAATCGGAGACTCGCGACTCATGCTTCGCTTCGTCATGACCCGGGTGGGGATGGCGCTGCCGACACTTTTGATTGTGTCGGTATCCGTGTTCGTCCTGATCCGGCTGATTCCCGGAGACCCTGCCCAGCTGCTGCTGGGCGATCTGGCCGACCCGGCCGCGCTGGAAGATATGCGTCGCCGCATGGGCCTCGACCAGACCTGGCTGCAGCAATTCATTATCTGGTTCGGCCATCTGCTGCAGGGTGACTTGGGCCAGTCGATCAGCACCGGCGAAAGCGTGCTGAACCTGGTCTGGAGCCGTTTTCTGGTCAGTGCGCAGGTCGTGGTGGCGGCGGTTCTGCTTGCCGCGCTGGTTGCCGTGCCGGCCGGCATTATCGCGGCCTGGCGCCAGAACAGCGCGCTGGATCTGGTGATGGTAGGAGCGGCAACGCTGCTGGTGTCGATTCCCACGTTCTGGCTGGGCTTGCTGCTGCTTTTGTTTTTCGGGCTGAAGCTGTCATGGCTGCCGGTGGTGGGCTACGTCTCGTTCGGGCAGGACGCCCGCGCGGCGGCGCTATATCTGATCATGCCGATCCTGACCTTGTTTCTGCACGAAATCGGCGTGCTGATGCGGATGGCGCGTGCCAGCGCGCTGGAAGTGCTACGGCTGGATTACGTCACACACGCGCGCGCCAAGGGGCTCAGCGAGCGCGTCGTCCTGATGCGGCATGTTTTCAAGAACTCGTTCGGCCCGACCTGGACGTTGATAGGCCTGGTGCTCGGCAACTTGCTGGGCGGCATTGCGGTGGTCGAGACCGTGTTCACCATTCCCGGGCTGGGCCGGCTGCTGGTCGATTCGATCTATTCCCGCGATTACCCCGTCATTCAGGGCTGTTTGCTGTTCGTGGCGGTGGTGTACGTTGTGGTCAATCTGGTGATCGACCTTCTTTATCCTGTCTTCGACCCGCGGGTAACCGCAGAATGACTATGCCCAATCTTACGACGACACAGCCCGCGGGCGCGGTCCCCGCGCCGGCCAGGCGGCGCAAGCTGGCTCCCAACGCGCTTCTCGGCGGCATTCTGATCGGCATTCTGTTGGTCGCCGCGCTGCTCGGAGCCGTATGGACGCCGTATGATCCCCTGGCCATCAATTTCACGGCACGCCTGAAGGCCCCGGGAGGCCAGTATTGGCTGGGAACCGACGAATTCGGGCGGGACGTGCTCTCGCGGCTGATGGCCGGGGCGTCCACCAGCGTATGGATCAGCGTGCTGACGGTAGGTTTCGCGGTCGTGATCGGCACCTCGGTGGGCGTGCTGACGGGTTTCCTGCGCGGCTGGACTGACCGTATCGTCATGGCCTTCAATAACGCGCTGCTGGCATTTCCGGGCCTGTTGCTGGCCCTGGCCTTGCTGGCTGTGGTGGGCGCCAACAAATACGGCATCGTCCTGGCCCTGGGGCTGGCCTATGCCCCTTCGGTGACCCGCATCGTGCGTGGGGCGGTGCTGTCGCTGCGCGAACGGGAATTCATCGAATCGTCGCGAGTGCTGGGAAATTCCGAGTACTACACGATGCTGCACCACGTGCTGCCCAACTGTATAGCGCCGCTGACGGTGCTGGCCACTTCGATGTTCGGCTGGGTCATTCTGGCTGAAAGCGCGCTGTCATTTCTGGGGCTGGGCGTGCCGCCCCCCGCGCCCACCTGGGGCAACATGCTGGCCTCGGCGCGGCCATTCATGGCGCAGGCCGCGTATTTGAGCGTTCTGCCCGGGTTGTGTATTGCGCTAACGCTGCTGGGGATCAATCTGCTGGGCGATGCAATTCGCGATCGCCTGGATCCGCGCATGCGCGGCGGGGACCATTGAGATGGCCGCAACCAGTCACGGATCGGTAAATATGGGCAATAGCGAATTGCAGCGCGGCGTAAAAGGCGCCGGCAAGCTGGTCGAGGTGCGCGACCTGACACTTACGGTGGGCCGCCATGGGCGCGAGATCGTCAAGCAGGTGTCATTCGACGTCGCGCCGGGCGAGATGGTGGGCATTGTCGGAGAGTCTGGCAGCGGCAAGACGCAGGCGGCCCGGGCCATACTGGGCTTGACCCCGCCGCCGCTGGTACGTGCGGGCGGCGCCATCCTGTTCGAGGGGCAGGACCTGACGCACGCCAGCCAGGCGCAATTGCGGCAATTGCGTGGCGCGCGCATCGGCATGGTGTTCCAGGAACCCATGACTTCGCTCAACCCGTCTATGACCATCGGGCGTCAGCTAGATGAGGGCCTGGCCCTGCATCGCAAAGACCTGAACGCAAGCAGGCGGCGGACGCTGATTCTCGACATGCTTACTCGAGTGGGAATCCGCGACCCTCAGGCCGCACTGACGGCCTGGCCGCATGAGTTCTCGGGCGGCATGCGCCAGCGCATGATGCTGGCGGCCGTGATGCTGCTCGAGCCTGCCCTGTTGGTGGCGGATGAACCCACCACGGCGCTCGACGCGGTGGTGCAGCGCGACGTACTTGAACTGATGGTGGAGCTGACCCGGGCCCGCAATACGGCGGTGCTGATGATCAGCCATGACCTCGCCATGGTGGCCCGCTATACCGAGCGGGTGGTAGTGATGCGCAACGGCGAAGCGGTAGAACGCGGCACCACGCAAGACCTGCTTGCCCGTCCCCAGCATCCCTATACGCAGCGCCTGCTCGCCGCGATGCCGCGGCGTGGCGAAGCGCGCGCGGTTCCTGACGCGGCGCCCCTGGTGTCTGTCAGCAAGCTGGTTGTGGAGTATCCGGGGCGGCAGCGACTTTTGCGGCGCACGGCGCCCAAGCGGGCGCTGCACGGCATCGATATCGAGATCCGGCCCGGCGAAGTGGTGGCGGTGGTGGGCGGCTCGGGCTCCGGCAAGACCACCCTGGGCCGCGCCATTGCCGGATTGATCCAGCCTAGCTCCGGAACCATCATGTTCCGCGGCCGTTCCATCGAGCAGTCGGATGCGGGCTGGAAAGACTACCGGTTGAACTGCCAGATGGTGTTCCAGGACCCTTATTCATCGCTCAACCCCCGGATGACCATCGGCGAGCTGGTGGGCGAAGGGCTGCGCCAGATGCCGCAGCTGGGCCGGCAGGACCGCCTGGCCAGGGTGGCAGAGGTGTTGCGCGAGGTAGGGCTGGACGAGAACTATGCGCGCCGCTTTCCGCACGAGTTGTCGGGCGGGCAGCGCCAGCGGGTGGCCATTGCGCGCGCGGTGGTGCGGCGCCCTGCTTTCGTGATTGCCGACGAGCCGGTTTCGGCCCTGGATGTCACGGTGCGGGCGCAAGTGCTGGAGCTGTTCGCGCAGTTGCAGCGCAAGCACGGGTTCTCGTGTCTGTTCATCAGCCACGACCTGAGCGTGGTCGAACAGGTGGCCGACCGTGTCGTCGTGATGCAGGACGGGCGCATCGTCGAAGAAGGGACACGCGATGCCATCTTCGACCATCCGCGCGAATCCTATACCCGCCGCCTGCTGTCGGCTATTCCCGCGCTGGATGCCAATGACGCGGGCGGGGTGCGGCTGCGCTGGCGGTTTGACGATACCGCGGCCCAGCCCGGTTAGAGGCGCACCCCGCGGCTCGCGCCAGGCCGGTGTGCAATAGCCGCCAGGCGCGGGCAACACAAAACCATAAGCGGCCGCAAGGCCGACTATCCACCTTGGGAGACTTCCATGCATCGACCGCGCTTACCCGCTTTTTTCCTTGCCGGCAGTTTGCTTGCAGCGGGCGTTCTGGGTGCCGCGCCGGCCACGGCCACTACCCTGCGCATCCACACTAATTCAGACATTCGCAGCACCGATCCCGGCGTCAACCGTGACAACAACACTGATTCGGTGGTGCTGCACATGGTGGAAGGCCTGGTAGGTTACGACGCGAAAGGCCAACCGCAGCCTTTGCTGGCCGAGCGCATCGAGGTGTCGGATGATGGCCTGGCGTATACATTTCACTTGCGCGAGGGGGTGAAATTCCACAACGGCAAGCCGCTGACGGCCGACGATGTGCTGTGGAGCTGGAACCGCTTTATGGACCCCAAGACGGGTTGGCGCTGCCTGTCTGACTTCGACGGCCGTGTGCGCTTGAAGGTAGAAGAGGTCACGGCGCCCGATGCCAGGACGGTGGTGTTCCGCATCAATCATCCTGATCCGCTGTTTTTGAGTTCGCTGGCGCGCAATGACTGCGGCATGACGGCTATTACGCACCGCGATTCGCTGAAGGCGGACGGCACGTGGGACAAGCCGATAGGCACGGGCCCGTTCAAGCTGGGCGAATGGCGCCAGCGCGAATACATCAGCCTGGTGCGCAACGACGACTACGCCAGCCTGCCCGGCGGGCCCGACGGCTATGTGGGCAGCAAGCGCCCGCTGGTCGACGAAGTGCGCTTTGTGGTGATTCCCGACGCGGCAACCGCCAAGGCGGCCCTTCAACGCGGCGACATCGACATTCTGCATCGCCTGCCCTACGCCGAGGCGGCAGAACTCAAGAAAGACCCGAGTCTTACCGTTTATCCGTCGTCGATCTGGGCGCCCAATACGCTTTTGTTCCAGACGACTGATCCGCTGCTGGGCAAACTGGCCATGCGTCGTGCCATCGCCGCCGCGATCGATTACAAGCAGCTGGTTGACGGCGTGACCTATGGGTTGGCCGAGCCCAACCAGTCTGTCGTGCCGTTGTCGTCGCCCTATCACACGGCAGTCCAGAAGCAGGCGTTTACACACGACGCCACCCGCATCAAGCAGCTGCTTGCCGAAGCGGGCTATCGGGGCGAGCGCCTGCTGATCACCACCAATAAACAGTACACGCACCATTTTGATATGGCGCTGATCGCCCAGGCCATGTTGCAGCAGGCCGGCATCAATGCCGAGCTCGAAGTGGTGGAGTGGGGCGCGCAGCAGGACAAATGGCAAAAGGGCAATTATCAGCTGATGGCGTTCGGCTATTCCGCCCGCCTCGATCCCGCCCTGAGCTACGAATCGGTGATGGGCCCCAAGGCCACCCAGCCGCGCAAGGTATGGGAAGACCCGGCGTCGCTCGCCTTGCTGGCCGACGCCATGCGCCAGGCCGACCCCGCTGCCCGCCAGGCCGCCTTCGACCAGTTGCATCGCAATGCTATCGACCAGGTGCCGCTGATCGTGCTGTTCAACACCTTGGTCAACGATGTGGCGCGTAACGACGTAACCGGCTATCGCGCATCGGTATTTGGCAGCCCGCGGCTCTGGGAAGTCGCCAAACAAGGCCCGGCCGGTGGCTAAGCGCCAACGAGCCGGCTTTTGAAGAGAACCCATGGACGACAACATATTTCTTCCGCTGGTCGAGGTGCATGGCACCCCCTATGAGCGCGGCCGCCAGCACGGCGAGCAGGCGGCGCGCCGGGTGCGGCGCAGCGCAGACATTTATGCCCGCGCGCTCAATGAATTCGGCTTTCCGGCCAGTCGGCTGGACCAGCTGATAGGCGAATTCCGCCGCCAGATTGCCGAGTTCGAACCGGCCTACCTGGACGAAATGCAAGGCGTCGCCGATGGTGCCGGTGTGCGCTTTGACGAAGTGCTGATGATCAACGCGCGTACCGAAATCGTGACGCAGGCCCGCTTGTCCAGAGCGGCTCGCGCCGATGGGCCTCAACCCGACGCTGATGATGCCTGCACCAGCGCGGCCGTGCTGCCCGCGCGCAGCGCCAGCGGCAACCTGCTGCAAGGCCAGAACTGGGATAACCGGGTGGACTGCGCCGATACGGTCATTATCTTGCGCGTTCTTCGCGAAGACGGCCCGGACGTGCTCACCTTTGTCGAAGCGGGCGGCCTGGCGCGCTACGGCATGAACTCCGCCGGGATCGTCCTGAACGGTAACGGCCTGGCTAGCAGCCGCGATTACACCCAGAGCGGCATACCGCTGCCGCTGGTGCGTCGCAAGGCGCTCGAGCAAGAGCACTATGCCGTCGCGCTGCAGATTGTTGCCGCCACGCCCAAGGCCTGCTCGTGCAACGTCATGCTGGGCACCAGCCTGGGCCTGTCGGTGAACCTGGAATGCGCGCCCGACGAGACCTTTTTGCAGTATCCGGAAGACGGGCTGCTGGTGCACGCCAATCACTGGAGTACGCGCGTGGCGCTGGGCCAACTCCGCGAGACCGGCATGGCGACGTCGCCCGAGAGCCCGTATCGGGACGTGCGCGTACTCCAGGCCTTGCGGTCGGCGGGCCCCCTCGTCGGCCTCGACCACCTCAAGCAGGCCTTTGACGACCGCCACGCCAGCCCATATTCCGTGTGCCGGCCGCCGCGCATGGGCGGTCAGGGTTACCCATCCAGTACTACTGCCACGCTGCTTATGGAGCCGGCCGCCGGAACCATGGCCGTGGCCCGCATGCCTTGCCTGGAGCCGCGCTATGCCACGTATGGCATAGCGAGGGGCAGCCAGGCCAGTTTTTGATTTTTCTTTGCCTTCTAGACGGAGCAATCTGAATGCAAAAGCATTTTCTTCTTACCGCGGCCGTAGCCGCGCTGTGCGCCACGAGCACCGTGGCTGCCACGACCCTGCGCGTCCACCAGGACGCCGATATCCGCAGCACTGATCCCGGCGTCAACCGCGATGGCAACACCGACGGAGTGGTCCTGCACATGGTGGAAGGTCTGGTGGGCTACGACGCGAAAGGGCAGCCGCAGCCTTTGCTGGCCGAGCGCATCGAGGTGTCGGACGATGGCCTGGCGTATACGTTTCACCTGCGCGAGGGGGTGAAGTTCCACAACGGCAAGCCGCTGACGGCCGACGACGTGCTGTGGAGCTGGAACCGTTTCATGGACCCCAAGACGGGGTGGCGCTGCCTGTCTGATTTCGACGGACGGGTGCGGTTGAAAGTAGAGGAAGTCACGGCGCCCGATGCCAAGACGGTGGTGTTCCGCATTAACCATCCTGATCCGCTGTTTTTGAGTTCGCTGGCGCGCAATGACTGCGGCATGACGGCTATTACGCACCGCGATTCGCTGAAGGCGGACGGCACGTGGGACAAGCCGATAGGCACGGGCCCGTTCAAGCTGGGCGAATGGCGCCAGCGCGAATACATCAGCCTGGTGCGCAATGACGACTACGCCAGCCTGCCCGGCGGGCCCGACGGCTATGTGGGCAGCAAGCGCCCGCTGGTCGACGAAGTGCGCTTTGTGGTCATTTCGGATCCGGCCACTGCCAAGACGGCGCTCGCAAGCGGCGCGATCGATCTCATGTCGAAGGTGCCCTATTCAGAGATGAGCGAGCTGCAGAACCATGCCGATATCGCGACGACCGTGTCGCCGCAATTGTCTCCCACCACCTTTCCGCTGCAGACGCGCGACAAGCTGCTGTCCAATACCAAGCTGCGCCAGGCCATTGCCGCCGCGCTCGATTACAAGCAATTGGTCGATGGCGTGACCTACGGCCTGGCCGAGCCCAATAACTCCCTGGTGCCCAGCGAGTCGCCGTTTTTCGGCGAGGCACAGGCGCGCGGCTTCCAGCATGACCCGGCGCGTGTCCGGAAGCTGCTGGCCGAGGCTGGCTACAAGGGCGAGAAGATCGTTATTTCCACTAACCGGCGCAACCAGCCCAACTACGACGCTGCCGTCATCGCTCAGGCCATGCTGCAGCAGGCCGGGATCAATGCGGACATCGAGGTACTGGAGTGGGGCGCCCAGCAGGACAAGTGGCAAAAGGGCAATTACCAGATGATGTCGTTCTCGTACTCCAGCCGGATGGACCCCTCTCTCAGTTTCGAGGGCGTGATGGGCCCGAAAGACACGCAACCGCGCAAAGTCTGGGATGATGCCGAGTCGCTGGAATTGCTGACGCAGTCCATGCGCGAGACCGATCCCGCGCAGCGCCAGAAGATGTTTGACGATCTTCATGCCCGCATGCTTGAGCAGGTCCCGCTTATCCCGATCTTCAATACGCTGGCCACGGGCGCGTACCGCAAGAACGTCAGCGGCTTCGAGTCGTCGGTCTTCGGCACCCCGCAGCTCTGGGAAGTCAGCAAGAAGGATTGACGCGGCCATGCCACAAGTTCTTTATTTGCTAGGCGATATCAACTTCCGCGGGGTCAATGACGCCAGCGGCTTGTTCGAGCACGTCGGCGAGCCCCTGCGGCGGGCGGACATGGTGTTCGCCAACCTGGAATGCTGCCTGTATGACCTGCCCGGCGACGCCGTGGAGCGGCGCGGTTTCTATGTGCCGCCAGCGGTCGGTGCGGCGCTGGCCCAGGCCGGCGTTCAAGTGGCGGGCAACGCCAACAATGTGACCATCGGGCGCGAGGCGGTCATGGCGTCCCTGGCCGAGCTCGATCGCCTGGGTATCGGCCATGTGGGGGCGGGGGCGGACGATACGCAGGCGCGCGCCGGCCTGGTCGTCGAGCGGGCCGGGGTGCGCTACGGCTTTCTGCAGCGCACCGCGGTGTACTGGCCGGAATTCCATGAGGCAGGCCCGGGGCAGCCGGGCGTGGCGGTCATCAAGGGGCATACGGCTTATCGCCCCGCGCTGGAGCAGCAGGCCGCCCGTACTCGTCCGGGCGTGCCCCCGCAGGTAGTTACCTGGGCCGATCCGGATTCATTGCAACGCTATCGGCAAGACGTGGCCGACTTGCGCGAGCGGGCCGACGTGTTGGTGGCGTCGCTGCATTGGGGCTTCCGGCGCGAAGTGCTGCAGTACCAGCGAGAATTCGCCCACGCCGCGGTGGACGCAGGGGCCGACATTGTGTTCGGGCATGGCCCGCACATGATTCTGCCCATCGAGACCTACCGCGGCCGGCCGATCTTCTATGGCGGGGGCAATTTTTCGTTCCAGATGGCGCACCACAACGACCCCCATACCGAATGGGTGGGCAGCATGTTGCGGGTGGCCATTGATGGGGCGGGCACGGTGGGCGAGATCGAGCTGTCGTTCACCCAGCGCAATGCCGCCAACCAGACCCTGGTGCGTCCGGTAAGTGCACTGCCCCATGAGCGCGACCTGCTGCTGCAAGGCTCGCTGGCGCTGGGCACTTCATTGCAGGTGCGCGGCGACAGCCTTGTGCTGACGCCTTCCGGCCGCTGATTTCCCGCCCACACTATTCATACGGACTTTACATGCAGACCCCCTTTCCTTTCGTTTCTATCTCCGGCGCGCCGTTTGAGCGTGGCCGCCAATACGGAGCCGCTGTGCCCGAACGCATTGCGCACAGCGCCCGCTACTATCGCGGCGAGCTCGACAAGATAGGCACCGACCCGGCCGGCCAGGCCGCCCTGATTGCCGAGTTCGCCGCGCAGATCGAGGCGTTCCGGCCCGAGCACGGCGAAGAAATGCGCGGCATCGCGGCCGGATCGGGCGTGTCGTTCGATGATGTCGTCCTGATCAACGCGCGTACCGAGGTCATTGCCAAGGCCCGCTTGCTGGGCCGCCAGGCTGCCATCGACCCGGCCGAAGGCGAGTGCACGGCCGCGATCGTCATGCCCGAGCGCAGCGCCGACGGCCGCATGATCCATGCCCATAACTGGGACTGGGATCCGGACGCGCGCGATAGCACTATCGTGCTGCGGGTGCAGGGCGAAGATGGCTTGAGCGTGGTCACGCTGGTAGAGGCCGGCGGCCTGGCGCGCCACGGCCTCAATTCGGCCGGCTTAGCGCTCACCGGCAACTACATCAGCTGCGACCGCGATTACACGCAGAGCGGCGTGCCCCTCAGCAGCATCCGCCGCGCCGCGCTCGAGCAGCGCCATGTGGCTGTCGCGATGCAACTGCTGGCGGCCACGCCCAAGGCGTGCTCCAGCAACATGATCGTCAGCCAGGATGGCTGGCTGATGGACTTTGAGTGCGTGCCGGACGAGAGCTTTACGCTGTTGCCGCAGAACGGTCTGCTGACCCATTCCAACCATTTCATAAGCGAGGTGGCATTGGGCAAGGTGCGCGAAGCCGGGCTTCGCAATGCAGTGGACACGTACTATCGCGCCTGGCGCGTGCGCGAACTGCTCGATGCATGCGGCCCGCGCATCAGTGTGGCGGATGTGCGGCGCGCCCTGGCCGACGATTGGGCCACGCCTTATTCGGTGTGCCGCCCGCCGCGCGGCACCCTGACCGGTGGCCGCACCGCGACGGTGGCAACAATCATTATTGATCCTGTCGGCCTGACCATGGATATAGCCGCCATGCCCTCGTTCGGCCAGTCTTTCACCCGGTACACATTCGAGGGCGAGCCGCAGCCGGTGGATTGATATAGCCGTCCAGGTGTCAGGCTTCCGAGCGGATCAGGCTGGCGCCTCGTGCCGTCCGGAGCCGCCCAATGAAGGGGGCACGCTGACCCAACGCGTCGTCTGAGCGCTGACGGGCGCGGTGGCTGTTTTCGTGGCCGCGCTGGCCCTGCTGGCCTATCTGGCCTTCGAGCAGATGGAAGACGGGCTGGTCGATCAGATACTGACGATCGAGGCGAGCCGGGTGGCGCAGCACGTGGCGGCCGATCCGCAGTTCTTGCCTGCGCAAGGCGCGCGGGAACTCGGCGTGTCGATGCGGGCCTGGCTGCAAGACGGCGCGGCTGGCGGCAACATGCCCTCGCAATTGAACAGTTTGCCGCCGCGGTTGCATCTGTTGGAGCCGGGCGCGGAAACCTGGCACGTCATGGTGGCCGACACTTCGCGCGGGCGTCTGTATGTGTTGTACGACGCGACTGACCATGAAGCCCGGGTGCGCGACTTTGGCCTGATCGTGCTGGGCATGGGCGCGCTTTGTATCATGGCCGCCTGCGAAGTCATGTTGCTCAACGCGGAGCTGCCGGGTGATATCCGGCACCGCGTGGCGCGGGCGCAACGCCATCGAACACGCTGCTCCGGCCAAGCTGGTCGCGGCGTTGGCGGCGACGGCTCATTAGAGCTGCGCGATACGGACAAGGGTATCCTGGCTGAAGAGTTGCCGTTTGTGTTCCAGCGCTATTACAGCGGCCGGCTGAAAGATGCGCCGGCTACAACGCCGGACGATGACGGCGGCTTTCCGCGCGGACTGGGGCTCGCTATCGCCAAACGGGTGTGCGACATGCAGGGCTGGCGCCTGCAGGTCGAATCCGAAAGAGAAGGGGTGCGGCGCGGCACCTGTTTCTTGTTGAGGTTTTCATGAGCAGGCATCATGCGCGCGCCCAGCGTTGCATAGGCCAGCATGGCGGCCAGGTTCAGTATCGCCAGTATGGCAGCCAGCGCCAGGTATTGCGGCAGCAGCGGCGCGGCCGGGCGTATGAACTGCGGCAAGAATGCCGACATGAACAGCAAGGCCTTCGGGTTGGTGGCCGCCACCAGGAAACTGCGCAGGAACAACGCGCGCGCTTCGGGCGGCCGCGCCCCGGCCGGCCCGGGCAGGGCGGCGGCCGCATCGGTGCGCAGCAGGCGCCACCCCAGATAGGCCAGGTAGCCGGCACCGGCCCACTTCAGTAGCTGGAACGCGGCCTCCGAGGCCGCCAGCAGCACCCCCAGCCCCGACGCCACGATGGCCACCAGCGCCATGTCGGCCAGCACGGCGCCCGCCATGGTGCGAGCCGTTGCTCATGGCCAGCAGCACGGTGGGCCCCGGCGTGGCGATGGTGATGCCCGAGGTGATCGCAAACAGCAGCAATGTGGCAAGTGTCATGGGTAGCGGGCGGGAAGGCCGCTCTAAATGCACGCACAAGGCGCCAGTCTGATCCGACGTGCGGAATTCGTCCAGCGAGCGGCTACCATACCGGGGTTGCATTGTTGTGTATCGCTTATGGTCCCGCCCTTCGTCACCCCTGGTTCCCCCCCCCCTGCGCCGCCCCGGCCGGCGCTATCCGCCATTCTGCAAGCTACCGCCAGCGCCGTGCGCGCTGTCGACCAGGGGCGGTCGCTGACCGACGCGCTGGCCGCCGTGCCGGCGCCGCTGCGCCCGGCGGTACAGGCGGTATCGTTCCACGCCATGCGCCAGCTGGGCTGGGCCGCGGCGATCGGGCACCAGTTGGTGCAGCGGTCGCCCGGGCCGCTCTTTGACGCGCTGCTGCGGGTTTCGCTGGCGCTGTTGCGCGCGGCGCCCGGCGACACGCAGCAGGCCCATGCGGCCAGCATGCCGGGCATGCCCGTGTATGCGCCACACACCGTGGTCAACCAGGCAGTGACCGCTGCCGCCGGCCAGCGTCCCCTGGCGGCGTACAAGGGGCTGCTCAACGCCTGCCTGCGCCGTTTCCTGCGCGAGCGCGACGCGCTGGAAGCCGCCATCAGCGATGATCCCGAAGCCCGCTGGAACCACCCGGCCTGGTGGGTGGACGAGCTCCGCCGGGTTTACCCGGACCAATGGCAGGCCGTCCTGGACGCGGCCAACATTCCGGCGCCGCTGACCCTGCGGGTCAATACGCGCCGGGCCGCGCGGGACCAGGTCAGCCAGGCGTTGCAGGATGCCGGCATTGGCTCTGTGCCGGTCGGCCAGTCTGGCCTGGTGCTGGCGCAACCGCGCCCGGTGCAGCAGCTTCCGGGGTTCGAACAAGGCTGGTGGTCGGTGCAGGATGCCGCTGCGCAGCTGGCCGCGCCGCTTCTGGCCCCGCGTGACGGCGAGCGGGTGCTGGACGCCTGCGCCGCGCCGGGCGGCAAGACGGCGCACCTGCTGGAACTGGCCGATCTCGATCTGCTGGCCCTGGATGCCGATGCCGGGCGGCTGGCGCGCGTCGAGCAGAACCTTGACCGCCTGGGGCTGCGCGGCGGCCGGGTGGCCGTGGCGGCAGCCGATGCCGCCGATCTGGATGCGTGGTGGGATGGCAAGCCCTTCGACGCCGTGCTGGCCGACGTGCCCTGCACGGCGTCGGGAATCGTCCGGCGCCATCCCGACATCCGCTGGCTGCGGCGCGCGCCCGACATCGCCCGCACGGCCCGCCTGCAGGCGCGGCTGGTCGATGCTTTGTGGCGTACCGTCGCGCCCGGCGGCCGATTGCTTTACGTAACCTGCTCGGTGTTCCCCGCCGAAGGAGCCAGGCAGGCCGACGCATTTGCCCGCCGCCACCCCGACGCACTGCGGCTGGCTGCGCCCGGCCAGCTTTTGCCTGTTGCGGTCGGCGCAACACTGCAGGGCCAGCACGACGGCTTTTTCTACGCGCTATTTGCCAAGCAGTCATGAATCACCAAGAATAGGGACACAGGCTGGCCGATGCGGCCGGATGACGAATGTCGATGATCTCTCGCCTATGTTGCGCGCTACTGCTGGCATTTCTGCTGCTTCCTCTCGGAGCCGGCGGGCCGGCGTTCGCGGCGGAACCCCGCGTGGCGCGCATCGACCCGGTCATACGCGACGGTAAGCTCGAAGTCGACGCCGACGTCGACATCACGCTGAACAGCCAGCTGCGCGACGCAGCCGAACGGGGCCTGCCGCTGTATTTCACCGCCGACCTCGTCGTCAGCCGCTCGCGGTGGTGGTGGTTCGACGAAACGGTGGTCGATACGTCGCTCACCTGGCGCGTGGTGTACAACGCCCTGACGCGGCAATGGCGGGCGGGGGCGGGCGAACTCAGCCTGCCGGTGTCGTCGCTGGACGAAGCCATGGATATCGTGCGCCACATCCGCGGCTGGCAAGTGGTCGATGTGTCCGACCTCGACTACGGGGTGCCGTACAGCGGCCAGCTGCGCCTGCGCCTGGACACTTCACAACTGGCGCGCCCGTTCCAGGTCAACGCGCTCAACAGCAGCTCATGGTCGCTGGCCACCCCCTGGGCCGATTTTTCATTTTCGCTGGCTGAACCCCAGGATCCGTCATGAGAATGCTGCTGCGCATCGCGCTGATCATCGGTGCCGTCAGCGGACTGGCCTTGCTGGGCCTGCTGGCCTGGTCTACCGGCAACGCATCGCGCTTTGCGCGCTACTACGACACCTTGCTGGTGTTGAACGGCGTGTTCGCGCTGGCGCTGTTCGTGTGGGTGGTGGCGCTGACCACCCGGCTGGTGCGGCAGATTCGCCGGCGGCAGTTCGGCGCGCGCCTGACGGCACGCTTCGCGCTGGCCTTCGCCCTCATCGGCGTGGTGCCCGGCGCGCTGATCTACACCGTATCCGTGCAGTTCATGTCGCGGTCCATCGAGTCCTGGTTCAACGTGCGCGTCGACAGCGCGCTCGAATCCGGGCTGAACCTGGGCCGCGCCGCGCTCGATTCGCTGCTGGCCGATATGGACGCCAAGGCACGCGCCATGGCCGCCGAGCTCAACAATGTCGCCGACCGCGATATTCCGCTGGCCCTGACGCGGCTGCGCGAATCCAGCGGCGTGCAGGACGTGATGGTATTCACCGGCAGCGGCCGGTTGGTGGCGTTTTCGACGGACCAGTACGGCCAGCTGCTGCCCGAGATTCCGCCCACCACGGTGCTGAACCAGCTGCGCCTGGGGCGCGGCTATTCGGCCGCCGAGGCCGATGACAGCGTCGCGGGGGGCAAGCCCAGCCTGCAGCTGCGCGTGGTCATCCCCCTGAATGCGCCGGCCCGCTACGACAGCCTGACCGCCCTGCAGCCCGAACCGCGCTGGCTGCAGCTGCTGCAGCCCGTGCCCGAGCAGATCGCCGATAACGCCAATCGCGTGCAGCAGGGGTTTCGCGACTACCAGGAACTGGCGCTGTCGCGGTTGGGGCTGCGCAAGCTGTATGGCATTACGCTGACGTTGGCGTTGCTGCTGGCCGTGTTCGCGGCCATTGCCGTGGCGCTGTCGCTGTCCAAGCGCCTGGTGCGCCCGCTGCTGCGCCTGGCCGCCGGCACGCAGGCCGTGGCGGTCGGCGACTACCGCCCGCTGCCCGAGCCGCCCGAGCGCGACGAAGTAGGCCAGCTGACCCGTTCGTTCAACGCCATGACGCGCCAGCTCGACGAGGCGCGCCGCATGGTGGAAAGCAACCGCCGGCAGCTTGAGCGTTCCAATGTGTACCTGGAAAGCGTGCTGTCGAACCTGTCGTCGGGCGTACTCGTGTTCGACGAAGGGTTCCGCGTCACCACGGTGAACCAGGGCGCGCAGTCCATCCTGCAGGCCGACCTGCGCTCGGTGATCGGCAGGCCGCTCGAAACCGTTGATGGCTTGCTGGAGTTCATCCAGGTTGTGCGCCAGGCCTTCGCGCAGCACGAGGCCGTGGGCTCGGAACGCCTGCATTGGCAGCAACAGTTCGAGATCACGCTGGCGCCGCCCGCCGACTCGAACGAACCGCCGCAGACGCTCACCCTGCTGGCCCGCGGCACGCATCTGCGCGTGGATGGCCGGGGCAATGGGTACCTGGTGGTGTTCGACGACATCACCGAGGTGATCTCGGCCAACCGCACGGTGGCCTGGGGCGAGGTGGCGCGCCGCCTGGCGCACGAAATCAAGAACCCCCTCACGCCTATCCAGCTGTCGGCCGAGCGGCTGGCCATGAAGCTGGCCGATCGCCTGGAGCCGGGCGACCGCCAGATGCTTGAGCGTTCTACCAATACCATCGTCAACCAGGTGGGCTCGCTCAAGCAGATGGTCGACGATTTCCGCGAGTACGCCCGCACGCCCCCGGCCGTGATGCAGTCCATAGATTTCAACGCGCTGGTGGCCGATGTGCTGGCGCTGTACGGGTGGGAGCCTGGCGACAGGGGGGCGGTGCGCCACCGCGAAGCGCTGAACCTGCGTGTCGAGCTGGAGCCCGGCCTGCCCCTGATCGAAGGCGACCCCACCCAGCTGCGGCAGGTCATCCACAACCTGCTGTCGAATGCGCGCGATGCCGTGGCCGACCAGGGCGGCGAGGGCCAGGTGCGCGTCACCACACAGCTTATGCAGGGTTCCGACGGCGACGAGGCGGCGCAGCCGGCGGTTCGTTTCACCGTCGCGGACACCGGCCAGGGGTTCTCTCAGAAGGTCATGCAAAGGGCTTTCGAACCGTACGTCACGACCAAGGCCCATGGTACTGGGTTAGGATTGGCCATTGTGCGCAAAATTGTCGAAGAGCATGGCGGCAGGATCGACCTGGCCAATCGCAAGGAAGGGGGGGCGCGAGTCTCGATACTGCTCACCCGGCTGGCGTCGCGCGCCGTTGCTATGGACGCGCCCGCGCAAGAAAAGGATAATGCGGCTACGCAATAGGTGGAAGGTTTATGGCCAGAATTCTGGTGGTTGACGACGAAGTCGGTATTCGCGAGCTTCTGTCCGAAATCCTTTACGACGAGGGGCACACGGTCGAATTGGCCGAAAATGCGGCGCAAGCGCGCGCGGCGCGGCAGCGCACCCGCCCCGATCTGGTGCTGCTCGACATCTGGATGCCCGACACCGACGGGGTCAGCCTGCTCAAGGAATGGGGCTCGCAGGGGCTGCTGGACATGCCCGTCATCATGATGAGCGGCCACGCCACCATCGATACCGCCGTCGAAGCCACGCGCATCGGCGCCATGGACTTCCTCGAAAAACCCATCACGCTGCAGCGCCTGCTCAAGACCATCTCGGCGGGGCTGGCGCGAGGGCGTGCGCCGCATCCCGCGCCGGCCGTCGCCCCGCTGGCTGCCGTGACGCCCCTGGCCCTGCCCGAAGACGAGCTCGATCCGCCCGGCGCGCTGGCCCCGGCGCCCGCCAGCCCCGAGACGCCGCTGTCCAACGGCCGGCTCGGGTCCATCGCCCTTGACCAACCCCTGCGCGAAGCGCGCGACGAGTTCGAACGCATTTATTTCGAGTACCACCTGGCGCGCGAGAACCACAGCATGACGCGCGTTTCCGAGCGCACCGGCCTCGAGCGCACGCACCTGTACCGCAAGCTCAAGCAGCTGGGCATCGAGTCGGCACGCAAGCGGGGCACATGAAGATCCTCATCATGGGGGCCGGCCGCGTTGGCACCAGCGTGGCTGAAAACCTGGTGTCGGAACAGAACGACATCACCGTGATCGACACCAATGTCGATCAGTTGCGATATTTGCAAGATCGGCTGGATCTGCGCGTGGTTCACGGCGATGGCACCCAGGTGTCGGTGCTGGAAAGCGCTGGCGCGGCCGACGCCGACCTGTTCATAGCCTGCTCTGCATCCGATGCCGCCAATATGGTGGGCTGCAAGATGGCCCGCCAGCTGTTCAATGTGCCACGGCGCATCGCCCGCATCCGCATGCCCGATTTCGCCGAACACCCCGAACTGATGGGCGAAGACGGCTTCTGTATCGACGCCCTGATCAGCCCCGAACGAAGCGTCACCACGTACCTGCACAGCCTGATCGAGTTTCCCGAGGCGCTGCAGGTGGTGGAATTCGCCGACGGCCGCATCAGCGTGGTCACCGTCAGGGTGGGGCATGGCAGCCCCATGGCGCATCACCCGGTAGCGCAATTGCGCGACGTATGGCCCGACGTGGCCGCCCGGGTGATCGACGTCGTGCGCGATGGCCGCCCGCTGCAGGCGGGGCGCGGCACGGTCATCGCCCCGGGCGACGAAGTGGTGCTGGTGGTCGATTCCCGCCACGCCCGCCGCGCCGTGCGGCAGCTGCGCGAGGCCGAAAAGTCGGTGCATCGCGTCATGATCGCCGGGGGCGGCAATATCGGCCTGCGGCTGGCGCGCCAGCTGGCCGAAGAAAACTACAGCGTGCGCATCATCGAGCGCAACCTGAAGCGGTGCGAATACCTGGCGGCCGAGCTGCCCAGCAGCGTACTGGTGCTGCACGGCAGCGGCACCGACGAAGAATTGCTCGAACGCGAGAACATCGGCGACATGGATACCTGGCTGGCCCTGACCAGCGACGACGAAGACAACATCATGTCGTCGCTCCTGGCCAAGCGCCTGGGCGCGCGCCGCGTCATCGCCCTTATCAATCGCCAGGCATATGGCGAGCTTATGCAGGGCAGCCATATCGATATTGCCGTTTCGCCATCGCACGCCACCATGAGCGAGCTGCTGCGCCACGTGCGCCGCGGCGACATCACGGTGGGGCACCGGTTGCGGCAGGGCGTGGCCGAGGCCATCGAGGCCGTGGCGCACGGCGATGCCCGCACGTCCAAGGTGGTGGGCCGTGCGGTGGGCGATATCCGGCTGCCGCGCGGGGCCAGCATCGGCGCGCTGGCGCGTGGCGACGAAATACTCATGCCCGACGATGACACGGTCATCGAAAGCGGCGACCACGTCATCGTTTTTGCTCCTTCGCGGCAGATGATGCCGCGCGTCGAAAAACTGTTCCAGGTTTCGGCGTCGTTCTTCTAAGCAGCCATGCGCCTTTGCCCCCGCCGGCCAGCTTTATCCATACGGCCATCTGCATGAACCGCTTGCTGGCAACCTTCTACGTGGCGGGCCTGACCATGGTGGTGTTTTCGCTCGCCATGCTGTTGCCGCTGGCGGTTGCCTACCTGGGCGATGACGCCGGCTTTACGGCCTTTCTCGACGGCTTCCTGCTGGCGTTCGGCGCGGGCACGACCGTCTGGCTGGCCACGCGTCGCGCGCGCAGCGAACTGCATGCGCGCGACGGCTTTCTGCTGGTATCGGTGGTGTGGGTCGCGCTGCCGCTGCTCGCCGCCATTCCGTTTCTGATCTACTTCGACCGCGCCGGCCTTGCGCTGTCGTTCACCGATGCGTACTTCGAGGCCATGTCGGGGCTGACCACCACCGGCGCGACGGTGCTGGCCAATCTGGACCAGCTGCCTGCCTCTATCAACCTGTGGCGGGCCACCCTGGTGTGGATCGGCGGCCTGGGCATCCTGGTTCTGGCCGTGGCCATCCTGCCGTTGCTGGGCGTGGGCGGACACCAGGTCGTGCGCGCCGAGACGCCCGGCCCCATGAAAGACGAGCGCCTCACGCCGCGCATCGCCAGCACGGCCAAGGCGCTGTACGCGGTGTACTTCGGGCTGTCGTTGCTGTGCCTGGGGGCGTATCGGGCGGTGGGGCTGAGCTGGTTCGACGCGTGGTGCCACACGGCCACGACCATGGGCCTGGGCGGGTTTTCCACGCGCGACGAAGGCTTTGCCTATTTCGATTCGGTGTCGGTCGAAATGGTGGCCATGGTTTTCATGACCCTGGCCGGCATCAACTTCGCCACGCACTTCAGCGCGCTGCGGCAGCGGCGGCTGCGCGCCTACGTGCTCTGCCCCCAGACCATCCCATACCTTGTGATCATGCTGGGCGCGGGCCTGGTGATTTCGGGCTACCTGTACTTCCGCGGCGTGTATACCGAGCCGCTGCAGGCCCTGCGCTACGGCATGTTCAATACCATCTCGGTGGCTACCACTACCGGCTTTGCCAACGTCGATTACGCCGTGTGGCCCCTGATTGCGCCGCTGACAATGTTGCTGCTCTCGGGCTTTGTCACCTCGGCCGGCTCCACCGGCGGCGGCATCAAGATGGTGCGCGCGCTGCTGCTGGTAAAGCAGGCGCGCAACGAGCTGGTGACCATGCTGCACCCGAATGCCGTCAACCCCATCCGCATGGGCGGCCGGTTGGTCGACCAGCGCGTCATGGCATCGGTACTGGCATTCATGCTCGTGTACGGCCTGTCTATCGGCGTGCTGACCAGCCTGCTGCTGGTTACCGGGCTGGAGCCCATTACCGCCTTCTCGGCCGTGTTCGCCAGCATCAACAACACCGGCCCCGGCCTGGGGCCCGTTGGGCCCATGGGCACCTTCGCGGTGCTGTCGGACTTCCAGACCTGGGTTTGCACCTTTGCGATGTTGATCGGGCGCCTGGAACTGCTGACAGTCGTCGTGCTGTTCACCCCCATGTTCTGGCGCAAATAGCGTCGGCGGCAGCTGCGGCCGGCCGTCCTTCCCCTCATCTGTGGGCGCACCGATCCGCATGGCGAGCGTGCGCAAACTTCATTGGTGCGCCGCCGCAAAATCGGCGTTCGCGCCGTCACTTCGCGTTAAGAAACGGCCCGGCAAAGGCTAGGAATAACCCGGGCAAGGGTTATCCCGCTCCTGTGCAAAGGCGCGATTTCATGCGGGTTTTGGCGGGGTACTGCCCCACGAGCCGCGCCCTGCCTAGGCTGCGAGCACTTACTTACTTTGTAGTCACAGGAGAAAACCTATCGTGTGTTGAAGTTGCGCACATTTGTCACGATTTTGACTCTTCCAGACATAAAGTTGCGGCTATCATGCACGCATAAGACGCCGTCGAGTACCCCCCGGGAAGCAGCCGGGCTTCAAGGTCGAACGGCGCGCTTCCACAAACTAAATCTTAAGGAGTCGGAGATGGAACAAATCCCGTTCAATTCGTCCGCCCCCAACACGCTCGGCATCGAACTAGAACTCCAGCTGATCAATCCGCGCAGTTTCGACCTGGCCGCCGCGGCCGATGAATTGCTGGCCCAGATGGCCAACCACCCCATTGCCGACCGGGTAAAACCCGAGATCACCCGGTCCATGATCGAATTGAATTCCTCGGTGCATGAACACCCCGTGGGGCTGCTGGCGGAAATGCGCGAGATGCGCGACGCGCTGTGCCTGGCCGCTGATGCGGTGGGCGTGTCGGTGGCCGGGGGCGGGGCCCACCCGTTCATGCGCTGGCAGGAACGCGCAATTTCCGATTCGCCGCGGTTCCAGTACCTGGCAGAAATGTACGGCTACCTGGCGCGCCAGTTCACGGTGTTCGGCCAGCATATTCACCTGGGCGTGGCTTCCGGCGACGCCGCCGTGCGCCTGGTGCGCGGCTTGTCGCCGTACGTGCCGCACTTCATTGCGCTGGCCGCGTCATCGCCCTACTACGAAGGCGTGGACACGCTGTTCTCGTGCTGCCGCCTGAATGCCGTCAGCAGCTTCCCGCTGGCTGGCCACATGCCGGCCGAGGTGACCGACTGGTACCGTTTCGAAGCGCACATCGCACAACTGCGCACCAGCGGACTGGCCGAAAGTATCAAGGACTTGTATTGGGACATCCGCCCCAAGCCGGAATTCGGCACGGTTGAAATCCGGGTGTGCGACACCCCGCTGACAGTTGAGCGCGCGTGCCAGCTTGCTGCGTTCGCCCAGGCCCTGGCGGTATTGGCCGCCCGCGACCCCGAGCCGTCGTCGTCGGCGTGGCTGGCTTACCGCAGCAACCATTTCCAGGCCTGCCGCTTCGGCCTTCAAGGCAGCTATGTGACCCCCGCCGGCGAGCGGATGCGCCTGATCGACCACCTGCGCAGCCTGTTCCAGCGCTTGATGCCCATTGCCGAAGAGCTGGGCACGGCCGACATGCTCGGCGCGTTGCGCGATGAAGCCATCCGCAACGGCAACGATTCCCGCTGGCTGCGCAGCCAGTTCCATCGTGTGCGCGAACTGCCGCTGGTGGTGGAATCGATGACACGCGCGTGGCGCGGCGAACGCGAACTGGGGCCGTCTTCCGAAGTGCCGCGCCGCCGCATCCGTGCGAACTCCGAACCGATGCACGAGGTGCAGGCCCTGGCCACGCCCGATGTAGGGGGCGCCGCCGGCTGGCACCCCGACCGTCTGCACTGACCTTCGCCGCCAGATGGCGGGCCGCACGGCCGCCCGCCAGCCGGGTTTCGCCCGGGAGTGTGCAGTTCGAGACGCGTAGTCCGCGACGCGTAGTTCGGGACGCGTAGTCCGGGACGCGCTGTTCGGGACGCGCAGTCCGGCGCTTTCAGCCTGCGGCGGCGTCAGCTCGCGTTGCGCCGGCCGCCAATTGCGCTGACCGACAGGTGCGTTTCGCCGGGTGCGCTGCGCCGGGCGGCGGCCCGCCAGGCGTGCCCGTATGCGACTTCGATGGTCAGGGGAATCACCCCTTGTGCATTGCGCTGGGCCTCTAGCGCGGCGCACAGCCGGTCGCGCCAGGAGCGTCCCACTAACCCGCCGCGCCGACCGCGTGCGGGGTTTCCGCCGAGTGCGCGCACGTCTTCCAGCAGCCGTTCAGGAGAGCGATAGGTCAGCGTAAGGGTTTCCTGGTCCATGACAGGGTCGGCGAAGCCGTTTTCCACCAACAGATCGCCGAAGTCGTGCATGTCCACAAATGCCGGCGTTGCGGTGCGCAGGCCGGCGTCGTCCAGTGCCTGGCGCAACTCGCGCAGCGTGGCGGGCCCCAGGCACGAGAACATTGCCAGGCCGCCCACTTTCAATACGCGGCGCCATTCTGCCAGCACGCTGTGCGGCGCCGGGTGCCAATGCATCGCCAGGTTCGACCACACCAGGTCCAGCGACTCGGGCGCCAGCCGGGTATCGGCCAGGTCGGCGCATACGAACTGCGGGGCGTCGCCGCGCCGCCCGGGCAGCTTGTTGAGCAACCGCGCGACGCCGCGTGGCGCGTAGCGCTGACGAGCGTGGTCCAGCACCGCCGCGCTGGCATCCAAGCCAAGGTAGCTGGCGTCCGGGTACCGTTCGCGCAGCAGCGGCAGGTTGTCACCCGCGCCGCATCCGGCGTCCAGCAGCGCACCGGGTTGCAGCCGGATGTATTGCAGCCGCCCGAGCATGCGCCGGGCGACCTCGGCATACAGGAACTGCGCGTCAGACAAATCGCCACGGCGCGAAAACTGGCGTACGACGTGGGCGGGCACCAAGGGTAGCGAGGGCAGGGGGGCGGATGCAGGCTGTGACATGAAGGGCGCGCCGCACGGCGGCGGCGCTGCAGATACGTGCTGTGATAGGGGCCGGCGATGTTGCGGAGGCCGTCATGCCTTTCATTATTGCGCATTCGGGTGCAAGGGTCTTGCGGCAGGTTGTGCGGCGGGGGGTGGCCCTGCTGCCTTCCGATTGCCCCTTGTGCGAAGGAAGGGCGGCCGGCGGGCTGCTTTGCGCCGGTTGCGCCGACGATATTTCACAGACGATGCGGGCCGGCCTTGCGCGCTGTTCGCGCTGCGCCTTGCGGCTGGCCGGCCCGGGCCGCGCGTGTCCGGACTGCCACGCCGCCCCGCCGGCTTTCGCGCGAACAATCGCCGCGTTCGACTATGAGCCGCCGTTCGACTCGCTGATCGGACGCTACAAGGCCGAGCGGCGCTATGGGCTGGCCACGGCGCTGGCGCAGTTGCTGGCCGACCAGGCCGCGCGCCAGGCGCTGCCCTTGCCGGCGGATATGGTGCTGGCGCCTATTCCGGCCAGCCAGGCGTCGCTGCGCCGCCGCGGCTTCAATCCGGCAGCCGAGTTGGCCGCAGGGCTGTCCGCCAGGCTGCATCGGCCGCTGCGACGTGGCCTATTGCGCCGCGTGCGCGAAGGCGCGCGCCAGGCCAGCGGCAATCGCGCGGCGCGCCGCCTGGGTGCGCAGGGTGTGTTCGCGTGCACGAGGCCATTGCACGAACAGTGCGTGGGGCTGGTGGATGACGTGATGACAACGGGCAGCACCGTCGACGCTGCGGCGCGTGCGCTGTTGCAGGCCGGAGCAGCCGAGGTCATCGTACTGGTCGCCGCCCGCACCCCGTGGCGTGACGGCCGCGCAGCCGAGCGGCCGGGCGATGGCGCAGCAAACTGGCCGAAGGCGAAAGAAATGCGCGGGGGTGTCTGACACCCTGCGGGAGTCAGACACCGTGCTGGTGCCGCGCATCCCATCGCGTACTGGTGTCTGACTCCGAAGGTGTCAGACACCCTGCGGGAGTCAGACACCGTGCTGGTGCCGCGCATCTCATCGCGTACTGGTGTCTGACTCCGAAGGTGTCAGACACCCTGCGGGAGTCAGACACCGTGCTGGTGTAGCGCATCCCATCACGTACTGGTGCCTGACTCCGAAGGTGTCAGACACCCTGCGGGAGCCAGACACCGTGCTGGTGCCGCGCATCCCACCGCGTTCTGGTGTCTGACTCCGAAGGTGTCAGACACCCTGCGGGAGTCAGACACCGCGCTGGTGCCGCGCATCCCACCGCGTTCTGGTGTCTGACTCCGAAGGTGTCAGACACCCTGCGGGAGTCAGACACCGTGCTGGTGTGGGGCATCCCATCGCGTACTGGTGCCTGACTCCGAAGGTGTCAGACACCCTGCGGGAGTCAGACACCGTGCTGGTGCCGCGCATCTCATCGCGTACTGGTGTCAGACACCCTGCGGGAGTCAGACACCTTCTTGCGCCGGCTTCCGCTGACGGCGCACGGTCTGCTGGGCGTTCAGCGCATTACAAAGGGGTTGCCGACCGGCGAGCCGGCGTTGATCACGACGCTCTTGACCTGCTGGTATTCGCGCATGGCGTCGATGCCGCTTTCGCGTCCCAGTCCGGAGTCTTTGTAGCCCCCGAACGGCATCAGATAGCTGACCAGGCGGTACGTGTTCACCCATACCGTGCCCGACTGGATGCGCTCGGCCATGCGCAGTGCGCGGCCGATGTCGCGGGTCCACACGCCCGCTCCCAGGCCGAAGCGCACGTCGTTGCCCAGCTTTACGGCTTCGTCTTCATCTTTGAAGCGGATGATGGACAACACCGGCCCGAACACTTCTTCCTGCGCGATGCGCATCTGGTTGTCTACGTCGCCGAAGATCGTGGGCTGGATGAAGCGTCCGTCTTTCCAGGGGCCCTCGCGCACCGCTTCGCCGCCCAGCAGCAGGCGCGCGCCTTCGTTGCGGGCGATATCGATATATTCCAGCACCTTCTGGTACTGCGGCGGAGTGGTAATCGGCCCCACCTGCGTGTCCGGCTGCATCGGGTCGCCCATGCGGGCCGTGCGCGCCAGCGCCACCAGCTTTTCAACAAACGTATCGTAGATGCTGTCTTGCAGCAGCAGTCGCGACCCGGCAATGCATGTCTGGCCCGTGGCCGCGAAAATACCCGACACGGCGCCGTTTACCGCATCGTCCAGGTTGGCGTCGTCGAATACGATGTTGGGCGACTTGCCGCCCAGTTCCAGGCTTACATGCTTGAAGTGGCGTGCGGCCTGCTCGTTGATCAGGCGGCCCGTGGCGTCCGACCCGGTGAAGGTGATTTTGCGCACCAGCGGATGCGTGACCAGCGGCGTGCCGACTTCGGCGCCAAAGCCCGTCACGACGTTCACCACGCCCGGCGGGAAGCCCGCGAGTTCGAAAAGCTTGACGAATTCCAGCGTGGACGCCGATGTGAATTCAGATGGCTTGAGCACAACGGTGCAGCCTGCGGCCAGCGCGGGCGCGATCTTCCAGGCCGTGAGCAGCAGGGGCGAATTCCAGGGGGTGATGGCCGCCACCACGCCCAGCGGCTCGCGTCGCGTATAGCCAAAGTGCCCGGGCTTGTCGATGGGCGGCACGGTGCCCTCGATCTTGTCGGCCAGCCCGCCGTAGTAATAAAACCATTGGGGCACATACTTGAGCTGGCCGGCCATTTCGGCGTACAGCTTGCCGTTGTCGCGCACTTCGGTACGCGCCAGCGCCTCGGCCTCGCGGGCGATCAGGTCACCCACGCGATGCAGCAGCTGGCCGCGTTGGGTGGGCGTGTAGCTGGCCCAGGGGCCCTGGGTGCCGGCGCGGTGGGCGGCCTGCACGGCGCGATCGACGTCGTCTGCATTGCCGCGTGGCATGGTGGCCCAGGGTTTGCCGTCGCACGGGTTGTCGGACTCGAACCAAGCACCCGACGCCGGGTCGACATACTGCCCGTCAATGTAGAGTTGGTAACGCTTCATGCTTGCCTCCGTTATATGTTTGTCATGGCCGGGCCTGCCGCCTGCCCCAAACCGTCTATTTTGGCGCGAAGCGCGCGCGCCTGCGCGTATTCGGGGCCGTGCGGCGCTTTGCTTTTCTGAAAGGAAGGCTTAGCGCATGCATAAGTAGAGGCCCGGCAACAAGCCCCGTCTCCCTGGCACAATAGCGGCAATGCACGGCGCCCCATGCGGCCGCGCCAGGATGAAATCCATGTTCCACGTCGTACTCGTCTGCCCTGAAATTCCTCCCAATACCGGCAACGCCATCCGCCTGTGCGCCAACACCGGGGCCCGGTTGCACCTGGTGCGGCCGCTCGGGTTCGAACTGGACGACGCGCGCCTGCGCCGCGCGGGCCTCGACTACCACGAATGGCAGCCCGTCCAGGTGCACGACAGCCTGCCACAGGCACTGGCCGCGGCCGGGCAGGGGCGGGTCTACGCCATGACGACGCGCGCGCAACGCAGTCTGGCCGATGTGTCGTTCCAGCCCGGGGATGTGTTTGTATTCGGCCGCGAAACCGCCGGCCTGTCGGCAGAGCACATGGCGCTGTTCGAGCCCGGCCAGTGTTTGCGCCTGCCCATGCGCGCGGGCCAGCGCAGTCTGAATCTGTCCAATGCCGTCGCGGTGACGGTGTTCGAGGCCTGGCGCCAGCAGGGGTACGCCGGCGGGGTCTAGGCGGGCATCAGCGTGCGCCGTAGTCGGCCGCCTCAAGCGGATACAGCGGCCGGGCGCGCTTGCGGTACGGAAAGATGGTGTAGTCCGAGGTGGTGGCGCCGGGGCTGTCGCACTCTACCAGCCCGGCCGAGATCGGCACGAACACCGGCCGGCAATACATGCGCGATTTCAACAACAGGTAGCGGGCGCGGCGTGGGTCCTGGCCCACGCTTTCGAATACGCCCAGGTCCCAGGGTTCGTGCGGGCGTTCGCACAGCACCAGGCACACTCCGCCCGCATCCAATACCGCTGTGCGCCCCATGTGGCACAGCATGCCGGTGTAGGTGGGGCCGCTGATGCGATATTGGCCATCGGTAATGGCGCGCACCGTGCCGTGCAGCACCAGGGGCTGTGCGTGTATGCCCAGATGGGCCAGCGACCGCTTGTTGCCCACCGCCACCGACACCTGCGCGCCTTCGCCGGCCTGGATCAGTTGCGCCACGGCTTGCGGGTCGCAAAGCGGCCCGGCCAGGATGCCTTCCATGCCTTGCGCCAGCGCGGCCTCGAGGACGGCGGTCGTATCGCAGGTTCCGCCGGAATTGCAGTTGTCGCCGTGGTCCAGCAGCAGCACGGGGCGGGTCTGGCCATGCGCCATTTCCCGAGCGCGGGCCAGCGATTCCTGCAGCGGTTCGCTGCGATAGACGAAGCCGTCGCGGTCGCGCCAGATCTGGGCTGCGATGTCGTCGGCCGCCCGGTCGGCGGCCGCGGCATCGCCATCGGCCACGGCGATCACGCTGATGCACGGACGTTCGATATCGGCCAGGCTGAAGCCCGCCAGCACCGACACCGCAAGCAACCCGTCTGCTTCGAGCCGTTGCGCCGCACTTACCGCAGCCTGCATGGCCCCCTGGTCGGTGGCCGATCGCAGGGTATGGGTCATCAGGGGCAGTTGCCGCCACGCCATGACCGGCTTGCACCGGCCTTCCAGCATGCCGAAGAGCAGCCGGCCCGCATGTTCGCCGGTTTCGTACATATCGACGTGCGGGTAAGTCTTGAAGCCGACGATGACATCGGCGTGGTCGACCATGGCCTGCGTCACGTTGCCATGCAGGTCGAGCGCCACGCCAATGGGCGCGTCCGGCGCGGCTTCGCGCACGCGACGCAGCAAGTCGCCTTCGCCGTCGTCGCGGTGTTCGGCCACCATGGCGCCGTGCAGGTCCAGCAGCACCGCACCGCAGCCGGGCGCCGCCGCGACGATGCGGGCGCACATGGCGTCGTAGGCGTCGGCGGCCACCGGGCCGCTGGGGTATGCCCAGCCCGATACGGGCGTCACGATCTCGGCGCCGCGCGCCAGGGCCAGGTCGATGAATGCCCCCATCGCCGTGCGCTGGCCGTGGTTGGCGCGGTACGCGTCGCCGTCGTAGTCGGGCCCGTTTTCCCCGAATGCCGCCAGGGGCGTGGGCACGGGGGAAAACGTATTGGTTTCGTGGTTAAGGCGGGCGATCAGGACTTTCATGCGCGGCTCCACGGCGGGGACTGGCCATGACAGTACCAGATGGACGCACGCTTGCCGAGGTCGTCTGGATGGCTGCGGCAGAACGGCCGGCAAAGCGGGCGCATGTCGGTGTCTGACACCCTTCGGGAGTCAGACACCGGCCCGTGGCATCCTTCGGGACAGGCTCGAGTCCGTGCGTGCCGTGCCGCCAGCGCAGGCAATGGCGGTATCGCTGGTGTCAGGCTCCGGCAGGTGCCTGACACCGATGGCGCGACGCCCAGGGATGCCCTGGGGCCGGGGCCTGCTCAATCCAGCGATAGGCCCAGTTGCTCGATCACAGCATCCCAGCGCGCCGTGTCTTTCTGGATGCGCTCGGTCAGGCCCTGCGGGGTAGACGGCGCGGCGGTGAAATACTGCTGGGCCAATTGCTTGCGCACCGCTTCACTGTTGATGATGGCGGCCAGTTCGCGGTTCAGGCGCTCGACGATGGGGGCGGGCGTGCCGGCCGGCGCCAGAATGGCGTTCCATGAAATGGCTTCGAAGCCAGGGTAGCCCTGCTTGTCCATGGTGGGAACGCCTTCAAGCGATTCGCTCGGCTCCAGGCTGGTGATGGCCAGCGCCTTGACCTTGCCGCTGCGCACCTGCGGCATGGCGATGGCGGGCACCATGAAACCGGCCTGCACATCGCCCGCGATGATGGCGCTGATCACCTGCGGGAAACCGGAATAAGGAATATGCGCGAGATCGACCTTGGCCTCGCTCTTGAACATTTCCATGGCCAGGTGAGCCGAGCTGCCCGGCCCCACCGACCCATAGTTCAGCGCGCCATTGCGCTCGCGCGCCAGCTTCACGAAATCGGCCACGTTCTCTACGGGCAGGCTGGCCGGCACCGTCAGCACGTTGGGGCTGGTGGCTACCAGCGTAACGGGCGCCAGGTCTTTCAGCGGATCGTAGCCCAGCGTCTTCTGGTAGAGCCGGGGGGCGGTAACCAGGGGCCCGTTGATGGTGTAGAGCAAGGTGTAGCCGTCGGGCGTGCCCCTGGCCACGATGCGTGTGCCGATATTGCCGCCGGCGCCGGGCTTGTTGTCGACCACGATGGGCTGGCCCAGGGCCTGCGACAGGGGTTCGGATATGGTGCGCGCCAGCAGGTCTGGCGACGAACCCGGCGGAAAAGGCACCACCAGGTGGATCGGCCGCTCGGGCCATTGCGCCATGGCAGCGGCGGGCAGCAAAGCTGCGGCGGTCAGCGCCACCGCAAGTCGGCGCAGCAGCGTACGGGCCCGGAAGGTACGGACGGTAAACATGAAGCAAGCTCCTTTGGTGATAGTCAGGTTTCCAGCCGCGCTTCGCGAGCCAATAGCGCCGATACGGCGGTCATGGGGGCGACGCCTTCGAACAGCACGGCGCAGACTGCCTCGGTAATGGGTAGCTCCACGCCCAGCGCCTGGGCACGCTGCAGGGCCGCGCGGGCGCAACGCACGCCTTCGGCGGTGACGCCGCTGGCCAGCACTTCGTCGAGCTTGCGGCCGGCGCCGATCTCAAGGCCCACGCGGCGATTGCGCGACAGATCGCCGGTGGCGGTCAGCACCAGGTCGCCCAGGCCGGTCAGGCCGGCGAAGGTCTCGGCCTGCGCGCCCAGCGCGACGCCGAAGCGGCTCATCTCGGCCAGGCCGCGAGTGATCAGCGCCGCCCGCGCATTGGTGCCCAGGGCCAGGCCATCTGCAATGCCGCAGGCGATGGCAATTACGTTTTTCAGTGCGCCGCCGACTTCGACGCCGGCGACATCGGTGCTGGCATAGACGCGCACCGGGCCGCCGTGCAGCGCCCGGGTGGCTGCGTCTCGGACGGTTTCATGCGTGCTGGCGATCGTCAGCGCCACGGGCAGGCCCTGTGCGACCTCGCGGGCAAACGACGGGCCGGACAACACGCCCGCGCGGGCTTCGGGCATGCCCGACAGCGCGTCGGCCACGATTTCGTGCGGCAGCCGCGCCGTATCGGCTTCGAAGCCCTTGCAAGTCCAGACGATGGGCGTTTGCGCCAGGCCCAGGGCGGGCAGCCGCGCCGCCAGTTCAAGACAGGTGGCGTGCAGCCCGGCCACGGGCACGCCCAGAATGATCAGCGCGCGTTGCGGATCGGCCGCCAGCGGCGCCAGCGCGGCCGGCAGGTCGCTGGTAACGGCCAGCGCGTCGGGCAGGGCAACGCCCGGCAGGTAACGCGCATTGGTGCGGTCGCCGGCCATGGCGCCGGCCTGGGCCGCGTCGCGCGCCCACAGTACCGTGCGATGGCGGCGGGCGGCGATGGCGGCCAGGGCAGTGCCCCAGCTACCCGCGCCCAGAACGGCGACGCTCAACGAGGCGGGCGCTTGGGTCATGGCGCGGCCGCAGGCTTACTGGCGGGTGGCGCCCGGCGGAAGAATGATGCCGGAATCCGATCCGTTGTCGCCGCCCTGCTGTTGTTGGGCCAGTTCGGCCAGGCGCTGCTCGTACAGGGCCTGGAAATTCACTTCGGCCAGGTGCAGCGCCGGCAGCGACGTGCGGGTAATGGCGTCGGCGACGTTAGCGCGCAGATACGGATACAGCATGGTGGGGCACACGATGCCCAGCAGCGGATCCATCTGCTCTTCCGGAATGTTGGCCAGTTCGAAAATGCCGGCCTGCGTGCCTTCGACCAGGTACAGGACCTTGTCGTTGATGCGAGTCGTGACCGTGGCGGTGACGGTGGATTCGAACACCGTTTCAGCCAGACGCTGACCGCCCACGTTGATGCTTACCTCGACTTGCGGCTGCTCTTGTTCCAGGAACACGTGAGGCGCGTTGGGCATTTCCAGCGACAGGTCTTTCAGGTAGACGCGCTGCAGATTGAACGAAGGCGCGTTGCCTGCTTGCTGGGTGTTTTGATCCTGATCAGCCATGAATATTTCCGTTAGGGTGGGCAAAGAAAAACGACCGGGGCCGGCGGCCCCGCGGTCAGCTTAGTCGCCGAGCAGGGGAGCAAGGCCCCCGGCGCGGTCCAGCGCCATGAGATCATCGCAGCCGCCGACGTGCTTGTCGCCGATGAAAATCTGCGGCACCGTGCGCCGGCCCGTGCGCTGGATCATGATTTCGCGCTGGGACGGGTCCTGGTCGATGCGGACGACTTCAAGGTCGGTGACGCCGCGCTGCTGCAGCAGGCTCTGGGCCCTGGCGCAGTAGGGGCAATAGTCCTTCGAATACATGACAACTTTCGGCATCGCTGGCTCCGGATCAGGGTTTCTGGGTGACGGGCAGGCCGGCAGCGGACCAACCCCGCATGCCGCCTTCCATGACCGCCACTTCCGCGAAACCCTGGGAACGCAGGCGGCTGGCCACGCGTCCGGCATCGCGCCCAGTTTCGCACACCAGCACCAGCGGCTTGTTCTTGGGCAGCGAGCCGGCCTTCTGCTCGAGTTCGGCTGCCGGCATGTTGCGTGCCTGAGGGATATGGCCCGCCCGGAAAGCCTCGGCCGGCCGCACGTCGATCCATACCGCGTGGCGCTGGTTGACCATCTGGATGGCTTCGGAGGTACTGATGCCCTGGCCGGCACGCCCCTTGCGCAGCGCCGGCACAGCCAGCATGATGCCGGACACCAGGGCAACCGCCACGATGAAGATATTGTTCTTATCTACCAAGAATTGCAGAAGATCCACAGAGGTTCCTGAACTGAAATAAGCCGAGCGTGCACAAACGGCGCGCAACCGGCCAATAAACGGTGGCCCGGCCGGCCCTGGCGCGCGGCGCAGGCCGCTTGCCTAGAGAAAACCAGGGGCAAAATCGCTCAATTATAAAATGAGCGCATTCGTCAACTCCAAACCCGCCTGCGAGCGGCTGAAAACCATGTATAAACTCGTACTGATGCGTCACGGCGAAAGCCAGTGGAACCTCGAAAACCGCTTTACGGGCTGGACCGACGTCGATCTTACCGACACCGGCCGTGAACAGGCCCGCAAGGCGGGCGAACTGCTCAAAAAAGAAGGCTACGAGTTCGACCTGGCCTTCACGTCCGTGCTCAAGCGGGCCATCCGCACGCTCTGGATTGCGCTGGACGCCATGGACGCCATGTACACCCCGGTAGGAATCAGCTGGCGGCTGAACGAGCGTCACTATGGCAGCCTGCAGGGTCTGAACAAGGCGGAAACCGCTGCCAAGTATGGCGACGAGCAAGTGCTGGTCTGGCGCCGCGCCTATGCCATCGCGCCCGAGCCGCTGTCGCTCGACGACGAGCGCCATCCCCGCTTTGACAGCCGCTACGCGAAAATCCCGGCCGACCAGCTGCCCGCCACCGAATGCCTGAAAGACACCGTGGCGCGCGTGCTGCCGTTCTGGAACGATTCCATCGCCCCGGCGATCCGGGCCGGCCGCCGCGTGCTGGTGGCCGCGCACGGAAACAGCTTGCGCGCCCTGATCAAGCACCTGGACAATATGTCGGACGACGACATCGTGGGCCTGAATATCCCCACCGGGCAGCCCCTGGTCTACGAACTGGATGACGAGCTGCGCCCGATCCGCCATTATTATCTGGGCGATGCCGCCGAGATCGAAGCCGCGATGGCGGCCGTTGCGGCCCAGGGCAAGGCAAAAAAGGACTGATTCATGCGGTTTGCAGCGGGTTTGCTGTGGGTAGCGGCGGTGGCGGCAACGCCATGGCCGTCGGTCGCGGCGTCTGCGGATCTGTCCCAGCGCCAATCGCAGGCCGAACAGCAGCAGGCCGCGCTGCGCGACCGGCTCGAATCGCTGCAAAAAGAAATCGACGCGCGCGAGTCCGCCCGCAAAGAGGCGGCCGACGCGCTCAAGGCTTCCGAAACCGCCATTTCGCGCATCAATCGCCGCCTGCGCGAGCTGTCCGACGACAATCGCCGCGCCGAAGCGCAACTGGGCGAGCTCGAAAGCCAGATCGGCGCCCAGCAGCAGGCCCTGCAACAGCGCCGCACCGAACTGGCCGACCAACTGCGTACGCAGTACACCAGCGGCCTGTCTCCCTGGGCGGCGCTGCTTTCGGGCGACGACCCGCACGAGCTCGGACGCAACCTGGGATATCTGGGCTACGTCTCTCGCGCGCGCGCCCGCGCCGTGCAGGCGCTGCGTCACGATATCGATCGCCTGGCGCAGCTGCAGCAGCAGGCCGACGCCCGCCGCGCCGATATCCAGGCCATGGCCAAAGAGGCCGAATCGCAGAAAGCCGAGCTCGTGGCCCAGCAGAAAGAGCGCGCCACGCTGTTGGCCCGCCTGGAGGGGCAGATCGCCGCGCAACGGGCCGAGGCCCAGAAGCTGGGCCGCGACGACACGCGGCTGTCCAACCTGATAGGCGAGCTCGAAAAAGCCATCGTCGAACAGGCCGAAGCGGCGCGGCGCGCCGAAGAGGCTCGCTTGCGAGCCGAAGCCGTCCGGCGCGCCCAGGAAGCCCGCCTGGCCGAAGAGGCGCGTCAGAAAGCCGAGGCCGAACGGCGTGCCCAGGCGGCGCGTCAGGCCGAAGAGGCGCGCCGCAGCGCCGAGGCCCGCGATGCCGCCCGGGCGCGGGAGCAGGTCGAGGCGGCGGCTCGCCAGCCGCAGCCCGACCGTCCGCGCGGCCCCGTGGCGGTTGCCGACCCGGATGCCGCGGGGCTGAAGCCGCTCGGATCGGGCCAGACTCGTGTGCTGGCACAGGCCGCGCCCCCCGCGCCTGCGCCCGAGGCCAGTCCGGACCCGCGCCCGGCCCGGCAGCCTGGCAGCGCGGCCGAGCCCGAAGCCCGGGACGAAGACGCCGGCAGCGCCCGGCCGGCTGCCGCGCGCCGCACCGCCGCGCTCCCCCCGGGGGGTGGCGAAGGCCTGCGCCGGGGCCTGCCGCCGCCGGTGCGTGGTACGGTACAGGGTCGATTCGGGGTCGATCGGCCCGATGGCGGGGTCTGGCGCGGTATTGTGCTGCGTACGGCCGCCGGTACGCCGGTCAAGGCGGTGGCCCCGGGCACGGTGGTCTATGCAGACTGGCTGCGGGGGTTCGGCAATCTGATCATCGTCGATCACGGCAAGCAATACATGAGCGTGTACGCCTATAACCAGAGCCTGCTGAAACAGGTTGGGGAACCGGTCGGTGCCGGCGACGCCATCGCCACGGTGGGCGCCACCGGCGGGCAGGTGGAATCGGGCCTATACTTTGAAATTCGCCATCGTGGCGCTCCGGTGGACCCGGCCCAGTGGCTGGCCCTATAACCCGGTATCAATATCAGGAAGTGTGCATGGGCACTCGCAAGTTTCGCGGTTTCGGTCTGGTCGCCATCGGCGCGGTGGCGGGCATTTTGCTCAGCCTGGGCGTCACTGCGCTCGCGCAGCGTGGCAGCCCCCTGCCGCTGGATGAGCTCAGGCAGCTCAGCAATGTGTTTGCCGCCATCAAGAACAACTACGTCGAGGCGGTCGACGACAAGACCCTGATCAACAATGCCATCTCCGGCATGGTGTCCAGCCTAGACCCGCACTCGGCCTACCTGGATGCCGACGCGTTCCGCGATATGCAGACCAGCACCCAGGGCGAATTCGGCGGCCTGGGCATCGAGGTCGGCGCCGAAGACGGTTTCGTCAAGGTCATCTCGCCCATCGAAGACACTCCGGCTGCGCGCGCAGGCGTCCTGGCGGGCGACCTCATCATCAAGATCGACGACACGCCCACCAAGGGCATGTCGCTCAGCGAAGCCGTCAAGCTCATGCGCGGCGCGCCCAAGACGCCTATCACGCTGACCATCATGCGCGCCGACAACCCGCAGCCGGTGGTGGTGCGCATCGTGCGCGACATCATCAAGGTGCGCAGCGTGCGCAGCAAGACGCTCGATGGCGGCGTCGCCTACGTGCGCATCGCGCAATTCCAGGAGAAAACCGGTTCCGACCTGGCCCGCCAGCTCAAAGAGCTGGGCGCCAAGGGCGCCCCCAAGGGCCTGATCCTGGACCTGCGCAATGATCCCGGCGGCCTGCTGACCAGCGCCATCGGCGTGTCCGCAGCGTTCCTGCCGCCCGATGTGCTGGTCGTGTCCACCGATGGCCGCACACCCGATTCACGCCACAAGTACCTGGCCACGCCGGCCGAATATGCGCGCGGCGAAGGCAATTACCTGGCGGGCCTGCCGGCGTGGGTCAAGACGGTGCCCATGGTGGTGCTGGTCAACGTGGGTTCGGCCTCGGCCTCCGAAATCGTGGCCGGCGCGCTGCAAGACCACAAGCGCGCCAAAGTGCTCGGCAACCGCACGTTCGGCAAGGGTTCGGTGCAGATCATCCTGCCGCTCAGCCAGGACACCGGCGTCAAGCTCACCACGTCGCGCTATTTCACGCCCAGCGGCCGCTCCATCCAGGCTACCGGCATCGAGCCCGACTACGTAGTGGCCGACACGGCCGATGGCGACCTGTTCCGCCTGCCGCGCGAAGCCGATCTGCAACGCCACCTGTCCAACAACCAGAGCGACGAGATCAAATCCACGCTCGATCTCGACACGCCGCCGCCCGCGGCCAAGATGTTCGAGTTCGGCGGCAAGGACGACTTCCAGCTGCAGCAGGCCCTGAATCTGCTGGCCGGCAAGCCGGTGCAAAAGGGCAATCTCCGCGCGCAAGCCAAGGCATCGGCCGCGGCGGGCAGCGGCGACCCCGAGCGCCTGACCATCACGCCGTCCGGAGTCGAGCCCGCCAAGGCCAAATGAACGACCAGCAACTGCTGCGCTATGCGCGGCATATCCTGCTCAACGAGCTGGGTATCGAGGGCCAGGAAAAATTCCTGGCCGGCAAGGTCCTGATCATCGGCGCGGGCGGCCTGGGGTCGCCCGCCGCGCTGTACCTGGCCACCGCCGGCGTGGGCGATATCACCCTGGCCGACGACGACACCGTCGAGCTCAGCAACCTGCAGCGCCAGATCCTGCACGTCAATGCCAGCGTGGGCCGGCCCAAGGCCGAATCGGGGCGCGACACGCTGGCGGCGTACAACCCCGAAACCCGTGTCACCGCCCGTGTCGAACGCCTGGACGGCCAACGCCTGGGCGACGCCGTGGCGGCCGCCGACCTGGTGCTCGATTGCACCGACAACTTCACCACCCGGCACGCCATCAACCGGGCTTGCGTGCAGCATCGCAAGCCGCTGGTGTCCGGCGCGGCCATCCGCTTTGACGGCCAGGTCAGCGTGTACGACCTGCGGCGCGACGACTCCCCGTGTTATCACTGCCTGTTTCCCGAGGCCGACGAAGTCGAAGAGGCCAACTGCGCCACTATGGGCGTGTTCGCGCCGCTGGTGGGCATCATCGGCGCCACGCAGGCCGCCGAAGCCCTGAAGCTGCTGGCCGGCATCGGCGAAAGCCTGGCAGGCAGGCTGCTGTGGCTGGACGTGCGTACGATGCAATGGCGCAGCGTCAATGTGCAGCGCGACCCCGAATGCCAGGTGTGCGGCCACAGGGCGCCCGCCGCAGCGGCATAGCCGTCAGCGTCCGCGCAGCGCCGCCACCGCCAGGTCTACGAACGCTCGCGTTTTAGCCGGGGCCTGCCGGCCTTCGGTATAGACCACGTGTATGGGCAGCGGCGGGTCTTCATAATCGGCAAGCACAATCTGCAGGCGCCCTTCGCGCAGGGCCGGCTCGATCTGGTAGTGCAGCAGCCGCGTCAGTGCCAGGCCAGCCATCGCCGTGTCGATGGCCGAATCGTTGGTGTTGAACTGCAGCCAGTTGTGTATGGTGACGCGCTGGTCACCTGCAAAGCGCCATTCCGGCGAACCCCATACCCCCGTCGACGCCGCGATCCGGTGTTTTTTCAGATCGGCGGGCGTCAGCGGAACCCCATGCTGTTCGAAGTACTCGGGCGCGCCACACACCACGCGTCGCACCGTGCCCACCTGTACCGCGGCGAAGCTTGAGTCCTGCAGGTGTCCGATGCGTACCGCCACATCTATGCCTTCGTCGATCAGGTTGACCTGGCGATCGACGAACATCACGCGGCAGTCGACATTGGGGTACTGCTGCACATATTCGTGCACGACCGGCAGCACGTACATGCGTCCGAACAGTACCGGGGCAGTGACCGACAGCGTTCCGGAAGGGGCGGCATAAAAGCCGGCCGCGGCGGCTTCGGCCTCTTCGATGCTGGCCAGGATGCGCCTGCAATCGTCCAGGTATCGTCCGCCGGGCTCCGTGAGTTTTACCGACCGTGTCGTGCGCACGAACAGTCGCGCGCCTATGGCGTCTTCGAGCGCGGCAATGGCGCGTGTCACGGCAGCCGCGCTCATCTGCAGTTGACGGGCCGCCCCCGCGAAACTTGCCGTCTCGGCCACTTTTACGAAGATGCGCATTGCCTGCCAGCGGTCCATTCGGGGCTTCTCCCGCATGTTGATCCGCCTTGTATATTACGTGGCCCGGCCCCGGCCGCCATGGCGCGAAGGGCGGCGCGCTAAAGCGCCAGGTGCACCGCCTGGGCTCGGTCGGCGTCTTGTTGCGCCGGCACCGCGCAGCAGAGCAGCACTTCATCGGCGGCAACCGCGGCGGTCGGTTCCTTCGTATAGGTGATGGCGCCTTTGAGCAGCCGGGTCCTGCAGCTGCCGCAGCTTCCTGTGCGGCAGCCGAAAGCCGGATCCAGGCCGCATGCCTCGGCCAGTTCGAGCAACGAACCCGATCCGGGCGTCCATCGTGACTCTGTTGCCGACTCCAGAAACATCACCGGCACGGGCCCGGCAGCAGGCGCGGGCCGCGCCGGGGCAGGGGACGCGGGCGTGCCCGGGGCATCCGGCGTGCGCACGAGCGACGCCGGGCCGAACGCTTCGGCATGGATGCGCGAGTCGGCCACGCCGTTGCCGCGCAGTCCGTTGTACAGGGCCTGCACGAACGGCGGCGGGCCGCAAAGAAACCAATCGCAGTCGTCAAACGGCAGCCGGCGCGCCAGCAGCGCCATATCGATGCGGCCCGCTGCGTCATAATCTCGGCCTTCCTGCGCGCCGGTTGTGTCGCCAAGCACGCGCACCAGCCGCAGCGCCCCGTGCGACGCGGCGGCCAGCTCGGAAAGTTCGGCATCGAAGGGGCGCTCGGCCTTCGAACGCGCGGCGTAGAACAGCACGACGGGCCGCATGTGTCCGGTGCGCCGGCCTTCATGGATGCTATGGCGCAGCATGGCGAGCAGGGGCGTGATGCCCACGCCGCCCGCCAGCAGCACGGCGGGCCTGTCCGATGCGGCAGACATGGTGAACTGGCCCGCCGGCCTGCCGGCTTCGATGACGTCGCCCGCGCGGATACGGTCGTGCAGGTATTGCGAAACGGTTCCCTGGCGTTTGACGCTGATGCGATAACCTCCGTCTGACGGCGCGACAGACAATGTGTAGGTGCGTATCGCCCGCGCGCCGCCGGGCAGGCCGACGCGTATGGGCAGGTGTTGCCCGGCAATGTGCGGCGGCGCCCCCTGTCCGTCCGCCGGCTCCAGGTGAAATGATCGTATCGATGCGCTTTCGTCAACGATGCGCGTCACCGCAAAAGGCCGCCAGCGTGTCGAGGGTTGGCTGGGGCGCAGCCGTGTTGCGGCTTGCCGCCAGTCGCCCGTCATCAGCGTATGGGGCGACCCGCCTTGCTCGCGGACCGACCAGCGCAGCGGCAATGCGCCGGCGCTTTGCACGACGCGGCGCGGGCGAAAGGTCCACAGGCGCTGCGCCCCCTCGAACGCCGCAATCTCCGGCGAATCCAGGATCACTGCCGCATCGCCGCTCATCTGCAACATGTCGCCCGTCCTGAAGTCCACGAACACCAGGCCCGCCTTGCCGTTGTGCACGATATTGCCCAGTGTGTTGAAGAACAGGTTGCCATCGAAGTCGGGGATGGTAAGCAGCCCGTCTTCGTCGATGCGCACGAAGCCGGGCTTGCCGCCGCGGTGCGATACGTCTACCTGGCGGCGGCTTTCGCGGTCGGCGTACGAGGCCACAAAAAATGTGTCGGACGCCTCGATCAGCGCCCGCGCCGCAGCGTCCAGCCCGTCCAGGCGCACGCGCGGCGCATCCCCGCGCTCGCGAGGGTCGCGCGTGAACGCGAAGTCGCGCAGCTGGATGTAGCGCGGGCAGTTGCCGAAACTCTGGTCGACGTCGACGCGCATCTCATCGTCCAGCGCCGCAATGATTCCGTTCATGCGGTTGCGCCGGCGAGTATGCAATTCGATGCCCAGCAGCCCGATAGACTGGCCGACGCGCAGGCCGGCCGCGGCAGGGTCGCCTTCATCGGCGCGCGCAGCGATGTGCAGCGTCGTCGGCGTGGGCGACGCCATGAACCCCGGCTTGCCGCATACCAGCGTTGCCCAGGCGTCGCCATCGCTATCGACCAAACCCAGCACGACAAAGGGCAACTGCGCATAGAACTCGCGATGCTGGTCGGGCATGTAATCGCGGATCACACGCTGTCCGAGTTCCCGCATGCGCTCGGCCACCCCCAGATTTTCTTGAAGAAAGGTCTCGCCCGCGTGCCAGGCGGGCAGCTTGGGCAGGATGGCTGTCATTGTTGGCGTCCGGTAAGCGTAAGGCGGAAAGCGCTGGGCGTGCCGGCGCCGCTCAGGCCGCCGGTTGTGCAGGGGTGTGGGCAAACGGCACGAAGCCCGGCAGTGCTTCTATCCGGCGCAGCAGGCGGTTTACGGCGGCGTAGCCGTCCAGGTCGACATGGCCTTCAGGTGCGCGCACAACGTAGCTATAGATCGCGATGTCGGCGATCGTGGGATGGCCGGCAGCCAGCCAGTCCCGCCCGGCCAGGTGGTTTTCCAGTTTTTCCAGCAACGCATGCGCCCGGCCGATGACTTCATCGGCATGGAATGGGGCGCCAAACAGCGCCACCAGGCGGGCCGCCCCGGGCCCGTACGCGACTTCGCCGGCCGCGACGGACAGCCAGCGCTGCACCCGGGCGGCGCCTTCCGGATCTTCGGGCAGCCAGTCGGTCCGTCCGGCTTTCTTGGCCAGGTACACCAGGATGGCGTTCGAGTCTGCAACGATCACGCCATCGTCGTCCAGCACGGGAATCTGCCCGAACGGATTCAGCGCCAGGAATTCCGGCGTCTTGTGCTCTCGCCGGGTCACATCGATTTCTATCAGTTCGTGAGGCAACCCCAGCAGTCCAAGGAACAGGCGGGCGCGGTGGGCGTGACCGGAAAGAGGGTGGTGGTAGAGCTTCATCGGGGTCTCCGTCAGAGAGGCCGGCATGTGCCGGGCCATGACGAGAGCTTAGTTACCTCGATGAAAGTCGTGAATATGCTGTTTTGTCACTTGATAATTGCTTTCAACGGAATAATCTGGCTTTCGCGACTAAAGTTCTCAGATAACCTGAAGACATCGTACAATACCGGGATGCTGACCAAGTCGCTAACCCTGACCGAACAGGTCGCCGGCAAGCTGGCGTCCGACATTGCCGCCGGGCGTTACCCGGTGGGCACCAAGTTGCCCGCAGGCAAGGCGCTGTCGCAGCTTTATGGCGTAAGCGCCGCCGTCATCCGCGAGGCCACCGAGCGGCTGCGCGCCCAGGGGCTGGTGCAAAGCCGGCAGGGCGCCGGGTGCACCGTGGTGTCGCGCACGGCCAGTCGGGGCTTCCAGGTGCCCGGCCGGGTCGCGCTCGACCGCGTCCAACTGGCCTGCGTGTATGAACTGCGCATGGAACTCGAAGGCGGCGCGGCGGCCTTGGCCGCCCTGCGCCGCAACGACGCCGACCTCGAAAAAATGGCGGCCTGCCTGGCCGCGCTGGAAAGCCCCGCATACCATGCCGATGAACAGGGCGTGGAGCAGGACATCGGCTTTCACGCGGCCATTGCGGTGGCCACGCACAACACCTACTACCAGCAGTTGCTGCAGTACCTCAACTTGCAAGTGCGCGCCGCCGTACGCATCGCCCGCGAAAACACGCAGCAGCATCAGGCCAACCTTGCCGCCGACGTATATCGCGAACACGTGGCGCTGTACGAGGCCATTGCCGACCGCGACGCGCCGCGCGCACGGGCGGCTGCCGTACGGCATCTGCAGCGCGCCGCCGAGCGGCTGCGGCTCGATTTCTCTTCTATCCAATCCGGGTCTACACCATGAATCCCACTGAATTCCCGCAGCGCCTGGTGCAGGCGCTGGGTCCCGATACCGTGCTGACGGCGGCCGACGATATCGCGCCCTGGCTAAGCGACTGGCGAGGCCTGTACCGAGGCAACGCCCAGGCCGTGGTTCGGCCGCGCCGCACCGAAGACGTCGCACAATGCCTGGCGCTGTGCCAGCAAGAAGGCGTGCCGGTGGTGCCGCGCGGAGGCAACACCGGCATGTGCGGCGGCGCCACGCCCGACCAGGGTGCCGCCAACGTCGTGTTGTCGCTGGACCGCATGAACCAGGTGCGCTCCATCGACACCATCGCCAACACCATGGTGGCCGAAGCGGGCTGCATACTGGGCAACCTGCGCCGCGCCGCCGACGAGGCCGGCCGCCTGCTGCCGCTCAGCCTGGCTGCCGAAGATTCATGCCAGATCGGCGGCAACGTTTCCACCAACGCCGGCGGCGTCAATGTGGTGCGCTACGGCATGACGCGCGAGCTGGTGCTGGGCATCGAAGCGGTGCTGCCCACCGGCGAAATCTTCCATGGCCTGCGCACCCTGCGCAAAGACAACACGGGCTACGACCTGAAGCAGTTGCTGATCGGCGCCGAAGGCACCCTGGGCGTGATCACGGCCGTGGCGCTGCGCCTGTTTCCGCGTACCGGCGTGCGCTCCGTGGTGCTGGCGGCGGTGCAGTCGCCCAGGCAGGCCCTGCAGCTATTGCAGCTGGTGTACGAGCAGTGCGGGCCGCGGCTGCAGGCATACGAATTCTTTACCGGCGAATGTCTTGAACTGGTGCTGGCCCACGCGCAGGGCGTGCAGAATCCTTTCGCGCAGCGCTATCCAGGCTATGTGCTGATCGAACTGGCGGACACGGCCGACGAAACGGCCCTGAATGCGCTGCTGGAGAGCGTGGTCGGCGACGCCCTGGAACGCGAGCTGTGCCTGGACGCCGCCGTGTCCGCGTCGCTTGCGCAACTGCAGGCCATGTGGAAGCTGCGCGAAGAAATCTCCGAATCGCTGCGCGCGGAAGGCCCCCATCTCAAGCACGACATCTCGCTGCCCATCGAGCGCATCCCCGATTTCATGGAATCGGCCGAAGCCAGATTGCGCCAGTCGCATGGCGATGTGCGGCCTTTCATCTTCGGCCATTTCGGCGACGGCAACCTGCATTACAACCTGTCGCGCCCGGCCGGCGCTCCCCGGGAATGGGCGGCCGAACACGGTGCGGCCGTAACCGATGTCGTGCTGGACGAGGTCAATCGCTACGGGGGCAGCATCAGCGCAGAACACGGAATCGGTCAACTCAAGCGCGACCATTTCCTGCATAGCAAGAACCCCCTTGAACTGCGCCTGATGCGCGATATCAAGCGCCTGCTCGACCCTGCGGGCATCCTCAACCCGGGCAAGCTGCTGTAAGTCCGGCGCCCGCCCGGGGCGGCGCAACGCGTTTTGCACATTTACTTGAAGGAAGAGACATATGCATGCCAACTACATCAACGGAGCGTGGGTCGAAGGCATCGACACGCGCAGCAACATCAACCCTTCCAACCTGGCCGACGTAGTGGGCGAGTATGCGCAGGCAGACGCGGCGCAGACCGCCGATGCCATCGCCGCGGCCCGTGCTGCGTCATACGAATGGGCCCGAGCCACCGGCCAGCGTCGGGCCGACATTCTGGATGCGGTGGGCACCGAGATTCTGGCGCGCAAAGAAGAACTGGGCCGTCTGCTGTCGCGCGAAGAAGGCAAGACCTTGCCCGAGGGCATCGGCGAGGCCACGCGCGCGGGCTATATCTTCAAGTTCTTCGCCGGCGAAGCGTTGCGCATCCAGGGCGAAAAGCTGCCCATGACGCGACCGGGCATCGAGGCCGACGTGACCCGCGAACCGGTGGGCGTGGTCGGCATCATTGCGCCGTGGAACTTCCCCATCGCGATTCCCGCCTGGAAAATCGCGCCCGCGCTTGCCTATGGCAATACGGTGGTGTTCAAGCCCGCCGACCTGGTGCCGGGCAGCGCATGGGCGCTGGCCGAAATTCTCAGCCGCGCCGGCCTGCCGCCGGGTGTGTTCAACCTGGTGATGGGCCGTGGCGGCATCGTGGGTCAAACCATCCTTGACGACAAGCGTGTAGACGCGATCAGCTTCACGGGCTCTGTCGCGACCGGCCGCCGCGTGGCCCAGGCCGCGATGATGCGCATGGCCAAGGTGCAGCTGGAAATGGGCGGCAAGAACCCCATGGTGGTGCTCGACGACGCCGATTTGAAGGTTGCGGTAGAAAGCTGCGTCAACGGGGCGTTCTTTTCCACCGGCCAGCGCTGCACCGCCTCCAGCCGTCTGATCGTGCAAAAGGGCATCTATCCGCGCTTTGTCGAGGCCGTGCAGGAACGCCTGAAAACCCTCAAGATCGACGATGCGCTGCTGCCGGGCACCGACATCGGCCCGGTGGTAGACGACAGCCAGCTCGAGCAAAACCTGAAGTACGTACAGATCGGCCGCGACGAAGGCGCCCGGCTTGCCTATGGCGGCGAGCGCGTCAAGCGTGCAGCCGATGGCTACTACATGAATCCGGCGCTGTTCGTCGATTGCGACAACAGCCTGCGCATCAGCCGCGAAGAGATCTTCGGCCCGGTGGCCACCGTCATTCCAGCCGACTCTTTCGAACATGCGCTGGAACTGGCCAACGACACCGAATTCGGCCTGTCGGCGGGCATATGCACCACGTCGCTGAAGTACGCCACGCAGTTCAAGCGCGACGCGCAGGCGGGCATGGTAATGGTCAACTGCCCCACGGCGGGCGTCGATTACCATGTGCCGTTCGGCGGCCGCAAGGGTTCCAGCTACGGCCCGCGCGAGCAAGGCCGCTACGCCGCCGAGTTCTATACCACCGTCAAAACCGCCTACACCGCTGCCTAGATCCGGCATCGCCGGCGCCGCCCGCCACACATAGGTGTCTGACACCTGAAGGTGTCAGACACCACCCGTGACGGCAGACAGGCCGTTCCCAAGGCAACCCGGGTTCCCCCGGTGTCTGACACCTGAAGGTGTCAGACACCCCCCGCGACGGCCAACGGCCTGTTCCCAAGGCAACCTGGGTTCCCCCGGTGTCTGACTCCGAAGGTGTCAGACACCCCCCGCGACGGCCAACGGTCTGTTCCCAAGGCAACCCAGGTTGCCCAGGTGTCTGACTCCGAAGGTGTCAGACACCCCCCCGCGACGGCCAACGGCCCGTTCCCAAGGCAACCCGGGCCCCCCGGTGTCTGACACCTGAAGGTGTCAGACACCACTCGCGACGGCAGACGGTCCGCTTCCAAGGCAACCCAGGTTGCCCAGGTGTCTGACTCCGAAGGTGTCAGACACCCCCCGAGCGATCACGTCTGGTGGTAAATCTCCGCGCCTTTCTTCACGAACTCGACCGCTTTTTCCTGCATACCCTTCTGCAAGGCCTCTTGCTCGGCAACACCTTGCGCTGCTGCGTAGTCGCGTACGTCCTGCGTGATCTTCATGCTGCAGAAGTGCGGGCCGCACATCGAGCAGAAGTGCGCCACCTTCATCGAGTCCTTCGGCAGGGTTTCGTCATGGAACTCGCGGGCGGTGTCGGGGTCCAGCCCGAGGTTGAACTGGTCTTGCCAGCGGAACTCGAAACGCGCTTTCGACAGTGCATTGTCGCGAATCGCCGCGCCCGGATGGCCCTTGGCCAGGTCCGCAGCGTGGGCGGCGATCTTGTACGTGATGATGCCGTCTTTCACGTCTTTCTTGTTGGGCAGGCCCAGGTGTTCCTTCGGCGTCACGTAGCACAGCATCGCGGTGCCATACCAGCCGATCAGCGCGGCGCCGATGCCCGACGTGATGTGGTCGTAACCCGGCGCGATGTCGGTGGTCAGCGGGCCCAGCGTATAGAACGGCGCCTCGTGGCAGTGTTCCAGCTGCAGATCCATGTTTTCCTTGATCATGTGCATGGGCACATGGCCCGGGCCTTCGATCATGACCTGCACATCGTGCTTCCAGGCAACTTGCGTCAGCTCGCCCAGCGTCTTCAATTCGGCGAACTGTGCCTCGTCGTTGGCGTCATAGCCCGAGCCCGGACGCAACCCGTCGCCCAGCGAAAAGCTCACGTCGTACGCCTTCATGATCTCGCAGATTTCTTCGAAGCGCTCGTACAAGAAGCTTTCTTTGTGATGGGCCAGACACCATTTCGCCATGATCGAGCCGCCGCGCGACACGATGCCTGTCATGCGATCGGCCGTCATGGGGATGAACGGCAGGCGCACGCCCGCGTGTATCGTGAAATAGTCCACGCCTTGCTCGGCCTGCTCGATAAGGGTGTCGCGGAAGATCTCCCACGTCAGTTCTTCGGCCTTGCCGTCGACTTTCTCCAGCGCCTGGTAGATGGGTACCGTGCCGATGGGCACAGGCGAATTTCGCACGATCCATTCGCGGGTTTCGTGAATGTGCTTGCCTGTGGAAAGGTCCATCACCGTGTCGCCGCCCCAGCGGATCGCCCAGGTCATTTTTTCGACCTCTTCGGCAATGCCCGAGCTGACGGCCGAATTGCCGATGTTGGCGTTGATCTTGACCAGGAAGTTGCGGCCGATGGCCATCGGCTCGATTTCCGGATGGTTGATGTTGGCCGGAATAATGGCCCGACCGCGCGCAACTTCCGAGCGCACGAATTCCGGCGTGATCACATCGGGAATGGATGCGCCGAACGACTGCCCGGGGTGCTGGCGCGTCAGGCGGCGCGCCAGCTTCTCGCCGTCGGGGCCGCTGGCGCGCAGGGTCTCCAGGTAATGTTCGCGGCGCAGATTCTCGCGTATGGCCACGAACTCCATTTCCGGCGTAATGATGCCGCGGCGTGCGTAGTGCATCTGCGTGACATTTGCGCCCGCCTTGGCGCGGCGCGGCGGGCGCTGCAAGTCAAAGCGCATGGCGGTCAGCTTCGGGTCGTTCAGGCGCTCGCGGCCGTATGCGCTGGACGGTCCGTCCAGCAGTTCGGTGTCGCCGCGCTCTTCAATCCAGGCTTTGCGCAGGGCCGGCAGCCCGCGGCGGATGTCGATACGAACGTCCGGATCGGTATAGGGGCCGCTCGTGTCGTACACCGTCAGGGGCGGATTCTTCTCGCCGCCAAACATGGTGGGCGTGTCGTCCTGCGCGATTTCGCGAAACGGCACGCGGATATCCGGACGCGTGCCGGTTTCGTACACTTTGCGGGATTGGGGAAGCGGCGTGACGGCAGCGGCATCGACTTCCGCCGTGGCTGCCAGGAACTTGGGATTGGCGTTCATGGAAAGCTCCAATGGTGAATTTGGAGCCGAATCGGGAAGGATTCCGAGCTGGACCGGCCGGAAAGGCCGTGTGCGCCAGGTACGGAATACGCTCCCAGCATCGGCATTATCCGTACTGGTACGAAGGGACTCTCTCAACACGCGGACCGTTGCCGGCCAGCGAGTACCCCTGCGCGAATCCGCAGTATAGGCCGTATTGTCGCTTTACATATGCATACGCTTGGGGCTAGGCGGACCACGCCCCAGACCTGTACACTTTTTTGTAACGCCGGGAAGCACGTAGCCTGGCATGCCAGCCCCCAGTCATTGAAGAAGGAATACCGATATGCAAACGTCTCTACGTAAACTGGCTCCGGCTCTCGCGGTGATGTCGCTCGTGCTCGCGGGCTGCCAGACGGCGTCCAAGAAAGACGCCGATGCCGCCGCCCAGCCCCAGCCCCAGGCTACGCAGCAAGCCACGGTATCGGTGGTGGAGTTCTACGTGGCCCAGGCCCAGGGCGGTCCCGGCCTGATGGAAGTAAAAGTGCCCGACGGCTCGCTGTTCATGCAGCGCCAGCCCGTGCTGACCCGCGCCGACCTGACCGAAGCGGCCGCCCTGGTTGATCGCGAAGGCCAGAACTTCGTGGGCCTGCGCTTTACCGAAGAAGGCGCGCGCAAGCTCAATGACGTCAGCAGCCAGAACATCGGCAATATGCTGGCACTGGTCATCGACCGTGAACTGGTCGCCGCGCCCCGCATCGCCGAGCCGCTGAACCGCGGCGTGCTGGCTTTCAGCGTGTCGTCGGCGCAGGCCGCTTCCGAAATCGCCGCCAAGATCCGCGGCGACCAGGGCGCCCCGGCCAACGGCGCCAGCGCCACCCCGCCCTCGCCGGCCGCCCCCACCGCGCCGGCCTCCAAGGCGCCTTGACGGAACAGGGCCATCCAAGGTCCGGGCGCACGGCTGTTCCCGCCGAAACCGGACTTGTCTGCTGTCGGGCCGGTGCTCACCATGGTGTCTGACACCCTTCGGGAGTCAGACACCGTATGCGCACGATCGGGGCGTCCGGCTGTTCCCGCCGAAACCGGACTTGTCTGCTGCCAAACCGGTGCTCACCATGGTGTCTGACACCTTTCGGGAGTCAGACACCGTATGCGACGGAACAGGGCCATCCACAGTCCGGGCGTCCGACCGTTCCTGCCGAAACCGGACTTGTCTGCTGTCGAGCCGGTGCTCACGATGGTGTCTGACACCCTTCGGGAGTCAGACACCGCGTCGCTACGTCCGGACCTTATCGCATACGGTGTCTGACTCCCGAAGGGTGTCAGACACCTTCCCGCTAGAACGCGGTGGTTAATGGTGGGCGCGCTACATAAACAGAAACAAAATTCCGGGCTCGCACGCCGGGAAACAGTCGCCCGGCTCATCGGCCCTTGCGTCGCCTGGCCTCGCCATACGATTGCAGATAGCCATCCACCATCATCCGCAACCACTTGTCCAATTCCCGCCGGGCCGAGGCGGGCAGGGCGTTGACCTGCGACGGCGCCACGCTGGGAAACGGCCAGGGCGTCAAGGGCGGCGGGCTGCCTGGCGCGTCGCCTTCCATCACCTTGCTGCCCGCCGGTGTGGGCGTATCCGGGGCGGTATAGACCGTGCGCCGGTCTATCGGGCCGTTGCCGGTTTCCAGCCATTCGGACTCCACGCGCAATACCTGGGCAATCTTGCGTAACGAGCGGCTTGAACGCCGCTCGCCGTTTTCATAGCTGGCAATCGTGCTTTGCGACAACCCGCAAGCACGCGCCAGCGACTGCTGGGTATGTTGGCGCAGCACCCGGGCGTGCTTCAATCGGTCCGAAAATGTCTTCACCGGCCGATTGAACCGTGCTAAGGAATTACATTGGCGATCTAAATTATTACGTTTGTAATTTTTCTCCCAGGCGGCCAATGCAGACGATAGAAGCCATCGTGATCCAGGGCGGCATTTCGCCTCGCCGACCGCAGCTGGTGCGGTCATTGGCCTCTGTGGGCTGGTCGGTGCGCGACGGTGCGCCCGGCAACCTGGGCGAGCTGGCCCGTACCGGGCCGGCGCAGGTCGTCCTGCTGGATGCGCCTGCCGCGTCCCTGCGCCACCTGATCGTCGCGGCGCGCAATGGCGCGCCGCAGGCGGTTCTGATCGTGCTTGCGCCCTATGGCGAAGTCGAATCGCGCATCCTGGCCTTGCAGGCGGGCGCCGACATGGCTTGCCCGCTGGAAATCGACGTACGCGAACTGGCCTGCCTGGGGCGCGCGCTGCTGCGCCTGCGCGACGGTGTCGCGCCGCCTGCCGAGGCGAACTCGCCGGCCTGGCGCCTGGCCGAAGGGGGGCGGGTTCTGGCCGGGCCGCACGGCCAACGCCTGCCCCTGACTTTCGCCGAAAGCGCTTTCTTCCTGCGCCTGCTGGGGGCGCCCGGACACCGCTTGCCGCGGGAACAACTGGTTTGCGCGCCGCCCCGACGATCAGCCCGGCGGCAATCGTCGCGCAGCGTAGACGTGCTGGTGTCGCGCCTGCGCGCCAAGGCCCAGCGGCTGGGCGTGCAGCTGCCGCTGCTGGCGGTCAGGCAGTGGGGCTATATCCTGCTGGCCGATGGCGGCGCCGCGCCTGACGTTCACGCGGCTACACCACCACCAGGTTGTCGCGATGCATCAGCTCGGGGTCGGTCATGCTGCCCAGAATGCGGGCAATCTGTGACGACGGTTGGCGCAGAATGCGCCGAGTATCGGCCGACGAATAATTGATCAGGCCGCGCGCGCATTCGTTGCCGTGCATGTCCACGCACGCCACCACGTCGCCGCGGCCGAACTCGCCCTGCACCTCCACCACGCCGATGGGCAGCAGGCTTTTGCCCTCGTGCAGCAGGGCGCGTACGGCGCCGTCGTCCAGGATCACCCGACCGCGCAGGCGCAGATGGTCGGCCAGCCATTGCTTGCGCGCCGACCACACCGGCAACACGGCCTGAAGCTCGGTTCCGATGCATTCGCCGCCGGCCAGCCGCGTCAGTACGTTGGGCTCGCGGCCGGACGCAATCACCGTGTCCGCGCCGCTGTGGGCTGCCCGCTTGGCCGCCAGAATCTTGGTCAGCATGCCCCCGGTGCCTATGCCTGTGCCGGCGCCGCCCGCCATGGCTTCCAGCGCGGGGTCGCCGGCCTGCGCATGGGCCACGAACCGGGCATCGGGGTTCTTGCGTGGGTCGGAATCGTACAGGCCGCGCTGGTCGGTCAGAATGACCAGCGTATCCGCCTCGATCAGATTGGTGACCAGCGCGCCGAGCGTGTCGTTGTCACCCAGGCGGATTTCATCGGTGACCACGGTGTCGTTTTCATTGACGATGGGCACGACGCCCAGGCGCAGCAGGGCAAAGAGGGTGCTGCGCGCATTCAGGTAGCGGTGGCGGTCGGCCAGGTCTTCGTGGGTAAGCAGGATCTGCGCCGTGCGCAGGCCGTATTCGGCGAAGGCCGCCTCGTAGGCCTGGCACAGGCCCATCTGGCCCACGGCGGCGGCGGCCTGCAGCTCATGCATTACCGAGGGCCGCTTGCGCCAGCCCAGGCGCGCCATGCCTTCGGCGATGGCCCCGCTGGAAACCAGCACTACCTGCTTGCCCTGCTGGCGCAGCGCCGCGATCTGGGCGGCCCAGTGTGCCACCGCGGCGCGGTCCAGGCCGCGCCCTTCATTGGTAACCAGGGATGAGCCGACCTTTGCCACGATGCGCGTGGCAGAGGCGACAACAGAGACGGCGGTAGAGTCGGCAGTCATGATGGCCGGGTGTTGCGATGATCGGTGGGCCGCCGCGCAGGCGGCGACAGACGAAAGTGCGATTATGGCTTATTCGTCACCGCCGCGCGGCGTCGCATCGCTGCGCGTTTCATCAAAGCGCGGATCTTCGGCCACATAGGTGCCATCGGCCTGATCCTGAGCCAGGTGGTCTTTGCGCTGTTGTTCGTCCAGGTAGTCTTGCAGGGCCCAGACCAGCTCTTGCGTGCCGTCGCCGCTCAGCCCCGATATGCCGAACGCCGGGCCTTGCCATTCGAACAGTTCGATGAAGCGCTTGCGGGCGTCTTCGGGGGCGGGCACCATGTCCAGCTTGTTCAGCACCAGCCAGCGCGGCTTGGCGGCCAGTTCGGGGTCGTAGCGGCGCAGTTCTTCGACAATGGCGCGCGCATCGGCCACAGCCTGTTCGATGGGGTCGACGTCCGGGTCGGCCGACGAAATATCCACCAGGTGCAGCAGCACCCGCGTGCGCGCCAGGTGCCGCAAAAACAGGTGACCCAGGCCCGCGCCTTCAGAGGCGCCTTCGATCAGGCCGGGAATGTCGGCCACCACAAAGCTGCGCGACGGCGAGGTGCGCACGACGCCCAGGTTGGGATGCAGGGTGGTGAACGGGTAATCGGCCACTTTGGGGCGCGCATTGGAAATGCGGCTGATCAGCGTGGACTTGCCGGCATTGGGCATGCCGAGCAGGCCTACGTCGGCCAGCACCTTCAGTTCGAGCCGCAGGCGGCGCTGCTCGCCTTCTTTGCCCGGCGTCCACTGGCGCGGCGCGCGGTTGACGCTGGACTTGAAGTGCAGGTTGCCCATGCCGCCCTGGCCGCCGGCGGCCAGCGTTACCTTCTGGTCGTGGTGGCTCAGGTCGAACAATTGTTCGCCGGTGTCGGCGTCGTACACCACGGTGCCTACCGGCACGCGCAGGGTGATGTCAGGGGCTGCCGCGCCGTATTGGTCGGAGCCGCGGCCGTTTTCGCCATTCTTGGCCCGATGCAGGCGCGCGTAGCGGAAGTCGATAAGCGTGTTGATGTTGCGGTCGGCCACGGCAAAGATGCTGCCGCCGCGCCCGCCGTCACCGCCATCGGGCCCGCCCTTGGGGATGAATTTTTCGCGGCGAAAGCTCGCCACGCCATTGCCGCCTTTACCGGCGATGACTTCGATGGTGGCTTCGTCTACGAATTTCATATGTATTCCTGAAGCAAAAAAGCCCTGCCGCATGCGACAGGGCTTTTGCCGTGTAGTTAACGGTAGACCGTTACTCGGCCGCAACCACCGACACGACCTGCTTGTTCAACGGGCCCTTGAAGCCGAATTGAACCTTGCCGTCGATCAGCGCGAACAAGGTGTGATCCTTGCCGATGCCGACGTTGGTGCCGGGATGGAAGCGAGTGCCGCGCTGGCGCACGATGATCGAACCAGCCGGGATTTGCTGGCCGCCAAAAACCTTGACGCCCAATCGTTTCGCTTCTGAATCGCGACCGTTCCGCGTAGAGCCGCCGCCCTTCTTCTGTGCCATGTTAAATAGCTCCTGCTAATCAGTACCGGAGAGTCATCAAGCCGTGATGGCTTCGATGCGGATCTCGGTGTAGTTCTGACGGTGGCCCTGATGCTTCTGATAGTGCTTGCGACGGCGCATCTTGAAGATCTTGACCTTGTCGTGCCGGCCATGCGCAAGAACCGTCGCCTTGACCACGGCGCCAGCGACGAGAGGGGTGCCAACTTTCAGTTGGTCGCCTTCGCCCACCGACAGGACCTGGTCCAGGGTGATTTCTTGCCCAATGTCAGCAGGTATCTGTTCTACCTTGAGTTTTTCGCCAGCGGCAACGCGATACTGCTTGCCACCGGTTTTTACGACCGCGTACATGGGATAGTTCCTTAGGTTTTACCGCTATGGGTATTTACTGCTAGGACGTGAGTCCTGGGTTGGCCGGGGCGGCAAGCCCACGGCAATTACTGCATCGGCATACACCCGCCACAACACAAGCTGGCAATGCGGGTTGGCACTGCCGGGTTGAATCAGCGAGGTTGGCACAGAAGTTGGCACCGTTACGTAACACGCGCCAAAATCGGTGCGCGCCGAACCATAAATTCTAGCGTGCGCCTGTGGAAAAGTCAAAAACCTGTTGCGGGCCGGGCGCTTAGCGTGGTTCCGGGGCCAGGGCCACCCGCGCGGCAATGGAACGCGCCGCCCGTTGCACGCCCAGGGCCACGGCCTGCGCGTGGTGGTCTTCCAGGCGGTCGCCGGGGATGGACGTACTGACCGCCACGCGCTTGCCCAATGCCGTTTCGCCCACGTACGCGGCGTAGCAATGCAGCCCCTGCGCCACCTCTTCGTGCTCTTGGGCCAGGCCTTCGGTGCGCACGCGGGCCAGGTCGGCGAGCAGTGTCGCGCGGTCGGCGCAGGTGCGCTCGGTGACGGGCGCCAGCACCGGGGGCAGCAGCTGCTGCAACCGGGCATCGGGCAAGCTGGCCAGCAGGGCTTTGCCCAGCGCGCAGGCATGGGCCGGCAGCCGCGACCCCAGTTCGGACACCAGGCGCACAGGCCGGCGGGCGTCTTCGCGGGCCAGGTAGACCACTTCGGCGCCATCCAGCACCGCCAGCTGCATGACTTCGTTGTGCCGCTCGACGAACTCGCTGGCCGCGGCGCGAAAAGCGGCCTGCAGGCCGTCGTGCCGCAGATACGCCGTGCCCAGGGCCATGAGTTCCAGCCCGATGACATAACCATCGCCCGCCCGGTCGATCCAGCGCCGGCGCACCAGCGTATCCAGCAGCAAGTACAGCGAGCTGCGGGGCATATCGCAGGCGCGGGCCAGGTCGGCAGCCCGCAATGGCGTGCGTTGGCAGGCGAGCGTACGCAGAAGATCGTGCGTGCGGCGTATCGCCGGCACGTCGTAATCGGATACCGACACGGGCTGTCCAATATATTGGATAAAAAATCATTATATTGGACAGTGCCGCGGGCGCTTTCTAGACTTTGCCGATCATCCCCACCAGGGCGCCGAGCCCAACACCGGAGACAACGCATGAACCCGCTCAATGACTTGCCCGTCGACCTCGACCATGCCTTGCTGGTTGGCCGCGTGTGGCGCCCAGCGCCGATAGATGGCCCTTGCGTGGTGGTGGTGCGCCAGGGGCAGGTCGTGGACCTGACCGCGCTTGCGCCCACGGTGGCCGACCTGCTCGACAGCCCCGACTGCGTCGCCATCGCCCGCGAGGGCAAAGGCGAAAGCCTGGGTAATGTGGGCGAGTTGCTGACGCGTACCCTGGCCGGCGACAGCTCTGGGCCCGTGCTGCTGGCGCCCTGCGACCTGCAGCCCGTCAAGGCCGCGGGCGTAACCTTTGCCGTCAGCCTGCTCGAACGCCTGATCGAGGAACAGGCCGGCGGCGACCCCGCACAGGCGGAACAGGTGCGCGCCCGCATCCATGCGCTGATCGGGTCGGACCTGTCGCAACTGCAGCCCGGCTCGCCCCAGGCCATGGCGCTGAAGGCCGAGCTGCAGGCGCGGGGGCAGTGGTCCCAGTACCTGGAAGTGGGCATCGGACCCGATGCCGAGGTGTTTTCCAAGGCGCCGCCCATGGCTTCGGTGGGCACCGGCGCATGGGTGGGGTTGCTGCCCCAGTCTGAATGGAACAATCCCGAGCCCGAGGTGGTGCTGGCCGTCAATAGCCGCAACCAGGCGGTGGGCGCTGCCCTGGGCAACGATGTCAACCTGCGCGACATCGAGGGCCGCAGCGCCTTGCTGCTGACCAAGGCCAAGGACAACAACGGGTCGTGCGCCATCGGGCCCTTCGTGCGCCTGTTCGACGAGCGCTACACGCTGGACGACCTGCGGCAGGACGACGTGTCGCTGCGTATCGAGGGCGACGACGGCTTCGTGCTGGACGGCGTCAGCCACATGCGCGAAATCAGCCGCGACCCGCTCGACCTGGTGCGGCAGGCCAGCGAGTATCACCAGTATCCGGACGGTTTCATGCTGTTCCTGGGCACCATGTTCTCGCCCACCCAGGACCGCGATGGCAAGGGCAGCGGGTTTACGCACCGGCAGGGCGATACCGTGCGCATTTCGACGCCCCGGCTGGGTGCGCTGGTCAACAAGGTGGGCCTGTGCAACGCGATTGCGCCCTGGACGTTCGGCGTGCGCGCCCTGTACGCCAGCCTGCGCAAGCGGGGGCTGTGATCGGCGCGGCGGGCCACGGCGACGCATACCCGTATAATTCGGCAGACCCCGGTTCCGGCGCGGTTCGCCGCCCCGGCGAATCAAAGAGCCACGGGTCGGCTCGCCCTGTCATGTGCCGGATACGTCTTGAATCTCCCTGAGCTGATCGCCCCTATTGCCGATGACATGAAGGCCGTCGACGCGGTTATCCGCGCGCGCCTGGATTCGGAAGTTGTACTCATCCGGACGATCGCCGACTACATCGTCGGCGCGGGCGGCAAACGCATGCGGCCCGCCATGGTGCTGATGATGGCGCGGGCGCTGGGTTACCAGGGCGACCAGCATCGGCTGCTGGCCGCCGTGGTGGAATTCATCCATACCGCCACGCTCCTGCACGACGACGTGGTCGATGAATCCGACCTGCGCCGCGGCCGCGAAACCGCCAATGCCATGTTCGGCAACGCCGCCAGCGTACTGGTGGGCGACTACCTGTACTCGCGCTCATTCGAAATGATGGTCGAGGCGGGCTCCATGCGCATCATGCAGATCCTGTCCGAGGCCACCACCGTCATCGCCGAAGGCGAAGTGCTGCAGTTGCTCAACGTGCATGACCCGGACGTCTCGCAAGAGCGGTACTTGCAGGTGGTGCGCTATAAAACCGCCAAGCTGTTCGAGGCCGCTGCACAGGTGGGCGCGGTGCTGGCCGGCGCCACGCCCGACCAGGAAGCCGCCGCCGCAGCCTACGGGCGCCACATCGGCACGGCTTTCCAGCTGGTTGACGACGTACTCGACTACAGCGGCGATGCCCACGCGCTGGGCAAGAATGTGGGCGACGACCTGCGCGAAGGCAAGCCCACGCTGCCGCTCATCCGCGTCATGGAAACCGGCACCCCGCAACAGCGCGAGCTGATCCGCGACGCCATCAAGACGGGCGACGCCGATTTTGCCGCCGTGGCCCAGGCCATCCAGTCCACCGACGCCCTGGAACACGCCCGGCTGGCAGCCGAAACCGAGGCCGACGCGGCCCGCCAGGCCCTGTCCGGCTTCCCGATTTCCGTTTATCAAGAATCCCTGCTAGAATTTTGCGCTTTCGCGGTAAATCGAGACCGCTGAAAAGCGCGGCGGCTCTGGTAGTACCAACAGCCGCAGGCAAATCGGGGCGTAGCTCAGCCTGGTAGAGTACTGCGTTCGGGACGCAGGAGTCGGAGGTTCGAATCCTCTCGCCCCGACCACTTATGTGGTCGAATTCCCAGGGCCAGATCAGTTTTCAGCTGATCTGGCTTTTTCTATTGGCAAGCCGGTTTTGGCCCGCCCGCCTGGCCGAGGCATGGCGGGCCGTTTTGGCGGGCGCTAGAACTGCACGCTATAGCCGCCGTCCACCCGCAAGGTCTGCCCGTTGACATACGACGCTGCGGGCGAGGCAAAAAACAGCACAGCGCCCACCACCTCCGACGGCTCGCCGGTGCGTTGCTGGGGGTTGCGTTGCCGGATGCGGGCCAGGTTGGCTTCGGTGGTCAACAGGGTGCGGTTGAAGTCGGTGGCAATGGTGGCCGGGGCCACCGCGTTGCAGGTGACGCCATGCTTGCCGTGTTCCACCGCCAGCACCCGCGTCATGGCTTCCAGGGCCTGCTTGCTGATGGGATAGGCGAAATCATCGTCGCGGGCCAGATGCCCGCTCAACGACGACACGTTCACAATGCGGCCGTATCGGTTGCGGCACATCGCGGGCAATACGGCGCGGCAGAGCTCGATCGCTCCGAACAAATTCACTTCGAACACCTGCCGGATGTCGTCGAGCGACAGGCCCGATAAGGGTTGCCGGTTGCGAACGCCGGCATTGTTGACCAGGATGTCGATCTCGCCCAGCGCCTGGCGCACCGTTGCCAGGCCTTGCTCGCGCTGCGCCGCGTTCGCAAGATCAAAGGCGCAGCCCACGGCATGAGGCCCCAGTTGCTCGGCGAGCTCTTGCGCCCGCCGGACATTGCGCCCATGAATCGCCACCCGGGCGCCGTGTCGCAGCAGGCCGCGCGCGATTTCCAGGCCGATGCCGCTGCAGGAGCCGGTCACCAGGGCAGTTTTGCCGGTCAGATCGAAAGAGGCCTCGGGCGTGATGGGGTCGGGCATGGCATTGAATGGGGTAGCTGTCGTAGCGGGCCACTATCGCCCAGCCGGCGATCTGCGGTTACCCAGGTGGGCTAAAAAAGTTCATATCATGAAATTTCCCGCGCGCGCGGCACGCGCGATGAAGCCCAGCTTCTAGAATGACCCGGGCCGGCGAGAATCAGGGCAGACGCCCGCACCCACAAGAAAAACGCCGGCGCAACGGCAAAGGAGAGGAACATGGGTGGGCGAGATATCCCTGCGGCCATCGCGACGACAGCCATGGGGATCGATGCAGCGGCGTTGCCGTCAGACGGCCCCGCGCACGAACCGAAGTCGCGTACGGTGCTGGGCACACGGTGTGTCGAGCGCACACTCTGGTTGCTCAAGACATTGAGCACGCGCGGCGAGTTCGGCTGGCGCCTGTCCGATCTTGCCGAACAGGCGGGGTTGGACAGAGCGACTTGTCATCGCATGCTGACCTGCCTGGTCAAAGAAGGATACGCCCAGCGATTTCCGCAGGACGTGAAGTACTACCCGGGGCAGGTGTTGTTCGAAATGGGGCTGGCCTTGCCCGAGTACGCGCATTTTCGCGAGCTGACTGCGCCCCGCCTGGAGCAGGTCGCCGCCAGTACAGGCTGCATTGCCAGTCTCAGCCTGCGCAGCGGCAACGACACCGTTTGCATTGCACAGAATCGCTCTCGCGCCGATCTGGCCGGCATGCTTATCCGTGTGGGATCGCGTCGTCCGTTGTTCGCCGCCGTGGCGGGCCTGGCCATTTTGCAATTGTTGGCGCCCGACGAGCGCTCGCGCATCATCGAAGAGAACACGCAGCGCGAGGTTCGCTCACGCGGATCTTCGCGCCTGAAAGATCTGGCGCGCATGCGTGAGCGCAGCGCGGCGGCCGGGTTCGGCTATACCGTCAGCGACCTGGCGCCAGGGATCACCGCCATGGGGGTCGCGATACGCGACGCCCATGGCCGCCCGTTTGCCGGCCTGACGCTGACCGGCAGCAATGCGACGCTGCACGAGAATGCCATTGCCGGCCATCACGAACAGATGCTCGACGCCGTGGCAGCCATCGAAGCCGACGCGCGGCAGTCGTTGCGCCCTCCGGCACATGTGGGCGGATACTGATCCGGGCGGCGCCGATCGGCCGGCGTGCATTAAGGCTTTGCCAGGCGTCGGATGTGCATCGTTCACGGCCGCGGCCGGTATAAATTTCGCGCCGTGAAAAAAAGCGGCCGCGCCGGCCTCGGACGGCCTTGTGGCGGGTTGCGCGTCACCCTAGCATCGGTAGTCAGAGAGCAGCGCATGTCGCGCCGCGAACAGTCCCGCCTTTCGTTGCGAAGGAGACATCGCATGAATGAAGATCTGACCATGGACGTGAAGTCCGCCGTTTCGGCCCAGGAATGGGAAACCCGCGTCGAGCTTGCGGCCGCATACCGGCTGATGCCGCTGTATGGCATGAGCGACCTGATTTATAACCACATTACGGCGCGCATTCCCGGCGAGGCCGATCGCCTGCTCATCAACCCCTATGGGTACCTGTACGAAGAGATCACCGCATCCAGCCTGATCACCATCAACCTGGCTGGCGACGTTCTGCTCAATCCGCACAAGGACTACGGCGTGAATCCGGCCGGGTACGTCATCCACAGCGCCGTGCACGGCGCGCGGCGCGACGCGCACTGTGTCATCCATACGCACAGCCGCGCCGGCATGGCGGTATCGGCGCTCAAGTGCGGGTTGCTGCCCCTGACACAAACCGCCATGCGCTTCGCCAGCATTGCCTACCATGACTTTGAAGGTCCGGCCATCGACACCGAGGAACGCGAACGCCTGGTGCGCGACCTGGGCAGCCGCGATTCGATGATCCTGCGCAACCATGGACTGCTGGTCACGGGCGCCGACATCCCGCAGGCGTTCAACACCATCTACTGGCTGGAAATGGCCTGCCGCGCGCAGGTCGATGCCATGGCATGCAACACCGAGCTGAATATCCCCGATCCCGATGTCGTCGCCAAGACCGAGCATCTGTACAAGCCCGAGGTGCGACGCCCGCACGGCATTCTCGAATGGCCCGCCATGCTGCGCATGCTCAACCGGCGCGATCCGTCGTATCGCACCTGATGCATCGGTACGCTGCATAGGTGTCTGACACCCGTTGGGAGTCAGACACCGGGGCGGGGTAGGCCAGGAGTGGATGTGGTGTTTCTTGGCGTGGGTGTCTGACACCCGTTGGGAGTCAGACACCTGGGCGGGGGGGGCCAGGAGCGGAGGGTGGTGTTTCTTGGCGTGGGTGTCTGACACCCGTTGGGAGTCAGACACCTGGGCGGGGTAGGCCAAGAGTGGAGGGTGGTGTTTCTTGGCGTGGGTGTCTGACACCCGTTGGGAGTCAGACACCGGGGCGGGGTAGGCCAGGAGTGGAGGGTGGTGTTTCTTGGCGTGGGTGTCTGACACCCGTTGGGAGTCAGACACCTAGCAGGGTAGGCCCGGAGCGGAGGTTGGTGCTTTTTGGTGTAGGTGTCTGACTCCCGAAGGTGAAGTGACCCCACAAAGTTGGACGGTTTTGACCGTTATGTGGCCAGGAGCTGAGTTCTGTATTGCACGGGGCTCAGCCCGTTGAGTTTAAGCTTGATGCGCTCGTGATTGTAGTAATGGATATAT
>NZ_NEVI01000007.1:0-23589 GCF_002261415.1 Bordetella genomosp. 7 | reverse complement strand
TGGCCTCTTCGACGGCGATCTCGTCGAACGGGTTCATGGACATCTTCACGTTCGCGATATCCACGCCCGTTTGATCCGATTTGACGCGCACCTTGACGTTGTAATCAACGACGCGCTTGACTGGTACCAGCACCTTCATCCAGCAGCCTCCTGATATATCGAAAAAAGGCCGGTCCAGACCGACCCCGCATTGCACAATTCGTTGATTCTACAACTTTGCCAACGCGCGTATATGCGCGACCACACTGCGTCCCAGGGCAGACAAGTTGTAACCGCCTTCCAGCATGCTGACGATACGACCCTGCGCATGACGCGCGGCGACGTCCGCCACGCAATCCGTGATCCAGGCGTAATCGGCTTCGACCAGCCCCATCTGGCCCATGTCGTCTTCCCGATGGGCATCGAACCCGGCGGAAATCAGTACCAGCTCGGGCGCGTGCGCTTCCAGGCGGGGCAACCACTGGTCGCGCACCAGGGCGCGCACCGCGCTGCCATCGGTATAAGCCGGCACCGGCACGTTCACCATATTGGCGCCGGGATGATCGGCGCCGCTGTTCGGAAAGAACGGATGCTGGAAAAAGCTGCACATCAGCACCCTGTCATCGCCGGAAAACGCTTCTTCGGTGCCATTGCCGTGGTGAACATCGAAATCGATGATGGCCAGGCGCCGCACCCCGTGCACGTGCATCGCATGCTGGGCCGCAATCGCCACGTTGTTCAAAAAGCAAAAGCCCATGGCTTGCTCACGGCGCGCATGGTGCCCGGGCGGGCGCACGGCGCAGAACGCTGTCTCGGCCCTGCGGCCCATTACCGCATCGACGGCGGCCAGGCCCGCGCCGGCGGCATGCAATGCGGCTTCATAGGTATGGGCGTTCATCAGGGTGTCAGGGTCGATGCTGCAGTACCCCTCGGCCGGCGACCGGGCGCGCAGGCTGTCCAGATAGTCGGCCGCATGCACCCGCAGCAGCGCGTCGCGCGGCGCGGCAGGGGCCTCTTGCTCGGCCAGGAAAGGCATCAGGCCGCTGGCCAGCAGCTGATCGGCGATGGCGTCCAGCCTCTGTGGGCTTTCCGGGTGCCAGCTACCCATTTCATGCAGCTTGCACGACGGGTGGGTAAGATAGATAGTCTCCATAAGGAAGATTATGTTCATCTGTCGGCGATTCCTGCAAATCGGCACGCTTTCCCTGATCCTGGCCGGCTGCGCCAGCTCTCCCACGACCGGCTCCGCGCACGCCCCGACTCCAAGCCCCTCCCCCTCTGACACCACCCCCATCCGCATTGGCCCGGCCAAACCGCAGCCGGAGCCCCCGGCGGCCACCCTGCCCTCGGGCGAATTGCGACCCGCCGCGCGCGCCTACGCTGACCAGATTGCGGCAGAGCGCGGCCTGTCGCCGGATATCGTCCGCGCCACCCTGGCCGACGCCCGCTATAACGCTACCGTTGCGCGGCTGATCGCCCCGTCGCCGCCGGGGCGCAAAGTGTGGCGTAGCTGGCTGACTTACCGCGCGCGTTTTGTCGAGCCCAAGCGCATCAACTGGGGCGTGCAGTTCTGGCAAGAAAACCAGGCCCTGCTGGACCAGGCCGCGCAGCGCTACGGCGTGCCGGCCTCTATCATTGTGTCCATCATCGGCGTCGAGACGCTATACGGACGCAATATGGGCAACTTCCGCGTACTCGACGCGCTGGCCACGCTGGCCTTCGACTACCCCGATCCCAGCCGGCCCGAGCGCGTCGAAATGTTCCGCGGCCAGCTCGCCGACTTCATCACCCTGGCGTTGCACGGCAAACTGCCCCTGGAGGCGTCAGGATCATATGCCGGGGCCATCGGCATGCCGCAGTTCATGCCCGGCAGCATCATGCGCTATGCCGTGGACGGCGACCACGACGGCCATATCGACCTGACCAACAGCGTGGCCGACTCCGTCATGTCTGTGGGCAATTTCCTGGTCGAGCACGGCTGGCTTCGCGGCCTGCCGGTGTTTGCGCCGGTTGTCCTGCCGCCCGACCCTTCGGCGCTGGCCTCGGGCGGCCTGCAGCCCACGCACACCTGGGCCAGCCTGCAGGCCGCCGGCGCCCGGCTTGCGCCAGGCACGGACGGCGCCGGGTGGATCGACCGCCCCCTGGGCGTGGTAGACCTGCAAGAAGAAGCGCGGGGCACGGTGCAGTACCGCACCGCCACACCCAACTTTTTTGCCCTGACCCAATACAACCGCAGCTATTTCTACGCCACTGCGGTGGCCGACCTGGCCGCCGCAGTGCAGGCACGCATGAACCAATAGCGCCCGCGGCCAGGTAGACGCCCCGCTGCTCAGGCCGGCTGGGCGTCGTCGAACACGCCAGTCGACAAATACCGGTCGCCGCGGTCGCAAACGATGAAGACAATCGTGGAATTTTCCACACGTTCGGCGACACGCAACGCGGCCACCAACGCCCCGGCCGACGAAATGCCGCCGAAAATGCCTTCTTCGGCGGCCAGCCGCCTTGCCATGACCTCTGCCTCTTGCTGGCCGATGGACTCGTACGCATCAACCAGGCTGCGATCGAAAATCTTGGGCAGGTATGCCTCGGGCCATTTGCGGATACCCGGAATCTGCGAACCCTCGGCCGGCTGCGCGCCAACCACCTGCACTTGCGCATTGCGCGATTTCAGGTACGTAGACACACCCATGATGGTGCCCGTCGTGCCCATGGCGCTTACAAAATGGGTCACGCGGCCTTCGGTTTGCTGCCAGATTTCCGGCCCGGTGCCTTCGATGTGGGCGCGCGGGTTGTCGGGGTTGGCGAACTGATCCAGCACCTTGCCCTTGCCTTCGGCCTGCATGGCCGTTGCCAGGTCGCGCGCATATTCCATGCCGCCCTTGCTGGCCGGGGTAAGAATCAGTTGCGCGCCATAGGCCGCCATCGCGGCCCGGCGCTCAACCGAGAGGTTGTCGGGCATGATCAATACCATGCGGTAGCCGCGCATGGCGGCCGTCATGGCCAGTGCGATGCCGGTGTTGCCGCTGGTTGCCTCGATCAGGGTGTCGCCCGGCTTGATCTCGCCACGCTCTTCGGCGCGCAGAATCATCGACAGCGCGGGCCGGTCTTTTACGGAGCCGGCGGGATTGTTGCCTTCGAGCTTGGCCAGAATGACATTGCCGCGCGGGTCGCCCGCCGCGCCCGGAATGCGTTGCAGGCGCACCAGCGGCGTATTGCCGACGGTTTGTTCGATAGTGGGATAAGTAGAGGTAGCCATGCGATCGATAATAACCGCTGCCGCGACGCGGCAACGCCAAAGCCGCGCTTGCGCCAGGGATACCGGGCGCTGGCTGTCACGGACCTGAACGCGCGGGCAGCGCCGGCGCGAATTCCGGCGTCGCGACGCTGCCGGGCGTCAACACCGGCACGCCCGCCCCGGCCGTCAGTCCGGCGGCGCGCAGGCTTTCCAGGCGCTTGCGGCCTATGCCTCTTACGCGATCGGACAAGTCTTGCAGCGATTCGAAGGGGCCGGCGCGCTCGCGCTCTTGAATGATGACTTGCGCGGTGCGCGGCCCGACTCCATGCAGGGCCTCGAGCTCATGCGCAGACGCGGCGTTCACGTCCAGCGACTGGGCCGGCATGGCGGCAAAAGACAAGCTGCCCGCCACTGCGCAGCGTCCTACTGCACGTGCCAGAGGGCGCGGCGCGGGCGCGTGGCCCGCCCGACCCGGCTGGCGCGGGCCTACCAGCGGCCATCGGGGCGCCAGGCGTATCGACGGGCGCGGCGCCGCAGGCCTGGGCACGGCGACGGGATCATGCAAAAAAGGATTCATGGCTGGGCTCCGTTCAAGGGCGGCAGGTCCGCAGACCTGCCTGGCCCGCCATGATGCGCCGGGCGCCTCTTGGGGCGGCGACGCACTGAATGGGAAAGTCCACCGTGGAACTACGCCACGGGGCCACGCCCGCGCGTCAGGCTTTGCGCGCGCGCCAGTAGCGTACGTATTCCGCCACGCCCGTCTGTACATCGCGCATCGGGGCCGTGAAGCCGGCGGCCCGCAGCTGCGCCACGTCGGCCTGCGTATAACTCTGGTAGCGGCCTTTCAGGTCGTCGGGGAAAGGGATATAGCGCAGCAGCCCTTGTTCGACCAGCTTGTCCAGCGGCAGGGCCGCTTCGCCGCGCTCTTGCCGCAAGGTATTGACGACAGTGGCGGCCACATCGTTGAACGGCTGCGCACGGCCCGTGCCGCAATTGAAAATACCCGACACCTGGGGATTGTCGAGGAAATGCAGATTGACGGCGACCACGTCGTCGACCGAAATGAAATCGCGGCTTTGCCCGCCGTCGGCATAACCGTCCCAGCCGGCAAACAGGCGCACGTGGCCTTCGGACAGGAACTGGTTCATGTTGTGGAACGCCACCGATGCCATGCGGCCCTTGTGCTGTTCGTGGGGCCCGTATACGTTGAAGTAGCGCAACCCCACCACCTGGGCCGTCAGCGCGTGCATGCGAGTGCGCAGCACCTGGTCGAACAGCAGCTTCGAATATCCATAGACATTCAACGGGTGCTCGTTGGCCGGGTCTTCGACATAGACGGACGACCCGCCGTAGACGGCTGCAGACGACGCATACAGAAACGGAATGCGTTGGGCCTGGCAATACTCGAACAATTCCAGCGTGACCCGGTAGTTGTTGTCGAGCATGTAGCGGCCGTTGCGCTCGGTGGTGTCCGAGCATGCGCCCTGGTGCAGCACGGCGCGCACCGGCGGCAGCGACCCTGCCTGCACACGGCTGCGGAAGTCATCTTTGTCCAGGTAATCGGCGATTCGACAGTCGACCAGATTGAGGAACTTGTCGCCCTCGGTCAGGTCGTCAACCGCGATGATGTCCTGGATGCCGCGGCGGTTCAGCCCGCGCACCAGGTTGCTGCCGATGAAGCCGGCGGCGCCCGTGACGACGATCATGTGGGTTCTCCTGCAAGTTCTGCGGCGGTCACGACCGACGTGCCCAGTTTGCCGACGACGATGCCGCCGGCCCGGTTGGCCCACGCCATGGCGTCGACCCAGGGCAGGCCGATGGCGCGCATGGCGGCCAGGGTGGCCAGCACGGTATCGCCCGCGCCCGACACATCGAACACTTCGTGCGCCTGCGCATCGACGTGCTCGCGCCCGTCCGCGGTAAATAGCGTCATGCCCTGCTCGGACCGTGTGATCAGCAGGGCTTCGATATCGAGATCGGCGCGCAGCTGCTGGGCGCGCTCGGTCAGTTGGGATTCGGAACTCCAGCGCCCCACCGCCTGCTGCATTTCGGCGCGGTTGGGCGTAACCAGCGTGGCGCCCCGGTAACGCGAGTAATCATCGCCCTTGGGGTCGACCAGCACGGGCATGCCTGCCGCGCGTGCCTGGGCGATAAGCGATTCGACGCGTTCGAGCGCCCCCTTGGCGTAGTCGGACAGCACCAGCACATCGTGGCCGGCCAGGTGCCGCTCGAAGCGGGCCTGGAGATCATCCAGCGTGGCTGTGCGGGGCTGCTCTTCGAAATCGACACGCAGCAATTGCTGCTGGCGGCCCAGCACGCGCATCTTGAGCGTGGTGGGATGCTCGGCATCGGCAACCAGGTCGGCGTCTACGCCTTCCTGGGTGGCCATCCGGCTTATGCTGGCGCCGGCCTCGTCCGCGCCCACAATGCCGATGAGCGTGGCCTGGCCGCCCAGGGCCGCCACGTTGCGCGCGACGTTGGCCGCGCCCCCCAGGCGGTCTTCACGGCGCGCCACGCGCACCACGGGCACCGGCGCTTCGGGCGAGATACGGTCGACTTCGCCGAACCAATAACGGTCGAGCATGACGTCGCCCACGACCAGAACGCGGCTGCCCGCAATGGCCTCGGCGGGAAATGGCTTCATTCAAGTTCTTCCAGACGGCGCGGCGCGTAGGTCTCCCAGGCATTGCAACCCGGGCATTGCCAATAATAACGCCGCGCCTGGAAGCCGCAATTGCGGCAGGCGTAGCGGTCCAGGCGCTGCGTATGTTTATGGATCAGGCTGCGCAGCAGGCTGAGGTCGGCGCCGCGCACCGGCCCATGCTCCTGCTCGCCAGATTTGGCGCTGCCCAGCTCGGCCTCGAGCAGGCGGTCGAGCCCCAGCAGCGAAGGGTGATGCCGCAAAGCGCCGCGAGCGAAGGCCCACGCGGGCGCAGCGCCCTGCTGGACGCGCAGTTCGCGGAACACCACATTGAACAGGTCCAGCGAAGGGTGTTGCGCGTATTGTTTCTGCAGCACTTCCAGGCCGGCGGCGGCCTGGTCGGCAGCGCGGTAATTCGCGAGCAATTGCTCGGCGACCAACCCGGCGTACTCGGGCGCATCCGCCAGGATCGACTCCAGGTACATGCGTTCGCGCTTGGGGTCTTGCTCGAGCTGTGCCAGCCGCGCCCGCAGCAGGCCGGTGCGCACCTTGCTGGGCTTGCTGCCGACCTCGCCCTGGCCGACCTGCCGGGCGGCATGATCTGCGGCGTCCAGCGCGGTGTGCGCCGCATCGGCATCGAATGGCTTGGCCGACAACGCGGCCTGGGCCTGCTCGCAGTAATAATGAACGATCTGCGGCACCGGTTCGTCGACCAGGCCATGCAGGGTCTTGACTGCCTCGATGGCGCGCGCCCAGTCATGCTCGGACTCATAGATGCGGATCAGCGAGCGCAGCGCCGGCAGGGCGTAACGCGTGTCTTTCAGCTGTTCGAAGGCCGCTTCGGCGCGGTCGAGCATGCCGGCCTTGAGAAAGTCATGGGCCAGTTCGTGCTGTGCGTGCTCGCGCTCGGCCTCGGGCAGGTCGGAGCGACTGAGCAGGCTTTGATGCACGCGGATGGCCCGCTCCATTTCGCCCCTGCGGCGAAACAGGCTGCCCAGGGCAAAGTGCAGTTCGGTGGTTTCGGGGTCGAGCTTGGCGACTTCGACGAAGGCGTCGATGGCGCGGTCGGGCTCTTCATTGAGCAGGAAGTTCAGGCCACGGAAGTATGAATCGGGCAGCGTGCGCGTTTCACGCAGCATCTGCCGGAAATCAAATCGTGCCGCCAGCCAGCCCAGTGCAAACAGCACGGGTACGAAAATCAGCCACCAAGGTTCGAAATCCACGCTGCGAGCTCTGTTCCGGTCGTAAGAAAGTAAAAAGAACCGCCGATTACAGCGGCGACATGGGCGCGATGGCTTCGGGCGCCACGACGGGCTGCTTGCCGTCGGCGGCGGCCTGCAGGCGTTCCAGCTCGCGGCGCAGGCGCATGGCTTCGCGGCGGCGGCGCATGGCGGCAGGAACGGTAAGCAGCAGTCCGAACAACGTGCCCAGCACAAATGTGGCCAGCATGACCACGATCAGCGGCACGTCTTGTATGACGTAGTCGGCATAGAACTTGACCGCAACCGGGTCGGTGTTCTTCAGCGCGAACATCAGCACGGCGACGAAGACGAGCAATCGCAGGGCCCAGACAAAGTAGCGCATGGCGCATGCTCCAAGAACGCGAGACATCAATTGTAAGCGTAAGCCGGCAAGGCTAAACAGCAAATATCGCCTGCGATGCCGCGCGATCCCGGGCCTGCCTGCGGCGTATCGGGGTGTGGCGGCCAAAACAAAGCCCCTTGACGAATCAAGGGGCTTTGCATGCGGGCCGTGCCCGGCGAACCTGCGCAGCTACATGGCGTGAGCGCCAAGCAGCGTGGGCTGGGATTCGTCCGAGGCGTCGCCAGCGGGCGGCGGTGATGCCGCCGCGTCACCGGCCAGGTCGACCCGCTCGCGCAGTTCTTTGCCGGCCTTGAAATGCGGCACCTGTTTGCCAGGCACCAGCACCTGCTCGCCCGACTTGGGGTTGCGCCCGATGCGGGGTGAGCGCTGCGACAACGAAAAGCTGCCAAACCCACGGATCTCGATGCGCTGGCCCGAGGCCAGGGCCTGGGTCATTGCATCGAGCATGGTCTTGACCGCGTAATCGGTGTCGCGGGCGGCCAGCTGGGGATAGCGGGCCGCCAATGCGGCGATCAGCTCCGACTTGGTCACTATCAGCCGTCGTTGCGCTGTTGGTCCAGCTTGGCCTTGAGCAGCGCGCCCAGGTTGGTGGTACCCGAGGAGGCGCTGGCTTCGGACATGCGCTGGATCGTGTCGGCGGTTTCGGCGTTATCGCGAGCCTTGATCGACAGCTGGATCGAACGCGTCTTGCGATCGATGTTGACGATCATGGCTTCGATGTTGTCGCCGGCCTTCAGCACGGTGGTGGCGTCTTCCACGCGGCCCGACGAGATCTCGGAAGCACGCAGATAGCCTTCGACGTCGACCGACAGGGTCACGACCGCGCCCTTGGGCTCGACCGACTTGACCACGCCAGGCACCACGGCGCCCTTGTCGTAGGTGGCAACGAAGTTGTTGAAAGGATCGCCTTCAAGCTGCTTGATGCCCAGCGAGATGCGTTCCTTGTCGGTATCGATGCCCAGTACCACGGCCTCGATTTCGTCGCCCTTCTTGAAGTTGCGCACGGCTTCTTCGCCCGATTCGGTCCAGGACAGGTCGGACAGGTGCACCAGGCCGTCGATGCCGCCGGGCAGACCGACAAACACGCCGAAGTCGGTGATCGACTTGATGGCGCCGCGGACCTTGTCGCCACGCTTGAAGTTGGTGGCGAATTCTTCCCACGGGTTCTGGCGGCACTGCTTCATGCCCAGCGAGATGCGACGACGGTCTTCGTCGATTTCCAGGACCATGACTTCGACTTCTTCGCCCAGGGTAACCACCTTGCGCGGGTCGACGTTCTTGTTGGTCCAGTCCATTTCGGAGACGTGCACCAGGCCTTCGATGCCGGCTTCCACTTCGACGAACGCGCCGTAGTCGGTCAGGTTGGTCACCTTGCCGAACAGGCGGGTGCCTTGCGGATAGCGGCGGGCCAGGCCGACCCACGGATCTTCGCCCAGCTGCTTGACGCCCAGCGAGACGCGGCTCTTTTCCTGGTCGAACTTGAGGACCTTGGCTTCGACTTCCTGGCCGACTTGCAGCACTTCGGAAGGATGACGGACACGACGCCAGGCCATATCGGTGATGTGCAGCAGGCCATCGATGCCGCCCAGGTCGACGAACGCGCCGTAGTCGGTGATGTTCTTGACCACGCCCTTGACCACTGCGCCTTCGTGCAGGGTTTCGAGCAGCTTCTGGCGCTCTTCGCCCATGCTGGCTTCCAGCACCTGGCGGCGCGACAGCACGACGTTATTGCGCTTGCGATCGAGCTTGATGACCTTGAACTCGAGGGTCTTGCCCTCGTAGGGGGTGGTGTCCTTGACGGGACGCAGGTCGACCAGCGAACCGGGCAGGAAGGCGCGGATGCCGTTGGTCATGACGGTGAGGCCGCCCTTGACCTTGCCGGTGATGGTGCCGGTGACCAGCTCGCCGTTCTCGAGGGCTTGCTCGAGCTGCAGCCAGGCCGACAGGCGCTTGGCGCGATCGCGCGACAGGATGGTGTCGCCGTAGCCGTTTTCCAGGGAATCGATGGCCACCGAGACGAAATCGCCGGGTTGCACTTCGAGTTCGCCCTGGTCGTTCAGGAACTCTTCCAGGGGAATAAGAGCCTCGGACTTCAGGCCGGCGTTGACGACGACGAAGTTGTGGTCGACGCGGACGACTTCGGCGCTGATGACTTCGCCGGACTTCATGTCCTGGGTCTTGAGGCTTTCTGCGAAGAGGTCGGCGAAGCTTTCGCCGCCGGTGGCGGGGGTGGAAACGGAAGACATGGGGTTGAAATCCATTGGGCCGGAATGGCCGTTAAAAACACACCGAAGCGGATTGCCCGCGACAGTGGAGTGAATGAACCTGCCGGCAGCCATGGCCCGGGACACCGCCCGGTGACTACGACCCGCCGTCAGGGCCTGAATTTTTCCAGAAATCAAGTACCGCCTGCACCGTTTGGTCGATGGTCAGGCTTGACGAATCAAGCACGTGTGCATCGGCCGCTGGCACCAGCGGCGCCGCGCTGCGCTGCATATCGCGCGCATCGCGTTCGCGCAGGTCGCGCAAAAGATCGGCTAGATTAGCAGAAATTCCCTTGTCGATCAACTGCTTACAGCGCCTTTCGGCCCTGGCCTCGACATCTGCGACGAGGAACACCTTCAGGGCGGCATCGGGGAACACCACCGTGCCCATGTCGCGGCCGTCGGCCACCAGCCCGGGAGGCGTCCGGAAGGCGCGCTGGCGCTCGAGCAGAGCCAGCCGCACTGCGGGATACGCGGCCACGCGCGACGCGAAATTGCCGACCTGCTCCTGCCGGATGGCGTCGGCCACCTCGACGCCGTCGAGATAGACTTGCGCGCCTTCGAAACGCACGTCGAGCTCGCGGGCCGCGCGCGCCACGCCCGGCTCGTCTTCGGCCGGCAGCCCGCGGTTCATGGCGGCCAGCGCGGTCAGGCGATAAAGGGCGCCGCTGTCGAGCACCGACCAGCCCAGCGCCCGGGCCACCCGATGGGCGACGGTGCCCTTGCCGGAAGCGGTGGGGCCGTCGATGGCGATTACCGGCACGGCGCTGGCGCGAGCAGAAGGTTCAGTCGTCATGGCGATCGGGCTCGCCGGACACCAGGCCGGCGTATACGTCGAAATAATCGGGGAAGGTCTTGCTTACGCAGCCCGGGTCGAGGATGCGCACCGCCGCCGGGCCGAAGGCCGCCAGCGAAAAACACATCGCCATGCGATGGTCGTCGTACGTGCCGATGTGCGCGTCGCGCCAGGCGCCGGGGGCCGGCGGCGTCACCCGCAGCCAGTCGGGGCCGGATTCTACCGTGGCGCCCAGCTTGGCAAGCTCGGTATGCATGGCGTGTATGCGGTCGGTTTCCTTGACGCGCCAACTGCCGATATTGCGCAGGCGGCAGGGGCCGTCGGCATAAAGCGCCAGGGCGGCCGCCGTCATGGCGGCATCGGGGATCAGGTTGAAATCGGCGTCGAACGCCTTCAGGCGCTGGCCCTGGCCGACCTGCACGCCGCGCGCCTGGATCCAGTCGGGGCCAAACTCCACCTGCGCGCCCATGTCGGCCAGTGTGCGGGCAAACGCCACGTCGCCCTGTATGCTGTCGGCGCCCACGCCCGTGACGCGCACCGGGCCGCCGCCGATGGCGCCCAGCGCCAGGAAATACGACGCCGACGACGCATCGCCCTCGACCGCGATGGCGCCCGGGCTGCGATACGCGGCGCCGGGCGGCACGGTAAAGCTGCGCCAGCCATCCCGCTGTACCTGCACACCATAGCGCGCCATCAGGTTCAGCGTGATTTCGATGTAAGGCTTGGAGATCAGTTCGCCAGCGACTTCGATGACCACGGGCGTGTCGCTACCTTGTGCCAGCACGGGCGCGGCCAGCAACAGCGCGGTCAGAAACTGGCTGGACACGGCCCCCTGTACGCGCGCGGGCGCGCCGGCGCGAACCTGGCCGGCGCCGATCTGCAGCGGCGGATAGCCGTCGTGGGCCAGGTAGTCGATTTGCGCGCCCCACTGCCGCAGCGCATCGACCAGATCGCCAATGGGCCGTTCGTGCATGCGCGGCACGCCGCCAAGACGGTATTGCCCGTTCATCAGCGCCAGCGCCGCCGTCAGGGGCCGGAAAGCGGTACCGGCATTGCCCAGGAACAGTTCGGCCTGCTTCACCGGAAAACGCCCCGCGCCGGTCACCACCACCCTGCCCGGCCCGGCGTCATCCACCGCCACGCCCAGCTGGCGCAGTGCCGCAAGCATGACGCGGGTATCGTCCGAATCCAGCAAGCCGGAAATCTCGGTGCGCCCGCCGGCCAGGGCCGCCAGCAGCAATACACGGTTGGAAATGCTCTTGGACCCCGGCAAGGCCACCTGCCCCCGCGCCCGTCGCGCGCGGGGCAGATCAAGATAAGGGGTTGCGCTCATGCTGCATTACTCCTTGCGCCAATCGCGGCGAGCCTGGGCGGCGCGCGCCAGCAGCGCCTCGAGGGCGGGGCCATCGCCCCGCGCCATTGCCTGCTCGAACTCATCGAGCACCGCTCTTACTGCCGCCAGTTCGACACGCAACGCGTCACGATTCGACAGGAAAATGTCGCGCCACATCTCGGGCGATCCGGCCGCGATGCGGGTGAAGTCCCGGAAACCGGAGCCGGCCAGCGCCAGGCGCCCGGCCGCGTCTTCGGCGGCAGCCACCTGGCCCATGTAGGCCGCGGCCAGCAGGTGCGGCATATGGCTTACCGAGGCAAGCACCCGGTCGTGCGCACCGGCGTCCATATCGATGACGTGGGCGCCGCAGGCCTGCCACAGCGCCCGGACATGCTCCACGGCGGCGGGCGCGTTCTGGGGCAATGGCGTCAGGATGACCGTGCGGCGTTGGTACAGGGCCGCGTCGGCCGCCTCCGGGCCGCTGCGCTCGGCGCCGGCCACGGGGTGCCCCGGCACGAACTGGCCGACCCGTTCGCCCAGCGCCGCCCGCGCGGCCGCCACGACCTCGGCCTTGGTGCTGCCCGCGTCGGTCAGCACGGCGTCATGACGCAGGTGCGGGCGCATCTGGGCCAGCAGGCCGCCCAGACCGCCCACCGGCGTGGCCAGCAGAATGACATCGGCCTGTTCGGCCGCCTGCTGCAATGTCGCTGCGGCGTCGATGATGCCCAGGTCCCGGGCGCGCTCCAGCGATTGGGCATTGCGCCCGACGCCCAGCACGCGCCCGACCTGGCCCGCGCGGCGCAGCGCCAGCGCGGCCGACCCGCCGATCAGGCCCACGCCAACCACCGCCAGGACCGGAATCAGCGGATTTTCCGCCACATGGGCCGTGGTGCCGGTCGACGCGCGCGTCATGTTGCCAGAACGTCGGTAAGCGCCGCGATGAACCGCTGATTCTCTTCGGGCAGGCCGATCGTGACGCGCAGCCATTCGGGCAGGCCGTCGCCCGCGACCGGCCGCACGATGACGCCCCGCTTGAGCAGTTCGAGATTGATGCGCGCTGCGTCGCCCACATGCACCAGCACGAAGTTGCCGAAGCTGGGCACATAGCGCAGCGACAACGTGTCGAATGCCTGGCACAGCTGCTGCTTGCCGGCCTTGTTCAATTCGTACGAACGCGCCAGGAACGCGGCGTCTTCCAGCGCCGCAATGGCGGCAGCCTGGGCCAGCGTGTTCACATTGAACGGCTGGCGCACTCGGTTGAGCAGATCGGTCAGGCCCGGTTGCGCCACGGCATAGCCCACGCGCAATCCGGCCAACCCATAGGCCTTGGAAAACGTGCGCGACACCAACAGGTTGGGATACTGGCGCACCAGGGCCACGCTGTCGAAGCGCAGGTCGGGGTCCAGGTATTCGTTATAGGCTTCGTCCAGCACCACGATGACGCGCTCGCCATGCGCCTGGCGCACGCGGGCCAGGAACGCCGCCACATCATCGCCGGTGACAAAGGTGCCGGTGGGATTGTTGGGGTTGGCAATGAACACGACGCGGGTATCGTCCGCAATGGCGTCGAACATGGCGTCCAGGTCGTGCCCGTAATCGACGGCCGGCACCTGGATATGGCGGGCGCCGCGAGCCTGCGTGGCCAGCCGATACACCACGAACGAATGCTGCGCATATACCGCGGACGCGCCCGGCTCGAGCAGCGCCAGCGCGGCGATCTCGAGAATGTCGTTGGAACCGTTGCCCAGCGTGAGCCAGTTCATCGGCACGCCGTAGCGCTGCCCCAGCGCCACCTTCAGGTCGTAACCGTTGGGGTCCGGATAGCGCGCCAGCGTGGCGGCCGCGCCTGCCAGCGCGGCGCGCGCGGTCTCGGGCATGCCCAGGGGGTTCTCGTTCGACGCGAGCTTGACGATGCCGGCCGGGTCCAGGCCGAACTCGCGTGCGAGCTCTTCAATGGGTTTGCCCGCCTGATACGGCGCAATCGCGCTGATGTGAGCGGGAGCAATCAACGGCTTGATAGCGGATGTCATGGGATGCGCGCACGCAAGGAAGTTACTGTGCCGGGTACGAGCCCAGCACCTTGATGAAGGCCACCTGGCTCTGCAGGTCGGCCAGGGCGCGGGCAACGTGGGGGTCATCGCGATGCCCCAGCACGTCGACGTAGAAGTAGTATTCCCACTGTCCGGTGCGGGCGGGGCGCGACTCGAAACGGGTCATCGAAACGCCATTGGCCGCCAGCGGGGCAAGCATGTCGTAGACTGCGCCCGCGCGGTTGGGCACGGCCAGGATCAGGCTGGTCTTGTCCTTGCCGGACGGCAGCGGCTGGAATTCGCCCACGGCCAGGAATCGCGTGCGATTCTGCGGGTCGTCCTGGATCCCCGCGGCCACAACCTGCAGGTTCCAGGCCGGCGCCGCGCTTTCGCCGGCAATGGCGGCAATCGTCGGGTCGGACGCAGCCACGCGCGCCGCCTCGGAATTGCTGGACTCGGCCACCTGTTCCAGGGCGGGATAATTGCGGTTGAGCCACGCCTGACATTGCGCCAGCGCCTGCGGGTGCGCGGCAATAGCCTTGACGCCATCCATGGCGCCGCTGCGGGTCATCAGGCAGTGGCGAATGTCCAGCGAACGCTCGCCCAGTATTTTCAGGGACGAATTCAGCAACAGGTCGAGCGTGCGGTTCACCGCCCCTTCGGTGGAATTTTCGACCGGCACCATACCCACATCGGCCTGCCCCGCCTCTACCGCCCGGAACACCTCGTCGAAAGAGGGACAGGGCAGCGAGCGTACCGCGCGGCCGAACTGCTCATGGGCGGCCTGTTCGGAAAAGGAGCCGGCCGGCCCCAGGTAGGCGACCGTCATGCCGCGTTCCAGCCCGCGACACGCCGAAATGATCTCCGTCCAGACAGCACCGACGGCGTCGTCGGGGAAAGGGCCGGGGTTCATCTGCTGCAGCCGGCGGATGATCTGGGCTTCGCGCTCGGGACGCAGCACCGGCCCATCCGCCGCGGCCGCATGCTTGACGTCGCCCACCTCCAGCGCCGCACGGGCACGCTGCCCCAAAAGTTCGAGAATCTGCGCGTCGATGGCATCGATGCGCTCGCGCAGCGGCTTGAGCTGGTCTTGCAGGGAATCAGCCATGGCGGCGCTCGAAATCCTGCATGTAGGCGACCAGCGCGCGCACGCCGTCCAGCGGCATGGCGTTATAGATCGAGGCGCGCATGCCCCCTACGCTCTTGTGGCCCTTGAGCTGCATCAGCCCGGCGGCCTCGGCGCCCTGCAGGAAGGCGGCATTGAGCGATTCGTCGCGCAGCACGAACGGCACGTTCATGCGCGAACGCACGGGGCCATGCACGGGATTGCGGTAGAACCCGGTGCTGTCCAGGTAGCCATACAGCAGGTCGGCCTTGGCGCGGTTGGCCGCTTCCATGCCGGCCACCCCGCCCTGCGCCTTGACCCACTTGAACACCAGCCCCGCGACATAGATCGCAAAAGCAGGCGGAGTGTTGTAGCGCGAATGCTCGGCCGCCACGTTGGCGTAGTCGAATGCCGAGGGGCAGATCGGCAAGGCCTTGCCGATGAGATCGCGGCGCGCGATCACCACGGTGACGCCGGCCGGGCCTGCATTTTTCTGGGCGCCCGCAAACACCAGCCCGGCCCGGGTGATGTCCATGGGGCGCGAAAGGAAGTGCGACGACGCATCGACCACCAGGGGCACATCGGGCGCGCCCAGCGTAGCCAGGTCTGGCCAGTCGTTGAATTCGACGCCGTGGATGGTTTCATTGCTGCAGAAATGCAAATAGGCGGCGTGCCGCCGCACCTGCCAGGTGTCGACGGGCGGCACCCACGTCCAGGGCGCCTGCTCGCATCCGTCGATTGTCGTGGCCACGCCGCTGCTGGCCGCCACATGTGTGTCGCCGTAGCGGCCGGCTTCTTTGTGCGAGCGCGTCGACCAATGGCCGGTCAGCACAAAATCGGCCGCCGGATCGCCCCGCCGCCCGATGAGGTTCATGGGCACGATGGCGTTCTCACCCAGGCCGCCCCCTTGCATGAACATAATGGCGTAGTCGGCGGGCACGTTCAGCAGCTCGCGCAGATCGGCCTCGGCCTGGTCGCAGATCTGCACGAAATGCTTGCCCCGATGGCTCATTTCCATCACGGACATGCCGCTGCCGTTCCAGTCCAGCATCTCGGCGGCAACCTGTTGCAACACCGTCTCGGGCAAGGCCGACGGGCCTGCCGAGAAATTCCAGGGGCGAGCCATTATTGCTCCGTAGGTTCGGTCGGTTCGGTCGAGGCGCCGGATTCGCCGTCGCCGGCATCCGTCGCGTCGGTGTCTTCGTCATCGACGTCGGCGTCGCTTTCCACTACGCGACGCACGCCGGACAGGCTGCTGCCGTCATCGACGCTGATCAGCGTCACGCCTTGGGTCGCGCGCCCCATTTCGCGGATTTCACTGACGCGGGTACGCACCAGCACGCCACCCGTAGTGATGAGCATGATTTCGTCGGACGGCCGCACCAGCACGGCGCCGACCACCTTGCCGTTGCGCGAGGTGGTCTGGATGGCGATCATGCCCTTGGTGCCGCGGCCGTGACGCGTGTACTCGACGATGGACGTGCGCTTGCCATAGCCGTTTTCCGTGGCGGTAAGCACGCTTTGCGATTCGTCGTGCGCCACCAGCAGCGCGATTACCGACTGGCTCTCTTCGAGCGTCATGCCACGCACGCCGCGCGCGTTGCGGCCCATGGGACGCACGTCGTTCTCGTCGAAGCGCACGGCCTTGCCCGCGTCCGAGAACAGCATGACGTCGTGCTTGCCATCGGTAACGTCGGCGCCGATGAGGTAATCGCCCTCGTCCAGCGCAACGGCAATGATGCCCGCCTTACGCGGATTCGAAAAATCGGAAAGCGGCGTCTTCTTGACCGTGCCGCGCGAGGTCGCCATGAAGACGAAGCTGTCTTCGCTGAATTCCTTGACCGGCAGCACCACCGTGATCTTCTCGCCATCGGCCAGCGGGAACATATTGACGATGGGCCTGCCGCGCGAGCCGCGCGTGCCCTGGGGAACTTCCCAGACCTTCAGCCAGTAGACCCGGCCCCGGTCGGAGAAGCACAGCAGGTAATTGTGCGTATTGGCAATGAAGAGCTGGTCGATCCAGTCGTCTTCTTTCATGGCCGTAGCCTGCTTGCCGCGCCCGCCGCGCTTCTGTGCACGGTATTCGGACAAGGGCTGGCTCTTGATATAGCCGGCATGCGACAGCGTCACCACCATATCGGTGGGCGTGATCAGGTCTTCGGTTTCGAGTTCGGTGGCATTGAATTCGATTTCCGAACGGCGGGTATCCTTGGTGCCGGTCGAGAATTCGGCCTTGATGGCCTGCAGTTCGTCCCCGATGATGACGGTGATGCGCTCGGGCTTGGCCAGGATGTCGAGCAGGTCGGCAATATTGGCCATGACGTCTTTGTATTCGCCGACGATCTTGTCCTGCTCGAGCCCGGTCAGGCGTTGCAGGCGCATGTTCAGGATTTCCTGCGCCTGGATGTCGCTCAGGCGGTACAGGCCATCGCCCTGCAGGCCGAAGTTCTCGGGCAGGCCGTCGGGGCGGAAAGCCGCCCGGCCGCCCACGGCGTCCAGGTCCGACCGCGACAGCATTTCGCGCACCAGCGACGAATCCCAGGAACGCGACATCAGTTCCTGGCGCGCCACCGGCGGCGTGGGCGCCGCCTTGATGATGGCGATGAAATCATCGATGTTTGCCAGCGCCACGGCCAGGCCTTCGAGCACGTGGCCGCGTTCGCGCGCCTTGCGCAGCTGGAATACGGTACGGCGCGTGACGACTTCGCGGCGGTGCTGCAGGAAGTACGAGATCAGCTGCTTCAGGTTGAGCAGGCGCGGCTGGCCGTCGACCAGCGCCACCAGGTTCATCCCGAAGGTGTCCTGCAGCTGGGTATTCTTGTACAGGTTGTTGAGAACGACCTCGGGCACTTCGCCGCGCTTGAGCTCGATGACCAGGCGCATGCCGTCCTTGTCGGACTCGTCCCGGATATCGGCAATGCCTTCGATCTTTTTCTCGTTGACCAGATCGGCGATGCGCTCCTGGAGCGTCTTTTTGTTGACCTGGTAGGGAATGGCGTCGACCACGATGGCCTGCCGGTTGCCCCTTTCCATGTCTTCGAAGTGGGTCTTGGCGCGCATGACTACGCGGCCTCGGCCGGTGCGGTAGCCTTCACGCACGCCGGCCATGCCGTAGATGATGCCCCCGGTGGGGAAATCGGGCGCCGGGATGATCTCGATGAGCTCGTCGATCGAGCAATCCGGGTTGCGCAGGCAATACAGGCAGCCGTCGACGACTTCCGCCAGGTTGTGCGGCGGAATGTTGGTGGCCATGCCCACCGCGATGCCCGAGCTGCCGTTGACCAGCAGGTTGGGCAGGCGCGACGGCAACAGCAGCGGCTCTTGCTCGCTGCCGTCGTAGTTCGGGCCGAAATCGACGGTTTCCTGGTCGATGTCGGCGAGCAGTTCGTGGGCGATCTTGGCCAGGCGGACCTCGGTATACCGCATCGCCGCGGCACTGTCGCCGTCGATGGAGCCGAAGTTGCCCTGGCCGTCGACCAGCATGTAGCGCATGGAAAAATCCTGCGCCATCCGCACGATGGTGTCGTATACCGATTGGTCGCCGTGGGGGTGATACTTACCGATAACATCACCCACGATACGGGCGGACTTCTTATAGGCCCGGTTCCAATCGTTGTTGAGCTCGTGCATGGCATACAGCACGCGCCGATGCACCGGCTTGAGGCCGTCGCGCACGTCTGGCAGCGCCCGTCCGACGATCACGCTCATGGCGTAATCCAGGTAGCTGCGACGCATCTCTTCTTCCAGCGATACCGGAAGCGTCTCCTTGGCGAAGGAATCCATATATATAGAGCGACTGAGTCAAGTAAGAGGGAAACCCGAGCCGGGCAAACAGGAAATTCTATCACCCGATCACCGGATGCCCCGGTTCAGGGGCCTTGAAGCCGTCGCCGGGGTCGCACAAACCGGCCGGAACACGCCTGTTGTCAAAAACCAACATCCCTGCGGCACACAGGGAAGAAAAGCTCATATCCAGCACCAATGCGGCTTTCCGAGGAAGCCAAAGGTCATCAAATGCCTTAACATTGTTTCCAGCACGCAGGAGACCCAGTAGCGATCCTTTGAACCTTTTCTGGGCGTTGCTATACTGGCCCCGTTTTCCTGATATGCGGCGGGGGTTCGCTGCGAGTCACTTATCCAGCTTCAAGCTCAACGAGGAGAAACATGAACAAACCCTCCAAATTCGCTCTGGCGCTCGCCTTCGCCGCCATTACGGCTTCCGGTGCAGCTTCCGCGCAAACCGTGGACAACTGGCGCAATCCGTTCGGCGACGTGTGGATGAACGGCACGAATGAACTGTGCTGGCGCGACGCCTTCTGGACCCCCGCCACCGGCATCCCCGGCTGCGACGGCGTTCCCGTTGCTCAAGCGCCCGCCGCCAAGCCGACGCCCATGGCCACCAAGGTTGTCTTCAATGCCGACACGTTCTTCGACTTCGACAAGTCGACCCTGAAGCCGGAAGGCCGCCAGCTGCTGCAGCAAGTCGCTCAGCAAGCCCAGGGCATCAACCTCGAGACCATCATCGCCGTCGGCCACACCGACTCGATCGGTACCGAACAGTACAACCAAGGTCTGTCCGAGCGTCGTGCCGCTTCGGTCAAGGCCTACCTGGTCAGCCTCGGCATCGACCCCAACCGCATCTACACGGAAGGCAAGGGCGAACTGCAGCCCATCGCTTCCAACAAGACGCGTGAAGGCCGTGCCCAGAACCGCCGCGTTGAGATTGAAGTCGTGGGTAGCCGCCGTTAATCGACGCGCTAACCGCTACAATGAAGGGCCTCGCTTTGCGAGGCCCTTTTTTCATTCCGGCGCCGCGCGCCCTGATGCCCATGACGACCCAAGCCTCCGCCACCGCCCGCCCCGGCGTCAACGCAGATCAGGCCGAACTCGACAAGTTCGCCGCCCTTGCCGCCCAATGGTGGGACCCGGAAAGCGAATTCAAGCCCCTGCACGCCATCAACCCGCTACGCCTGGGCTGGATCCAGGAATGCGCGGGCAGCCTCGCCGGCAAAACCGTGCTTGATGTCGGCTGCGGTGGCGGCATCCTGTCAGAAAGCATGGCGGTGGCCGGCGCCCGCGTTACCGGCATCGACCTGGCCGAGCGTTCACTGAAAGTCGCGCGCCTGCACGGCCTGGAATCCGGCGTACAGGTTGAATATCGTGCCGTACCCGTGGAAGACCTGGCCATCGAACAGCCCGGCCACTACGACGTCGTGACCTGCATGGAAATGCTGGAACACGTCCCCGACCCCGGGTCGGTGGTGCGCGCCTGCGCAGAACTGGTCAAGCCGGGCGGCTGGGTGTTCTTTTCCACCCTGAACCGCAACGCCAAATCGTTCCTGTACGCGATTGTCGGCGCCGAATACGTGTTGCGCCTGCTGCCGCGCGGCACCCATAGCCACGAGCAATTCATCAAGCCCAGCGAGCTGGCCGCCTCGGCCCGCCAGGCCGGGCTGCAGCCCGTCGGCATGCGCGGCATGGAATACAACCCCATCACCCAGGTGTACCGCCTGACCGACGACACCTCTGTAAACTACCTGATGGCCACCCGCAAATGAGCGCCCTCATCCTGTTTGATTTCGACGGCACACTGGCCGACACCGCCCCCGACCTGGCTGCCGCGGCGAACCGCCAGCGCACGCGGCGCGGCATGGAACCCCTGCCGTACGAAGCTTTGCGCCCCGTGGCGTCGCAAGGCGCGCGCGGCCTGTTGCGCGTGGCGCTGGGCCTGCTGCCCGATCATCCCGAATACGAGCCCGCCCGCCAGCAGTTCCTGCACGACTATGCAGCCGGCTCCACGGTACACAGCCAATTGTTTCCCGGCATACCGGCATTGCTCGAGCAGATACGCGCGCGGGGCCTGGCCTGGGGCATCGTAACCAACAAGGTCACCCACCTTACCTTGCCCATCGTCGAGTTCCTGGGCCTGACGCGGCACAGCGCGGTACTGGTGTGCGGCGACACCACCGAGCACGCCAAGCCTCACCCTGCCCCGCTGCTGCACGCGGCCCGCGAAGCCGGCTACGCCACCGACCGTTGCGTCTACGTCGGCGACGACCTGCGCGACATCCAGGCCGCCCATGCCGCCGGCATGCCCGCCGTGGCGGCCGCGTATGGCTACCTGGGCCAGGACGAGAACATCACGACCTGGGCCGCCGAGGCCTGCGTCGATACGCCCGACCAACTCTGGAGCGCGATCGAACCGCTGCTGCCCAGCCAGGCGCGCTGACGCTCGCCGCGTACCGCGCGAAGCGCCGGTTCACGATACTGGCGCTCGGGCACATTGTTCATCCGGTTCGAACACTCATGCCGAATCAGCCGTCTTTATCTCACTGACTGGCATCAGTACAGTAGCGCCTTGACGCAATGCGTTGCCGCCGGCCCGCCGCTCCTCTCTCCGCGGCGTGGCCCGGATCCCGGCATCCAGGTCTTCATCACTTCCCCACCACCCGCTTTTCTGTGCGCGGCCGCGTGCCGCGTCACGTCGCAATGCTATTGCCTATTCTCTTGCTGTCCACAGCCGGCTTTACCGTACTGACGACTGAGTTCCTGATCGTCGGCCTGTTGCCGCCACTGGCACGCGATCTGCACGTATCCGTATCACAGGCGGGCCTGCTGGTTACCCTGTTTGCCTTCACCGTCGCCGCCACGGGCCCCCTGTTGACGGCCCTGATGGCCAACGTGAACCGTAAGCGCCTGTTCGTGGGCGTGCTGGCGTTGTTCGGATTGGCGAACACCCTGGCCGCACTGGCGCCGGATATCGGCGTCATGGCCCTGGCGCGCTTCGTGCCCGCCCTGGCGCTGCCCGTGTTCTGGTCGCTGGCAAGCGCGACCGCCATGGAACTGGGCGGCCCGGCGCGGGGTGGGCGCGCGGTCTCCATGGTGGCATTCGGCATCGTCGCGGCCACGATATTCGGCATCCCCCTGGGCGTGCTGATCTCCGATGCCTTCGGATGGCGAACTGCATTCGGCGTGCTGGCGGCGGCGGCATTTGCCAAGGCCGCACTGCTATGGGCGTTCTTTCCCGACCCGTCGCGCGTAACGCAGCCCGTTGCGCTGGCAGCCCAGGTGCGCGTGCTGCGAGACCCGCGGGTCGCGGGACACGTGTTGCTTTCGCTGCTGGTGTTTACCGGCATGTTCACGGCCTATACTTATCTGGCCGACATGCTCGAACGCCTGGCCGGCTTCAATGGGCAATGGGTGGGATGGTCGATGATGGCCTTTGGCGCCATCGGCATGCTGGGCAACTGGGCGGGCGGCCGGCTGGCCGACCGCAGCGCGCTGGGCGCCACGCTACTGTTTGCCGCCATGATGACGGCCGCACTGGCGGGGCTAGGGTCGGTGATGCAGGCGCCTGGAATGCTCGCCGTCGCGCTGGGCGTATGGGGAGTCGCGCAGGCGGGGCTGTTCGTGGTGTGCCACGTGCGGGTCATGAAGTCGGCTCCGGCAGCGCCCGCATTCGCGGCGTCGCTGAACATCTCGGGCGCCAATATCGGCATCGGCCTGGGTGCGATGGCGGGCGGGTATGTGATCGACCATTTCGGCCTGGCCAAGTTGGGCCTGGCGGCGGCCGGCCTGGTCGTAGCTGCCATGGCCGTGGGACTGCTGCTCGCCGTGCGGCCGCGCCGTGCGACGCAGCGCCCGGCTCGCACCGCCGCCTGACCGGGCCGCACCCCGACACGCGGATCGGAGTACAATAGAACTACTTGGGGCCGATCCGGATTCGACGTGGGTCGCGAAACAACTCAGGGCATGCCGAGCACCAGTAAGCTCGTTAATCCACTGGAACACTACAAACGCCAACGACGAGCGTTTCGCTCTCGCCGCTTAATCGGTGAGCCGCTGCACTGATCTGTCCTTGGGTCAGGCGGGGGAAGGCAACTTCCCAGGGGGCAACCCCGAACCGCAGCAGCGACATTTACAAGGAATCGGTTTGTGCTGGGGTCACACGGCACAGGCTTAAATTACGTGAATCGCCCTGGTCCGGCCTGTCGGTTGGCTAAGTCCAGGGTTAAATCCAAATAGGCCGACTAAGCATGTAGAACTGGTTGCGGAGGGCTTGCGGACGGGGGTTCAATTCCCCCCGGCTCCACCAAGTTACCAAATCCCAACCCTTATCGGTTGGGATTTTTTTTGCCTGGAACGCCAGTATTGGCGCGGTTTCCGGGCATGGCCTCGCGAGCGGTGGGTATGTTCGCAGTCCCGTTTTCGCCCCTTCTCGCCTCTCTGTTCTCTGTTTTTCCTACCGGGCTCGCGAGCGTTCGCGAGGCTTCCCCCTGGTTTTATGCGGGTTTCGGGTCGATGGGTTGTAACTGGCGGTTGGATACAGCAAGCGACCGGACGTGCACTGCGGTGATATGATGGCCTCATCCAAAGCAAGGGTAAGACGGTGGAAAGTAACGAGAAAAGAGAAGGTGCTCAGTTCGTTCGCTGGTTTGGCCCATTGCTCGACGCGCTTCGCAAACTGGGCGGTTTGGCCTTGCCCCGTTTCTCCGGACAGTTTGTTTAACCTCTCAAGCCGCTGCCTCGAATTGCATGGGGCTGACGTAGCCCAACGTTGAGTGTTGGCGTCGGGGATTGTAGAACCGCTCGATGTAATCG
>NZ_NEVI01000022.1:0-45544 GCF_002261415.1 Bordetella genomosp. 7 | reverse complement strand
TGCGCTACCGCCGCAATCCCGGCATTGCCCTCGCAATACTCCTGAGCCGACGCCAGTTTGACCGATTCACTGTACTTCTCCATGAAATAACCCCAAAGTTGATATCCAACTTTTGGGGGTCACTTCAAAGGGTGTCAGACACCTTGGCATTCTTGCCGGCCTGTTGGCTCTTTCCCGTCTCCGGTGAAGCGCGCGCCGTTGCGTAAAGGTCCCGCCGCTCAGGAAGCAGGCGGCAAGCAATAACGCTCTTCGCGATAGGCCCAGCTGGGCCACAGCGCATGAGCCAGCGCCTCTTCGGCCAGGGCTTGGTCCACTTCGACTGCCGCGCAGTAATCAGGCATTTGGTAGCGGAACTGCACCGGCGCCTTGCCCGGCAGCAGTACCAGCAGGTCATCGCCCTTCAAATAACCGTAGTGGCTTTCGTATTGCATGATCGCGCGGTTGGGAATGCTGCGGGTCAGGTCATGGCCGAGCATCGGGTGTGCGCAGGTTACGCCGGCCAGCGACAGCAGCGTGGGCGGCAGGTCGATCTGGCTGATGATGCCGTCTTCGCGGCGCGGCGCGATGCCGCCGCCCAGGATCACCGCCGGAATATGAAAATGGCGCACCGGTATCAGCGTGTCGCCGAACACGCGCGAATCGTGGTCGGCCACCACCAGGAACACGGTGTTTTCCCAGTACGGCGCCTGGCGCGCCCGCTCGAAGAACTGCCCCAGCGCCCAGTCGGCGTAGCGCACCGTGTTTTCTACCGTGGCGGGGTTGCCGTCGACCTGGATGCGCCCCGCGGGGTATTCCCAGGGCGAATGATTCGACACGCTGAAGGCCAGCGTAAACGTAGGCTGATCGCCATCGGCGCGCAGGCGCGCGTCCAGCTGCGTGAACATGTCTTCGTCCGACGCGCCCCAGGTGCCTACGAACGCCGGGTTTTTGAAGTCCGGCAGGTCGATGATTTCGTCGAAACCATTGCCCAGGAAGAAGGCCTTCATGTTATCGAAGTGCGACTCGCCGCCGTAGATGAAGCGCGAACGATATCCCTGGCGCCCCAGGCCATCGGCCAGCGTAAAGAACCCGCGCTGCGCCGCAGGCAGCTTGAGCACGGCCTGCGCCGGTGTTGGCAGGAAGCCTGCCGTTACCGCTTCCAGGCCGCGCACGGAACGCGTGCCGGTGGCGTAGGCCCGCGCAAACGCCCAACCCTCGCGTGCCAGGGCGTCCAGGTGCGGGGTGAGGTTGGCGCCGCCCAGCGCGGCGCTGTACTGCGCCCCCAGGCTTTCTTCCAGAATGATCACGATATTGGCGGGCCGCCCGCGCGACCGCGTCGGCTCCTGGCGATGCACGCTGGGGTGCGTGGCCACCGTGGGCGGAACGGGCAGGCCCGCGCACGACAGCACGATGTCGTGCATGCGGTCGCCCGGCATGCGGCCGTACACGGCAGCGGCGGATTTCTCGTTCTTCATGCTGTACACGGCGTAGAACACGTTGTACAGCGAGTTCAGCGGCAGCGTATTCAACATGCCGTCGTTGCAATACGCCACGGTGGACGGATTGATGGGACGATGGCCCAGCGTGCCGCGTATGGCCAGAATTACCGCGGCAAGCGCGCCCAGGCTGCCCAGCGCCATCTGCCACCACGCCCAGCGCGCGTCGGGCAGCGGCTCGCCGAACAACGCGTGCCCCACGGCAATGAGCGCCGCCACAGATACGACGGCAGCGGCCAGTTCGAGCTTGTAGCCGCGCCACAGCATGCCCGATACTTCGCGCGGATGCTTCAGGTATTCCACGAACAGGCGGTTGGGCCGGGTGTCGTACTCGGTGATGAAGGCCGGGGTGGCGACTTCCAGAAAACCCAGCAGGACCCAGCACACCTGTAGCCAGATGCTGGTGGCCGCGGCGGCCTGGGGCAGATGCCCCAGCCAGGGCGACAGCACCGCCGGCAGGGCGGCCAATACCGCGATCTGGTGCGTGTCGATACGCAGCCCGCCCAGCAGTATGGGACGCAGGCCGCCGGCTTTTTGGACGCGTCGCCATTGCCAGGCGGAAAGCGCCAGGCGGCTCAGGGTCAGCAACGCGTAGGCCGCGCCGATAAAGAGAAGTGTGGAATGTCGCATAGGATCCGGCATGCACCGGTACACGGGTACCGGCACAAGGCGGTGCAGAGTCAGGTACAGGCGCCGGCCGGAAGATTTGCGCGCACCAGGCGGCCAGCGATGGATTCGCGCATGGGGATCTGGGGCAGGGCATCGCCCGGCCCGTACCAATTCGCTTCGGCGATCTCGTCGGCCTGCAGGCGGATTTCTCCGCCCGCGTATTCAGCGGTAAAGGCGATCATCAGCGAATGGGGAAACGGCCACGACTGACTGCCGAAATAGCGCAGGTTGTCTACTGCAAGCCCTACCTCTTCCATGACTTCACGATGGATCGCGTCTTCGATGCTTTCGCCGGGCTCGACAAAACCGGCCAGGGCGGTATGGCGCGCCGTGGCATAGGTGGCATGGCGGGCAAGCAGGATGCTGTCGCCCTTGCGCACCAGCACCATCATCGCGGGCGATATGCGGGGGTAGGCCGACATGCCGCAGGCAGGGCAGCGCATGCAGAACTCGTGGCCGGCCGGCTGCATGGGCGTGGCGCATACGCCGCAGTACCGATGTGTACGGGCCCATTCGCAAATCTGGAATGCGCGGCCGGCCAGCGCCGCGTGTTCGCCCAGTTCCGACAGCAGCCCACGCAGGCTGCGAAACGCGTACCCCGGGGGCGCTTCGGACGTCGCCGGTACATGCGTGGTACGGATAGAGGGGTCGTCCAGCCAAACCTGTTGCAAGGCGCCAGGCTGCAGGCCCAGCAATGCGCAGGCGCTGGCATCGGGCAAGGCGATGCCGGCTTCGTGGACCAGCAGCTCATTACCACGAAAAATGAAATTCAAGGGTGCTTCCTTACGAAGTGTCCGGTCGGATGTCGATCGCAGCGCGTAATTTAATGCCAGATCGGGCACGCTTCGCTATTGGGATAACCCCAGTCGGTTACCAAGTGTCAACGAGGCGGCTTCAGGTATCTGTAAGGGGGGTGTCTGACACCCTTCGGGAGTCAGACACCTTTACCGTTGCGTTGGCCACGTCATTTCGGCATCGTGCTGGGCATCGGCGGTGTCTGACACCCTTCGGGAGTCAGACACCTTTGCTGTTGCGTCGGTGATGTCATTCCGGCATCGCGCTTGGCGTTGGCGGTGTCTGACACCCTTCGGGAGTCAGACACCTTTACCGTTGCGTTGGCCGCGTCATTCCGGCATCGCGCTTGGCATGTGTGGTGTCTGACTCCCGAAGGGTGTCGGACACCTATCCGGCCGCGCCGCCGGTCAAACCGGCTGGGCGCCGAGCCGTTCCACGGCCAGGGGCAGCGGCCAGGCCAGTGAAACCACAAGGTCGGCCACGGCTTCGCAGTCGTCCAGCGATACCCACGGCAGCGCGGCGCCCGTCGGTTTGATGTCGCTGGCGATAGCGCCGATGCTGGGGTCATCGGGGTAAAGCCACGGTTTGCCATTGGCCTGGCGATGGACTTCGATTTTGATGTGGGCGTTGCGCTTGAAGCCTTCGACCAGGATGAAGTCCACAGGGCTCATGGCGCCCAGCAACTCGCCCAGCTCCGGTTCGGTGGCGCCGCGCAATTCATGCATCAGCGCCCAGCGCGCCGACGAGGCTACCAGCACTTCGGTGGCGCCGGCTTCCCGGTGGCGATAGGAATCCTTGCCCGGCGTATCGATGTCGAAGGCGTGATGGGCGTGCTTCAGCGTCGATACGCTGTAGCCGCGCGCCTTCAGGCACGGTATCAGCTTGGTGAGCAGCGAGGTCTTGCCCGCGCCGCTCCAGCCGGCAAAGCCGATGATCCGGGTCATGCGGGGCTCGTGCATGGCGTTCAAAGCAGGCCCTCGAAAGGCAGTACGTCTACCAGTTCGCCGGCGGCGACATTGCCCTGGTCGTGGTGCAACACCATCAGGCCGTTGGCCTGGCTCATGCTGCGCAGGATGCCCGACCCCTGCGACCCGGTCGTGGCGGCCTGCCAGCCGCCATCGGCAGCCGGCGAGACGATGGCGCGTTGGTATTCGGTGCGGCCCGGCTTCTTGCGTATGGGATGCGCGGCGGCGCAGCGCAGCAGCGGCAGCGGCTGCGGGGTGGCGCCGCCCATGGTGAGCAGCGCGTCGCGCACCAGCGCGTAAAAAGTCACCATGACGGCCACGGGGTTGCCCGGCAGGCCGAACAGGATGGCGTCGCCGTGTTCGGCCTGGATGCGGCCGATAGCCATTGGTCGGCCGGGCCGCATGGCAATGCGCCAGAACAGCACGTCGCCCAGTTGCGCCATGACTGTCTTGGTGTGGTCGGCTTCGCCCACGCTGACCCCGCCCGATGTGATCACCGCGTCCGCGTTCGCCGCCGCGGCGCTGAATGCGTCGGCCAGGGCCTGCGGGTCGTCGCGCACCACGCCCATGTCGATGAGGTCGACTCCCAGGCGCTGCAGCATGCCGTGCAGGGTGTAGCGGTTGCTGTCGTAGACGCAGCCTTCGTCCAGCGGCTCGCCGATGGAGCGCAGTTCGTTGCCCGTGGAAAAGAACGCCACGCGCAGCCGCCGCACGACCGGCACTTCGGCCTGCCCCAGCGAGGCCAGCATGCCGATATCGGCCGGACGCAGCACGCGCCCGGCTGCAAGGGCGGCCTCGCCCTTGGCCAGGTCTTCGCCCGCCAGGCGGCGGTTGTCGCCCGTTTGCACGACGCCCGCCGGAACAACAATGCGGTCGCCCTCCTGGCGCACGAACTCTTGTGGCACGACTGTGTCCAGGCCGGGCGGCATGACCGCGCCGGTCATGATGCGCACGCACTGCCCGGAGGCCGCCTGGCCGGCGTACGGCTCGCCCGCCATGCCGCTGCCCACCACCTGCAAGATGGTGTCGGCGTCCGGCAAAAGCTGGGCGCCCGCGAACGCGTAGCCGTCCATGGCGGAATTGTCGTGCGCCGGCACGTTCAGGGACGAAATGATGTCGCGCGCCAGTATCCGGCCCAGCGCGGAGCGCAAAGGCAGCATTTCCGTGGCGCGCAGGCGGGGCACCAGCTGGTCGATGAAGGCGCGGGCCTGTTCGACCGGCAGGGCGGCCGGATCGTAGCCGCTGATACAAGAGGCGATGGACGCCAGGCTGGGAGGCAAGGGGCGAGTCATATCTGAAGCTGTTGCAGTTCGGCCAGCGTGTTGGCCCCGGCAAAGGCCTGGGCGTCGTCGAAGCTGACTTCGACGCAGCGATGCGTGGCTGTCCAGGCGTCGATCTTGCGCTGGCCGCTTTGCAAGAAGCCGATCAGGCTGGGCAGCAGAGTGCTCTTGAGCAGGCAGAACACCGGCTGTGTGCGCATCTGGCCGTTCTGGAGCGTGGCGGCCATGGCGATGTCTGCGTCATGCTGCGCGAGCCCCTCGGCCAGGCGTTCGACCAGGTCCAGCGGAAAGCGCGGGCAGTCGCACGGCACGGTAACGAGATAGGGCGTTTCGCAGCGTTCCAGCCCCGCCGCCAGGCCGGCCAGCGGGCCGGCGTAGTCGGGCAGCGTATCGGGCCATACCGGCACGCCCATGGCCTCGTAGGCCGACAGGTTACGGTTGGCGTTGATCATGGTGTGGCCCACCTGTGGCGACAGGCGCAACAGCGCCTGCACGGCCATGGGCATTCCCTGGTAGTTCTGCAGGCCCTTGTCGACGCCGCCCATGCGGCTGCCGCGCCCGCCCGCGAGTATCAGGCCCGTGATATCTGCTTTATCGATCATGGCACGCGATGCAAAAGGCCGCGCTCCACGTCGCGGTCTGGCGGCCAGTATAGACCAGCGGCAACGGGTCGCTGCGCTTTCCATGCCGGCGCTCGTGCGGCGGCGCAAGCCCCTCTGCTAACATGAACCGAGCGGCCGCGGCAGCGGCTTTCTTCTATTTTTTGCGTAAAAGACCCCATGGTCGCCTCAGATACATTACTTCAGGCCTTGCAGGCCGTCATCGACCCCAACACGGGCCGGCCGGTGGCCACGCCCAAAACGGTCAAGAATCTTCAGATCGATGGCGCCGACGTCGCCTTCGACGTCGAACTGGGCTACCCGGCCAAGAGCCAGATCCCGGCGCTGCGCAGCGCCCTGATCGCCGCCGCGCGCGCCGTGCCGGGTGTGGGCAATGTCTCGGTCAACCTGCGTTCGGTCATCGTGGCCCACGCGGCGCAGCGCGGGGTGGCGCTGCTGCCCAACATCAAGAACATCATTGCCGTGGCCTCGGGCAAGGGCGGGGTCGGCAAGAGCACCACGGCCGTCAACCTGGCCCTGGCGCTGGCCGCCGAAGGCGCGCGGGTAGGCGTGCTGGACGCCGACATCTACGGCCCCAGCCAGTCGCTCATGATGGGCATCGACGCCCGTCCGCAAAGCGAAGACGGCACCACCATGGAGCCGCTCGAAAACTACGGCGTGCAGGTCATGTCCATCGGCTTCCTGGTCGATGCCGACGAGGCCATGATCTGGCGCGGGCCCATGGCGGTGCAGGCGCTCGAACAACTGCTGCGCCAGACCAACTGGAAAGACCTCGATTACCTGGTCGTCGACATGCCGCCAGGCACCGGCGACATCCACCTGTCGCTCAGCCAGAAGGTGCCGGTAACAGGCGCGGTCGTCATCACCACCCCGCAGGACATCGCCTTGCTCGACGCCCGAAAGGGAGTGAAAATGTTCGAAAAGGTCGGCGTGCCGATCCTGGGCGTGGTCGAGAACATGGCGGTGCATGTCTGTAGCCAATGCGGTCACGCCGAGCATATATTCGGCGCCGGCGGAGGCAAGAAAATGGCAGCCGACTACAACCTGCCGTACCTCGGCGCATTGCCGCTGGACATCAACATCCGCCTGCAGGCCGACAGCGGCCAGCCCACCGTGGTGGCCGACCCCGATGGCGAAATCGCCGGCATCTATAAATCAGTGGCCCGCCAGGTGGCGGTGGCCATGGCAGGCATGGCCAAAGACCATTCCTCCAAGCTTTCCGCCATTGCGATCAGCCGGGTCAAGTAGGCTACGCCATGAACGACACCCTTCCCATCAGCCTGGACGTTGCCGTGGTGATGCGCAAAGAGCGCATCACCGGGCCCATGAGCCGCTGGCAGGAATGGCGCTGGGTGCTCGATGACGTCGTGGCCAACGAAGAAACCTTCGGCGACAGCGAACGGCTGCTCTATAAAGACGATGCGCACGAGCGGTGGCTGCACCCCGGCTTCACCGTGCGCCTGTTCAAAGACGACGTCGAAGGCTACGTGCTCAACGCCACGACGCCCGCCCCATGCTGGTTCGTGCTGTGGCGCATGCATGAGCCGGCCGATGGCGGCGAGCCGCGCGCGCGGCCCGAAATCGTCACGCTCAGCTATCACGATGCCGGCCGTTGGCTCGACGCCCAGGAAACCGTCGAGCAGGTGCCGGCGCCGCCCATGATCGTCGACTGGCTCAACGCCTTCATTGCGCGTTACTACGTGCCCGAGCCCAAGCGGCGCAAGCGCCCCGCGAGCTTCCAGACGCTGCAGGATCGCTTCGGCAATCCCGCCTCGGTGTCCACGATCAAGAAATTCCGTGGCGAAGGCCAGCCATGAACGACGCGGGGCACGATGGTTTCCTGCGCCGCTGGGCGCGGCGCAAGGCTAAGGCGCGCGCGGGCACGCCTGAGCACGACGTGCCCGCGCCAGCCGACCCGGCGCAAGACGCCGCGCCTGCTGAGCCGGCCGCGCCTGTCGAAGCCGCGCCTGGCGCGCCCATGGCGCCGGAGCAGCATCCGGCGGACGCCCGCCAAGAGCCGCCGGCCCTGACGCTGGACGACGTGCGGGCCCTGACGCCCGATTCCGATTTCTCGCCCTTCGTTTCGGGGCAGGTGGCCCCCGAAATCAAAAACGCCGCCCTGAAGAAACTGTTTGCCGACCCGCACTTCAACATCATGGACGGGTTGGATGTCTATATTGACGATTACTCGGCCATGGAGCCCATGCCTGCGTCGATGTTGCGTCGACTGGCCAGCGCGCGCGCACTGGCCATGTTCGACGACGACGACGAGGTCGACGCCGCGCCGGGGCCCCGCGCCGGGCAAGCCGCGGCTGCCCCGTCCGACGCGCAAGACGCGCAGCCCGCCATAGGCCCCGCCGGTACGCAGGCCGAGCCGGATGCCCCCTTGCAGGGCGGCTCTGAACCATCGGCCAGTTCGCGTTCGGGCGAAGAAGGGGTACAGTGCCCTGTCCCGCCTGCCGCCGGCGCCGACCCGGACGTCAACCGGTAAGCGCGCGGGCAGGCTCGACTTCTTTACGCAACAGAATCTATGACCACTCTGATCTGCGATTGCAACCGCACCATGCCGCTGGCGCCCGAAGAACTCGGTCGCGCGCTGGGCGAGCCCCTTGCGCCACATTCCCTGCTGTGCCGCAACCAGGCGGGCGATTTCCAGCAGGCGGTGCGCGGCGCGGGGCCCGTTGTGGTGGCCTGTACGCAAGAACAGCGCCTGTTCGGCGAACTGGGCCGCGCCACCGAGGGCGCCGTGGCGCCGGTGCGGTTTGTCAACATCCGCGAAACCGGCGGCTGGAGCCGCGACGCCGCGCAGGCCATGCCCAAGCTGGCGGCCCTGCTGGCGGCTGCCCATCTGCCCGACCCCGACCCGGTGCCCTCGGTTACCTACCAAAGCGCCGGCCGCCTACTGATCATCGGCCCGCTCGACCGCGCCGAGCAGGCCGCGGCGTTGCTCGATGACGCCTTGCAGGTGACATTGTTCGTGCAGAATGCGGGCCGCGATGGCGGCGCCCAGGCGCGCCGCTATCCCGTATTGGCGGGCAGGCTCGACCGGTTGCAGGGCCGATTGGGGGCGTTCGAGCTCACCTGGTCGCAGGACAACCCCATTGACCTGGATCTTTGCACCCGCTGCAACGCATGCCTGACTGCCTGTCCCGAGAACGCCATCGGTTTTGACTACCAGGTCGACACCACGCTGTGCAAGGCGCACCGTGACTGCGTGGCGTCCTGTACGGTGGCGGGCGCCATCGATTTCCAGCGCCCGCCTCGCCAGTTCACCGAGCAATATGATCTGGTGCTCGACCTTGGCGCCACGCCGCAGTTGCGCCGCCATGAGCTGCCGCAGGGCTATTTTGTGTGGGATGGCCGCGACCCCGCCGTCCTGCTCAAGTTGCGCGACATGGTGGGCGAGTTCGAAAAGCCCAAGTTTTTCGATTACAAGCAGTCGCTGTGCGCCCATAGCCGCAACGAGACGGTAGGCTGCAGTGCCTGTGTGGACGTCTGTTCGGCAGAAGCCATACGCAGCGACAAGCGCCGCCAGCAGATCGTCGTGGATCCGCACCTGTGTGCGGGCTGCGGCGCCTGCACGACGGTGTGCCCGTCGGGGGCCATGTCGTACAGCTACCCGCGCAACCCCGACCAGGCCCGCAAGCTGCGTACGCTGCTGTCCACCTATGCACAGGCGGGCGGGCGCGACGCGGTGTTGCTGCTGCACAGCCAGCAGCACGGCCAGCAGCTTATCGAAACCCTGGGCCGCGCCGCTCAGCTCAAGCTGGCGCACGGCGTGCCGGCCAACGTCATTCCCGTGGCGCTGTGGCATACCGCCAGCCTGGGCGTCGACCTGTGGCTTTCCGCCATCGCCTACGGCGCCGCGCAAGTCGCCGTGCTGGCCACCGACGAAGAGGCGCCGCAGTATTTCGACGCCCTGCAGGCCCAGATGGAATCCGCCCAGGCCATTCTCAACGGATTGGGTTACGAAGGCCGCCATCTGCATTTGCTGCGCGCCGATACGGCCGACGCGCTGGACGCGCATTTGCAGCAACTGGCGCCGCAGGCTCCCGGCGGGCCTGCGCAGGCGGCGCGTTTTGCGGCCGCGCCCGAAAAGCGCGCCACACTCGCCCTGGCGCTGGACCATCTTATCGCCCACGCACCGGGCGCTTTGCCGGAAGCCATCGAATTGCCTGCCGGCGTTCCCGGTACGGGCGCGCCTTTTGGCGCGGTTGCAGTCGATACCCAGTCCTGTACCCTGTGCATGAGCTGCGTCAGCGCCTGTCCGGCCAACGCGCTGCAAGACAACCCTCAGCTGCCGCAGTTGCGATTCATTGAAAAGAACTGCGTGCAGTGCGGTCTTTGCGAAAAAACCTGCCCCGAAAATGCGATCCGGCTGGTGCCGCGCCTGCTCTTGTCCGAGCGTCGCAAAGAAGCGGTGGTGCTCAATGAAACGCAGCCGTTCCATTGCGTGCGCTGCGGCAATGCCTTCGGCACGCAAAAAGGCGTAGGCGCCATGCTGCAGCGCCTGCAGGGCCACGCCATGTTCCAGGGCGCCGCGCTCGAGCGCCTGAAAATGTGCGGCGACTGCCGCGTGATCGACCTGTACTCAGCGTCCGACGAAGTCCGGATCACCGACCTATGAACGCTTCCGCTCCGCCTGTTGCCATGCCCTCCGCTGGGCTCGACGAAGACGTCGCCCGCGGCGAAATCTACGGCCTGCTTGCACACCTTTATTACGCCGCGCCGGGCGCCGACTTGCTGGCGACCCTGCGCGATGCTGCCCCGGCCGCGCCCGGCAGCCTGCTCGAGGCTTCCTGGAATGCCCTGGCCGCTGCCGCGCGCGACCTCGACGCGGCGGCCATACAGGCCGAATACGAAGCCTTGTACGGCGGTGTCGGCAAGCCCGAGATCTATCTGTTCGGCTCGCATTACCTGGCTGGCTTCCTGAACGAGAAGCCGTTGGTGCGGCTGCGCGACGATCTGGCCGCCCTCGGCCTGGAGCGCGACCCCGCCATGCCGGAAACCGAAGACCACCTCGCTTATCTTTGCGAAGTCATGCGCTGGCTCATTACCGGGCCGGATGCCGCGGTGGCCAACCTGACGCAGCAAAGTGCTTTTTTCCGGGCGCATCTTCAGCCATGGGTGGGCGATTTGTGCGATGCAATAACCATGCATCCCGCAGCGCGCTTCTATGCCCACGCGGCCGACTTCACGCGTGATTTCATGCACGTAGAGGCCCAGGGCTTCGACATGCTCGCGTGAGCGAGCGCACTGATTCTTAATTCGCATCCGTGGCGGCGTAATTGCCCCAGGGCAAGGTACAGGGTACAGTATGCAAAGCATTTCATATCTCGCTGGTCCAGAGGAGACAGACATGTCCAAGACCTCCCCACGACTCTCACGCCGGGCGTTTCTGGCTGGCGCCGCGACGGCCGGCGCAGCCGTAGCGGGCGCGGCCGCCCTGCCTGGAGCGGCTACGCAGCCGCAACCTGCGGCCGCCACGCCTACGCCGCCAGAGCGGGGCGGCGGCTATCGCTTAAGCGAACACGTCAAGCGGTACTACAAAACCACGCTCGTCTGACGGAGTCCGGCATGCTGCTTACCAAAAAAACCGCTGCCGCACGGGATACCGCGGCCGAAACCCAATTCATGCACAGCCTGCGCCGCGGCATGTCGCAGGCGCTGCCCACCATGGATCGCCGCACCTTCCTGCGCCGTTCGGGCATAGGCGTGGGCGCCGGCCTGGCCGCCGCGCCGCTGGCCCTTGTGAAGCCCGCGCGGGCCGCCGAAGACCGCAAGGTGCCGGTCGGCAATACCAAGACCAGCGTGTATCGCACCGTCTGTACGCACTGTTCGGTGGGCTGTGCGATCGACGCGGTGGTCGAGAATGGCGTGTGGGTGCGCCAGGAACCCGTCTTCGATTCGCCCATCAACCTGGGGGCGCACTGCGCCAAGGGCGCCGCCGTGCGCGAGCACGGCCACGGCGAACATCGCCTGCGCTATCCCATGAAGCTCGTCAACGGCAAGTACCAACGCATCAGTTGGGACACCGCCCTGACCGAGATTTCGGAACGGCTCATGCAGCTGCGCAAGGAAAGCGGCCCGGATTCCATTTACTGGATCGGCTCGTCCAAGCACAGCAACGAGCAGTCGTACCTGCTGCGCAAGTTCGTCAGCTATTGGGGCAGCAACAACTGCGACCACCAGGCTCGCATCTGCCACTCGACCACGGTGGCCGGCGTGGCCAATACGTGGGGCTATGGCGCCATGACCAACTCGTACAACGACATGCAGAATGCCAAGGTCGCCATGTACATCGGGTCCAACGCCGCCGAAGCCCACCCCGTTTCCATGCTGCACATGCTGCATGCCAAGGAATCGGGCTGCAAGATGATTGTCGTGGATCCGCGCTTTACCCGTACGGCGGCCAAGGCCGACCAATACGTGCGCATCCGCTCGGGCACCGACATCCCGTTTCTGTTCGGCCTGCTGTATCACATCTTCAAGAACGGCTGGGAAGACCAGGCCTATATCGATGCGCGGGTCTATGGCATGGACAAGGTCAAGGCCGACGTCCTGGCCAAGTGGACGCCCGACAAAGTCGAAGAGGCCTGTGGCGTTGACGAAGCCACCATGTTCAGCGTGGCCAAGGCGCTGCACGAGAACCGCCCGGGCACCGTGGTGTGGTGCATGGGACAGACGCAGCACAGTATCGGCAACGCCATGGTGCGCGCCTCGTGCATCCTGCAGCTGGCGCTGGGCAACATCGGCCGTTCCGGCGGTGGCGCCAACATCTTCCGCGGCCACGACAACGTGCAAGGCGCCACCGACGTGGGGCCCAACCCGGACTCCCTGCCTGGCTACTATGGCCTGACCGAAGGTTCGTGGAAGCACTTCGCCGACGCGTGGGGCGTCGACTACGAATGGATCAAGAGCCGGTACGCCTCGCCCGACCTGATGACCAAGCCGGGCATCACCGTATCGCGCTGGATCGATGGCGTGCTCGAGAACCCCGACGTCATCGACCAGCCCACCAACCTGCGCGCGGTGTTCTACTGGGGGCACGCGCCCAACTCGCAGACGCGCGGCCTCGAAATGAAGCGCGCCATGGACAAGCTCGACCTGCTGGTGGTGGTCGACCCGTATCCGTCGGCCACCGCGGCCATGGCCGCCATGCCGGGCAAGCCCGAAGACCTCAACCCCAACCGGGCGGTTTATCTGTTGCCGGCGGCCACGCAGTTCGAAACCAGCGGCTCCTGTACCGCGTCGAACCGCTCGCTGCAATGGCGCGAGCGCGTCATCGAGCCTCTGTGGGAAAGCCGCACCGACCACATGATCATGTACCAGCTGGCCGAAAAGCTGGGCTTCGGACAAGAGTTCGTCAAGAACTACAAAATGCAGAAGGTCAAGGGCATGGACGAGCCCGTGATCGAAGACGTGCTGCGTGAAATCAACCGGTGCGTCTGGACCATCGGCTACACGGGTCAGAGCCCCGAGCGCCTGAAGGCGCACATGCGCAACATGCATGTGTTCGACGTCAAGACCCTGCGCGCCAAGGGCGGCAAAGACCCCGAAACGGGCTATGACCTTACCGGCGATTACTTCGGGCTGCCCTGGCCGTGCTGGGGCAACCCCGAACTCAAGCATCCCGGCACCGCCAACCTGTACGACACCAGCCTGCACGTCATGCGCGGCGGCGGCAACTTCCGCGCCAACTTCGGCGTAGAGCGCGACGGCGAAAACCTGCTGGCCGAAGACGGCTCGCATTCGCTGGGCGCGGACCTGACCACCGGCTACCCCGAGTTCGACCATATCCTGCTCAAGAAGCTGGGATGGTGGAACGAACTGTCCGACGCCGAAAAGAAGGCGGCCGAAGGCAAGAACTGGAAAACCGACCCGTCGGGCGGCATTATCCGTGTGACGATGCAAAACCACGGGTGCTATCCGTTCGGCAACGCCAAGGCGCGGGCCGTGGTCTGGAACTTCCCCGACCCCATTCCGCAGCACCGCGAGCCCATCTACGGCACGCGGCCGGACCTGGTCGCCAAGTATCCGTCGCACGACGACCTCAAGACATTCTGGCGCCTGCCCACGCTGTACACATCGCTGCAGCAAAAGAACGTGGCCGACCGGCTCTACGAGAAGTTCCCCATCATTCTTACGTCGGGCCGCCTGGTCGAATACGAAGGCGGTGGCGACGAAACGCGCTCCAACCCGTGGCTGGCCGAGCTGCAACAACAGAGCTTTGTTGAAATCAACCCCAAGGCGGCGGCAGAGCGGGGCATCCGCAACGGCGACCGCGTGTGGGTCAGCACGCCTACTGGCGCGCGGCTGAACGTGCAGGCCCTGGTTACCGAGCGCGTGGGTCCGGATACCGCCTTCATGCCGTTTCACTTCGCGGGCCACTGGCAAGGGGCCGACCTGCTGTCGAGCTACCCCGAAGGCGCGGCGCCCGTGGTGCGCGGCGAAGCGGTCAATACCGCCACCACCTATGGTTATGACTCTGTGACGATGATGCAGGAAACCAAGACCACCATCTGCAACATTGCGAAGGCCTGAGGAGACGCGTCATGGCAAGAATGAAATTTGTGTGTGATGCAGAACGCTGTATCGAATGCAACAGCTGCGTCACCGCCTGCAAGAACGAACACGAGATCCCATGGGGCGTGAACCGCCGTCGCGTGGTCACCCTGAACGATGGCGTGCCTGGCGAAAAATCGATCTCGGTGGCCTGTATGCACTGCAGCGACGCGCCCTGCATGGCGGTGTGTCCGGTCAATTGCTTCTACCACACCGAAGAAGGCCTGGTGCTGCATAACAAAGACACCTGCATCGGCTGCGGCTATTGCTCGTACGCCTGTCCGTTCGGCGCGCCGCAGTTCCCCTCGCAGGGCACCTTCGGCGTGCGCGGCAAGATGGACAAGTGCACCTTCTGCGCGGGCGGTCCCGAAGAACACGGCAGCGAAGCCGAATTCGAAAAGTACGGACGCAACCGCCTGGCCGAGGGCAAGCTGCCCGCCTGTGCCGAAATGTGTTCCACCAAGGCGTTGCTGGCCGGCGATGGCGATGTGGTCGCGGATATCTTCCGTACCCGCGTGGTCACGCGCGGCAAGGGCGCGGAAGTCTGGGGCTGGGGCACGGCCTATGGGTCGCAACAGGCGGGCCAGCCGCCCGCCGCAGACGCAAAGGGCAAATCATGATGACGCGCATAGCCTACGCAGGGCTGCTGGCACTGGCGCTGGCGGCGTGTTCCGAACCCTCGCAAGAAGTGCGCTCCGGCACCAATACGGGCGAGCCCCTGTATGCAGGAACCGGAAGCAATTTCGTCGCGCCGGGCTGGAAGCCTGGCGATAAAGCCAGTTGGTCGCGTGAGCTCAACCTGCGCACGCAGCGCGGGCAGAACGAGTACAACAAAGTCAACTGACCGGAGGCTGCCATGGTACGGTCAATCTTCGCGGCAATCCTGATCGGCGCGGCCCTGGCGGCGCCGGCGGCGGCACAGACTGCCGCGCCGGCCGACGGCGGCCTGGGCGGCATCAAGAGCGCCAATATTTTCGAGGTCAAGCCCGACGCGGCCGAGCTGCCGGGCTACGCCCAACAGACCAACGCGCAGCGTGCCCAGGTACAGCCCGGCAACAATGCCCCCATGTGGCGCCAGGTCAACTCCGGCGAGCCGGGCTACAGCAGCCTGCCGCGCACGCAGGCCCCGGAAGCCGGCGTGCTGATCCAGCGCTTCGTGCAGTATCCCGGGTCGCTGTACACCAACGCGGGCGAGGCCTGGCGCCAGGTGCGCAACCACTGGATCATTCCCTATGGCGGCGGGTTGCTGCTGATCGCCCTGGTGGCGATCCTGCTGTTCTACCTGGCCAAGGGCTCCATCAAGCTGCGCGAGGCCGAGACCGGCCGCAAGATCGAGCGCTTTACCTACTTCGAGCGGGCGGCCCACTGGGTCAATGCGGCGGCATTCGTCATCCTGGCGTTGTCCGGCATCGTCATGGCCTTTGGCAGGCACATCATGCTGCCCTGGATGGGCAGCGCCTTGTTCGGCTGGCTGACGTGGGTGCTCAAGACGGTGCACAACTTTGTCGGACCGGTGTTTGCGGTGTCGCTGGCGGTGGTGCTGCTTACCTTCGTCAAAGACAACATATTCCGCCGCTACGACTGGACGTGGCTGCGCAAGGGCGGCGGCCTGCTGCGGTCGCAGCACGTGCCGGCCGGGCGCTTCAACGCGGGCGAGAAGCTGATGTTCTGGTTCGGCATGCTGGCGCTGGGCATCATCGTCGTGGCATCGGGCCTGTTCCTTGATCGCGTGATACCGGGCAGCCTGGTGTACACCCGCGGCAATATGCAGATCGCCCACATGGTGCATGCCGTGTCGGTCATCCTGATGATGTGCATGATCATGGGCCACATCTACCTGGGCACGATAGGCATGCAAGGCGCCTACAAGGCCATGAAAACCGGCTACGTTGACGAGACCTGGGCCCGCGAGCACCATGACGTCTGGTACGAAGACATCAAGGCGGGCAAGATCCCGGCCCAGCGCACGCGTCCCAAGAGCGCCAAGCGCCAGGGCGCTCGCCCGGCCGGCGCCTGATAAGGAGTACGCCATGAAACTGCTTGCCGCATTTTCTCTTACCCTGCTTGCCGCCACCGCGCAGGCGGCGCTGCCGCAGCCCACTGCCGCCGAACAGGCCAAGGCCGCAGAAGCCAAGGCGCGCGCCGCCTGGAGCGCAAAGGTGGCGGCCTACCAGTTGTGCGAAGCGCAAGACCGGGTGGCCGCAGAGTATCTGTCCCGCGTCCAGGGCGACGGCAAGAAGCCTGTGCAGCCCGTGCCTACCTCGGCCTGCGTGGACCCGGGGCCTTTTGTGTACGCGCCGGCGTCCGTGCAGCCGCGCGAAGGGTCCGGCGCGCATTCTCCGGCAGAGCCGGCCGCCGGTCCGCCCAGTTCGCCGCAGACCGAGGCCGAAGGCGACAAGTCGTCCAAGTGAGCACAGCCCGCGCTGCATCGCTGCCGACCCTGACGCAGGCGCGCGCGCCGCTTACCCGCGAAGTCACTGTCGTCAACGAGCACGGCGCGTCAGAAGTCATCTCGATTCCGGCCGAGCGGCCGTTGACGATCTACGTCGACCGCCGCGAACTCGTCACCCTGATGACGCTGGGCGCAATGCCCGAGCTGCTGGTGCTGGGCTATCTGCGCAACCAGCGGTTGATCCGCGACGTGCACGAAGTCGAATCCATTATGGTCGACTGGGAGGTCAACGCCGCGTCCGTCGTCACCCGCCACGGCATCGCGGATATCGAGGCCCGTACGGCCCAGCGCGTAGTCACCACGGGCTGCGGGCAGGGCAGCGTGTTCGGCGGCCTGATGGAAGAGCTCGACCAGGTGCGGCTGGACCCGGACGCCCGCCTGACGCAGGCGCAGTTGTATGGCCTGCTCAACGCTATTCGCCTGCAGGAAACCACTTACAAGTCGGCGGGGTCGGTGCATGGCTGCGCGCTGTTTCGCGACGAGACGATGCTGATGTTCGTGGAAGACGTAGGCCGCCACAACGCCATTGACACCCTGGCCGGCTGGATGTGGCTGCAGCCGCCCGCGCAGCAGGGCGGCGCCGACAAGGTGTTCTACACCACCGGCCGGCTGACCAGCGAGATGATCATGAAATCGGCGCAGATGGGCGTGCCCGTCGTGGTGTCTCGCAGCGGCATTACACAAATGGGTTACGAGCTCGCGCGCGGCCTGGGCCTGTGCGCCATCGGCAGGGCCGTGAACCGGCATTTCGTGTGCTACACAGCGCCCGAGCGGCTGGTGTTGCAGCCCGAGCTGGCGACCTCGCGCCTGGCCGCGACCTAGCGCGGGCCGCCGCGCCCGCCGCGTGCGGGCGGCTTGGGCGGGAAGCTCCACCATGGCAGCACGCGCCGCAACGACAGCACCTGTCCGCTCTGCGCCGGCGCGTATCCCGGCATGCGCGCCAGCGCCGCCTGCCAGGGCGCGCTGCGCAGCACGTCCAGCAGGGCCCGCGTAGACGGCAGGTCCAGCGTTGATTTCAAGCACACCAGAAAATAGCTTTCCTGCACCAGCGGCAAGAAGTCCAGATGGTGCTGCCGCGCGGCCGACTCGATGCCCAGGCCCGCGTCGGCCGTGCCCGCCGCAATTGCATGGGCCACTGCAGTGTGGGACGGCTCGGTGCGCGCATAGCCCGCGACATCGGCCGATGCCAGGCCTGCCTGCTCCAGCAATTCGTCGAACAGCACGCGGGTGCCCGTGCCCAGCGCCCGGTTTACATACCGTGTTCCAGGCCGCAGCAGGTCTGCCAGCGTGCGCAGGCCCAACGGATTGCCGCGCGCCACGATCAGGCCCTGGCTGCGTTGTGCAAAGCCGATGATCTTGTGCATTCCGGGCTTGAGCAACGGCTTGTAGATGCGCTCGGTCAGCGAGCCGGGCACCGGATCGTGGCGAGTATGAAACCCCGCGATCACGCAACGCCCCTCGTTCAGGCCGCGGATGGCATCGACGCTGCCGGTATAGCGGATGTCCAGATAAAGCTTCGCGCTGGAAACCGCGTGGTCGCGCAGCGCCCCCAGCGCGTCGTCGTGGCTGGCGTATAGCGGCACGACATGCGCAGCGTCGTCGAACGCCACCGCAAAGGCGCGTTCCAGGTCGGCGCGCAGCGCGTTGATCTGCGGAGCCAGCCGCGCCTGCGCCTGGCGTTCGGCCCACAGCAGTTTTTCGCCGAACTCATTCAGGCGCGCGGGCTGGCCCTTGTCCCAGACGATCAGGGTGCGGCCCAGGGTCTGTTCCCATTTCTTGAGTTCGCCCCACACGTGCCGGTACGACAGGCCCAGCGCCTTGGCAGCGGCCGATATCGAGCCGTGCTGCCGCACAGCAAACAGAAGGTCCATCAGCGCATTGCCGATGGTGGCCGGGGCGGCGTCACTGTCGGCGCCAAGCTGATAGGTAAGGTCGATACGATGCACGTTCGCGAGTATGCCTTAAACGCCCGGGCCGGACAGGCCGTCGGACTTATGCAATCCGTTTCATATGGCTTGCATGATACTGCTGCGATACCCTCAGTACACCTCAGACCAAGACCATCATGAATACCCTGGCCGACAGCGTCCTGACCGCAATCCACCTTATCGCGACGGCCGACTCAGTGCTGCTGTCCATCGTGGCGCGATCGCTGGCCGTCAGCGCCTGTGCGTGCCTGCTGGCGTGCGTGTTCGGCATGGCCGCCGGATCGTGGCTGGCCGTAGCGCGTTTTCGTGGCCGCGGCATCGTGTTGACGCTGCTGAATACGTCGCTGGCCCTGCCTTCGGTGGTGGTGGGCCTGGTGGTGTACCTGCTGCTGTCTCATTCCGGCCCGCTGGGCTTTCTAGGCTGGCTGTTCTCGTTCCAGGCCATGGTGCTGGCGCAGACCGTGCTCGTGGTGCCCATCGTTACCGCGCTTGTGCGCCAGACGGTCGAAGACGCCGAGCGCCATCATGGCGAGCAATTGCGTTCATTGCGTGCGCGCTCCATGGTACGCGCGCTGCTGTTGGTGTGGGACGAGCGCTTCACCTTGCTGACCATCGTGATTACCGCCTTCGGGCGCGCCGTTTCCGAAGTGGGCGCGGTGATGGTGGTGGGCGGCAACATCGAAGGCTACACGCGCGTCATGACGACGGCCATCGCACTCGAGACCAGCAAGGGCGACCTGCCGCTGGCGGTGGCGCTGGGCCTGATATTGCTGCTGGTCGTGCTGTTGCTCAACATTCTGGCGGCACTTGTGCGGCGCTGGCGCGAGCGGCGCGACGCCGGGCTGTCGGGCCTGTTCGGGGCGGCGGGGGCTGTGCGATGAAAGGCCTGCGCATCGAAACGGCTCCGGGCCCCGTCGGCGCAGCCGACAGCCGTGCGCCCGTCGCGCCTGGGCCCTTGTTCGACCTGCACGAGGTCGACGTCGATTACGGCGCGGTGCGGGCGCTGCGCGGGGTGTCGCTGAAGATCCACGCCGGCGAATGCGTGGCCCTGGTGGGCGCCAATGGCAGCGGCAAGAGCACCTTGCTGCGTCTATTGCATTGCCTGATCCAGCCCACGCGCGGGGTGGCGCATTGCCTGGCGCGCCGCCGCCAGGCAATGCTGTTCCAGCACCCTTATATGTTGCGCACATCGGCACTGAACAACGTCACGCTGGGCCTGTGGCTGCGCGGCATGCGCTGGCGGGATGCGCGCATGCGGGGCCAGGACGCGCTGGCGCGCGCGGGCATGTCGGAACTGGCGCAGCGCAATGCCAAGACCTTGTCCGGTGGCCAGCAGCAGCGCCTGGCCATGGTGCGGGCCTGGGCGCTGCAGCCCGACGTCCTGCTGCTGGACGAGCCTACCGCCAGCCTCGATCCGCACGCCAAGCGCGATGTCGAGCAGATGATGCAGGCGTTCACCAGCGGCGGCGCGGATCGCGCGCCCGCCATGGTGTTCAGCAGCCACAACCTGGGGCAGGTCAAGCGCCTGGCGCGCCGCGTGATTTACCTGGAGCGCGGGCAGGTGATCACCGACCTGCCCGTCGACGATTTTTTCTATGGCCCGCTGCCCGAGGCGGCGCGCCTGTTCGTCAAAGGAGAACGCATAACATGAAACTCACCAACTTATTGCGACGCTCCGGCGCTCCGGCGCTGCTGGCCGCGACGCTTGTGGTGTCGCCGGTGGTCAGCGCCGAAACAATCGTCATGGCGTCCACCACCTCTACCGAGCAGTCCGGCCTGTTTTCGCATCTGTTGCCGGCGTTCAAGCAGGCAAGCGGCGTGGACGTCAAAGTGGTGGCGCAGGGCACGGGCCAGGCGCTGGACATGGCGCGCCGCGGCGATGCCGATGTGCTGTTCGTGCACGACCAGGTCGCAGAAGAAAAGTTCGTGGCCGACGGCTATGCCACCAAGCGCTATCCGGTGATGTACAACGATTTCGTGCTCGTGGGGCCCGCAGATGATCCGGCCGGCGTCAAGGGCAGCGACATCGTCAAGGCGCTGGCCGAACTCGCGCAGGACAGCGCGCCGTTCGTATCCCGCGGCGACAAGAGCGGCACCCACGCTGCCGAGCTGCGATTCTGGAAGGCGGCACAGGTTCAAGACCAGGGCAAGGGATACAAGGCCTGTGGCTGCGGCATGGGCCCCGCCCTGAATATGGCGTCATCGATGAATGCCTATGCGCTGACCGACCGCGGCACCTGGCTCAGCTTCAAGAACCCCGGCAATCTGGCTGTGCTGGTCGAAGGTGACAAGCGGCTTTTCAACCAGTACGGCGTCATGGTGGTGAACCCCGCCAAATTCCCGCACGTCAAGGCCAAGCAGGCCCAGCAGTTCGTAGACTGGGTGACGTCCAAGGCCGGCCAGGACGCCATTGCCGCCTATAAGGTAAATGGCCAGCAGCTGTTCTTCCCGAACGCCGGCCAATAGCGCGGCGTCTACCAGTGCAGGTAGAACATGCCCTTGGCCAGCAAGACGATCAGCAGCACATGACAGAACACGCTGACGTGGATGCGGTGCGAGTTGCGGCCATTTAGGCGGCCGCGGCGCTGCAACACCATGGCCGCGACAAAGTGGCCGAACACGCTTGCGGCCAATGCGATCTTCAACCACAGCAATACGCCGAAGCTGCCGGCCGGTGACAGGGCCAGCGCGTGCCGGTGCTGCCACGCCAGGCCCAGCCCGGCCCCATACAGCGCCAGGATGATCCACGGCACGATGCGGCGGGCGCGCGCGCCTATGGCCGCTTCGATGACGCGCATGGCTTCACGCGGCACGTGCCTGCGTACGCCTTCCAGCATGATGATTTCGAAGAACACCGTGCCGGCGAATGCAATGGCGGCAAACAGGTGCACGATCAGCAGGATGGGATAGGCCATGGCATGGGGCGGAAAAAGGGGCGAGGGCGGCGCGCAGGTTCGATGTTGTATCGACGCAGGCCGCGGCGCCCTTGACGGCGATCAAGCCTGCGCCGGGCCGTGCGCCGCGGCCGCGATATCGATTATTCGCGGGCGCTTTCCACTACCATGTCCAGCACGTATGCGTAGCGCGAGGCATCGGCCGGCGCCTGCGGGCGTTCATAGCGCTTGACGCGCAGTACGTTGCGTACGCCGGGCTCATGGGTGTACCCCTCGATTTCGTCATAGAAGGCCTGCCATTCGCCGTGGCCGGTTTTCAGGCCCTGCGTATCGAACTGAACCTCGCGGATCCGCAGGCACTGTTTGCCGGGCACCAAGGGGTGCGAGCAGGGAACTCGCTGCGCGGAGACTTCCATGAACAGGGTCTGGCCTGCCGTGCCGAAGCGTGTCTGGTCGGTAGGCGTGCCCGTCAGCGTCCATGTCGCGCCATCGTTGAAGGTCAGTGTCAGCGCGGGGCCGCCCTGGCCCTGGTCGATGCGCCAGGCGGCGGCCTGCGGCAGGCGCTGGCCCAACGCCTGTTCGTATTGCATGACGGCGGCTTCCGGGCAGGCCATCATGGTGCCCACCACAGGCGAAATGCTGATTCTGCTGCCCTGCAGGGTATAGCTGGCGCCCAGGCGATTGCACAGGCCCGACACCGACAAGCGGCCGTCGGCGAAACTCAGGCGCAGGGGCTGCCCCTGGCGGGTGGCGGGGGGCGCCCAATCAGGCTGCGGCGCGCCATTGCCGTCATGGGCCTGGGCAAGGTCCCAGTGATAGGCCGACAGCGCGGCTGGCGCGGAATCGGACGACGGGCTGGTGGCGCACGCGGCCAGCATGCCCGCGGCGCTGATGAGGAAGAAGCGGCACAGTGAACGATACATGGGCTTTCCCGGTAGCTGCCTGCAGAGAGGCCGACCCCTTGATTATGGCGCGACTTCCGCGCCGTGCGCCACGCACGGGCGTTTGTGCGCGCGGCAACGTCAGCGCGGCCAAACCCCCGAACTGCCCCGCCGATGGCTGTCGAGCAGATGCGTGTCGACGATGCCCACGGCTTCCATCAGTGCATGCATCGTGGTGGGCCCCACAAACGAGAACCCCCGCTTGCGCAAGGCCTTGCTCAGTGCGGTGGATGCTTCGGACACCGTGGGGATGTCGTCGAGCGTGCGCGGCTCGGGCGTGGCGGGGGGCTTGAACGACCAGATGAATTCCGCCAGGCCGCCGTCGGCGCGCAGCGTGATGGTGGCCGCCGCATTGTTGATGGTTGCCAGGATCTTGGCACGGTTGCGCACGATGCCCGCGTCGGCCATCAGGCGGTCGATATCGTTGGCGTTGAAGGCCGCCACCGCATCGGGGTCGAAATGGCGGAATGCCTTGCGAAAGGCCTCGCGCTTGCGCAGGATGGTGGCCCACGACAGCCCCGACTGGAAGCATTCGAGGCTGAGCCGTTCAAACAGCCCCTGTTCGTCGCGCACCGGCATGCCCCATTCGGTGTCGTAATAGTGCTGCAGCATCGGATCGTGCGCTGCCCAGGGCGGCCGGGCAAGCCCGTCCTGTCCGATGATGACGCTGCGCTGCGTGTTCATGCCGCGAGTTCTCCTTGTTTGGTTTCCAATGCCAGCAGCAGGGCCTTGGCGCGCAGGCCTCCTGCAAAGCCGGTGAGCTGCCCGGTGGCGCCGACCACGCGGTGGCAAGGCGCCACGATCGACAAGGGGTTGCGACCATTGGCCGCGCCCACGGCGCGCACCGCCTTGTCGCGGCCGATCTGCGCGGCGATGTCGCGATAGCTGCGGGTCTGGCCGTACGGGATGGTCAGCAACGCGTTCCAGACCTGTTTTTGAAATTCGGTGCCGTAGTGGAAGTCCAGCGGCAGATCGAACGTATCGCGATGCCCGGAGAAGTATTCGCCGAGCTGGCGTTCGGCTTCGCACAGCACGGGATCGTGCGGATCGTGATTCAGGGGGCCCAGCGGGACCCGGCCGGGCCGGTCGTTTTCCCAGAGAACGGCCACCAGCTTCATCTGGCGCGCCACCAGCGTAAGCTGCCCTACGGGCGTGGCGATGGTCTTGCAGGTGTATGACATGATCAGGCTCCTTGCGGGCGCTGCCTGCGCGTGGGGGCGCAGGCAAGCGTGGTCATGTCAGTGTAGGCGTCGCCGTCATGGCGCACACTCGCCTTCTTGCGCTGGATGTTTCCGGTCATGGGCGGGCGCCGAACAAGGCATTGAGCTGGCTGCCCTGGGCCGCGTCGGCAAACGCGGTGTCCAGGTGGCCCTGTGCCAGCAATTGCGCGGCGCGCATAAACCCTGCCCATGCCGAGCGCGCCAGCGCGCCGCCTACGCTGATGCGCCGCACGCCCAGCGACGCGATGTCGTCCAGGCTGAGTTCGGTGGTCGAGCCTACCAGCAAGTTGACTGGCTTGGGCGCGACCGCGGCGACCACCGCACGGATCTGTTCGCGTGTGTGTATGCCCGGCGCGTACAGACAATCGGCCCCCGCCTCGGCGTACGCCTGCAGGCGGGCGATGGTGTCGTGCAGGTCGGGGTTGCCCGCGATGAAATTTTCGGCGCGCCCCACCAGCAATGTGCCGGTGCCCGCCGCGTCGATGGCGCTGCGCGCTGCCTGCAGGCGCTGCACTGCGACGCCAAGTGAATATTGTGGCTGGGCGGCGTCGCCGGTGGCGTCTTCGATGGATAGCCCCGCCACGCCGGTTTCGACGGCCAGCCGCACGTTGCGCGCCACGCCTTCGGCGTCGTCGGCATAGCCGTTTTCGAAGTCGGCGTTCAGCGGCAGCGGCGTAGCCGCCACCATGGTGCGCAGGTGCGCCAGCACCGTGTCCAGGCTTGCGCCGCCATCTGGTCGGGCGCGAGACCAGGCCATGCCCGAGCTGGTGGTGGCCAACGCCTTGAAGCCCAGGCTTTGCAGAAACCTGGCGCTGCCCGCGTCCCAGGGGTTGGGCAGGATAAAGCAGCCGTTTTCGTGCAGGGCACGGAAGGTTGTGCAGGCGGGAGTGAAAGTGGCGGTCATGACGGCTGGCTCCGTGGAATAGCGGCGGGACGTGCCCCACAATTTACCCGGCATGCGGGGCATTGCAACACCAGGCGGCAGGCAATTTTGCTGTATAAATATACAGTATATGGAAATCGCCACCAAGCTCGAAATTCTGGCTGACGCCGCCAAATACGACGCGTCATGCGCCAGCAGCGGCGCGCCGCGCCGCGACTCCAAAGGGCGCGCGGGGCTGGGCGCCAGCACGGGCGCGGGCATCTGCCACAGCTTCACGCCCGACGGCCGGTGCGTCTCGTTACTGAAGATACTGCTTACCAATTTCTGCCAGTACGACTGCCAGTACTGCGTCAACAGGCGATCCAGCAACGTGCCGCGCGCGCGGTTCCTGCCGCGCGAAGTGGTCGATCTCACGCTCGACTTCTACCGGCGCAACTACATCGACGGGCTGTTCCTGAGCTCGGGCATCATCCGCAATGCCGACTACACCATGGAACAACTGGTGCAGGTGGCCCGGTCGCTGCGCGAAACCCACCAGTTTCGCGGCTACATCCACCTGAAAACCATCCCCGACGCCGACCCGCGCCTTATTACGCTTGCCGGCCAGTATGCCGACCGGCTCAGCGTCAATATCGAACTGCCCACCGACAAGGGCCTGTACCGCCTGGCGCCCGAGAAGAACGCCGGCACCATCAAGCGGGCCATGGGCTCGATCCGCCTGGCGCAGGAAACCGCGCGCGAAGAAAAACGCCGCAACGCGCCGGCGGGGCAAAGCACGCAGATGATCGTCGGCGCCGACGACGCGGACGACCGCGCCATCCTGAATACCGCGCAGGCGCTGTATGGCGCGTACAAGCTCAAGCGCGTGTATTACTCCGCCTTCAGCCCCATCCCCGACAGCCCCTCCGGCCTTCCCGCGCAGGCGCCGCCCCTGTTGCGCGAGCATCGCCTGTACCAGGCCGATTTCCTGTTGCGCGGCTACGGCTATCGCGCCGAAGAATTGTTCCAGGGCTCGGGCGACCTGCCGCTGGACATCGATCCCAAGCTGGCGTGGGCATTGGCGCACCGCGACCTGTTTCCGGTGGATCTTAACCGCGCGCCGCTACGGCTGGTGGCGCGCGTGCCCGGCATAGGCATACGCAACGCCCAGCGCCTGGTCGAATTGCGCCGCCTGCGAGCCGTGCGCTACCAAGACCTGGTGCGCCTGCGTTGCCCCATGCAAAAGCTGCGGCCCTTCGTCGTCGTGCAAGATTACCGGCCGCCGCTGGCCGACCCCACCTCTGAACAACTGCGCCGGGCGCTCAGCCCCGCCCCGGCACAGTTGTCCCTGCTATGAGCCACGCCGTTCAACGCAGGCTTGTCGTGACGCCCACCTACGCCGGGTGGCGCAAACAGGCCCTGATCGCGCTCGCGGCGCAATGGCCCCCTGAAACCCTTGCCTGGGAAGACGCGCCGCATCAGCCACAGGCCGCGCAGATTGCGCTGGACTATGCCGCGCCTGGCGATGAGCCCCACGCCGAAGCGCCTTGCCCGGGCGTGCCCCCGGCGCCGCCGCAGGTGCGTATTTCCAGAGAGTTCGCGCAACTGCTGCGCGAGGCCGCGCAGTATCGGTCGCCACGGCCGTGGGCTTTGCTGTATCGCGTTCTGTGGCGTTATACGCACGGCGACCGGGCCGGCGTATCGGCGGCCGATGAAGACGGCGCGCGGCTGCATGCCATGGCCAAGGCCGTACGCCGCGACCACCATGACATGATCGCCTATGTCCGCTTTCGTCGCAGCGATCGCCCCGGCATGCCGCAGTACGTGGCCTGGTATGAGCCCCGGCACGATGTGCTGGCCGACGCCGCCGATCACTTTGCGCGCCGCATGGGCCATGCGACGTGGTGCATAGGCACGCCGCACGGCCTGGCCCACTGGGATGGCAGCGCCCTGCGCATTACCGACGCGCCCGCCGACGCGCAGGCGTTGCGGGCCGACGCTGCAGCCGATCCGGCCGAGGCGCTGTGGCGGCTGTATTACCAAAGCACCTTCAACCCGGCGCGCCTGAACGAAGCGGCGCTGCACCAGCGCATGCCCGTGCGTTTCTGGAAGGGCCTGCCCGAAGCGGCGCTGATCCCCTCCATGATCGCCCAGGCGCGCCATGGCGCGCGCCGGCACGCCCAGGCACAGGGCGTGGGCGACATGCCGGGCAAGCCGGTGGCGGTAGACGCGCAGCGCGCGCAGCCGCAGCGGCCCGTGCCCGCCGAGCTCGACGCGTGCCGCCGCTGTGAACTGTGGCGCCACGCTACGCAGGCGGTGCCGGGGCAGGGCCGCGATGCGGCGCGCGTCATGCTGGTGGGCGAACAACCGGGCGACCACGAAGACCTGGCCGGGCAGGTTTTCATCGGGCCGGCCGGCCAGGTGCTCGACGAAGCCCTGAAATGCGCCGGCGTGCCGCGCGATGCACTGTACCTTACCAACGCCGTCAAGCATTTCAAATGGGTGGCTCGCGGCAAGCGGCGCATTCACAAGACGCCGGCCCAACGCGAAATCGATGCGTGCTCGCACTGGCTGCAAGAAGAACTCGAACGTGTGCGTCCCGAGGTCATCGTTGCCCTGGGCGCCACGGCGCTGCGAGCCATCGCGGGGCCCGGGGCCCGCCTGCAAGAATGCATGGGACGGCCCATGCGCCTGGGCCGCGCATGGCTGTTGGCCACCTGGCATCCTTCGTATGCGCTGCGGGCAGGCGGCGACGACGCCCGCGGGGGGGTGGTGGCGGGCATCGCCGACGCCGTCGCGCAGGGCTACCAGCTCGCCGGCAGCGCCAGCGAAAATGCCGGCACGTAGGTCACCAGGAACAACACCACCAGCATCACCAGTACAAACGGAATGATGGCGCGGCCCACGTCCCAGAGCTTGAGCTTGCTGATGGCCATGCCGATGAACAGGCAATAGCCGATGGGCGGCGCCGCCATCCCGATAGCCACGTTGGTGACGATCATGCTGCCGAAATGGATGGGGTCCACGCCGTATTGCCGCCCGATGGCAATCAGCATGGGCCCCAGGATGACCATGATGGCCACTTCATCCATTACCGCGGCCAACAAGAAGAAGCCGATATTCAGCACGGCCAGCATCACCCATTTGGTATGCACGTGGTCGGCCAGCCAGGTGGTCAGCGTCGATGCCAGCTGCTCTTGCGCGACCAGCACGCCGAACCCTTGCGAGAAACCCACAATGGCCAGCACCAGGGCGGTGGTCGAGATGGCCCGCGTAATGATGGCGCCCAGCTGCCTCACTTTCAGCGTGCGTTCGATAAACAGCGTGACCAGCAACGCATACAGGCAAGCCACCACGGCCGCCTCGGTGGGCGTGAACAGGCCCAGGTAGATGCCGCCAAGCACGAGCAGGGGCGCCAACAATACCCATACCCCCTGGCGCAGCGCGGTGGCGATCTCGGCAAGCGTGGCGCGCGGGCGGCAGGCTACATGGTGCCGGCGCGCGTACAGCAGCACCAGTAGCGCCATGCCCCCGGCCATGAGCAGCCCCGGCAGCACGCCGGACAAAAACAGCTTCACGATGGATTGCTCGGCGATCACGCCCCAGATCACGAAGGCGATCGACGGCGGAATCAGCGGCGCCAGCACGCCGGCCGCCACGCACAGCGCGGTGGCGTACGCTTTCGAATAGCCGCGTTCGGCCATGGCCGGAATCATGACCGCGCCGATGGCTGCCGTCGTGGCCGGGGCCGAGCCGCTTATCGCCGCGAACACGACCGCCGCCAGAATGGCCACCAGGCCCAGGCCGCCCGGCAAATGGCGCACGAATACGTCGGCCACGTTGACCAGCCGCTTGGACAGGCCGCCCGCCGACATGATTTCGCCGGCCAGCATGAAGAACGGAATCGCCAGCAGGCTGAAACTCTGTGTGCCCGCCACCAGCGTCTGCGGCAACAGCATGGGATCGATGCCGCTGATGGTGATCGACGCAATGATGCAGATCGCCAGCGCAAACGCGAATGGCACGCCCAGCAGCACCAGCCCCGCGAATCCCAGGGAAAGAATCGCCGCAACTGCGCTCATTGCAATGCCTCGGCAGGGTCCGGATCGTCGCTGGCGGCCGCGCCCGCCAGCAGCCGCTCAAGCGCAAAGGCAGCAACCAGCGCGCCGCTGACGACACAGCTCGCGTACAGCAGCGGCATCGGATAACCGGTGGCCGCAGACGTGATGCCGAACGCGCTTTCGGTGTACTGCCATCCGGCCACCACCAGGTACACACCCACCGTCACGATCGCGCTCAGCACCAGGCGTTCCGTCAAGCGGCGCAGCGCGCGGGGAAGCACATCCAGCAGCAGATCCATGCGCACGTGCACCCCTTCGCGTACCCCGTAAGCCATGCCCAGCAACACCGTCCAGCTGAAGGCCAGCAGGGCGATTTCCTCGGTCCAGGAAGGCGGTGCATTGAACGCCGTGCGCATAATGACCTGCACCGCCAACGCCCCCAGCATGACAACCGTCAGCACCCGCACGGCAACCTTGGTGGCCGCCGCCAGCCCCTGCATCAGTTTCCTCATTTGGCGCCGGGCGCGGCGGCCAGTATTGCGTCAATCAGGTCGCCCTGGCCCGCCTTGCGGGCCTTGTCGTATATGGGCGCGACCGCGCTGCGGAAGCTGGCGACTTCCGCAATCGGGTTCACTTGCATCGAGGTTTTCTGCAGGCTGGCCAGCGCCTTGGGCGTCTGCCCGGCCATGGCCTGGCGCTGTTCCCTGACGGCTTCTTTGGCGGCGGCGCGCACCCACTCTTGCTGTTGGGGCGTCATCTTGTCCAGCAGCCGCTTGTTCATCAGCAGTTCGTAGGCGGTAAACGTATGGTTGGTAAGCGACAGGTACTTGGCGAACTCGCTGACCTTCAACGGCTCGATCAGGGCCACAGGCAGTTCCAGCCCGTCAATGGTGCCTTGCTGGATAGCCGTGATGGTCTCGCCCCAGGCCATGGGCACGGCGGCGCCGCCCAGCGAATTGACCAGGTCGATGTAGATGGGGTTCTGCATCACCCGCACCTTGACGCCCTGCAGGTCGGCGGGCTGCGACACGGGGCGCGTGTTGTTGATCATGCTGCGAAAGCCGCCCTCGAAGTATCCCAGCACGACCACTCCCTTGGCAGCCATGCGCTTGGCCAGCTCGTCGCCCACGGCGCCGTCCAGCACTTTGTGCACATGGGCTTCATTCTCGAACAGGAAGGGCAGGTCCAGCACGCCGAATGCGGGCTCGGTCTGCGCCGTGACGGCATTGGTGACCACCGCCGCGTCCACGGTGCCAAAGCGTGTGCCTTCGACCAGTTGCTTGTCATCGCCCAGCTGGCGGTTGGGATAAAGCTGCACCTGCATCGTGCCCCCCGACTGGCGCTCCAGGGCTTCCTTGAAGGCCCGCGCGCTCATGGCCAGGGGGTCGGTGGCGCTGTCCGACGTGGGCCAGCCCAGTTTGATGACCTGGGGCGACTGTGCGTGGGCGCCGCCCAGGGCGGCACACAGCAGGGCAAGCGCGGCGGCCCGGATCAGGGGTGTTTTCAGCATGGTTGTCTCCTTTGTTGGTATGAGGTCGCGGCAGGTGCGTCGCCTTAGCCGTCGAATTGGTAGAGCATGGCCGGGTTCTCCACGAGAATGCGGTAGAACGTGGCGGCATCGCCCGCCCACCTGCGCAGCGCATCCAGCACGGCGGCAGAATCCACGTCGAAAGGCGGGCTGATGTCGCGGGGGTCGGCGCGCACACCGGGCTGCGGATGCGGCCAGTCGCTGCCCCATACCATGCGGTCGGCGCGGGTGCGTATGAACTCGCACGCCAGCGGTTCCATGTCGCTGTAGCCCGGCGCCTGCGACAGGCGATACGGGGCCGACAGTTTGACGTAGGCATTGCCCTCGGCCACCAGCGCAAGCACGTCTTGCAGGCCCGGCTGCTGCAGGCCGCCGCGGGCGGTCGCGCCCGCATAGTGATCCAGCACCACGGGTACCGGCAGGGCGCTCAACACGGGCGCACAGGCGGCCAGCAACGGCAGGTTCGCGTAGATCTGCACGTGCCAGCCCAGCCGCGCCACGCGCGCCGCCGTCGCGCGCAGCTGCGCCGTCGCCGTGTCGGCATTGCTGGCCTGGTCGATTTCCAGATTGACGCGCACGCCGCGCACACCCAGTGTGTGCATGGCATCCAGTTCGGAATCGGTCACGTTTTCGTCGATCACCGCCACCCCGCGCGCGCGTCCCGGCCCCAGCACGCGCAGCCCATGCAGTGTCGCGGCATTATCCGCGCCGTAGACGCTGGGCTGCACGATAACCACGCGGTCTATGCCCAGGGCGTCGTGCAGCTCGATCAGTTGCGCTATCGAGGCGGGCGGCGGCGTATAGCGCCGCACCTCAGCCCACGGATAGTCATGGGGATCCAGGAACACGTGGGTGTGGCTGTCGCAAGCGCCCGGCGGTAGCGCAACGGACGGAGAAGTCAATGTCATGGTCGATGCAGGGCCGCGTGTGATGTGGGTTCTGGCACCATAGCGCCGCCTCGCGCTTGCGGGAATGCCTGCGCGGCGCGGGAATTTCATGTCGTGAACTTTGTTTGCTTTCTGGCCAGGATTGCCGGCATTTCCCGCGTCGACGCATTGTTGAGTGCCGTTGAATTCACAAGCCGGACGCGCGGCATTTATCCGATGACGCCCGCGTGCCACCATGCCGCCCATGGCGTGGCATCGAAGGCGCGCCTGTCCGGTTATTCATCTTCAAGAGGCGACAGACATGACGACTTCTACGCCGGCCCGGCACACCGACGCCGACGCCCAGGCGCCAACTGGCGCGCGCTTGCTGTTTCCGGGGCTGGAGCGCCTTTATCACCGCGCCGAACCCTGCCTGTACGCGTTGCTGCGCCTGGCCTTCGGCATCATCATGCTTACCCATGGCCTGCCCAAGGCATTGGGCATCCCGCACGGGTCCATGGCCGACCCGATGGCAGGGTCCATCAACCTGATCCGCAACGTCATGGGGCTGCCGTTTGCGCCGCAGCTGGCGTTGCTGGTCATGCTGCTCGAAACGCTGGGCGCGGTCATGTTGGCCATCGGCCTGTGGACTCGTCCGGTCGCGCTGGCCATTGCCGTGCAGATGGCGGGCATCTGTTATGCGCTCGGCCCCACTTGGCCATGGATCGACCGCGGCATCGAGTTCCCCGTGCTGATGCTGTTCCTGGCGCTGTATATTGCGGCGCGCGGGGGCGGCCGCTATGCTGTGGACCGGAAAATCAAGTATTCCCTATGATCTTCGCGAGATTCGCGCTGGCCGTGGGCGCGTCGCTGCTCACTATCGCCTGCACGTCACCGGCGGGTCGCTACGATGCCGTCCGGCAGGTTACGTTCGAGGCCCACCGCCAGGATGCCCTGCGGGCGCTGCAGCAGCGGCGCCACTTCCAAAGCAACGATCGCGCCGCCGAGCTGGCCTGGAATGCGCCTCGCGAATGGCGTTCCGCCCGGCCCGCGGATAAAGGCATATTGCTGGTGCACGGCCTGGGCGATTCGCCGTGGTCGTTCCACGATATCGGCGAACAGCTTGCGGCGCGCGGGTTCCTGGTGCGCACGGTTTTGCTGCCCGGTCACGGCACCCATCCCGCCGACCTGCTTGACGTCACTCTCGAAGACTGGCGGCAGGTGCTGGCCGAACAGGCGCAGGCGCTGCGCAAGGAAGCCGCCCAGGTCTACCTGGGCGGGTTTTCCACCGGCGCCAACCTGGTGGTGGACTATGCCTATGCGCACCCGGACGTCGCCGGCCTGCTGCTGTTTTCGCCGGCATTGCGCTCAAATAGTGCATACGATTGGCTGGCCCCCTGGATAGGCTGGGCGCGTCCCTGGCTGCGCGAGCCCGATGGTGTGCGGCCCATGCAGAACACCGTGCGATACCTGACGGTGCCCACTAATGGTTTCGCCCAGTTCTACCGCAGCAGCCAGGCGGCGCGCCAGGCGCTTGGCCGCGCGCCCTACGGCAAGCCCGTGCTGATGATCGTGGCCGAGCATGACTCCGTGCTCGACAGCGCCTACCTTGCAGAGGTGTTCCGGACGCGGTTCACCCACCCCGCCAGCCGGCTGGTGTGGTATGGCGGCGAGCGCGCGGAATTCGCGCGCGACCAGCGTATCCTGGTTCGCCCCGACTACCTGCCCGAACGGCGAATCAGCCAGTTTTCCCATATGGGGCCGCTGTTTTCACCAGCAAATGCGCTCTATGGCGATGCCGGCAGCCTGCGCATATGCTGGAACGGGCAGGCCGAAGCCGAGCATGCCGCGTGCGAACAAGGCGCGCCCGTATGGTTTTCGGATTGGGGATACCGCGAAGAAGGCAAAACCCACGCGCGCCTGACATTCAACCCCTACTTCGATTGGCAGGCGCAGGTCATGGCGCAGGTGCTGGATGTTTCCGGGCGCGGCGTGGCCGCGGCCCTGCAGGGCGGAACCTGAGGCGGCTCCGCCTTGCGCGGCCTGCTCAGTTGGCCTTCAGGCCGGCCTCGGCGATCACGGGCGCCCACTTCTGGCGTTCATTCTGCGCAAAGTCGCCCAGATCCTTCGGCGTGCCGCCCGCGGGCACGTGGCCCAGCGCCAGCAGGCGCTTTTGCACTTCGGGATCCTTCAGGATCTTTGCAAGCGCCTGGTTCAATGACTGGATGGCTTGCGCCGGCGTGCCGTGGGGCGCATACATGCCGTTCCAGGCAACGACCTCGAATCCCTTGACGCCTTCTTCGGCGACCGAAGGCACGCCGGGCAGCAAGGGCGACGTCTTCAGGGACGTCACTGCCAGCGGCTTGAGCTTGCCGCCGTCGATCTGCGCCGACACTGCGCTGATCGTATCCACGCCCAGACTTACCCGGCCGCCGATCAGATCGGTCATCGCCGTCGCCGAACCCTTATAGGGAATGCCGACGATCTTGGTTTCCGTCTGCTTTTCCAGCAGTTCCAGCACCAGGCGGGCCGTGGTGCTGGGCAGGCCCACGTCCACGCCGTCCGGCTTGCTCTTGGCCGCCTTCAGTACGTCGTCCAGCGATTTGTACGGAGACTCCGGACGCGTGACGATCACCATGGGGAACGTGCTGACCAGCATGACCGGATCGAAGTTCTTGGCCGGGTCGAAGTTCAGCGTGCTGAACAGATACTGGTTGAGCACGTGCGTTCCGTTCGTGCCCATCAACAAGGTGTATCCGTCGGGCTCGGCGCGCGCGACCTCGGCCGTGCCGATGTTGCCACCCGCGCCCGGGCGGTTCTCGACGACAAACGGCTGGCCCAGTTCCTTGGCCAGGCGCTCGGACAAAAAGCGCGTGGCCACGTCCGTGCCTTGCCCGGCCTGGTACGGCACGATCACGCGCACGGGCTTGGTGGGATAGGTATCGGCCCATGCCGTTGAACAAAAAGAAACCGCTGCGATGAACAAGGCACTCAATCTCTGTTTCATGAACGTCTCCCGGTGGAATTATTGGCTTGTTGTAGATCTGAAACGACTGCGTCACACGACTGGGTACTGCCGGGCAGCACGCCGCTTTCGCGCAGGTGCGCGATGGCTACGGCGGACAGGCCCGCTTGCTGCAAGACTTCATCGGTATGCTGGGCAAAGCCGGGTGGATTGCCGCCCGGTTGGCCCGGCGTGCGATACAGGCGGTTGGGCAAACCCACGCCGCGGTAGCCGTCGCGCTGCACCAGCATGCCGGCCGCATGCGGCTGCTCGAACGCTTCGGGCACGCTGTTGACGGGGCCCGCAGGCACGCCCAGCGCCATCAGTTCCTTGCACAGCGTCTGGCGGCTGCGCCCGGCCAGCGCCGCTTCGATGGCCACGCGCAGGGCGTCGCGGTGGGCCAGGCGGTCGGCATTGTGCGCGTATCGGGGGTCCGCAAGCACGTCGTGCAGGCCCAGGTGTTCACAGAAGCGGCCGAACTGTCGGTCGTTCAGAATGCCCAGGAAAATCTGCCCGTCCCGGCAATTGAACTTGTCATAGGGCGCGATATTGGGATGCGCACTGCCCATCTGGCGTGGCGCCTGCCCCGAAGCGAGCCAGTTGGCGGCATGCGGCACCAGCAAGCTCAGGGCGGTATTGAACAGCGTCGCCTCTACGCGCTGGCCTCGTCCGCTGCGGCTGCGCTCGACGATCGCCATCAGAATGGCCGTCATGGCCGTGTAGCCGGTCAGGTGATCGACGATGGGAATGCCGATGCGCGTGGGTCCGCTGGTGTTCTCACCGTTGATGCTCATCAACCCGCACATCGCCTGCAGAATGGCGTCGTAGCCGGGAAGGCCGCCCAACGGCCCGTCTTCGCCGAAGCCGCTGATGGTGCAGTACACCAGGCGGGGAAAGCGGGGCGCCAGTATCGTGTCGTAGTCCAGCCCCCAGCGGCGCATGGTGCCGGGCAGGAAATTCTCGACCAGCACGTCGGCATCCTGCAGCAGCGCAAACAAGACATCGTGCGCGCCGGGTTGGGTAAGGTCCAGCGTAATGGCCCGCTTGCCACGGTTCACAGAGCCGAAGTAGGCGGCATTGCCGTCGTCGGCGAACGGCGGCCCCAGCGTGCGGGTCTCGTCGCCCAGCGGAGGCTCAACCTTGATGACATCCGCCCCGTTGTCGGCCAGCATCTGCGTACACAACGGCCCGGCCAGAACGCGCGACAGGTCGATAACTTTCAGCCCTGCAAGCGCGCCGCCATGGTGTTCGGAAGCGTCGAACATGATCGCACCCTCACAAACGTAAGACCCCGGCCAGCCCTGGCCGGGGAGAAAAGGGGCCGTGGTTCAACCGCGCGCGGGCAGCTCTACGACGCCGGTGCCCAGCACGGACAACTCGTTATCCTGGTTGCGCGCCTCTTGCTCGATTTCCACCAGGTGCTTGCCGTCTTCTACGTACTTGCGCTTGACGCGCGCCTTGAAGAACAGCATGTCGCCCTCGGGGTTGTGGCGGCGGATCTTGCAGTACGACTTGCGCAGGAACCCGTCGTCGCCCATCCAGTTGGTCAGCTGGTGCGTCAGCCAGGAATTGCGCTCGGGGCCGTAGTCGTACGCGCCGGGCGCGCCCACTTCCAGGGCGAAATCTTCTTCCCAGTGCACACGCTCCGGCACGTCGGGGATGCCGAACCGGTTGGTGATGCCCACGCCGGGGTGCGCGTCGATCAGTTGCCATGCCAGCTTGTTGGCGCGGATGTACAGGCCGCCCCAGCCCTGTGCGTAGGCGATGAAGCCGGTCACCGTCATGGGGCCCTTGAAAAGCACCGGGAGTTCTTCGCCTTCTTGCACGTCGTCCCAGTAGCGGGTGTTGGCGCCGCGCACTTCTTCCTGCGCATACAGCTGATAGGCGGCGCGGATCTCTTCTTCGGTGTAGCGGCGCGGCTCGCGGGCGCGCACTTCTTTGTACTTGCTGCCCTGTTCGCGGGCGTGGTCGCGCTCGGTGCGGAAGCACCAGCTGTCGGCTTCGGCAACCTTGTCGCCTTCCTGGTTGAAGAAATCCACATGGTAGATCTGCTGGAGCGCGCGGCCCGCAAAGCGCGTCTCGTGCTCGATCAGGTCTTTAAGATAGGCTTCGGTGCGGATTTCGTCGTTGCGGCGTACGGGCTTGTGCCAGGTCCAGTCGGCCCCCGACCACATGGCGTGCACGCCGGGCAGGCCGCCCACGTATCCGGAAACGATGCGGCTGGTGGCAAACAGAAAGCTGGGCAGGGCGATGATGCCGCCATAGCGGGTGTTCTGCGCGTATTGCGGGTCGCACCACAACGGGTTGTCGTCGCCAATGCCGTGCGCATAGTGGCGGATGTTGTCGCGCGTGGCCTCGTAGCACCAGGGTTCGGCCGTGGCGCCGATCTTTACGCCGATGCGGGCGCGCAGCTCGTCCAGGCCGCGTTCGGTGATCTTGGGAAAACTGCGTGCGGTTTCGGTCTTGGTCAACATGGTGTCTCCGTGTCCTCTCTCGAATTAATGTTCGGCAACGGCCGCGCGCTGCGCCGCTTCCTGGTCGCGCAATTTCTTGCGGTGAATCTTTCCTGCCGGGGTCTTGGGCAGTTCCGCCACGAACACCACCTGGCGGGGATACTCGTGCTGGCTCAGCTGCGTGCGTACGCCGTCCTGGATTTCGCGGATAAAGGCCTCGTCGCCTGGCCTGCGTGCGACTACGAAGGCCTTCACGACCTGGCCGCGCACGGCGTCGGGCACGCCGATGGCGGCGGCCTCTGCCACGTCGGGGTGTTTCAGAATGGCGTCTTCGATCTCGACGGCGCTCATGGTCCAGCCGGCCGAGATAATCACGTCATCGGCACGGCCGCCATGCCAGAAGTAGCCGTCTTCATCCGTGCGTCCCAGGTCTTTGGTGGGCACCCATTCGCCGCGCCGCCAAACCTTCAGTTCGCCCGTTACGCCGGGCGGGCAGGGGGCGCCGCTGGGATCCTGCACTTGCACGCGCAGGCCCGGCACCGCCTTGCCCAGCGAACCCGGCTTGACCTTGAAGTCCGGCGCGCCGGGGTAGCTGACCAGGCACACGCCGATTTCGGTAGTGCCGTACATGCTGCAGGCCGGCCGGCCGAAGGTGGCCTGCACGAATTCCGCCGTTTCACTATCGATGGGCTCGCCCGTGAAGGACAATTTCTGCAGGTAATACTGGTATTGGCCGGCCGCGCCCGAGTTGCGCATCATGCGGTAATGCGTGGCCGCCGCCGACAGATTGTTGAAGCGGTGGTCCTGCAAAGCCTGCAGCAGGCGTTCGGCGTTGTACTTGCCCGAATAGGCGCCTATGGTCACGCCCAGCGCCAACGGCGCCAGCGTGCCATGCCACAGCCCGTGCCCCCATGCCGGAGACGACGGGCACATATAGCGGTCGCCCGGCCGTATGCCCGTGCCGTACAGCGCGGCCAGCATCAAAGTGACGATGGCGCGGTGGCTGTGCCTGACGGCGTCCGGAAGCTCGCGCGTCGTGCCTGACGTGTACTGGAAGATGGCCAGGTCGTCCGCACGGCTTTGCGTCTGGAAGTGATCGGGATACTGCCCGGGCGGCGGAATCAGGTCCTGGTCCGCGACCACCACCTCCAGGTTCGGCAGCGACGGTACTTGCCCGGCCTTTTCGGCGTTGGTGATCAACAGGCGGGGGCGGCAGTCTTCGATGCGCAGGCGGATGCCGTCCGGCCCGAACAGCGTGAACAAGGGAACGGCGATGGCGCCCATCTTGATTGCGCCGAACAGGGCTACGTAGAACTCCCGCGACGGCTCCAGCATCACGGCCACGCGGTCGCCCGGCTGGATGCCGCGCGCCACCAGTGCATGAGCAAAGCGCGACGATTCGCGCGCAAGTTCGTCAAAGCCCAGCACTTCGTCATTGCCTGACGCACGCACCAGGATCACGGCCGGCCGGCCGCTGCCTGCGTGGCGGTCGATGCATTCATGCGCGATGTTCAGGCGCTCGCGGTCGCCATCGAACAATTCCCACAGCCCGGACGGCGTGCAGTGGGTTTGCGCATCGGCATACGAAAGGTAGTCCGTCAACTTTGCCATGGCGCCTTGTCTCCTCAATCGTGTCGGGCAAACTTTGCGCCGCCCGAATAAAATTGTCAATAGCGTTCTAAAATTGTATATGTACAATTATAGGAAATGCAGCATGCGTCCCGGAATTCCTGATCTCGCGCGGCCGGCGTATCCTTGCCAAAGTTTTGTACGGAGACAGAATCCGCATGAGCGAAACCAAACCGGCGAAAGCCCCGTCAGGCCCGCGCATCCGCGAGGTGCCCGCCGTATCGCGCGCCATTGCCATCCTGCGCCTGCTGGGCCGCGGGCAGGGGCCCATGACCCTGAAGGCCATTGCCGAAGAACTGGGCATGGTCACCAGCACCTGCCTGCACATCTTGCGGGTGTTGGTCAGCGAAGGGCTCGTCAAGGTCGATGGCAGCAGCAAGCGCTACAGCCTGGGCGTCGGCATGCTTGCGCTGGCGCGCAACGTCCTGGAAACCAGCCCTTTCCCCAGCCTGGTCCAGCCGGTGCTGGACAAGCTGGCGCAAGAAGACAACATCACGGCCATAGGCGTCGAGATCACGGGCCTGGACCACATGGTGGTGCTGGCCTTGTCGCGTTCGCGCGCGCCGTTTCGCCTGCACGTCGACGTGGGCAGCCGGTTTCCCGCGCTGCTCAGCGCCACGGGGCGGCTGGTTGCCGCCTACGCAGACATCGACGACGCCGAACTCGAACGCCGCTTCAAGTCACTGCGCTGGGATCAGCCGCCCGACATGGAAGCCTGGCGCAAAGAAGTCGACACTGTGCGTCGCAAGGGTTTCAGTATCGATCGCGGCAACTACATCGACGGCGTGGCGCTGGTGGCCGTGCCGGTCTTCGATGCACGCGGCCGTCTCAGCCATTCATTGGTGGGCGCGGCGCTGGCCAACCACATGAGCGCCGCGCGGGCGCTGGACCTGGCCAAGCGCATGCAGGCCGAGGCCGAGGCGCTGTCGCAGATGATGGCCAGGTAAAGCAACGTATTTGGCGCCGCACATATCCAGGGAGCGAAAAATGGCCGGGGCAGACACAGAAGCATGGTTGCAATCCGAGGGCTGGGCCCCGCGTACCGGCAAGGGGTTTTCGCAGCTCGTCGGCCCGTTATGGACGCGGCGCGAAGCCGACGGCTGGGCATACGGGCTGCTTGCCAGCGACGCGCACGCCAACCCCGCCGGGCTCGTGCATGGCGGCCTGATCGCGACATTGCTCGACCATGCACTCAGCACCATTGCCTGGGACGCCATGGCACGCCAGCCCTGCGTGACGGTGCAGCTCGACACCCACTATCTTGCCGCTGCCCGCCCCGGGCAATTTCTGGCCGTGCGCGGACGCGTCATGCGCAAGACGTCCAGCCTGGTGTTCATGCAGGGGGAACTGCAGGCCGATGGCGAAATCATCGCCAGCGCGCAGGCGATGCTCAAGCGGACAGGCTCCCCCGGATGATTCAGTTGGCCGCAATACCTGCGGTCTGCACCACCTTGGTCCACTTGGCCAGGTCATCTTTCACGATCTGCCCCAATTCCTGCGGCGAGCGGTAGCTGGCATTAGAGCCTTGCTCGCGCATGGCCGAGATAAAGGTGTCTGATGTGATGACCTTCTCCATCGCGCCAGAGAGTTTCTGCACGACCTCGTCGGGCATGCCCGCTGGCCCGAACACCGAGAACCACGCTTCAAGCTGGAAATCGGGCAGGCCGGCCTCGGCCGTGGTGGGAATATCGGGCAATTGAGGATGACGCTGCGCACTGGTGATCGCCAAGGCGCGCAGCGTGCCTGCCTGCAGGTGCCCCATTGCCGTGGGGGGCGTGGTGATGAACACTTCGATGCGCGATGCAATCAAGTCCTGCATGGCAGGCGCCGCGCCGCCGTAGGGCACGTGCACCATATCCGTGCCGGTGGTGATCTGGAAAAGCTCGCCGCCCAGGTGCTGGATCGAGCCCACGCCCGACGATGCGAAGTTGAGCTTGCCCGGGTTCTTCTTGGCCAGGTCGATAAGGTCCTGAAGCGACTTGGCGGGCGAATTGGCCGGAACCAAAATCAAGTGGGGCCCGCGTATCACTTCCGCAATCGGCGTGAAGTCCTTGACCGGATCCCACGTCAGTTGCTTGGTCAGCACCGGGTTGCCGGTATGGAATCCCTCATACGACAGCACCAGCGTATAGCCATCCGGCGCCGCGCGTGCAACCTGGGCATTGGCGATGCCCCCGCTCGCGCCCGGCCGATTCTCGACTACAACCGTCTGTCCGAGCTCGTCGGTCAATTGCTTGGCAAGGGCCCGGCCTGCAATGTCCGTGGTGCCGCCCGCCGCAACCGGAATGAGCAGGGTAATCGGCCGGTTCGGGTAATCGCTGGCGGCGGTCGCCGTCGATATCGCCACCAGCCCTGCCGATACCGCCAAAATCCGCATCATCTTCTGCAGCATGCTTGTCTCCCGTTGATCTTTTCGGCATCGCGGCCTGCCGCTGGCCGACGCTTGGGAGATTATGCATAGCCATGGCCTGGCGGCCTATGTTCCAGCACGTTTAGCAGCTATGCCTGCCCGGCCTAGCTTGCGGCTACGGCAAGCCCCGCAAGTGCAGGGCGACAGGCGCCGCCTTGATGGCTTGTTGCAGCGCCGGCCGCAGCCGGTCGATCACCAGCCGGCCCGCCCTGGTCAATGGCCGATTGAGCGAGGTGGCAATCGACAGGCGCGTGCTCAGGTCCGGCGTGCAAAGGGGAATCGCCTCGAGCTGGCCCGCGACCACCTCGCGCATTACGGCCGGCATCGCCAGCACCGTATGCGCAATGCCCGCCACGGTTACCTCTTTCATCAGGCTGAGCGTGTCCAGCTCGTACGCCACATCCAGCCGGATGCCCTGTTTCGCCGCGGCCGCATCCAGCACCCGGCGCAATCCGTGCGTCTGGCTGGGCAGGGCCAACGGCAGGCCCGCCAGCGAGCGCACCGGGAAGCTGCGGGGCCGGGCGCGCCCGGTCTTCGGGCTGCGGCCTGCGGACGAAACCAGGAACAGCCGGGCGTCCAGCAAAGGGTCGACCGCGATATGCTGGGACCGCCGCGCCTCGTGCAGGATGGCGATGTCCAGCCGCCCATCGGATAGCCATTCATGCACGTAGCCGCTATAGCCGGTCAGGAAATTGAGCTTGACGCCGGGCGCTGCGTCGCGCACCGCCTGGATCAGCGGCAGCCCCAACAGCACCATCATCGTGGGGGTCAGGCCCAGCGTGATAGAGCCCGTGACCGGTTGCTGCGCCGACCCCAGCCCCTCGCTCGCCTGCGCCAGCTGCTGCAGCAGCGGCCTGACGCGTTCCGCATACAGCCGGCCTTCGGGCGTCAGCGTCACCCCGCGGCCGTGGCGGTAGAACAGCCGCACCCCGCATTCGCTTTCCAGCCGCTGCACCTGGCGGCCCAGCGCCGGCTGCGCAATCCCGATGACACTCGATGCCCGCGAGAAACTGCCGTGGTCGGCCACCAGCAGAAAGTACTCCAACCGCGTCAAATCCATGGAAGCCCACCGGTTCAATGAACTGCCAATAATATGCCGGAATAGTTTATGCCCGTGAATTGCCAGGCCAGAAAGGTATAGCTGCTATGCCCCGCCGCGCATTGTCATGGCGGGTTCGTATTCCGGACAATGTTTGCCGGATCCGCGCCCCCGCGCGGCACTCGAACCCGCTCCACGGCCGTATATGAACGCAACTTCCTCGCACGCCCTGTTGAACGTCTTTCGCGCCAACCAGATCGACCGCGTCTTCCTGGTGCCCGGCGAAAGCTATCTGGGCGTGCTCGACGCGCTGATCGACTTTCCCGACATCGACACCGTCGTGTGTCGGCACGAAAGCGGCGCCGGGTTCATGGCGGTGGCCGATGGCCGCATCACGGGCCGCCCCGGCGTCGCGATGGTCAGCCGAGGCCCCGGCGCAAGCAATGCGGCCATCGCCGTGCACACTGCGCAGCAAGACGCCGTGCCCATGATCCTGCTTGTCGGCCAGATCCCCAAACAGGACCTGCGGCGGGGCGCCTTCCAGGAAATCGACTATCAGAAGATGTTCGGCTCCATCGCCAAGTGGGTGTTCGAGGCCACCGATCCCGGCCAGCTGGCCGAGGCCGCATTCAAGGCGATACGCGTGGCAACATCCGGCACGCCGGGGCCCGTGGTGCTCGTGCTGCCCGAGAACGTGCAGCAGCAAGTAGTAGAGCAGCATCGCTGGACCTGCACGGAACCGCGCGCCGGCCAGCCCGATGCCGGCACCCTGGCCGAACTGCGCGCGACATTGAAGCGCGCACAAAGGCCGTTGATCATCGCCGGCGGCTGGTTCGAAAGGCCAGGCGGGCGCGAGGCGCTCGAACAGTTCGCGCGCGGCTGGAACATTCCCGTGGCCATCTCCTTTCGCCGCCACGATGTTTTTCCGCCCACCCATCCCCTGTATGCGGGCGAACTCGGCCTGGCGCCCTCTGCAGCACAGATGCAGGCCTTTCGCGAAAGCGACCTGATCCTGGCGCTGGGCACCCGCATGGGCGACATTCCCACGCAGGGCTACACGTTTCCCGACCTGCCCCGCCCGCAACAGGCCTTTGTCCACTGCTATCCTGACAACGGCGTCATCGGCCAGACCTTCCAGGCCGACTTCGGCCTGGTGTGCGATCCCATCCTGCTGGTCAATGCGCTGCCGCCCGACAGCGACGCCGGCGCGCACCGCGATGCGCAATGGCTGTCCCGGCTGGCCGATAACATCAGGCAGCACGTGGCCTGGCCCGACCGCAGGCCCGAGCGGGGCGTGCCGTTCGAGAACGTGGTGCGCAGCGTGTCCGACCGCGCGCCCGACCACACGGTCATCTGCCTGGACGCGGGCACGTTCGCCGCGCCGGTGTATCGACATTTCCGCTTCCGCCCGCCGCAACGGCTGCTGTCTCCGCTGGCAGGCGCCATGGGCTACGGCACACCGGCCGCCATCGCCAACGCGCTGCGGCGCCCCGACACCAGGACCATCTGCATGGTGGGCGACGGCGGCTTCATGATGACCGGCAACGAAATGATCCTGGCCGCGCACCGCCGGCTGCCTGTGCTGTTCATCCTTTCCAACAACGACGCCTACGCCTCGATCCGCATCAACCAGGAGCGCGAATACCCGGGCCGCGTCAGCGGAACATCGTTGTTCAACCCCGATTTCGTCCAGATCGCCCAGGCCTTCGGCATGCCGGCCTTTCGCATCGAGGACGCGGCACAGGTCGATTCCACGGTGGAACGGGCGATGGCCATGGATGGACCGGTGTTTATCGAAGTGCGTACCGACCTTGGGGTGAGCTTGCCATCAAGTCAATGAGCTACACCGCCTGCCAGATTGACGTGCCGATCACCGTCAGAATGGCGAGCACCAACAGCCCGGCCATCAACTTCCAGATCACCTCTGCAAGCATCGAGAACAGCACGGCGCAAAAGCCCGCGCCTGCCAGCACGCCTGCAAAGCGCGTCCATTTCGGCCAGTCGGCCGCGCCGGCGTACTGCAACCCCAGATAGGCCAGCCACCCGCCCACCGCCAGGCCGACCAGGCCGAAAAAGCCCGCTCGCGCCCGTTGGTTCTCTTGGCGCTTTGCAGCCTTTAAAGAGGCTTCACTGTCGTGGTACTCATAAGTGCCGTCCGAGCGACGGCGGCCGTAGCGTGTACCCATTGATCGGTAGTCCCTTTGCCTGCCGCCGTGGCGGCGGCCCTCGTGATGACATGACTTGTGGGTAGGGATTGTAGCGAGGGGTTACTGCATTGAATTCGACGAGGCCGTACGAGAAAAGCTACAGGGAGTTCGAGTTTTGCACGGAGTATGGCGTGCGTAGTCCAGTGAAGTATATATACTTCATTGGATGTGCATATTCTTGCTCTGAAGATGACACCAGAAGCCCAAGCGGCAGAAACAGGCATTTTCCTCAAGGCGACGCCGAAGTATATATACTTCGGCACCGCCTTGATCGGCCTCGCAAATCAGCCGGTTCGAGCCCGAACTCCGTCATCCGGGAGCGGAAAATCGCATATACTGTGAAGTATATATACTTCACAGTACGGCATGACGATGGTTGGTCTTTCACGCATTCAGATCGCCAAGCCTGACATCTTTGAGTATCTGGCTGGGCAGTCGTCGCCCGTTTTCAAGCTGACGGATCTACAGCGGATTCTGGCCGAACAGCGGCGGGGGTGGCGCCTGGCTCAACGCACCACCACGCAAGAGTTCATCTCCTTCCTGGAAAAGCAAGGCAAGCTCAAGACCCTGCGCTTTCCTTTTCCTCACCGGGCGGAAACACGCTTCGTGTGGGGCTCCGTGCCGTTGCTGGAGGTCTTGCTCACTCTCAAGCCAAGCTGTTACTACAGCCATTACACCGCTGTCCGTATGCACGGCTTGACCGAGCAAATTCCCAAGACGATCTACCTGAACCATGAGCAGCATCTCAAGAGCCAGTCCACGGGCGGATTGGCTCAGGAGCGCATCGACGCCGCATTCAAGCGCAAGGCGCGCGAGTCGAACAACGCTATTGATTTTGAAGGCGCCAGGATCTATCTCATCAATGGCAAGAACACGGACGAACTCGGCGTGATCACGGAGTCCGTAACCTATGACAGCGAAACGCCGGTCACCGTCCGCCTGACCAACCTGGAGCGCACGCTCATCGACATCACGGTTCGCCCGGCCTATGCCGGCGGAGTCTTTGAGGTACTCAAGGCTTTCCGGTTGGCTAAAGATCAACTGTCGGTCAATGCTTTGGCCGCCATGCTAAAGAAGATAGACCACACATATCCTTACCATCAGGCCATTGGGTTCTATCTTGAGCGGGCGAGCTATCGGCAAAACTTGCTGGACCTGATCAAGCGGTTTCCGATGAACTACGATTTCTACTTGGCACACGATATGGGCGACATGGACTATGTGAAAGCGTGGCGTCTATACGTCCCAAAGGGAATGTAGCTGCGCAACGAGATCAAGGGTGAACTCGAAGTAAGTGTCAAAATCCTTGAGTACAAAATTTGGGCTCATAGTTGCCTGCACGGCTGCGAAGTCTGCGCGGTGAAACTCACGATAGTGCCGGACACGTCCGAGTAGGGAAAGCGGAACGCGCTTGCGAGCGAACATCTCTGCAATGACCGTCCGGTATTCGTCCGAGGTGACGTTCAAGTTCAACATCGTGACTAAGTAGTAGATATCTACGAAGTCTCGCGCGCGTGCGCTACCGGGGCGCCCCCTGCGGATTACGGGGCCATACGGGGTTGTCAGAAATTCCGTGTTTAAGGCGGGTTAAAAATCAAACGGAAGGACGGACGAAGCGATCTTCATAGAGGATAGCAAACTGGATCATGGCCTGTTTCCAATCACGGGCCGGACGGCCCCA
>NZ_NEVI01000009.1:0-70586 GCF_002261415.1 Bordetella genomosp. 7 | reverse complement strand
ATGCAAGCACATCGCGGGTGGTGTCTGACACCCTTCGGGAGTCAGACACCGATCAATGCCGTTGTGCGTGCGATGCAAGCACATCGCGGGTGGTGTCTGACACCCTTCGGGAGTCAGACACCGGTCAATGCCGTTGCGCGTGCGATGCAAGCGCATCGCTGGTGGTGTCTGACACCCTTCGGGAGTCAGACACCGGTCAATGCCGTTGCGCGTGCGATATAAGCACAGCGCTGGTGGTGTCTGACACCCTTCGGGAGTCAGACACCGATCAATGCCGTTGCGCGTGCGATATAAGCACAGCGCAGACGGTGTCTGACTCCCGAAGGGTGTCAGACACCGATACTGTCCGAGGCGCCGACGCTGCCCGCTGCCATGGCCCGTGGCCGGCTGCGGACTGGCCTATCGCCTTAGCGATTCCCACGTTTTCATCAATCGCTTTACCGACACCGGCATCGGCGTGCGCAGTTCCTGCGCGAACAAGGCGACGCGCAATTCTTCGAGCAGCCACCGGAACTCGTCCAGCTTGGGATCGGGCGCGCCCTTCAGGGCGGCGCGGGCGCGTTGATATTGCGTCAGCAGCGGCGCCATCTCGGACATCAGCCGGGCGTCGCGCGCCGGGTCGGCGCGCAGCTTGTCGATGCGGGCCTGCGCGGCCTTCAGGTAACGCGGAAAATGCGCCAGCTGCGCATGCGGGGTGTCGCGCAAGAACCATTTCGGAACCAGCGCGCCGATCTGCTGCTGCAGGTCGGCATAGGCCGCCGCATGCGGCTTGGCCTGCGGCAGCTTGCGCTGCAGCGCGCCGTATTCCGCCAGGACGGCGTGCGCCAGCCGCGCGGCTTCCTGGGCCAACAGGCCCACGCGACCCTTGCCGTCCTGGCGGCGAGCCTCGAACGACGGCTCATCCGCCGGCCATGGCTCGGCCAGGCATGCCTGCGCCAGCGCGCAGTCGATGATCTGGTCGCGCAGCTCTTCCTGCGTGCCCAGGTTCATGTAAAGCATGCTCATTCTGGTGAGATCGGGCAGGTTCTTTTCCAGGAACCGGACCTGGTCGCGCAGGCCCAGCCGGAACAGCCGCAACAGCCCGGCGCGATGATGGCGCCGCGCCTCGCCGGGGTCGTCGAACACATCCAGGTCGCAGTGGGTGCCGCGATCCACCAGCGCCGGATAGCCGATGACCGACTGCCCCTTGCGCTTGATCTCCATGATTTCGGGCAGCGGGCCGAACGACCATGAGGTGAGGTTTTCGTGCGACAGCGCTTGCGCCACACCCGCGTCGCGCACGGCCAGTTGCTGGAAGGTGGCCTGCGCCTGCTTCCCGAGTTCGGCCTTCAGTTGCGCCAGGTTGCGCCCGGCGGCGAGCATGCGGCCGTGCTCGTCGACCACCTTGAAGTTCATGAACAGGTGCGCAGGCAAGGTTTCGAGCTTGAAATCCCCCGGCGCGGGCCGCACCTGTACCTGCGCCCACATGTCGGCAATGAGCGCGTCGACCAGCCCGGTTTGCGGATCGTCGAGCCGGTCGTACCAGCGTTCGTAGAAGCCGGCGGCGTAGTCAGGCAGCGGCACGCAATGGCGACGCAGTTTCTGCGGCAGCGACTTCAGCAGCAGGTGCACCTTTTCTTTGAGCATGCCAGGCACCAGCCACTCGCAGCGCGCCGGATCGAGCTGGTTCAGCGCGAACAGCGGCACCGACAGCGTCACGCCGTCGCGCGGCGAGCCCGGCTCGAAATGGTAGTCCAGCGCCATGGACACGCCTTGCCATTCGACCTGCTTGGGAAATACATCGGTAGTGACGCCCGCTGCCTCGTGGCGCATCAACTCTTCGCGCGTCAGCATCAGCGCGGCGGCGGCGGCCTTGTCCAGCCCATGCACCCATTTCTCGAGCGACGCCGTCTGCGAGATATCGGCGGGCAGCAGCCGGTCGTAGAAGGCGAAAATCAGTTCGTCGTCGACCAGAATGTCGGGGCGACGCGTCTGGTGCTCAAGCTTTTCAATGCCGGCGATGAGCTTGCGGTTGTGCGCGACAAACGCCAACCGAGTGTCGATATCGCCGGGCACCAGGGCCTGCCGTATGAAGAGCTCGCGCGCATGCGCCGCATTGACACGTCCGTAATGCACGCGGCGGCCTGAATAGACGACCAGCCCGTACAGCGTGGCGCGCTCGTTGGCGACAACCTGCCCGGCTTTCTTTTCCCAGCGCGGGTCCGACCAGTTGCGCCGCAGCAGGTGCGCGCCGGCCCGTTCAAGCCAGGTGGGCTCGATGCGCGCCACGCAACGCGCGTACAGGCGCGTGGTCTCGACCAGTTCGGCCGCCATGATCCAGCGCCCGCCCTTTTTGGCCAGGCGCGAGCCCGGATGAATATGGAAACGGATATCGCGAGCGCCGCGATACAGGCCGCCCTCTTCTCCCTTGAAGCCGATGTTGCCCAATAGCCCCGCCAGCAGCGCCAGGTGCAATTGTTCGTAAGTGGCTTCGGCCTGGTTGACGCGCCAGCCTTGCTCGCCCACCAATGCGGCAAGCTGCGTATGCACATCATGCCATTCGCGCAGCCGGACCGGCGACAGGAAATTCTGACGCAGCAGGGCCACCAGCTTGCGCTGCGACGCCTTGTGCTGCACCTGCTCGCCGTACCAGCGCCAGAGCTTCAGGAAGGAAATGAATTCGGATTTTTCGTCGGAGAACTTGGCGTGCGCCGCCTCGGCCGCCTCGCGTTCGGCCATGGGACGGTCGCGCGGGTCCTGCACCGACAGGGCCGAAGCAATAATCAGCATTTCGGCCAGGCATTGGTGTTCGCGCGCGGCCAGGATCATGCGGCCGATGCGAGGGTCCACCGGCAGCCGGGCCAGTTCGTGCCCCACGCGCGTCAGGGCGTAGGCCGAGCCGGTGCGCGGCGCATCCGCCTCGGCGTCCGCCGCGCCGGCCGCAACCGGCTCGATCGCGCCCAGTTCCTGCAGCAAGTGGTAGCCGTCTGCAATCGCGCGCCCGGGAGGCGGCTCCACGAACGGAAATTCCTCGATTTCGTCGAGTTTCAACGACTTCATGCGCAGAATGACCGAGGCCAGCGACGAGCGCAGCACTTCCGGGTCGGTGAATGGCGCGCGCGAATTGAAATCTGCTTCGTCGTACAGGCGGATGCACACGCCCGGACCCACGCGCCCGCAGCGGCCTGCCCGCTGGTTGGCCGACGCGCGGCTGATGGGCTCGATGCGCAACTGCTCGACCTTGTTGCGCCACGAATAGCGCTTGACACGCGCCAGCCCGCTGTCGATGACATAGCGGATACCGGGCACCGTCAGCGAGGTTTCGGCGACGTTGGTCGCCAGCACGATGCGGCGCGCATTGGTGCGCGGCCGGAAAATCTGCTCTTGCTCGGCCTGTGACAGGCGCGCGTACAACGGCAGCACTTCGGTGCCGGCCGGATGGTGCTTGCGCAGCGCCTCGGCAGATTCGCGGATCTCGCGCTCGCCGGGCAGAAACACCAGAATGTCGCCCGGACCGTGGCGCGCGCACTCGTCGACCGCATCGACAATCGCGTCGATCAGGTCGCGCTCTTCGTCGCCGTCCAGGCGTTCGCGCTTGGGCCGCGACGCAGGCTCTTCATCGGCGTTTTCGACGCGCACCGGCCGGTACCGCACCTCGACGGGATACAGTCGGCCCGATACTTCGATGACGGGCGCGGGGCGGTCCGGCCCTGCGCCGAAATGCGCGGAAAAGCGTTCGGCGTCGATCGTGGCCGACGTAATGATGAGCTTCAGGTCCGGGCGCCGCGGCAGCAACTGTTTCAGGTACCCGAGCAGGAAATCGATGTTCAGGCTGCGCTCGTGCGCCTCGTCGATGATCAGCGTGTCGTAGCGGCGCAGCAGCGGATCGCGTTGAGACTCGGCCAGCAGAATGCCGTCGGTCATCAGCTTGACCGACGCGTTCGGGCCAGTGCGATCGTTGAAGCGCACCTGGTAGCCCACGATTTCGCCAGGCGGGCTGTTGAGCTCTTCGGCGATGCGCTTGGCCACCGAGGTGGCGGCCAGGCGGCGCGGCTGCGTGTGGCCGATCATGCGCTGGCGGCCGCGACCGAGCTCCAGGCAGATCTTGGGCAACTGTGTCGTCTTGCCCGAGCCGGTCTCGCCGCTGACAATGACCACCTGGTGCGCGGCGATGGCGCGCGCGATCTCGTCGCGACGCGCGCTGACGGGCAGGTCTTCGGGGTACGTGATGGCAGGGATGGGCCGCTCGGGCCGCGGCGCGGCGCCGCGCGCGGTTGGGCGGGAAACTTCGGGCATGTACGGATTATCCTTTGAACGCCTATTATAAAAATTTGCGATGCCGCCCGCTGGGCGGCGAACTCTGGAGCACCGCAATGGATCTGGGAATTGAAGGCAGGCGCGCCCTGGTGTGCGCATCGAGCAAGGGCCTGGGCCGCGCCTGCGCCCTGTCGCTGGCGCGCGAAGGCGCGCAGGTGATCATGCTGGCGCGCGGCCGCGAGGCGCTGGAAGCGGCCGCAGACGACATACGGTGGCAGACCGGCGCACAGGTCACGGCCGTGGTGGCCGACATCACCACCGAAGCCGGCCGCGCCGCCGCCCTGGCCGCCTGCCCCGATCCCGACATTCTGGTGACCAACGCCGGCGGCCCCAAGCCCGGCGACTTCCGCGAATGGTCCCGCGACGACTGGATCGCCGCGCTGGATGCCAACATGATCACCCCCATCGAGCTGATCCGCGCCACCATAGACACCATGATAGAACGCCGCTGGGGCCGCATCGTGAACATCACCTCGGCGGCGGTGAAGATGCCCATCGACATCCTGGGCCTGTCCAATGGCGCGCGCAGCGGGCTCACCGGCTTCGTGGCGGGACTGGCGCGCCAGGTGGCCGCCCACAACGTCACCATCAACAACTTGCTGCCGGGCCCCTTCGCCACCGACCGCCTGGTCCAGACGGCGGCCAGGGCGGCCAGCGACAGCGGGCGCAGCGTGCAGGACATCATGGCCGAACGCGAGCAGCGCGTCCCGGCGCGCCGCTTCGGCGACCCGGCCGAGTTCGGCGACGCCTGCGCCTTTCTGTGCAGCGCCCAGGCCGGCTACATGACCGGCCAGAACCTGGTGCTGGACGGCGGCATGTATCCGGGCACGCTGTAGGGCGGCCTGGGGCCTTCGGCGGTCATATAATTTCCGCCAGCGCCGTCGTGATGCACGGACGGCGCCGACCGCGCCCCAGGCGCCCTATCCATCCAGGAAGCCCCCTCGCCCATCATGCCCGACCAGGAAGCCGATACCGTCTCTGCCCAGGAAGCCCCAGAATTCGCCGCCGCGCAGTTCGTCCGATGGTTTCGCGAAGTCGCCCCCTATGTGCACGCGTTTCGCGGCAAGACGTTCGTGGTGGCGTTTGGCGGCGAGCTCGTGCAGGCGGGCGCGCTGAATGCGCTGGTGCAAGACCTGTCGCTGTTGTCCGCCCTGGGCGTGCGCCTGGTGCTGGTGCATGGCTCGCGCCCGCAAGTCAATGAACAACTGCGCCTTAAAGGTTTCACCCAGCAGTTCGGCCGTGGGCTGGCCCCCACTGACGCGGCCGCGCTCGAATGCGCGAAAGAGGCCGCGGGGGAAATCCGCCTGGACATCGAGGCGGCGTTCAGCCAGGGGCTGCCCAATACCCCGATGTCACATTCGCACATCCGCGTCATTTCGGGCAATTTCGTCACGGCGCGCCCTACCGGCGTGGTCGACGGCATCGATTACATGCACACCGGCCAGGTGCGCAAGATCGACGTGGACGCCCTGAAGTTCGCGATCGAGAAAGGCTCGGTGGTGCTGCTGTCGCCGCTGGGGTTCTCGCCCACGGGCGACGCCTTCAACCTGGCCATGGAAGACCTGGCCACCAGCGTGGCCGTGGCCTTGCGCGCCGAGAAGCTGATATTCCTGTCCAGCTCGAACGGCGTGCTGAGCGCAGACGGCAGCGTAGACACCGAACTGGCGCGCGCGGACGCCGACGCACTGCTGGCGCGCGGCGACCTTGACGAAGACACGGCCTTCTACCTGCGCCACGCCTCGCTGGCGGTCAAGCGCGGCGTGGCGCGCGCACACCTGGTGCCCTACGCGCTGGACGGCAGCGTGCTGCTCGAAATCTTCACCCACGATGGCGTGGGCACCATGGTGGTCGAAGACACGCTCGATGACCTGCGCCCGGCCACGCTGGACGACGTAGGCGCCATCCTGAGCCTGATCGAGCCGCTCGAAGCCGACGGCACCCTGGTGCCGCGCCCGCGCAGCGTCATCGAGCGCGAAGTCGAGCGCTTTACCGTGCTTGAGCACGACGGGGTCATCTATGGATGCGCGGCGCTGCATCCGTACCCCGATGAACATATGGCCGAAATGGCCTGCCTGATCGTGCACCCCGAATGGCAGGGGTCGGGCGAAGGCGACATGCTGCTGCGTCACATGGAATCGCGCGCCCGCGCCATGGGCGCGCGCCGGCTGTTCGTGCTGACCACCCGCACATCGCATTGGTTCATGAAGCGCGGGTTCGTGCGGGGCGGCCTGACCGACCTGCCGCGCGAGAAGCAGAACAACTACAACCGCTCGCGCAATAGCCTGGTTTTCATCAAGAAGCTGTAACGGGCGGGCGGCCGCCGGCCGGGCCGCCCGCGCACCAAATGCGCCAGGCCGCTAAAATGGCCTGTCTATCACTGATTATCGGCAGCAGACCATGTCCCGTACCGTCAACTGTGTAAAACTGAAGCGCGAAGCCGAAGGGCTCGACTTCCCCCCGTACCCCGGCGAACTGGGCACCCGCATCTGGCAGAGCGTGTCCAAAGAAGCCTGGGAAGAATGGAAGCAGATCCAGACGCGCCTGGTCAACGAAAACCGCCTCAACCTGGCCGACTCGCGCGCGCGCAAGTATCTGCAGCAGCAAATGGAACGCTACTTGTTCGAAGACGGCAGCGTCGAAGCCCAGGGCTTCGTGCCGCCTTCGGCCTGACGACGGCAGCGGCAACAAAAAACCCGGCGCTGCCGGCGCCGGGTCATGCCCTGCAAACCCGGGCCACCCGGGCCCGGCACGCAAGGTGTCAGGACTCGCCGGCAGGCGGCTGGGGCGGCGCGGTGTCTTCTTCGCCGCGGGCCAGGCGTTCGGTGTTTTTCACGCCCGTATGGCGCACGTCTGCGCCCTTCACCATATAAATGACGCGTTCGGCCATATTCTTGGCATGGTCGCCGATGCGTTCCAGCGCGCGCGCGATGAACACCATGTCGATGGCACGCGAAATGGTGCGCGGGTCTTCCATCATGTAGGTAATCAGGGTGCGCAACGTGCCCTTCCATTCGCGGTCGACTTCCTTGTCGCTGCGCACCACCTGGGCGGCCAGGATCGGATCCTGGCGGGCGAACGCATCGAGCGCGTTGTGCAACATGCGCGACACGCTGAGCGCCATGTGGCGCAGTTCGATGACCGGAATATGGCGTTGTTCCGACTCGTACATGCGGCGCACGGCGTTGGCGATTTTCTCGGCTTCGTCGCCGGAGCGCTCCATGTCGGTCAGCATCTTGGACACGGCCAGCAAGGTGCGCAGGTCGATGGCGGTGGGCTGGTGGCGCGCCAGGATCAGGCTGATGCGCTCGTCGATCTCGACTTCGTGGCGGTTTACCTGTTTTTCGCGCTCGCGCACCTTCTCGACCAGTTCGAGATCGCCGGTGGGGACGGCTTCGACCGACTCCTGGATCATGGCTTCGACCAGCCCGCCCATTTGCAAGAACTGCGAACGGACGCTTTGCAGATCGGCGTCGAATTGTTTGTTGGTGTGCTCCGTCATCCGGACTCCCTGCGTAGGTGTGTACATGGCGACCCCCTGTTCGAGCGCAAGCATATGGGCCTGCCGACCCGCAAGGTTATGACTTGTATATGACAGGATTATGAATCGCGCCCTGGCGGCGGGCAAGGCGGCCGCCGAAGCGCGCGCCGCGCTCAGGGGCGGTGAAGCTCGCGTATGCCTTGCTGCGTGGCCAGCAGCGCCACGTGGGCGCCCGACTGGGCGAACAGGCCGCAAGTTACGACGCCGGGCAGGTTGTTCAGCCTGGCTTCCAGGCCGGGCGCGTCGTCAATGTGCAGGCCGGCCACATCCAGGATGATGTTGCCGTTGTCGGTGATGAACCCGTCGCGCAGGCGCGGCTGGCCGCCCAACGCGACCACGGCGCGCGCCACCGCTTCGCGCGCCATGGGAATGACTTCGATGGGCAGCGGAAAGGCGCCCAGCCGCTCGACCAGCTTGGACTCATCGGCGATGCAGATGTAGCGATCGGCCACCGACGCCACGATTTTCTCGCGCGTGAGCGCGCCGCCGCCGCCCTTGATCATATGCAGGCGGGCGTCGATTTCGTCGGCGCCGTCGATGTAGACCGGCATGGTCTGCACATCGTTGAGATCCAGCACATCCAGCCCATGCCCGGCCAGGCGCGCGGCGCTGCGTTCGGAACTGGCCACGGCGCCGCGCAGGCGGCCGCGCAAGCGGGCCAGGCCATCGATGAATAGGTCCGCGGTGGATCCGGTGCCCACGCCGATGACGACGTCAGGGCCGAGCAGGGGTTCGATAAAAGCCAGCGCCGCATCGGCGGACTGTTGCTTGAGTTGTTGTTGCGTGAGCATATGTGCCGGGCGCGCGAGTGCGCGTCGTTGGTGAGAAAACTAGACGCAATTTAGCAGATCGCCGGCCACGCCCGCGCCACGATGGCGGCGGCGTCCGCGCCGGGCGGCAATTCGCCGGCGATACCTGCGGGCGCGGCCAGCCGGCTGGCCACGAAGGCGTCGGCGACTGCGGCCGGCGCGTGGCGTATCAGCAGCGCGGCCTGCCACAATCGCGCCAACCCGGCGGCCAGAGCGCGCGCCTGGGCCTGCCCGGCCGCGTCGCCCGCCAGGCGCGCCGCCTGCCGTTGCCAGTCGGCCCAGCAGCGATCGAAGTCGGCATAGGCGCCACGGGCCGGGTCCAGTTCGTCTTGCAAGGCGGCCAGGCAGTCGCCGTCGCGCTGCAAGGCGCGCAGGACATCCAGCGCCATGACGTTGCCGGAACCTTCCCAGATGGAGTTGACAGGCGCCTCGCGGTACAGGCGCGCCAGCGGCCCCGTCTCGACGTAACCGTTGCCGCCCCAGACTTCCATGCATTCGGCAATGGCGGCGAGGGCGCGCTTGCATACCCACAGTTTGGCGGCGGGCGTGCCCACGCGCACCAAGGCCCGCGAGGCGGGCTGGTCGCGTTCGTCGACGGCGCGCGCCAGGCGCACGGCCAGCACCGTGGCCGCCTCGCTTTCCAGCGCCAGGTCCGCCAGCAGGTGAAGCATGAGCGGCTGCCGAGCCAGCGCCTGGCCGAATGCGTGGCGATGCACAGCATGATGCGCGGCCTGGACCACCGCCTGGCGCAACAGCGCCGCGCTGCCCAGCACGCAATCGAGTCGGGTGGTGGCCGCCATCTGCAGCAGCAAGGCCAGGCCCCTGCCCGGCTCGCCCATGAGCATGCCCCAGGCCTGTTCAAACTCCACTTCCCCGCTGGCATTGCTGCGATTGCCCAGCTTGTCTTTCAGACGCCGGATGCGCACGGCGTTGCGAGGGCCGTCCGGCGTCCAGCGCGGCACGAAGAAGCACCCCGGGCCGGCATCGGTATTGGCCAATACCAGGTGAGCATCGGCGTGCGGCACCGAAAAGAACCACTTGTGGCCGGTCAGCAGGTATGCCGCGCCGCGACCGCCCTGCGCGACGGGCTCGGCGCGGGTCGTAATGGCGCGCAGGTCCGAGCCGCCCTGTTTTTCAGTGAGCCCCATGCCTATCAGCGCGCTGCGCTTGCCGGGCAGGGGCGCGTCGGCAGCATCGTAGTCGTGCGAAGCCAGGGCCGGCAGCCAGTGTTGCGCGAAATCGATGACACCCGCCGGCTCTTGCTGCAACAGGGGCACGGCTGCGTAAGTCATGGTGGTGGGGCACAAAGTGCCCGCCTCGACCTGGCCCTGCATCAGGTAAGCGGCCGCGCGCGCGGCCTGGGCGCCCGGAGCCGGCTGCAGCCAGGCCTGGCTGTGCAGGCCGCGCGCCACGATGCCGGACATCAGCGCATGCCAGGCCGGGTCGAACTCCACCTGATCGATACGATGGCCGTTGGGGTCGTAGCCCAGCCAGCGGGGCAGGCAGCGATTGGCGCGCTCGCCGGCGGCCAGGGTGGATGCGCGGCCCAGCCAGGCGCCATGCTCGCGCAGCGTGGACTCGTAGGCTGCGGCGCCTTCGCGCTGTACGGCCTGGCGCAAGACCAGGTCGGTTTCATACAGGGAATAGTCTTCCAGGGGCGCTACCTGGTTGACGACGGCATGGGTGGCGAACGGCGGCATAGGGCCTCCGGGCAGATGGCGAGGCGATGTGTCACCGTTAGCATTTTTCGGAAGACGGTGCAAGGCGCTGTACCTGACGCGGGGGGTCTGTGGTGCAGCGGGTTGGCGTTGTGGAGTTCCGCAGCCACGGGAATGCCCTGGTGGCGTACGTGCGTCGGGCTCGGGCGCATGCAGGCGCCCTCGGCCGGCTGCGCCGGCTGCCCCGCCGCCCAACACGCCACCAGGGCATTCCCGTGGCAGCAGGCCCGGCCGCCTGCTTGCGCGCCCGGCACAACCGCGGCAGACAAACGGCGTCTGCCTCGGCTAAAGCAGTGGAGGCTTGGGTTCGGCGTCGGTCGATTCGCCCAGCAGCTTGTGGGCCTCGGCGTCGGAAAGCGCTTCGACGGTTTTCAGGTTGCGCAGCATGGCGCGGGTGCGGACTTCGGTCTGGCCGAGCTTGTTGCTGGCCGAATCCAGCGACTTTTTCACGCTGGCCAGCGACTCGCCGAACTTGGCGAACTCGGTTTTTACCGCGCGCAGAACTTGCCACACCTCGGAAGACCGCTGTTCGATGGCCAGCGTGCGGAATCCCATCTGCAGGCTGTTGAGCATGGCCGCCAGGTTGCTCGGGCCGGCCACATTGACGCGCAGGGCCTGCAGTTTGTCGATGAGGCCCGGGCGGCGCAGGACTTCGGCATACAGGCCCTCGGTGGGCAGGAACATGATGGCGAAATCGGTGGTGTGCGGCGGGGCGACGTACTTGGCCGAGATCTGGCGTGCCTGCTGCTCGATGGCGCGCGCCAGCGCGGCGCCGGCCGCTCGCTCGGCATCGGCGTCCGCGGCGTCGCAGGCATCCATCAGGCGCTCGTATTCTTCTTTGGGAAACTTGGCATCGATAGGCAGCCACACGGGCGCGCCGCCTACCGTGCGCCCGGGCAGGCGGATGGCGAATTCGACGGTGGCGTCGCTGCCCGGCACCGGCTTGACATTGGCAGCGTACTGATCGGGCGTCATGGTGTCTTCGATCAGGCGCGCCAATTGCACTTCGCCCCACGTGCCCCGCGATTTCACATTGGTAAGCACGCGCTTCAGATCGCCCACGCCGGCAGCCAGCGCCTGCATTTCGCCCAGGCCCTTGTGCACCGCCTCGAGCCTGTCCGACACCAGCCTGAACGACTCGCCCAGCCGCTGCTCGAGCGTCGCGTGCAGCTTCTCGTCTACCGTGCGCCGCATCTCATCCAGCCGTGCGCCGTTGTCGGCCTGCAGGGCCTGCAGACGCTGGTCGACCGTCTGGCGCACGTCTTGCATGCGGCGGTCGTTCAACGCCACCAGGCCTTCCAGGCGCTCGCTGAACTGCGCGGCAAAACGGCCCAGCGATTCGGCGTATTCGGCGCGCGCGGCCTGCGCATCGCGCGACAAGGCGGCGCGCAGCGCTTCCTGGCCCTGCGCCAGCTCGGCGCGCAGACCCCGCGTGGATTCGGCAAACTCTGCACGCAGGCCCCGGTGGCTTTCGTCGAGATCGGCGCGCAGCGCCCTTTCCAGGTGTTCAAGGCGGTCGGCCAGGCGCGCGTGCCCGGACGGCCGCAGCCAGAGGCTCAGTGCAACGAGGAAGGCCAGCACCGCCGCCGCGGCGCTGATCCAGGGCAAGGCTTCGATCAAGGGCAGGTCTCCGGAAAGCCCCATTGTAGGCGGGGCGCGGGACTTGCCGGTGGCCGCCTACATCGGCTGCAGATCGATCTCTTTGGCGATCTTGCCGAAGGTTTTCAGGTCGTGCTGCACGCGGGCCGTGGTTTCGGCGGGCGTGGACACGCGCGGAATCATGGCCAGATCGAGCAGCCGCTGCTTCATTTCAGGCTTGCCGAATTCACGCGCCAGGGCTTGCTGGATCTTTTCGACTACGGCGTCAGGCGTGCCGCTGGGCGCAGCCAGGCCAAACCACGCCACGGCCGAAAACCCCGGCAGGCCGGCCTCTGCCGCCGTGGGCACGTCGGGCAGCGCGGCCACGCGTTCCGGGTTGGTCACGAACAATGGCCGCACCTTGCCCGCCTTGATAAATGGTGTCTGCACGCCAGTGTTGTCGAGCAAGGCGTTGATATGGCCGCCCAGCAAATCATTCATCGCAGGGCTGCTGCCCTTGTACGGCACGATGTTCACTTCGATGCCCGCGGCGCGCGCGAACATCAGCTGCGTCAGGTGCTGCTGGGTGCCCAGACCGGCATTGCCGAAGGTGATGCCGTTGGGGTTCTTGCGGCCGTACTCGATAAATTCCTGCAAGTTCTTGCCGGGAAACTCGTTGTTCGTGACCACCACGAAAGGCAGGTCTACCAGCACGGTGACCTGTTGGAAATCTTCCAGCGGCTTGTAGCGCAGCTTGTACACGTACGGGTTGACGGCCATGGTGCCGCTGGCGGTCACCACCAGCGTATGGCCGTCAGGTTCGGCGCGGGCCACGTATTCGGTGCCCAACACGCCGCCGGCGCCCGGCTTGGCTTCCACAATGGCGGGCTGGCCCAACTCGGATTGCAGGGCCTGCGCGGCAAAGCGGGCCAGCATATCGGCCGAGCCGCCGGTGGCGTACGGCAGGATGATGGTGATGGGCTTGCTGGGAAAGTTGTCCGCGGCGGCTGCCGGCGCGGCGCTGAAGGCCGCCAGGCAGGCGGCGGCCAGAAATTTCAGGTGCTTGACCATAGTCGGATCCCCCTCGTTGGTGCAGAACTGCTCACGACGTGGGCAAGGTTAAGCGGTCTATCGTTATATTTCCAATCAACAATTAAAATACGCAATCATCAAATATATTGATAATAGGCCTGGTATGCTCGGCGCCATCGACCTGAACCTGCTGCGCATTTTCGATGCGGTCATGACCGAACGGAACGTGACCCGCGCGGCGGTCCTGCTGCACATGACGCAGCCGGCCGTCAGCAATGCCATCAACCGGTTGCGGCTCACGCTGCAAGACCCACTGTTCGTCAAAGTACCGGGCGGCGTGCTGCCCACACAGCGCGCCGAATTATTGTGGCCACCCATCCGCGACGCGCTGGCCCGCATTGCCGACACGCTTAAACATAACGAATTCGATCCTGCCCGTTCCGAGGCGGTGTTCCGGCTGGCGATGTCCGATTACGTGGCGGACCAGGTCATTCGGCCGCTGTTTGTGGAACAGCAGCAGGTGGCGCCGAATATCCGCATCCACCTGCACCCTTACTCTCTGGACAACGCCGGCATACTGCTGGAAAAAGGCGAAGTCGACATGGCCGCCGGCGTGTATTCGAATTTCGGGTCATCTTTGCGTACCCTGCCGCTGGAAACCCTGACCTATGTATGCGCGATGCGCAAGGGCCACCCATTGCTGGCCCAGCCCCGGCTGACACTGGACAGCTTCCTGCGGGCCCGTCACCTGATGGTGAGCCTGCTGGGCTCGGTGGCGCTGATCGATCATGAGCTGGCCGCGCATGGCCATAGGCGCAATGTCGTGCTGACCATCAACCAGTTCGCACTGGCCCCGCGCCTGCTGGCCGAAACCGACCTGATCTGCGTGGTACCGGCCAACACGGTGCGCAACAGCCCGTACAGCCACCTGCTCGAAGCCGTGCAAGCGCCTTTTCCGTTTGCCCACCGCACCGTCAATCTGGTGTGGCACGAACGCTCGGACAACCTGCCGGCGCACCGTTGGCTGCGCGAAGAAATCCTGAAGGTGTGCAAGGCGCAAGGCATGGTGTTCGAGCAGGCGCCGCCCCCCGAGTCGCACGCATACTAGTTTGCGGCGAGCGTCATTTACTTTAGTGATAACAAACAATGCAAATGTTTGATTAGACCGAATGATAGGGTCTCGCTAGGATGCGGGCATTCCATTTTTGGCGCGCTGCGCGCCCGCACGCTGGAGGCCTTTCGTGACCCAGACCCCCCCTGCCCCGGACGCCCGCCGCTTTCGCGTCGGCTTCGACGTCGGCGGCACCTTCACTGATTTCACCCTGCTGGCAGAGCACAGCGGCGAGCTGCATTATTTCAAGGTGCCTTCCACACCCCACGATCCCGCCGAGGCCATCCAGGCCGGACTGGCGCACCTGATGCAGGAACATGCCGTCGCCGGCCCCGAGCTGGTACATGTCGGCCATGGCACCACCGTCGCCACTAACATGGTGATCGAGCGCCGGGGTTCGCGCAGCGCGCTGGTGACCACGCGCGGCTTTCGCGACGTGCTTGAAATCGGCCGTCAGACGCGGCCCCACCTGTACGACTACAACATCGTCAAGCCGGCTCCGCTGGTGCCGCGTGAATGGCGTTTTGAAATTACCGAACGGATAGCGGCCGACGGATCGGTGCTGCAGCCGCTCGATGAAGACGAAGTGCTTGCCGTCGCGCGCCAGCTGGCGGCCGCGCAGATCGAGTCGGTGTCGATCTGCTTTATGCACAGCTATCGCAATGACGCGCACGAGCGCCGCACCCGCGACATACTGGCCGAGCACCTGCCGGGTGTGTACTTGAGCGTATCCAGCGGCATCCTGCCCGAATTCCGCGAGTACGAGCGCATGTCCACCACCGTGCTGAATGCGTATGTGGGCCCGCGCATGTCCGGGTATATGCGCAACCTGGTGAGCTCGGTGAAGAACATGGGGGTGGGCGCCGAGCCCGCCACCGTGCATTCCAATGGCGGCCTCATGTCGGTGGATTCCGTATTGTCGGCGCCGGTGCGCACCTGCGTATCGGGCCCGGCGGCCGGCGTAATCGGCGCCGCGGAGCTCGGCCGCGCCGCAGGTTTTCCCAATCTGATCACCTTTGACGTCGGTGGCACCAGCACCGACGTATCGCTGGTGGCAGACCTGCAACCGCTGTTCACGTCGAGCCGGCTGGTGGCCGACTACCCGGTCAAGACCCAGATGGTGGATATCCACGTCATCGGCGCCGGCGGCGGCAGCATCGCCCGCATCGATGACGCCGGCGCCTTGAAGGTGGGTCCGCAAAGCGCGGGCGCGGTGCCCGGTCCCATTGCGTATAACCGTGGCGGCACGGTGGTCACGATTACCGATGCCCACGTAGTGCTCGGCCGGCTCAACCCCGTGACGCTGCTCGAAGGTCGCATGGCGATTCATGCCGACGCGGCGCGGGCGGCCATGCAGGCGCAGGTCGCCGACCCGTTGGGACTCAGCGTGGAAGAAGCCGCATACGGCATTCTGCGCATTGCCAACTCGAACATGGCCCGCGCCGTGCGCGCGGTATCTACCGAACGCGGATACGACATCCGCAAGTTCGCGCTGTGCGCCTTCGGCGGAGCCGGTGGCTTGCATGCCGCGGAACTGGCACGCGATTGCGGCATCGGCACGCTGCTCATTCCGCAAGAGCCCGGCACGATGTGTGCGCGCGGCATCCTGCTTTCGGACATTTCGATGGATTTCGTGCAAACGCTTATGGCGCACGCCACGCCCGGTGGATGGGCGGTTGTGCAGGATGCGCTGTCGGGGCTGGCAGCCAAGGCGCGCGCCTGGCTGAGCGACGAAGGAGTGGCCGAGCCGGCGCAGCGCCTGACCGCCGTGCTCGAGGCCCGATACGAAGGGCAGAATTTCGAGATTCCGGTGCCGCTGGATGGCATGACGCTCATGGCGCTGGAAGAGTTCGTAGCTGCGTTCGGCGCGGCGCACATACGCGAATACGGCTACGACGCCGCCGGACGCACCGTCGAGATCGTCAACCTGCGCGTGCGGGCGGTGGGGCTGGTGCCGCGGGCCCCCATGGCGCGCGTGGCCGGAGGAACGAGCCTGGCCTGCGCCATCAAAGAACGCCGCGCGGTCTATTTCGAGACCGGCGGCTGGGCAGATACGCCGATTTACCGCCGTGCGCTGTTGCCCGTGGACGTGCCGGTGGCCGGGCCGGCCGTGATCGAGGAAATGAGCTCGACCACCGTGGTGCTGCCCGGTCAGCAGGCACGCGCCGACCAATACGGCAACCTCATCGTGAACCTCAATCTGTAAGGCGTAGTCCATGGCCACCGCACCGATATCCCGCGGCGACGCGGATGTATTCGATCCCATCGAAATGGAAGTGTTCAGCAACCGCCTGCTGTCCATTACCGAAGAAATGGGCAACACGCTGATCCGCTCGTCCTTTTCGAGCAACATCAAAGAACGCAAAGACTGCTCGGTCGCGCTGTTCGACGCAGCAGGCCGCCTGGTCTCGCAGGCGGCCCACGTGCCGGTGCACCTGGGATCGCTGTCGGGCGGCATCGAAGCCGTCCTGCGGCGCTACGGCCACGCGGGCATCCGCCCCGGCGATGCCTTTCTGTGCAACGACGCCTATCTGGCGGGAGGCACGCATGCGCCGGACATCACGGTGGTGACCCCGGTGTTCCATGAGGGGCAGCTACGCTTCTTCGCCGCCAACATCGGCCACCATACCGACGTGGGCGGCGCGGTGCCGGGTTCGACATCGCACCACCTGAAGACCGTCTGGGAAGAAGGCCTGCGCCTGCCTGCCATGCGCATCGTGCGCGAAGGCGAGCTCGACATGGACCTGCTGGAAATGATCGCGCACAACACGCGCGAGCCCGACAACCGCATGCACGACATACGCGCGCAGATCGCCACCAACGAAAAAGGCGCGCGTCTCATTCTGGAACTGGTGCAGCAGTCGGGCCTGCAAGCCGTGCTGAGCGCCATCGAAGGGATCCTGCAATACACCGAACGACGCCTGCGCAACCACATCGCGCAACTGCCCGACGGGACGGCGACGTTCACCGAACGCATGGACGACGACGGCATGGGAGGCGACCCGGTCGTCATCCAGGCCACGGTGCAGGCGCGCGACGGCCAGCTTCATGTTGATTTCACCGGCACCGGCAAACAGGCGCGCGGGGCATTCAACCTGCCGCAGAGCGCACTTCATGCCAGTGTGTATTTTGCCGTCAAAGCCATGCTGGACCCCGAACTCATGCCCAATAACGGCATGTTCCAGCCCATTGTCATCACCGCCCCCGAAGGCACGATCACCAACCCCCGTTTTCCCGCCGCGGTAGGCGCCCGCGTCACCACCGCGCAGCGCGTGGCCGGCACCGTGATAGGCGCGCTGGGCCAGTTGCTGCCCGCTGGCAAAGCCATGGCGTCATGCAATGACGTGATGCCCTCAATGCTGTTTTCCGGGCCGCTGCGCGATGGCAAAGGCACGTTTGTTTACCTGGAAACGCTGGGCGGCGGCGCCGGCGGGCGCGCGCAGGGCGATGGCATGGACGGCATCCAGGTGCACGTGACCAACACGTCCAACCTTCCCGCCGAAGCGCTCGAAATCGAATACCCGTTGCTGGTCGAAGAGTACGCCCTGGTCGAAGACAGCGGTGGCGCGGGCCGCCATCGCGGCGGCATGGGCATCGCGCGCCAGATCCGTTCGCTGGACGATCGACTGACCTGCTCGGTGCGCTGCGATGCCGCCCTGTTCGGCGCAGCGGGCTTGAACGGCGGGCAGCCGGGACGCACATCGTACGTCGTGCAGAACCCCGGCCGCGCCGATGAACTGCGCCTGCCCAATAAAATTTCCGGCCATCCGCTGCCTGCCGGGCAATCGGTGCGCCTGGAAACCCCGGGGGGCGGCGGCTACGGCACACCCGGCGAACGCGACGCGGCCGCCTTGCGCGCCGACCTGCTGGGCGGCAAGGTCAGCCAGGCCGCCGCCCTGCGCGACTACGGCGCCGCGCTCGTGCAACGCGCGCTTGAATCCGAAACGCCATGACCGATACGTCCTTGAGAAGCGGCGGAGAGGTGCTCGTGGCCCAGCTGCGCGCCTATGGAGTACAGCGTGTATTCATGGTGCCGGGCGAGAGCTTCCTGCCGTGCATCGACGCGCTGCATACGCACCGCGACGCCATCGAAACCGTGGTCTGCCGTCAGGAAGGCGGCGCGGCCTACATGGCCGAAGCGCACGGCAAGCTGACCGGCCAGCCCGGGATCTGCTTTGTATCGCGAGGCCCCGGCGCCACCAACGCGGCGATTGGCGTGCACACCGCCCGCGAGGACTCCTCGCCCATGATCCTGTTCATCGGGCAGGTAGGCGGCGACACATCAGATCGCCAGTGCTTCCAGGAAGTGGACTACCGCGCCATGTATGCGCCGCTGGCCAAATGGACGGCGCAGATCGAGCGCGCCGACCGCATTCCCGAATACCTTGCCCGGGCCTGGGCCATCGCCACCGGCGGCCGCCCCGGCCCCGTCGTGCTGGCGTTGCCGGAGGACATGCTGGCGCGCACCACCTCGGCTGCCCTGGCGGCCCTGCCCGCCGTTCCCCATGCGCGGCCCGTCGAGGCGGATATGCGGCGCCTGCAAGCGCAGATCGAAGCCGCCCGGCGGCCGCTGCTGCTGCTGGGCGGGTCGCGCTGGTCGGACGCCGCGCGGGACGCCGTACGCGGCTTCGCCGAACGCTTCGGCCTGCCCGTGGCCACCGCCTGGCGGCGCCTGGAGCTGTTCGACAATGACCATCCGCTGTTCACGGGCCAGGTCAGCGCCAGCATGCCTGCGCACCAGAAAGAGTTTGTGCTGGCAAGCGACCTGGTGGTGGCGCTGGGCACGCGCCTGTGCGAGCCCACCACCATCAACTATGAATGGCTGGCCACGCCCCGGCCACGCCAGGCGCTGGTACACATTCATCCCGACGCCAACGAAATCGGGCGGCTATGCGTGCCTGACCTGGGCATCGTGGCCAGCATAGAAGGCTTTGCCGAAGCCGCGCGCGGGCTGGTCCCCACGCCGGGCTGGCGCCCCCGCCGCACCATCGCGGCCGCTGCCGCCCCCGGCCTCGAACTGCCGCCCACACCGGGCCCCCTGGATCTGAACGCGGCCGCGCGCCATGTGGCCCGCAGCCTGCCTGCGCGCTCATGCGTCACCGTGGGCGCCGGCAATTACGCGCTGTACGCCCATCGGCACATTGCCTTCAAGGGTCTGGGCAGCCAGCTCGCGCCGGCCGTTGGCGCCATGGGCTACGGTTTGCCGGCCGCCATTGCCGCCAAACTGCACGACCGCGACGCAACAGTGGTGTGCTTTGCGGGAGACGGTTGCTTCCAGATGACCATGCAGGAACTCGCCACCGCGGTGCAGTATCGGACCGGCATCGTCATTCTGGTGTTCAACAACGGCCTGTACGGCACCATACGCCTGCACCAGGAACGCGCCTACCCCGGCCGGGCCCTGGGCACCGAACTGGTCAACCCCGATTTTGCGCAGCTGGCGCGCAGCTACGGCGGCTACGGCGCAGCCGTCGCGCACAGCGCGGACTTTCAGCCCGCCTACGATGCCGCCATCGCGTTCGCGCAAAAGCATGCCATGCCGGCCTTGCTTGAACTACGCTATGACGCCGACGTCATTCTGCCGGACAAGACCTTGTCGCAACTGCAGCCTGCCCCACCCTCAGCATGAAGCCCCTGATGCGCCGCGCAAGCCCTTGCGCCGAGCCCCTATTGCAGCTGACATGGAATGGCGCGCCCCTGCAAGCGCACGCGGGAGACACCGTGCTGACCGCGCTGCTGAACGCCGCCGACCACCTGCGCCTGACACTCGGCGAGGGCGCCCCGCGCGCGGGCTTCTGCCTGATGGGGGCATGCCAGGACTGCTGGGTGCAAACGGCTGACGGGCGGCGCCTGCGCGCCTGCACCACGCTGGCCACGGACGGCATGGCGCTGGTCAGCGCCATGCCAGGAGTACTCCCATGCCGATGAACCAGCCCGGCACGCAACAGTTCGCGCACGCCGGTGCGCCAGGCATGGTGATCGTGGGCGCGGGCCCCGCAGGGGTGCGCGCGGCGCAGACGTTATTGAGATACGGCATACGGCCCACCGTGGTCGACGAAGCGGCCCTGCCTGGCGGCCAGATTTACCGCCAGGGCGCCGTGGCGCGGGCCAGCGCCAAGGAGCGCTATGGCTTTGAATGGAAGCGGGCACGGTCCGTCCATGCCGCGGGCGCCGAACTCATGGCCCATGCCGATTACCGCGCCGCCACCACGGTATGGAATGCGGCGCACGGCCGGCTCGATCTCATCCAGGACGGCTGCCCCGATGAACTGAGCTATACACACTTGCTGCTGGCCACCGGCGCCACCGACCGCGTGCTGCCTTTCGACGGCTGGACCCTGCCAGGCGTGTTCTCGCTGGGCGGCGCACAAATCGCCCTGAAGAGCCAGCGCTGCCTGATCGGCCCGCGCATCGTGTTTGCCGGAACCGGCCCCCTGCTCTACCTCGTTGCCTATCAATATGCGCGTGCGGGCGGACAGGTACAGGCCGTGCTGGACAGCGCATCATTCGGGCCGCAGGCACGCGCGTTGCCGGCCATGCTGAATCAGCCCGGTACGCTGGCCAAGGGACTGTATTACCTGTCGTGGCTGCGCGCGCACGGCGTGCCCGTGTATCGCGACGCCGTAATCCGGGCCGCGCTGGGCGGAGGACGGGTCGAAGGCGTGCAAGCCATCATCGCGGGCGCGCCGCACGACATCGCCTGCGACGCACTGGCTGTGGGGCACGGCCTGCGGTCTGAAACGCAATTGGCCGACCTGCTGGACTGCGCTTTCGATTTCGACGCCGTGCAGCGCGCCTGGCTGCCCCGGCGCGACGCCGACGGCCGCAGCTCCGTGCCGGGCGTATACCTGGCGGGCGACGGCGCGGGCATCGGCGGTGCGATCGTGGCCGAAATCGCCGGCGAGCGCGCGGCGCTGGCCATGCTGGCTGACCAGGGCATCGACATAGACAGGGCGCGCGTGCGCACGCTGGCGCGCCGGCAGGCCCGATGGTCGCGCTTTCGCGGCGGCCTGGACCAGGCCTTCGCCGCGCCGTCGGCCGGGGCGGCCTGCACGGATGACGTCATCGTGTGCCGATGCGAGGAAATCCGGGCCGGCGCTTTGCGCGCGGCTGCGCGCGATTACGCGATAGACGATCTCAACCGGCTGAAGGCGCTGACGCGCGTGGGAATGGGCCTGTGCCAGGGGCGCATGTGCCAGGCCGGCGCCGCCGAGCTGCTGGCGCACTGCCGCGAACTGCCGCTGTCGCAGATCGGCCGCCTGCGCAGCCAGGCGCCGGTCAAACCCATTACCCTGAGCTGCGTGGGCAGCAGCGCGCCATGAAGCCTTTGCATGTTGAAGTCGCCATCATCGGCGGCGGGCTGGTAGGCGCCAGCGCCGCGCTGGCGCTGCGCCATGCCGGCCTGCCCGTTGCGCTGATAGAGCGAGGCCATTGCGGCGCCCGCGCCAGCGGGGTCAATTTCGGCGGCGTGCGCCGCCAGGGCCGCCCCCCCGAACAGCTGCACCTCGCGCAACGCGCCCACCGCATCTGGAGCCGGCTGCCCGAGCTCATAGGCACCGATGCCGAATACGTGCGCTCGGGGCACCTGAAGCTGGCCCGATCTCGGGCGGACCTGGAAAAACTGGCGGCCTACGGCGAGAAAGTGCGCGAATTCGGCCTGGGCCTGGAAATTATCGAAGGCGCCGCATTGCGCCGCCGCTTCCCGTCGCTGGGCGACGGCATCGCGGGCGGCTCGCTTTGCCCGGACGACGGGCAGGCCAACCCCCGCCTGGTGTCGCCCGCCTTTGCCCGCGCGGCGGCGCATGCCGGCGCGCATCTTCTGGAAAACTGCGCCGTCGAAAACGTCGACACGCGCGGCGCTGACTTTCTGCTGACCGCCGCAGACGGGCGGCAGATACAGGCGGCCACGGTAATCAATGCGGCGGGCGCCTGGGGCGCCGTCGTGGCGGGCTGGTTCGGCGACGTGCTGCCGATGCAGGTCAACTACCCCACCATGCTGGTCACCGAGCCCCTGACGCCGTTGATAAGCGTATCGCTGGGCGTCGAGGGGGGCGGCTTCTATGCCAGACAGGTCGTGCGCGGTAATGTGGTCATGGGTGGCGGATACGGCACGGGCCTGCCGGGCGACCGCTCGCGCCCCGGCCGCGCAGCCCTTGCCGCACTGGGACGCACGGCGCCCGACATTTTGCCCGCGCTGGCCTGCGCCCAGGTCATACGCTGCTGGTCGGGCATTGAAGGATACTTCCCGGACAAGAATCCCGTCATCGGCTTCAGCCCCAATACGCCAGGCGTGCTACACGCGTTTGGATTCTCTGGCGGCGGGTTCCAGATTGCGCCCGCCGTCGGCGAGGTGCTGGCCGACATGGTGACCGGCCGCGGCGGGCCAGAGATGGCGGAACGGTTCTGCCCCGGCCGGTGGGCCTGAACCCGGCCGCGCGCCGCAAAAGGCCGTAGCATCGGCCCAGTTGCGCAAATATGGCGTAGCTTCGACAATCGCACGGTATCCGAGAACCGCCGCTACCTCATTGTGCAACACGAACCATCCAACGCGCAGGCCGTGCCCGACGGCAGCTACGCTTCTGTATTCGGCCCGCTGGATCTGGCCGGCGCGCAGATGCTGGCCAAGGGGGCTGACCGCTGCGTCTTCCAGCACCCGCATGTGCCGTCGCTGCTGGTCAAGGTGATCAACACCGAAAACTACGCCGCGTACCTGGCGCGCAGGCCGCTCAAGCGTTTCTACAAGCAATTCCAGCGTGCGGGCGCCTGCCGCGTCTACCTGGATGAGCTTTCGGAATATGTCAGCGCCAGCGCGGGCATGCCCGGGTCGGGCACGGCGCCGCTGGCGCGCGTGGTGGGCGTGGCGCAGACGTCGATGGGCCTGGGGCAACTCGTTGAAAAGATCACCGCCGAAGACGGCCGGATCGCCCCCACACTTGCGCAGGTGTTTGCACGCGAAGGCGTGACTGGCGCCATGGTGCAGCGGCTCGATGAGTTTTTTGAGGCGTTGATCGAGGCGCATGTGGTGATCAATGACATGTCGGCCAAGAACATCGCGCTGGGCCGCAATGCCGACGGCAAGGCTGGCATGTACCTGATCGACGGCTTCGGGGTGCTGCCCCTTGTTCCGCTTTATGCCTGGAGCAAGCGGCTGAACCGCCGCCGCATGCACCGCAAATATGCGCATTGGCTCGCGCGCATGCAACGCGAATACGGCAAGGTGGCGGCTCAGTCCACGACGGCGCCGTAGCGATCCATCCAGTCGTAGTCTCGGCCGGCCTGTTGCCCGCGCCGCAACGGATTGCGCGTGCAGAACGCGGCGTAGGCCGCATCCACGAACCGATAGCGCAGGTGTTCGTCGCGCCCTGGCGGTATGCCCAGGCGCGTCGTGCACACGATGCGCTCGGGCGACTGCCCCACGTCCTGCACAAAGAAGCGCTGCGGGTCGAAACGTTGCGCGTCCCAGTCCGGCACTTTGAGGCCCAGGGCCCGGCACAGCAAGGTCTGGCCCGCGCACAGGCGCGCCGGCGGCCGTGGCTGGCCGCGCGCGTCAGGGTTGAGTTCCTGCATGCGGGCCAGGGCCTGCGGGCCCGAAACTTCGTCCACCCAGGGGTGCGCGGACTTGATCAACACGGCATTGCCCGGCCCGCCCGCGCTGAAGTTCAGCGAATCGCCGCCGCGCGCGTAGTACATGTAGATGGTGCCGCCATCCATGAAGAGCGCGCGCCGCTTGTGGGTGTATCCCAGCGACGCGTGGCTGCCCTTCTCGTGCAGGTAATACGCTTCGGTTTCGATGATGCGGGCCGACAGCCAAAGGCCGTCGAGCCGCCTCCGGATCACCTTGCCCAGGAGCTCGCGCGCCAGCTGGCAAGGGTCGCGGTCGAAGAAACTGTCGGGCAGCGCCGGACCGGGCGCCGGATTTGCCTGCAGCCTGGGGCGCCGGGTCGCCCCCATGGTCAGGCGAAGCGCTCGCCGTAGCGCTTTTCGGAAAAGCCTACAGTCACCACGCCATCGGGCGTGACGGTGACGGGACGGCGCACCAGTGCCGGGTAGTCGGCGATGAGGCGGGTCCAGTCGGCATCGGTTTGCGCAGATTTGCGATCGTCGGCCAGCCCGCGCCAGGTCATGGAGCTGCGATTGACCAGTTTTTCCCAGCCGCCCAGCTGCTCGGCCCACGTCCGCAGCGTGGCGGCAGGCACGGGATGGTCGCGGTAGTCGATAAATTCGTGCGATACGCCATGCGTCGACAGCCATTCGCGGGCCTTGACGCAGGTGCTGCACTTGGCCAGGCCATACAAGGTTGCTTGGTGCTTCATTTCGATTCCGATGCCTTGCGCAATTGCAGGCGGTTGACCAGGATGACGCAGATGCCCACGCCCAGAATGAACAGGGTGGCCAGCGCGTTGACCTCTGGCTTGAGCCCCAGGCGCACCCGCGAAAAGACTTCCATGGGCAGCGTGGTCGAGCCCGGCCCCGACAGGAACGAAGCTACCACCACGTCATCGAGCGACAGTGTGAACGACAGCAGCCACGCCGACGCCAGCGCCGGCGCGATAAGCGGCAGCGTAATGCGGAAAAACACGGTAAGCGGGGTCGCGCCAAGATCGAGCGCCGCCTCTTCGAGCGAGCGGTCCAGGTCGCGCACACGCGCCTGGATAATGACCGCCACAAAAGCCATGCACAGTGTCACATGGCCCACCCAGATGGTGAACATGCCGTTCTCGGCCGGCCAGCCGAACAGGCCGCGCAGTTCGACGAACATGAGCAGCAGGGAAATACCCAACACCACCTCGGGAATGACCAGCGGCGCGCTCAGCATGCCCAGGTACAGCGTGAACCCCCGGAACCGCCCCATGCGCACTAGCACGTAGCCCGCCCAGGTGCCGATGATGACGGCCGCCGTGGCGGTCAGCGTGGCGATCTTGAATGACAGCCAGGCGGCCCGCAGCAGCGCGTCGTCGTTCAACAGCGAACTGTACCAGCGCAGCGAAAAACCGCTCCATGTGGTAACCAGCGGCGAATCATTGAACGAGAACACCATCAGGCTGATGATGGGCGCGTACAGGAAGAAAAAGCCCAGCCCCAGCGTCAGGGCGCGCCCGGTTTTGTTCGGCCCTTTCATGTGCGCCCCCGTTGCGCGGTTTCCTGCTGGCGCGCCTGGCTGTACTGGAACAGCGCCAGCGGCACCAGCAGCAGCAGGACCATGATGCAGGTCACCGCCGATGCCATGGGCCAATCTGCGTTATTGAAGAACTCGTTCCACATGACCCGGCCCATCATCAGGGTGTCGGCCCCGCCCAGCATTTCGGGAATGACGTATTCGCCCACCGACGGAATGAACACCAGCATGGCGCCGGCGATCACGCCCGGGCGGGAAAGCGGCAGCGTGACGTGCCAGAAGGTCCGCCAGGGCCGTGCGCCCAGGTCGTAGGCGGCCTCGAGCAGGCGCAGGTCGAGTTTGACCAGGTTGGCGTACAACGGCAGGATGAAGAACGGCAGGTAGGCATAGACCAGCCCGATATACACGGCAAGGTCGGTGCGGTAGATCTCGAGCGGACTGGAGATCACGCCCAGGCCCATGAGCAGCTTATTGAGCAGGCCGTCGTTGCGCAGGATGCCCACCCAGGCATATACCCGCAAGAGCAGCGACGTCCAGAAAGGCAGGATCACCGCCAGCAGCAGCAGGTTGCGCACGGACGGCGACGAGCGCGCGATGTAGTAGGCGATGGGGTAGCCGATCAGTGCGCAGCAGGCGGTGGTGATGGCCGCCATTTTCAGCGAGTTCAAATAAGTGGCCACGTACAGGCTGTCGGTGAACAGCAGTATGTAGCCGCGCAGGTGCAGGCTGAACTGCACCGCCTCGTCTTTGAATTCGGCCAGGGCCGTGTAGGGCGGAATGCCGAACTCGAGTTCGGCAAAGCTGATCTTGAGCACCAGCAGGAACGGCACCAGCAGGAACAGCGACAGCCAGACAAACGGCGGCACGACCGCCAGCGTGCGGCCCGACGGCATCCAGCCACGCAACGCCAACGGCTTCATGACGGCAACACCACCGCGCTGTCGGCGTCCCAGCTGACGAAGATTTCTTCATCGATGCCGGGCGCGTCGATCTGGGCCAGTTGCAGGCTGGGCACGCTGGCCTCGACGACCTTGCCGGAATCGAGGCGCACCTGGTAGAGCGCGTAGCTGCCCATCCAGGCCATGTGGCTGACCATGCCGTGCGCCCAGTTGTAGTCGCCCGGCGGCTGCGTGCGCGACACAACCAGCCGTTCCGGCCGGATGGAGACGTGCACTTCCATGCCCAGCGGCTCGCTGACGCCATGGCTGACGTACAGCGGGCGCGTGAGTTCGGCGCATTCGATGGCGACGTGGTCGGGTTCGTCGATGACGATCGTGCCCGTGAGCAGGTTCGCCGAACCGATGAACCCGGCCACGAAGCGCGAACTCGGAAACGCGTAGACTTCTTGCGGCGTGCCGCATTGCACGATCTGGCCTTCGGTCATGACGGCCAGGCGATGCGCCATGGTCATGGCTTCTTCCTGGTCGTGCGTGACCATGATGCAGGTCACACCCACCTGCTGCAGGATCTTGGTGAGTTCGATCTGCGTTTTCTGGCGGATCTGCTTGTCCAGCGCCGACATGGGTTCGTCCAGCAGCAGCAGCTTGGGACGCTTGACCAGGCTGCGCGCCAGCGCCACGCGCTGTTGCTGGCCGCCCGAGAGCTGGTGGGGCTTGCGGCGCGAATAGCCCGCCATCTGGACCAGGTCCAGCGCCTCGAACACGCGATCGTGAATCTCGGCCCGCGGCACGCCTTCCTGTTTGAGCCCGAAGGCCACGTTGGCCTCGACCGTCATGTGGGGAAACAGCGCGTACGACTGGAACATCATGTTCACCGGCCGCCGGTACGGCGGCACGGTGGTGATGTCTTCGCCATCGAGCAGGATCTGGCCCGAGGTGACTTCCTCGAAACCCGCCAGCATCCGCAACAGGGTCGACTTGCCGCAGCCCGAGCTGCCCAGCAAGGCGAAGATCTCGTTGCGCCTGACGGCCAGGTTGACCGACTGCACGGCAACCACGTCGCCGTAGATCTTGACCAGGTCGGACACCCGCACGAATTCGTCGGGGTCCGGGGAATGCTGCGCCGCGTAACGGCTGTCGCTCATGATGCTTATCGTCCGGACTTCAGTTCGGCCCACATGCGGGTCTGCAGGCGCTGGATGTTCAGGGGCTGAGCCTGGATCACGTAGAGAGATTTGGCGACATCAGCCGGGGGGTAGATCATGGGGTTGTCGGCCACGTCTTTCACCACGAACTCGCGCGCGGCCTTGTTGGCGTTGGGATAGAACATGGTGTTGGTGATGGCCGCGTGCACCTGCGGCGTTTCGATGTAGTTGATGAACGCGTGCGCGGCGTCCGGATTCGGCGCGTCCTTGGGGATGGCCATGACATCGAACCAAGCAGGCGCGCCGCCCTTCGGAATGAAATAATTGATTTCGTAGGGGCGCTTTGCCTCTTGGGCGCGCTTGCGCGAAATCATCACGTCGCCCGAAAAGCCGTACACCATGCAAAGGTCGCCGACGGCGAGCTCGTCGATATAGCCGGACGAGCTGAACTGCCGGATGTACGGGCGGATCTGCTTGAGCAGGGCCAGCGCGGCCTTGTAGTCGTCGGGATTGTCGCTGTTGGGGTCTTTGCCCAGGTACTTGAGCACCGCCGGGAACACCTGAGCGGCCTCGTCCAGCATCGAAATGCCGCAGTCTTTCAGCTTGGCGGCGTTTTCGGGCTTGAACAGCATGTCCCAGTTGGCCAGGTCAACGTCTTCGCCCATGATCTCCTTGACCTTGGTGACGTTGTAGCCCAGGCCGTTGGTGCCGTACCCCCAGGGAATGACGTGCTCGTTGCCCGGGTCCACCGAAGCCACCAGCGCCATGAGGTCGGGATCAAGGTGTTTCCAGTTGGGAATCTTGGATTTGTCGAGCTTCTGGAAAAGCCCGGCCTTGATCTGGCGCGACGCATAGTGCGTGGAGGGCACGACCACGTCGTAGCCCGATTTGCCGGTCAGCAGCTTGGCCTGCAAAGTGTCGTTGGTGTCGTAGACGTCGTAGCGCACCTTGATGCCGGTTTCACGCTCGAAACCCGGTATGGTGTCGGGGGCCGTGTACTCGGCCCAGTTGTAAACGTTGACGACCTGGTCCTGCGCCCAGGCACCCGCCGCCACTGCCATCAGCGCCGCCCCGAGCGCCAACCGCATTCCCGCCTTGAATATCATCGCGAGCCCCTTGCCACAGTCAGTGCAAAAATTAGCCAAAGGGCAAAATGATAAAGCCTTTTTAGGTGGGGTTGGCCAGGAAAAGCCGCAGAAGCCGCCCTTTTTGCGGCGCCAGCGCCCCGGACGCGGGCAGGCCGGCGCCACGCCCCGCCCTTGCATGCTGGCGGGTGTATTGAAACCCGGCCTCGGGCTCTGGCCGTGCGTCAGTCCAGGCAGGCCCGATAGGCCTGGTCCAGCCGGGCCCAGAACGCCAGGCCGGCCTCGCCGCCGACTTTCTGCAACGAGCGCCGCAGCCGCAACAGGTTGGCGCGGCGGGCGCCGGCCGACACCCCGCCGGACCGGCCCCGGTCGAAATCGATCAGCCAGGCGCTGCCCCGGGGGTCGAGCAGGATGTTGTACGCGTTGAGATCGGCATGCCATACACCCAGCCGGTGCATGGCCGCGATGGCGGTGGCGGCGGCATCCCAGACGGGCTCGTCGAGCACATGCGCCAGGGGCCGGACCTGCGCGATGCGCTCGACCAGGATGGCCGCCCGGTAGGAAAGGCCGTGGCGCCAGTAGCCGGCCGCCAGCGGCGCCGGCACGTTCAGGCCTTGTTCACGCATCCAGGCCAGCAGCCGGAATTCGCGGAAGCTGCGGGTGCGCGATTCGCCCTGCCAAAGGTAGGCGTCGTTGCTGACCCGCGCCACCAGGCCGCCGCGCCGGTACAGACGCAATACGCCCTGCCAGTCGGCCTGGTGCACAAACCACGCCGATTGACGCCCCCCCGCCTGCACCGGGCTGGCTTGCTGGCCGTACCAGATGGGGTCCAGCCAGCGGGCGTCGGCGTCGCCCAGGCGGGCGTCGGCCAGCATGGCGCCGCGCGGCGGCGACGCCCACGCCATGCGCCGCGCGCCAGAGGCGGCGTCGATGCCGCGCTCAGTCGTCACGATTGCGCATCCAGTCGGCCACGCCGTAAAACGCCTCGAGCAGGCGGTCGATCAGTTCGGGCTCGAGCCCCTGGTCCTGCATGGCGCGGCCCATGCAGGCCACCCACTGGTCGCGCTCGAGCCGGCCGATGGAAAACGGCAGGTGGCGCGCCCGCAGGCGCGGATGCCCGTAGCGCTCGATGTAATAGTTGGGCCCGCCAAAGTATCCGCACAGAAACAGGAACAGTTTTTCGCGCGCGGAATCCAGGCTCGGGCCATGCGTGGCGCGCAATTCGGCCAGATCGGACTCGATGTCCATCAGGTCGTAGAAACGGTCGACCAGGGCGCGCACGGCCGGCTCGCCGCCCAGCGATTCGAACAGCGTCGTCGAGGTTTGCAGGGATTCCACCTTGGGTTGAACACGGGTAGCAGTCATCAGGTTTCTCGAAGAGTCAGCAACGCGGGCGCGCGCAGCACGCCGCGCAGGGCCAGCGCGGCGCCGCCCCACGCAGCGGCCATGCCGCCGCCCGCTCCGGCCAGCCACGGCCAGGCGCTGAAGGTAATGCGGAAATCGAATACATAGGTGGACAGGGCCCAGGCCACGGCCGCCGATCCGGCTGCCGCCAGCAGCCCCGCCAGCGCCCCCACCGCCAGCACTTCCAGACGCTGGGCGCGCGCGAGCTGGGCGCGGGTCGCCCCCAGGGCGCGCAGCACGGCGGCCTCGCGCACGCGCTCGTCGCGCGTGGCGGTCAGGGCCGCAGCCAGCACCAGCACGCCGGCGGCCAGCGCAAATATGAACAGCACCTGCACCGCCTGGGTCACCTGCTGCAGCACGTTCTGCAGCTGGTTCAGAATGGCGCCCACATCGAACACGGTAAGGTTGGGAAACTGGCGCAGCAGTTCACGCGGCATCTCGGCCAGACTGGCCGGCAGATGAAACGACGTGATCCAGCTCTGCGGCATGCCCTGCAGCGCCGCCGGGGACAGCACGGCAAAGAAGTTGACCTGCATGGAATCCCAGTCGACGCTGCGCGTGCCCGCCACGGCCACCCGCACCGGCTCGCCGGCAATATCGAACGTGAGCTCGTCGCCGGCATTCAGGCGCAGCGACCGGGCCAGGCCGCTCTCGAGCGACACTTCGGGCACGTCGGGCCGCAGCCAACGCCCCTGTTCGACGCGATTGCCTGCGGGCAGCGACTCGCCATAAGAAAGGTTGAACTCGCGGTTGACCAGGCGCTTGGCGCGCGGCTCGTCGTAGTCGTCCGGCCCGACCGTACGGCCGTTGATGGCGACCAGGCGGCCTCGCACCATGGGCCACAGCGCCACGTCGCGCAGACCATGCCCGGCCAGGAAATCAAGCACCGGCTGGCGCTGGTCCGGCTGGATATTGATCAGGAAACGGTTGGGCGCGTCCGGCGGCAGCGTACGCTGCCACCCCGACACCAGGTCGGTGCGGGTCATGGCAAGCAGCAGCAAGGCCATCAGGCCGATTGCCAGTGCGCATACCTGGGTGATGGTGGCCGCGCGGCGGCGCACGACCCCGGCGAGGGCAAAACGCAGCGTGGGCATGCCGGCGGCCAGTCGGCGCAAGCGAGCCAGGCCCAGCACGCAGAGCCACGCCACCAGCGCAAATGCGGCAAAGGCCGCAAGGAATCCGCCGGCCACCACGGCCCCCAGGCGGGCATTGCCGGCAAACCACCATATCAGCAGGGCGAAGCCGGCGGCTCCGAAGGCATATCCCACCGCGCTGCGGGCGCGCAAGGTATCGGCATCGCGCCGCAGCACCCGCGCGGGCGGCACGTGGCGCAGTTGCGCCAGCGAAGGCAGCGCAAAGCCCAGCAACAGCAGCACCCCTGTGACCAGGCCCTGCAGGGCCGGCACGGCCGATGGCGCAGGCAGGCTGGTGTCGATAAGGCCGCCCAGCACCGCCACCAGGCCCTGGTGCACGGCATACCCCAACAGGCAGCCGGCCGCAGAGGCAAACGCGCCTACCAGCGTGAACTCGAGCACCAGCATGCGCGTGATCTGCGCCTGCTGCGCGCCCAGACACCGCATGACCGCAATGCCGTCGCGGTGCCGCAGCATGAAGCGGCCGGCCGCCAGGGCCACCGCCACCGCAGAAATCAGCACGGCCAGCAAGGCCACCAGCGACAGGAAGCGCTGCGCGCGATCGAGCGTGCGCTGCACTTCCGGGCGGCCCGATTCCAGCGTGGCGAGCTTCTGGCCGCGCTGCAGGTTCTGCTGCAGCCACGCGGAATAATCGGCCACGGCCGCGGGCTCGCCCGCCACCAGCAGGGCATGGCCGATGCGGCTGCCCGGAGCCACCAGCCCCGTGGCCGGCAGGTCGTCGGCGCGCATCATGACCCGCGGCGCCACATTGACGAACTGCATGCCTCGATCGGGTTCGTAGGTGATGACGCGCGCCACCCGCAAGTGGCTGTCGCCCAGCCCGATGGTGTCGCCCACGGCGATATCGAGCAGGGCCAGCAATTGGGAATCTGCCCATACCGTGCCCGGCGCCGGGATATCGCGCGTAGGCTCGCCTGCTTCGTGGAATGCGCCGGATACGCGCAGGCTGCCGCGCAGCGGATACCCGGGTTCGACCGCCTTCAGCGACACGAGCTGCGCCGCGTCGCCCGCGCTGGCCATCGACGGGAACTGCAGGGTGCGCGACACCTGGAGCCCGCGCTCACGGGCCTGGTCGGCAAACATTGCGGCGATGGGTTCGTCCGCATCAAGCACCAGATCGGCGCCCAGCATCTGCGCGGCGTCGCGGTCAAGCGCACGGCCGACGCGGTCGGCCAGGAACCCCACGCTGGTGACCGCAGCAACCGCCACCACCAGGGCCAGCACCAGCAGGCGCAGCTCGCCCGCCCGGGCGTCGCGCATCATCATGCGGGCGCCCTGCCGCAGCGCGGCCACCAGGCCGGCGGCGGGCGTGCGGGCGGAAAAATCAGGGAAATCCATCATTTTGCAATGGTAACCAATGGTCGGTTTGTAAGGGGAATGCCGCTATGATGCGCCCTGGGCGTAACATGCGACCGCCAATATCCAGATTTGTTCACGGAGAAGACACTATGCGTAAGAACTGGCTAGCCGCCACCCTGGTGGCTGCGTGCGCGGCTACCGCCGCCCTGCCCGCAGCCGCCCAGAATACCCTCAAGATGGCCTATGCGCTGTCGACGTCGTCGCACTACGGCGCGGGCGCCGAGGCCTTTGCCAAGTCCATCGAAGGCACGACCAACGGCAAGTTCAAGGTGCAGCAGTTCCCCAACAGTGCGCTGGGCGGCGAACGTGAAGTCATCGAAGGCCTGCAGATCGGCACGATCGACCTGGCTATTGTTTCTACCGGCGCCACGCTGAACTTCGTGCCCGAGACCGGCGTTTTCGACATCCCGTTCCTGCTGCGCGACCTGGACCACGCCCGCAAGGTGCTCGACAGCCAGATCGGCCAGGACATGCTGGCCAAGTTTCCCGATCGCGGCATCGTGGCGCTGGCCTGGGGCGAGCAAGGCTTTCGCCACCTGACCAACAACGTGCGCGCGGTAAAAACCCCCGCCGACGCCAAGGGCCTGAAAATCCGCACGACCGAAAACCCCATCCATATTGCGGCCTTCCGCCAGATCGGCATTCTGCCCACCCCCATGGCGTGGCCCGAAGTCGCCACGGCGCTGCAGCAAGGCACCATCGACGGCCAGGAAAACCCGCTGTCGGTGATCACATCGGCCAAGCTGTCGCAGATTCAGAAGCACCTGTCCCTGACCGGCCACGTGTACGGCCCGGCGCTGGTGCTGATGTCGGCCAGTGTGTACGAAGGCTTGTCCGACAGCGACAAGGCGGCATTCACTCAGGCGGGCAAGCTGTCGGCGCAGGCCATGCGCGATTACGTCGACAACATCGAGAAAACCGGCGTCGAGCAGCTGCGCAAAGAAGGCATGGAAGTCACCGTGGAGGTCGATCGCGATGCATTCGCCGCGGCGGTCGAGCCGGCCTATGCCGAGTACTACAAGAAATACGACAAGAAGCTGATCGAGGCTATCCGCGACACCAAGTAAGCCCCCGGGCGGGCCTGCCTGGGCCACCGCTGGCCCGGGCAGCCCCCTGGTCCAGGCCGCGGCGCCCGGCCCGGCCTGGCGGGACGCCGATCCGGCGTGCACCGCCCCGGCCGCCATGCAAGGATGGCCGCGCCGCCCGCCGCCGGCCCCCGCCCCGCTCCACCCCCGTCTGCGTATTCCGGAACTCACCATGCGCCTGCTCCGTCTCGCCGAACGCCTTCTTTTCAAGGGCGTGTCGATCGTCGCCCAGATCCTGCTCGTGGCCGCCGCCATGGCTGCTTTCTATCAGGTCATTGCCCGTTTCATCCTGCAATCGCCCGCCGACTGGAGCGAGGTGCTGACGCGCGCGCTCTTGATCTGGACGGTATTGCTGGGCATTTCGCTGGCTTTCCGGCGGGGCGCCATGATCAGCGTCGAATTGCTGCACAACCGCCTGCAGGGCCGCATGCAGCGTGCGCTGGAGCATTTGATCGCGGTGACATGCCTGGCATTCCTCGCGTTCATCGCCTGGATCGGCGGGCATATGACCTACCGGGTGCGTTTCCAGAACGTGCCCAGCCTGGATATCTCGATTTCCTGGATCTACGTCGCGATCCCTGTGGGCTGCTCGCTGGCGGCCATCGCGGTGCTGACACGCTGGCTGCTGGGCGCCGACGAGCCCGACCTGGTGCGCAACGACGCGCAAGGCTGATGCCCCAACCGCGGCCGCCGCCCTGACAGCGCCGGCTACACACGGACGACACTATAGGCAGCTTGCCATGTCTCAATTGATGATTCTTACGATGCTGATCTTCTTCGGGCTGTCGGTGCCCGTGGCGATCGCCATCGGCCTGGCCAGCCTGACGGGCGTATCGCTGGCCGGACTGCCCTGGCTGGTAGTCGCCCAGCAGCTGTACGCGGCGCTGGACAAGTACCCGCTGGTGGCGGTGCCCTTCTTTATCCTGGCCGGCAACTTGATGGAAGCCGGCGGCATCTCGGATCGCATGGTCGAGTTCGCCAAGAGCGTGGTGGGCGGCGTGCAGGGCGGGCTGGCATGCACCTGCGTGCTGACCTGCATGATCTTCGCCGCGGTGGCCGGCTCCAGCGTGGCCACCACGTTCGCCGTGGGCGCCATCCTGATCCCCGCGATGATACGCCACGGCTACCCGGTGCCCTTTGCCGCATCGCTGCAGGCCAGCGCCGCCGAACTGGGCGTTGTCATCCCGCCATCGATTCCCATGATCCTGTTTGCCGTGTCCACCGACACATCGACCGGCGAACTGTTCATTGCCGGCGTCGTGCCCGGCATCCTGATCGGCGGCGCATTGATGCTGTATGTCTGGCTGTACGCCAAGCGCCACGGCCTGGGCAAGCTCGATGGCGAGGGCCGCCTGCCGCTTTGGCCGGCATTCAAGCGCGCGTGGCTGGCGCTCTTGATGCCGGTAATCATCCTGGGCGGCATCTACGGCGGCGTCTTCACACCCACCGAAGCCTCGGTGGTGGCCGTGATGTATGCGGTGGTGGTCGGCAAGTTTGTCTACCGCCGGCTCGGCTGGCGCACGTTGTCCGAGACCCTGCATCGATCGGTGATATCGACGTCGGTCATCATGTTCATCATCGCCAATGCCGGCGTGTTCAGCTTCCTGTTGAACCGGGCGGGCGTACCGGATGCCCTGGGCCACTGGCTGGCGCAACTGTTCCACGACAAGACGGCTTTCCTGCTGGGCATCAACGCCGCCCTGTTCGTCATCGGCATGTTCATCGAAACCTCGGCCTCGGTGGTGGTGCTGGCGCCGTTGCTGCTGCCGGTGGCGATGCAGTTCGGCGTGGACCCGGTTCACTTTGGCGTGATCATGGTGGTGAACCTGGCTCTGGGCATGATCACCCCGCCGTTCGGGGTGAACCTGTTCGCGGCGTGTGCGGTGGCAAAGCTGCCGCTCGAACGCCTGATCAAGCCGCTGATTCCGTTCGTGCTGGTAGTGATGGCCTGCCTGATGGTCATTACCTACTGGCCAGGCCTGTCGCTCGGCCTGCGCGACCTGGTGTACGCCAAATAGGCTGCCGCATGTGATACCGTTGCTGGCGAGATGAATGTTCCATTTCCCATCCGCCAGGAATGCCCGCCGGGGGCCTGCAAGTGCGACCGCGACACGCTGCTGGCCACGCCCGGCAGCGATGTCCGCGTGCTGCGCCTGACCCGCGAAGAAGAAAAGCGGCTGGTGGCGCGGCTGGAAACGCTTGCCAGCCTGGAAGACCTGCGGCGCATGCAGCAACTGATGCATGCGCAGCTGGGCATGTCGGTCACCGTGGCTCCCGGGCCGAATGAAGTGCGCACCGTGCGCGGCCTGCGCATCGAAATTGCCGACCAGCCGGGGCTATGCCAGAAAACGCGCCAGACCGTGCCGGCGGCCATACGGCGCGGCCTGGAGCGCAACCCCGAAATCGTCTACGCGCTGCTCGATTCTTACGACCTGCTGGGCGGATAGCTTCGCAGCCGGCAAGGTGCGGCCGGCGACGCGCACAAACTCAAGCATGGCCGCCCAGGTAGGCCTCGGCAAGCTCGTCGTTGGCGGCGATGTCGGCGGCCGTGCCCTGCGCCACCACATGGCCGCCTTCCATGACGTAGGCCCGGTCGGCCAGCGCCAGGGCCAGTCCGGCCATCTGGTCCACCAGCAGGATCGTCATGTGCTCGTCACGCAGGCGGTCCAGCGACGCAAACAACTCGGCTATCACCTTGGGCGCCAGGCCCAGCGACGGCTCGTCGAGCAGCAGCACGCGAGGCCGGCTCATCAGGCCGCGCGCCACGGCCAGCATCTGTTGTTCGCCGCCCGACAGCAGTCCAGCGCGCTGATGCAGGCGTTCGCGCAGCCGCGGAAAGCGGTCCAGCATCGCTTCGACGCGCGCTTCGCGATCGTCGGGGGCGCGGAAGGCGCCCAGGCGGATGTTGTCCAGCACCGAGAGTTCGGGAAAGACCTGCCGGCCTTCGGGCACCAGCACCAGACCCAGCCCCACCACCTGCTCGGCGGGCAGGCCTTCGAGCGGATGCCCGTCCACATGCATGGCGCCCGACTGGCTGCGATGCAGACCGGCCAGCGTACGCATCAGGGTCGATTTGCCGGCGCCATTGGCGCCAAGCAAGGCCACCATTTCGCCGCTGCGCACCTGCAGCGTAATGCCGTGCAGCACCGGCTCGGCGCCATAGCCGGCCACAAGGCTGTCCACGCCCAGCAGTTCGGCGCCGGCCCGCGCCCCGCCCGGCTGGCGAGCCGGCATATCCAGCGACTCGCCCAGATAGGCCTGCCGGACTGCCGGATCGTTCTGCACTTGCGCAGGCGTGCCCACGGCCAGCCGGCGCCCGGCGTCCAGCACGACCAGCTGGTCGGAAATCGACATCACCAGGGTCATGTCATGCTCGACCAGCACAACGCCTATGCCCGCGTCGGCAATCCGGCGCAGCAGCGCGCCCAGCATGCTTTTGTCTTCACGCGACAATCCGGCGGCGGGCTCGTCAAGCAACAGCATGTCCGGATCGGTGGCCAGCGCGCGGGTAATCTCCACCAACCGCCGGTCGACGTGCGCCAATCCGGCTGCGTTCGCAGTGGGCGAGCCTTGATAACCGCAGAACGCCAGCAGCGCGCGCGCCTGCTCGCGCGCCGCCTTGCCATGAAAGCGACCAGCCGAAAAGAGCCCGCCCAGCCGACCGCGCCCCATGGCCAGCACCACGTTGTCCTCCACGCTCAAAGAACCGAACAGCTGCGAGGTCTGGTAAGTGCGGGCCAGCCCGGCGCGCGCGATACGGAATGCCGCAAGGCCGTCAAGTTTGCGCGCGGCCAGCGCGACCTTGCCCGACGAGGGCCGGTAGAAGCCGCTGAGCATGTTCAGGGCGGTGGTCTTGCCCGCCCCGTTGGGGCCGATCAGGCTGGTGACTTTGCCCGCGGGCATATCCATGCTCAGGTCGCTGACTGCATGCACGCCGCCGAAGGTGATGCCCAGGCCGCGCGCGGCCAGCGAAGCGCGGTCGCGGCGAGGCAGCTCGGGCTGCGCGGTGACGCGCACGCTGGCATCGGCGCCGGCCGATGCCGATTTGCCGAATACCTGCCGCCACAGTCCCACCACGCCGTCGGGCGCCACCCACAGCACCAGCAGCAGCAAGGCGCCGAAGAACAGCAGGCGGTAGTCTTCCAGCGATGCCAGCAGTTCGGGCAGCACGCCCACGATAACGGCGCCGATGATCGGCCCCGCCACCGTGCCCGCGCCCCCGATGATCACCACCAGCACAAACAGGATGGACTGCATGAAGCTGAAGGTATCGGCCGTGACAAACCCCGACAGCGCGGCGAACAGGCCGCCGGCCAGCCCGGCGGCGGCGGCCGACAGCGTGAACGCGACGGTCTTGATCACCAGCTGGTTCAAACCGATGGACTGGGCGGCCGTGCCGCTGTCGTTGATGGCCCGCATGGCGGCGCCCCAGGGGCCGCGCGCCAGCAGCGCATAGCCCGCCAGCAACACCAAGGCGGCCGCCACCGCCAGCACCGTCACCGTCTGCTCGGCGGTCCATGCGGCGCTGATCTGCGGCGGCAGGATGCCCATGATGCCGCTCTGCCCGCCAGTCAACTCGGGCATCTCGACGATCGCGTGCTGCACGATAAAACTGAAGGCGATGGTGATCATCGCCAGGTAAGGCCCCTTCACGCGCAGCGCCGGAAGGGCCAGCAGCGTGCCCAGGGCAGCCGCGAGCAAGGCGCCCGCGGCCCAGGCAGGCCAGAAGCTCCAGCCTGCCTTGGTGGTCAGCACGGCGACGGCATAGGCGCCTACCGCATAAAAGCCCACATGCCCGAACGACACCTGGCCGGTAAGCCCCAGCAGTACATTCAGGCCGATGCCGACCATGGCGATCAGCACCACATTGGCCAGCACGAAAACGTAGTAGCTGTTCAGCGTAAACGCCAGCGCCAGCACCAGGACGGCGATCGCGCCGCTGAACATCAAAGACTTGGAGCTCATACTTTCTTGACCTCTGCCCGTCCGAACAGGCCGTTGGGCCGCATGGCCAGTACCGCGATCACCAGGGTGAACGTAATGATGTGTGTGTATCCCGAGCCCAGCGTGACGGTGATCAGGGCTTCCGCCACGCCGAAGATCAGGCCCGCGATCATGACGCCCCAGGCGCTGGATATGCCGCCCAGGATGGCCACGGCAAAGGCCTTCAGCCCGAACAGCGTGCCCATGTCGGCGGTCACGTTGAACAGCGGCGCGATCAGCATGCCCGCGATGCCGGCAAGCAGCGTGGACACGGCATACGTGGCCGCCACGGCGCGCCTGATCGGGATGCCCATCAAGCGCGCGGCGTCACGGTTCTGCACCACGGCCAGCAGCGCGATGCCCCAGCGCGTGCGGCGCGCAACCAGATGCAGCGCCGCGGCCAGGGCCAGGCCCACCAGTGGAATAAGCAACTGCAGCGGATACACGCCCAGGCCCAGCCCCGATACCTCGATAGGCGTCACCGCCAGGGGGGAAGGCAGGCTGCGCGGCTCCTTGCCGAAGGTGTGCATGACCACGTTGTCGAGCACGATGCCCAGCGCCACGGTAGACATCAGCCAGGCATTGGAACCGCGCGACGCGAACGGCCGCACCGCCAGGAACTCCACCAGCAGCCCGTACAACGCGCAGCACAGCAGCGCCAGCACGATGGCGGGCGCCAGGCCCCAGCCCAGCGTCTGCGCAAACGTGAAGCACAGCACCGCCCCCAACATCATCGAACTGCCCTGGGCAAAGTTCACCGTTCCCGATACTGAATGGGTGATATGAAAGCCCAGGGCCATCAGGCCGTACATGCTGCCCAGGCCCAGTCCGCTGATCAACGCCGCCAGCAATTGCATCATCCGCTCCCCGGCGCTTACTTCACCAGCCCGACGGGCAAGATGCGGTCATCGATGAACTGGGCCCACACGTAGTCCTGGGCAGTGATGGCGTCGTGACTATCGGCCGCGAATGGCTTCTTGTACTGCTTGATCAGGCCATCGTAGTTGTCGATCTTGTAAAAGCCCTGGCGGATGGCGTCGCCATCGGTCGAGCCGGCATTCTGAATGGCCAGCGCCGTCAAGTGCATGGCGTCATAGGCGTTGGCCACGCCCACGGCCGGCGTGATGTCTTCCGGGCCCTTGACGTTGGAGTACTTGGCCTTGAGCGCATCGATCACTTTCCGGCCCACGGGCGATTGCTCGCCGAAGAAGCTGTACGTCTGCACGAAATGCACGTCCTTCGCATTGGGGCCGGCCAGTTCGGTGAAGCGGCCGCCCGCGGGCCCCCAATGCGAAACCACGGGCACTTTCCACCCCATGCGATCCAGCGACTTCACCACCTGGGCCGACGGACCGACGTTGCCCACCATCATCAGCACGTCCGCGCCGGCGGTCTTCAGGCGGCTTAGCTGGGGCACCACGTCAACCTCGTTGCCGTCGAATTTCTCGCTGCCCACCGGCTTCATGCCCTTGGCGGCAAGCGCGGCCACCAAGCCTTTCTGGTTCGACTCGCCCCAGGGGTTGTTGACCATGATCAGGCCATACTTCGTCGCGCCGAAGGTCTTCTCGGCGTAGTCGACCATCGCCGCGTCGACGATTTCGTCCACCGCCGAAACACGGAATACGTAGTTGGGCTGTGCACCGTTCTTGGTGATGGGTGTGCCGGCTGCCCAAGGGCCCATGAAGGGCACCTTGGCCTGGTTGACCAGCGGCACGATCGCCAGCGATACCGGCGTGTCGAGCCCGCCGAAGATCACCGCGACCTTTTCTTTGTGGATCAGTTCGCGCGCGGCCACCACGCCCTTGGCGGGGCTGGCCTCGTCGTCACGGCGCACCAGTTCCACGGGGCGCCCGTTCAGCAAGCCTCCCGCGGCGTTGATCTCGTCGATGGCCACCTGCAGGCCTCGGCTGATAGCCTCGCCTGCCAGGGCGGACTGACCCGACAACGCAGTGATCAAGCCGATCTTGATAGGCTCGGCCGCCTGCGCCGCAGCGGCCAGGCTCGTGCAGGCCACTGAAAATACAGCACTGAAGAAGGTGCGGCGGAATCTGGACATGGCGCTCTCCTGTAGGGCAGTTTGTGTAGAAGGCCTTTGCAGACCCTGCCCTGCTTCAAGCAAGACCTATGCCAACTTCAGACTTTTTGCCGACAAACTGGCATGTTGTTTGCTTCAATGCTCAATAGGTTTTGTCGTCAATCCGGCCGCATCTATTGACGACGATTCGAGGAACCGGGGCCACCGCGGCAGCCACGCAACGACACACTGCACGCCGGCCCTTCATTGCCACAGCAGCCATGCACCACAATGACGCAAACATGGGAGAAAACCATGCATGACGCACCAGGACAACCCGTCGAGGGCGACGGCTTCGACCCCGCCGGGATCGTCGACACTTACCTGACCACGTTGATGAAGCCGGACCCCGACGGCGCGCGGCGATACGTCAGCCCGCAGTTGCGTATCCGCTTTACGGGCGGACGCGAAATGCGTGATCCCGCCGAATGCGCGGCATTCAACCGCTCGCGTTATGCGTGGGTCAAAAAGCGCTTTGAATCCACTGATGTCGTGGCTGGCGCCACGCCCGCGCGCTCGGTGGTGTACAACCGCGGCACCCTGTATGGCGAATGGCTGGACGGCACGCCCTTTGAAGGCAATCGCTATATCGATCGCTACGTGGTGTGCGATGGCCTGATCACCGAGATGGACGTCTGGAACGACAGCGCCGAATGGCTGCTGGCCAGGGCGGGGTTGGCCACGCTATGACGGCAACCCGGCAAGCCTCGCATGCCTTCGTGCCGCCGCCCACCCACGGACGTTTCGACTATTCCGCGATCCATGCACGGCCCGACTATCACTGGCCGGGCCGTGCGCGCCTGGCGGTATACCTGGGTTTCAACCTGGAGCATTTCGCGTTTGGCGGCGGCCTGGGCGCGCGGCTGGGCGCTAGCTTCGGCGAACCCGACGTGCTCAATTACGCCTGGCGCGAATACGGCAATCGTGTCGGCGCCTGGCGCTGCCTGGAACTGTTTGAATCCCTGGGCCTGCCGGCCGGCGTCATTGCCAATACGGCAATACTCGATCACTGTCCGGAACTGATCCGCGCGTTCATGGCGCGCGGCGATGAACTGATCGCGCACGGCCACACCAATGCCGAACACCAGGCCGCCTATGACGAAGCAACCGAACGCGCACTGCTGGCCCACTGCGCAGACCGCCTCGCCGCGTTTACCGGAATGCGGCCTGCCGGCTGGCTGTCGCCATGGATCGCAGAATCGACGCTGACTTGCGACCTGCTGGCCGAAACCGGCTACCGCTACACGCTCAACTGGTGCCACGATGACCAGCCCACGCGTCTGCGCACGCGCGGCGGACAGCCGCTATGGGCTGTGCCGTACCCGCAGGAAGTCAACGATATCCCCATGATCGTGGCCCGCCAGCTGGACGGAAAGGACTTCGCCCAGCTCATCATCGACAACTTCGATGAGATGCTCGAGCAATCGCACAGGCAGCCGCTGGTGATGGGTATCGCCCTGCACCCCTACCTGGTGGGCCAGCCATACCGGCTGCGCCACTTGCGCCGCGCGTTGGCTCATATCGCCCGCCAGCGCGACGGCGGCCATGTCTGGTTCACTACGCCGGGCGCCATCTGCGCCCATGTCGACGCGCTCACCATTGCGGAAACCCTGCCATGACTTCCAGCTCCAACTCCCTGCCTTTTTCTGACACCGTCGGCGCCTGGGTGCCGCACGGCCACTTCACCGTTTCTCCCACCGACAGCGGCGCGCTCGACGGCCTGAACTTCGCCGCCAAGGACTTGTTCGACGTGGCGGGCTACTGCACGGGCGCCGGCAACCCGGCCTGGCTCGACACCCACGCGCCGGCCGCCGGGCACAGCGCGCTGGTGGCCCGGTTGCTTGCAGCGGGCGCGACCCTGCACGGCAAAACCTTGACCGACGAACTGGCCTACAGTATTCATGGCGCCAATATGCATTACGGCACGCCGCTGAACACGCGCGCGCCCGACCGCGTGACGGGAGGATCGTCCAGCGGCTCTGCCGCCGCGGCCGCCGCGCGCCTGGTGGATTTCGCCCTGGGCACCGACACCGGCGGGTCGACGCGCGTTCCGTCCAGTTACTGCGGCCTGTGGGGCCTGCGCACCACGCACGGCCGCCTCAGCGCCGCCGGCGTCGTGCCGTTGTCGCCGCGGTTCGATACGATGACGTGGATGGCCGCCGATGCCCACGTTTTCGAGCGTGTGGGAAGCGTCCTGCTGAACGACGAAGCCGGCAGAACGTGGCGCGGCGCTGTACTGCTGACCGACGCACTGGCGCAGGCGGACGCCGTTTTTGCGCCGCTCGCGCACAAAGTCGCCCAAGCGCTGGAACGCGACGCCGGGCTGCGCGTTGAACGCGCCCCGGCATCGTCGCACCACCTGGATACCTGGCGGCAGACCTACATCACGGCATCCGCCCACGATGCCTGGCAGACACATCGCGACTGGATCGCGAGCGCCCGCCCCGTGTTCGACCGCGCCATACAGGGCCGCTGGGACGCGGCGTCCCGCGTCACGCAAGGCGATGCCGCACAGGCCTATGCCATGCAGGCGGTGCTGCGCGACGAGGTGCGCGGCCTGCTTGGTGCAGACAGGATAGGCATCCTGCCCTCCGCTTCCAGTATCGCGATTGCACGCGACGCGGACCCGGCCTCGGTTGACGCCATACGCGCCAGCACCTTCCGCATTACGGCGATCGCCGGGCTGGCGGGGCTGCCCCAGGTGAATATCCCCTATATCGGATCCGACGGCATGCCGGCGGGCATCTCGCTACTGGGTCCGGCCGGCAGCGACCTGGCGCTGATCCGCCTGGCGTGCGCGGCAGGACGAACCACGGCAGCTCTGGGAACCTCGGCGCAAGCCGCGGTGTGACGACGCGCGCTGGACTCACGACCATGACTGCCAAGTCCTCCAAGCAGCCGCGCCGCGCCGACCACGCCGAGGCGCACATTTATCAATCGGTGATAGACGGCGTCATGAGCCAACGCCTGCGCCCCGGGACGAAGCTTCCCGAGGTGGCATTGTGCGAACTGTTCGGCGTGGGCCGCAGCATCGTGCAGAAGGCATTGCAGCGCCTCGCGCATGACCATGTCGTGGAATTGCGGCCCAACCGCGGCGCATCGGTGGCCCTGCCCACGCGCGAAGAAGTGGGCCAGCTGTTCGAGGCGCGGCGCGCTCTCGAGGCGGCGATTCTGCCTCTGGTGGCGCGGTCGGCCTGCCGGGCCGACTACGCGATGCTGCGACGGCAATTGCGCGATGAGCATCGCGCCATGCATCATGCGCCGCAAACTCACTGGGCGCCCCTTGCCAGCGCATTCCACCTGAAACTGGGCGAACTCTCGGGCAACCCGCTGCTGGCGCGCTACCTGAGAGAAACCATATCGCGTTGCTCGCTCGTCGTTGCCATTTTCCAGCCGCCGGGCAACGCCGCCTGCGAGCACGACGAGCACGCGCGCGTGCTCGACCACCTGGAACAGGGGCGCGTGGCTCAGGCCATTGCCGAAATGGACACGCACCTGCGCGACCTGGAAGCGCATATCCGGCTCGTGCAGGAACCTTCGGAGCGCAGCCTGGCCGACATGCTGGGGCTGGAACAGGCTGCGCCGGCTGCGGCCGCATTGACCATACGGCCCGCCTGAGCGCTCAGCGCGGACGCTTGTCGATCACCCGGCGGGCCTTGCCCGTCAGCGTGCGCTCGACGAAACCTCCGGCGGCAACGCGCACGCGGGCCGTCACGCCGATATAAGACTTTACGGCGTGCTGAAGCTGCCCGGCCAGCGCCTCGCGCTCGGATTCGCCCAGGTGCGCGAACTCATCGCGCACTTCGGTCAGGATCTCCAGCTGGTCCAGGTGTCCCTCGCGCGTAAGCACCAGCTGATAGTGCGGCGCCAGCTGCGCGATCTTGAGCACCTGCTCTTCTACCTGCGTCGGAAACAGATTCACGCCGCGCACGATCAGCATGTCGTCGCTGCGGCCGGTGATCTTGCCGATGCGCCGCATGCTGCGCGACGTGGGCGGCAGCAGGCGCGTCAGGTCGCGGGTGCGATAGCGGATGACGGGCATCGCCTCTTTGGTAAGCGACGTGAACACCAGTTCGCCCGGCTCGCCATCGGCCACCGGCTCGCCGGTATCGGGGTTGACGATCTCGGCGTAGAAGTGGTCTTCCCACACCACCGGGCCATCTTTGGTTTCGACGCATTCGCTGGCCACACCCGGCCCCATGACTTCGGAAAGCCCATAGATGTCGACCGCGTCGAGCCCGGCCTCGGATTCGATGTCCTGGCGCATCTGGCCGGTCCAGGGCTCGGCGCCGAAAATGCCGATGCGCAGCGAACTCTGGCGCGGATCGATGCCCTGGCGACGCTGCTCTTCGATGATGTTGCAGAAATACGATGGCGTGACCATGATGATGTCAGGCCGGAAATCGTTGATCAGCTGCACCTGCTTTTCGGTCTGCCCGCCAGACATCGGCACCACCGTGCAGCCCAGGCGCTCGGCGCCGTAATGCGCGCCCAGCCCGCCCGTGAACAGGCCGTAGCCATAGGCCACGTGCACGATGTCGCCGGGCTTGCCGCCGGCCGCGCGGATCGAGCGCGCCACCAGCCCCGACCAGTTCTCGATGTCGCGGGCCGTATAGCCCACCACCGTGGGCTTGCCCGTCGTGCCGCTGGACGCATGGACACGCACCACCTTTTCGCGCGGCACGGCAAACATTGCATAGGGATAGTTATCGCGCAGGTCCTGCTTGGTGGTGAACGGAAACTTGCTGATGTCGGAGAGCTGCTTCATGTCGTCCGGATGCACGCCGGCGGCATCGAAGGCTCGCTGGTAATGGGGCACATTGCGGTAGGCATGCGCCAGCGTCCATTTCAGGCGTTCGAGCTGCAATGCTTCGATTTCGTCGCGGCTGGCATGTTCGATGGGATCCAGCCCGGGCCTGCTGTCGGTGATGGACATGAAACGTCTCCTGGTTATGCTTGGCGGCGCCTGGCCGCTTTATCGTATTGAGTCTGGCTACACAGAAAATACTGCGCTCACGTATCGGAAGGCGTGCCGACGATCTGCCCCTTGATGCGGTACGAGCGTCCCCGGAAGAGCGCCACTTGCCGGCCTTCCTGGTTGGTGATGGTCACGTCATAGACGCCGGTGCGGCCTGCCAGCGAACGCTCCTGCGCCACGGCGGTGAGCAGGTCGCCCGCAAGGCCCGGAGCCAGGTAATCGATATTGCAACCCGAGGCCACCGTGCTGACATTGCGCGAATTGCACGCAAATGCGAACGCGCTGTCGGCCAGCGCAAAGATGAACCCGCCGTGGCACGTCTTGTGTCCGTTCAGCATGTCGGGCCGCACGCGCATGGTCAATTGCGCATAGCCCGGGCCGATCTCGACCACTTCCATGCCCAGGCCTTGCGACGCAGCGTCGGCCGCATACATCGTGGCGCCCACCGCCTGCGCGAGTTCCCGCGGATCGGCGGGGATGTCGGTGTCCGGTAAAGACGTGCTCATCAGCGCCCCTTGAATTGCGGTTCGCGCTTGCCCAGGAAGGCAGCCACGCCTTCCGCATAGTCGGCGCTGCGGCCCAGCTCGCGCATCAGGTCGCGTTCGAGGTCCAGCTGGGTAGACAAGTCGTTCTGCAGGCTGGCATTGAGCGCCTGCTTGGCGCCGGCCAGGCCGCGCGTGGGCGCCGCCGCGAAATGCGCGGCCAGCCGCTCCAGTGTGGCGTTGAACTCGTCATCGGGCACGCACTGCCAGATCAGCCCCCAATCCTGCGCCTGGCGCGCGGAAAGCTTGTCGCCCAGCAGCGCCAGCCCCATGGCGCGCGCGCGCCCCACCAGGCGCGGCAACGCATAAGTGCCGCCAGTGTCGGGAATCAGGCCCAGCTTGCAGAACGACTGGATGAAGCTCGCGGATTCCTTGGCGATGACGATGTCGCCAGCCAGCGCCAGATTGGCGCCCGCCCCTGCCGCCACGCCGTTGACGCCAACCAGCACGGGCATGGGCAACGCCTGCAGCCGGCGCACCAGCGGCGCGTAGTACTTATCGACGGTCTCGCCCAGGTCTGGCGGCACGCCGTTGCTTACCTGCCGCTCGTTCAGGTCCTGGCCGGCGCAGAAGCCGCGCCCGGCGCCGGTGATCACCAGCACCCGCGCACCCTCGGCTTCGACGCGCGCCAGCGCATCGGCCACCTCGCCGTGCATGGCGGCAGTGAAGCTGTTGAGTTTGTCGGGGCGGTTGAGCGTCAGCCGCGCAATGCCGCCCGAAAGTTCGAACAATATGCTTTCGTAAGTCATGGCAGGCTTCCGGTCAGATATGGCGGCGCGTCTGCACGACGCGGAAACGGTTGGCCACGAACGCCGAATCCGACAGCGCCGCATTGGCGGCAGGGTTGGCGCCGGTGCCGTGGAAATCGCTGAAGGCGGCGGTCTGGTTCACGAACACGGGGCCGGTCAGGTTCATCGACAGGGCCACGCCCGCCAACTCGGCGGCATTCTGTACTTGACGCGCCACGTCGTCGTCAGACGTGTACGCTGCCAGCGACAGTGCGCCATGCCGGACCACGCTGTCACGCGCCAGGTCGATGCTGTGCGCGGTGCTGTCGGTGGCCACCACAAAGGCTATCGGGCCAAACCATTCCTTCCAGATCGCCGCGTTGTCCGCGTCGGCGCGCAGCAGCAGGGGCGAGCGGGTCCGGGCGCCTTCGAATTGCGGGTGTGCCAACGGCTGGCTGTCGGCCACGACCGGCAGCCCCAGCGAGCGCGCCTGCTCGATGCGCGCGGCGATTCCTTCGTTCTGCAGGGCCCCGGTGAGCTCGACTGCCTTGGCCGGATCGCCGCACACCTTGCGCAAAGCGTCGCCCAGCGCCGCGGCCACATCGTCGAAACCGACGTGGCCGTCGGCCGTCCGGATGCCGCCGCGGGGCACGTAGATGTTCTGCGGCGCCGTGCACATCTGGCCCGAATACAGCGCCAGCGATATCGCCAGGTTGCGCGCCATGCCTTTGAGATCGTCGGTGGAATCGATGATCACCTGGTTGACGCCCGCCTTTTCGGTGTACACCTGCGCCTGCCGGGCGTTTTGCTCCAGCCAGTCGCCGTTGGCATTGCTGCCGGTGAAGTCGATGATCTTTACGGCGGGATCTTGCGCCAGCTGCCGGGCCGTGTCGTCATCGGCGGCATGCGCGGCCAGCTGCACGATGTCCGGATCGAAGCCCGCCTCGGCCAGTACCTGGCGGGCCACCTGCACGGTGATCGCCAGGGGCAATATTGCGCCCGGGTGCGGTTTGACGATGACGGTATTGCCGGTGGCCAGGCTGGCAAACAGCCCCGGATAGCCATTCCAGGTCGGGAATGTGCAGCAGCCGATCACCAGCGCGACGCCGCGCGGCACGATGGTGAAGCGCTTTTCCATCTTGATGGGATCGTGCTTGCCCTGCGGCTTTTCCCAGGTCACCACGCCGGGGATGCGCGACATTTCCTGCCAGGCATAGGCCACTGCTTCGACGCCGCGGTCCTGCGCGTGCGGCCCGCCCGCCTGAAACGCCATCATGAAGGCCTGGCCGGTGGTGTGCTGCACGGCATGGGCGATTTCGAAGCTGCGCCGGTTCAGCCGGGTCAGGATCTCGAGCGACACACCCACCCACGCCTGCGCGCCGGCGCGCCGCCATTGCTCCAGAGCCCGGCTGGCGTTGCGCACCAGCGTGGCCGGCGGCACGCGCGGATACGCGATGTCCAGCGCAAAGCCGTAAGGCGACTGCTCGCCGCCCACGGCGCCTTGCGCGCCGCTCAGCTCGATTGCAAAAGCCTTGCCGCGCAGCGCCTGGAAAGCCGCCTGCCCTTGCTCGGCGGCCGTCTCGCCATAGTGGCGCGGGCTGGGCGACTCGGCAAACGGGCTCCAGTAGCCCCTGTCGGCGGCAGCGGCCAGCGCGCGCTCCAGCAAGGGCTTGTGGCGTTCAAAGAATTCTGATGACACAGGCAGTCTCCGTGTGAGTATGGCTTGAATGTAGGGTGTGGGCCAGGCGGCTCAGGTTTCCTGATCGAAGTCCAGCACCAGCCGGTCTGTGACCGGGTAGCTCTGGCAGCTGAGCACGAAACCGCGCGCCACTTCATAATCTTCGAGCGCGAAGTTGGCATCCATGTCCACTTCGCCTTCGATTACCTTGCACCGGCAGGTTGAACAGACGCCGCCTTTGCATGAGTAAGGCAGTTCGATGCCCTGGGCCAGCGCCGAATCGAGCACGCTGTCCTTGTTCTTGTCGATAAAGAAGCTGCGCCGGTGGCCGTCCTGCACCACCGTGACCTCGCATTGCCCCTTGCCGGGAGCGGGCGGCTGATCGCGCCCGGTGCGCAGCGCGCGCGGCCCGCGCGGCGCGCCAAACAGTTCGAACTTGATGTGCGACTTGGGTATGCCCCGGTCCTGAAGGCGCTGCACCACGCTTTCGGTCATGGTCTGGGGGCCGCAGACAAAGGCGTAATCGATCTCGTCGACCCGCAGCCAGGAAGACAACAGTTCGTCCACCTTGTCGCCATCCAGGCGGCCGTTGAACAGCTCGATATCCTGGCTTTCGCGGCTCATGATGTACACCAGCGAAAACCGTTCCATGTAAAGGTTCTTCAGGTCTTCGATCTCTTCGCGAAACAGCACCGACGACGACGCGCGATTGCCGAAAAACAGCGTGAAACGGCTGTGCGGCTCGGTGGCCAGAGCGGTTTTCACCAGCGAAAACACCGGCGTGATGCCACTGCCGACCGCGAACGCCACATAGTGGCGCCGATTTTCCGCAGCGAAATCCACGGTAAAGCTGCCGGCCGGCGGCATTGCTTCGAGCGTCTGTCCGACCTGCAGCTCGTGATTGGCCCAGCTGGAAAACACCCCCTCGTCGACTTTCTTGATCGCCACGCGCAAGATGCCGTCGCCGGGCGCCGAACAGATGGAGTACGAGCGGCGCAGTTCCTGGCCGTCGAGCTCGGTGCGCAACGTCAGGTACTGGCCGGGACGGAAGGCGAACTGCGCGCGCAGGTCATCGGGCAGGTCGAAGGTCACCACCACCGCATCGCGCGTGTTGCGCGCAACCGATGCGACCTTCAAGGGATGGAACAATGTCTGGCTCATGGCGTGATGCTGCCCTGCTCAGTGTGTCTTGAAATAGTCGAACGGCTCCCGGCACGCCGCGCAGCGATACAGGGCCTTGCATGAAGTCGATCCGAAATGACTGACCAGGCGCGTGCGGGTCGAGCCGCAGTGCGGGCAGGCCACGGTGGGCTGCGGCAGGCGGCGGCTGATGCCGGACACGTCGATGGCGCGTTCCGCCGGCGCCGCGATGCCATACTGCCGCAGCGCCTGGCGGCCGCGTTCGGTTATCCAGTCGGTTGTCCAGGCGGGCGCCAGCCGGGTCTCGATACGCACCGGCGCCACACCATGCCCGGCCAACGTGCGCTCGATGTCATGGGCGATTTCGCGCATGGCGGGGCAGCCGGAATACGTAGGCGTGATCGTCACCACGCAAGTTGCGCCGTCCCAGGCGACGTTGCGCACCACCCCCAGGTCCACCACCGACAGCACGGGGATCTCGGGGTCGGGCACGCTCTGCAACCACGCCATGATCTGGCGCGGGGTCGCAGCGGCGCTGGCGGCAGCGCTCACCACACGGCCCCCGGATGGGCGCGCGGCACGGACTGCATCTCGGCCAGCAGATAGCTCAAGGCTTCGGTGTGCCGGCCCTGGCGGCCGCCCTGCAGCGCGGCGTGACCGGATTCGGACGGGTCGGGCATGGACAAGGTGGCTTCGTCCAGCACTTCGCGCACATGGGCCAGCCACGGTGCGCGCAAGGAGGCCAGTTCACACCCTATGCCGCGCGCGGCCAGGTCGCGATCGACCGCGTCGTCCAGGAACAGTTCGCCCGTGTAGCGCCATGCGTCGTCCACGGCTTCTTGCATGCGCGCATGGCTTTCTGCGGTGCCGTCGCCCAGCCGCACCACCAGGTCGGAAGACCGGCGCACGTGGTACGTGACCTCTTTCAGCGACTTGCCCGCAATGGCCGCCACCCGTTCGTCGCTCGAGCGGCTCAGCTGCCCGAGCGCGAAGTAATGCCACACATCGAAGAAGAACTGCCGCGCCATCGTGTCGCCGTAGTGCCCGTTGGGGCGCTCGACCAGCGTTGCATTGCGGAACTCGTGCGCGTGCCGCCAGTACGCCAGCGCGTCCTCGTCGCGGCCCGCGCCTTCGACTTCGCCGGCCAGGGTCAGCCACATGCGCGCCTGTCCGAGCAGGTCGAGCGCGGTGTTTGTCAGCGCCAGGTCTTCTTCCAGGGCCGGGCCATGGCCGCACCATTCGGACAGGCGCTGCGACAGCACCAGCGTGGTATCGCCCATGCGCAGCAGGAACTCGAAAAAAGGCTTGTCCATGTAGCCGCCCTACATATGCTTGATTTCGTCGGGCATGGGGAAAAACGTCGGATGCCGGTACACCTTGTTGTTGGCCGGATCGAACAGGGGTTCCTTGTCGCCCGGGCTGCTGGCCACGATGTCGCAGGCCCGCACCACCCAGATGCTCAGCCCTTCGTTGCGCCGCGTGTATACGTCGCGCGCGTGGTTCATCGCCATTTCTGCGTCCGGGGCATGCAGGCTGCCCACATGCTTATGGGCCAAGCCGTGCTGGCTGCGGATGAAGACTTCCCACAGCGGCCATTCCTTGCTCATGATGCGTGTCCTTCACTGACTGGCCGGCAGGCCCGGCCCGAAAACAATGTTGCCCGTCGCGCGGCGCGGGTCAGGCTACCTTGCGGCGCTCGTGCTTCTCGGCATAGGCGGCCAGGCCGTCGCGCACCCAGGCGCCTGCTTCGTGGGCCTTCTTGCGCGCCGCCAGGCGTTCGCGATTGCACGGGCCATGGCCCTTGATCACGGCGTAGAACTCGTTCCAGTCGATTTCGCCGAAATCGTAATGGCCGCGTTCCGCGTTCCATTTCAAGTCGGGATCGGGAACCTTCAGGCCCAGGTATTCCGCCTGCGGCACGGTCTGGTCCACCATCTTCTGGCGCAGCTCGTCGTTGGAAAACAGCTTGATTTTCCACGCCATCGACTGCGCGCTGTTTGTCGACTCGGCATCGGAGGGGCCGAACATCATCAGCGCCGGCCACCACCAGCGGTTCAGGGCATCCTGGCACATCTGCTTCTGCTCGGGCGTGCCATGGCGGCACATCTGGATCAGCAGGTCGTAGCCCTGGCGCTGGTGGAAAGACTCTTCTTTACAGACGCGCACCATGGCGCGCGCATACGGGCCATATGAACAGCGGCACAGCGGAATCTGGTTGATGATGGCCGAGCCGTCGACCAGCCAGCCGATCATGCCGATGTCGGCCCAGCTCAGCGTGGGGTAATTGAAGATGCTGGAATACTTGGCGCGCCCGGCGTGCAGATCGTCGACCAATTCGTCGCGGGACGCCCCCAGGGTTTCGGCCGCGCTGTACAGGTACAGCCCATGGCCGCACTCGTCCTGCACCTTGGCCAGCAGAATGGCCTTGCGCTTGAGCGACGGCGCGCGGGTGATCCAGTTGCCCTCGGGCAGCATGCCCACGATCTCGGAATGCGCATGCTGTGATATCTGGCGAATGAGCGTCTTGCGGTACGCCTCGGGCATCCAGTCTTGCGGCTCGATGCGCACCCCTTCGTCGATGCGGCGCTGGAATGCCTGTTCCTGGGCAGAAAGCTGGTCAAGGCTGCGAACCTGCTTTACGCCGGTATCAACCAGTTGAGCGTACATGATCGTCTCCTGTGGGTCGGCGCCGCTGCGACGGCGCGCGCCAGCCATAGGCATGGCCAAGCATGAGACGATTATTTAATACACAAATTCAATTGTCAAACCTATTTTTGTATCACATTAGATATGTGTATCATATTGCGCAATGTCATACGCACAACCGATGGCTGACTCCCCGCCCACCTCGTCTTCCCTGGCGCGCTACGTCGCCCACCTGCTCACGGACGATCCGCCCCGCGCCAAGTCGCTGTGCGTCAGTCTGCTGGGCGATGCGCTGGCCTGCCACGGCGGCGCCATCTGGCTGGGAAGCATCATCGAACTATTGGAGCCTTTGGGCATCAACGAACGCCTGCTGCGCACCAGCGTCTTCCGCCTGGTGGCGCAGGGGTGGCTGCAGGCCGAGCGCCATGGGCGGCGCAGCCTGTATCAATTGTCGGACCAGGGGTTGCGCCATACCGAGCATGCTTCGCAGCGCATCTACGTCGGGCCGGCGGCCGACTGGAACGGCGAATGGACGCTGGTGGCGCTGCCGCGCCTGGGCAACAGCGGCCTGGCCGAGCGCACCGAACTGCGCCGCGAGCTGGACTGGGAAGGTTTCGGCATGATCGCGCCCGGGCTGTTCGCCCACCCTCGCGCCGACGCCCACACGGCGCACGACATTCTGGAAAAACTCGGCATCGCCGATAAGGCGCTGGTGCTGTCCGGGCGCGACCAGGCCGGCCCCGCCGGCCTGCCTATCGCCAGTCTGGCGCCGCAATGCTGGAACCTGGATGAACTGGCCGGCCAGTACCGCCACTTCTTGCAGCAATTCGGGCCTTTGGAAGCGCTACTGGAAGGCGCGCTGGAGCCTGCCGACGCCTTTGCCGCCCGCATGCTGTTGCTGCACACGTGGCGCCGCATCGTGCTGCACGATCCGCAGCTGCCGGTTCCCATGCTGCCGGAGCAATGGCCCGGGCACGCCGCCCGGCAGTTGTGCGGGCGGCTGTATTGGAAACTGTTCGACGCGTCCGAGCGTCATCTGGACGCCGTGGCGGGGCGCGACAATGAACGCTACACGCCGCTGGCGCCCAGCGTATACAGCCGCTTCGGCGGCCGGCCGGATGCAGGCCCCGAGCGGCGCGGCGCGGCCGCTACACCTTGAGAAGGTGCTCGCGGTAGTACTTCATTTCTTCAATGGATTCGTAGATGTCGGCCAGCGCTTCGTGGCGGCTCTTTTTCTCGAACCCCTTGTATACCGCGGGCGCCCAGCGGCGCGCCAGTTCCTTCAGCGTGCTGACATCCAGGTTGCGGTAATGGAAGAAGCGTTCCAGGTTGGGCATGTAGGCGTACATGAAACGCCGGTCCTGGCTGATGGTGTTGCCGCACAGCGGCGACTTGCCCGCCGGCACGTGCTGCGACAGAAAATCGAGCAGTATCTGCTCGGCCTGCGCCTCGGTCAGCGTGGAAGCGCGCACCTTGTCGATAAGGCCGCTCTTGCCGTGGGTGGACTTGTTCCAGTTGTCCATCGCCTCGAGCAGGATTTCGGGCTGATGCACCACCAGCACGGGGCCTTCGGCCACCACGCTGAGATCGGGCTCGGTGACCACTACCGCAACCTCGATGATGCGCTCTTTGGTGGGATCGAGCCCGGTCATCTCCATATCGAGCCAGACCAGGCGGTTTTCGTTCGCAGCCATATAATTTGCCTTTAAAACACTGCATTTTCTCATACCCCCTGCCCCGCCGTGCCATTGACTACGCTTACTTTCCTTTTTGTCGCCTTCCTGCTTGCCGATATCGGCGTGCGGCTGTGGCTTGCATCGCGCCAGATCCGCCACGTGGCGCGGCACCGCGGCCAGGTCCCGCCGGAATTCGCGCCCCGCATCGGGCTGGCGAGCCACCAAAGGGCGGCCGACTACACGGTGGCACGTGTGCGGCTGGGCATGTTCGAACGGGTATACGATGCCGCGCTGCTGGTGGGGCTGACGCTCCTGGGGGGCCTGCAGGCGATCGACATGCTGGTGGCCCAGGTCACCACGCACGACCTGCTGCGACAACTGCTCCTGTTGGGCAGCGTGGCCTTGCTGCTGGGGCTGCTGGGCCTGCCCTTCACCTTGTGGCGGCAATTCCGGCTCGAGGCCCGGTTCGGCTTCAACCGCATGACGCCGGGCCTGTTCGCGGCCGACCTGTTCAAGGGCCTGGCGGTCGCGCTGGTGCTCGGCACGCCGCTCGCGGCGGCCATCCTGTGGCTGATGGCCGAGGCCGGCAGCCTCTGGTGGGTATGGGCATGGGGCCTCTGGACAGCCTTCAACCTGTTGCTGCTGTTCATCTACCCCAGTTTCATTGCCCCGCTGTTCAACCGGTTCACGCCGCTGTCCGACCCCGAACTGGCCGGCCGCATCAAGCAACTGGCCCAGCGTTGCGGTTTCGCGCTCAACGGGCTGTTCGTCATGGACGGATCCCGCCGCTCGGCCCACGGCAACGCTTATTTCACCGGCTTCGGCCGCTCGCGCCGCATTGTGTTCTTCGACACGCTGCTGGCGCGCCTGAACGCCGACGAAATCGAGGCGGTGCTGGCGCACGAACTGGGCCACTTTGCCAAGCGCCACATCATCAAGCGCATTGTGTTCAGCTTTGCCGCCGCCCTGCTGTTCTTCGCGCTGCTGGGCTGGCTGTCGCAGCAGCCCTGGTTCTACGAGGGCCTGGGCGTTCTGCCGCGCCTGGATGGCCGCAATGACGCCATGGCGCTGTTGCTGTTCTTCCTGGTCACGCCGGTATTCACGTTCATGTTGACGCCGGTCGCCAGCTGGTATTCGCGTCGCGACGAATTCGAAGCCGACCGCTATGCAGCCGCGCAAAGCTCGGCCGGCAAGCTGGTGTCGGCGCTGGTCAAACTGTACGATGACAACGCCGCCACCCTGACGCCGGATCCCGTGCATTCCGCCTTCTACGACAGCCACCCGCCCGCCGCCGTGCGCATCCGCCACCTGATGCAGGCCGCATGAGTTCCGCCGCAGCCCTGCTGGAAGGACGCATCGTCTCGGCGCATGGCCGCCATTATGTGGTCGAGTTTCCCGACGGATCGCAGCGGCAATGCTACCCGCGCGGCAAAAAAGCCGGGGCGGCCGTGGGCGACCGGGTTCGCATCAGCCCGCAGGGCCGCGACGAAGGCGCCATCGACGCCATCCTGCCTCGCACCAACCTGTTGTACCGATCGGACGAAACCCGGTCCAAGCAGTTTGCCGCCAACGTCGACCAGTTGCTGATCGTGGTGGCGGTGGAACCCACTTTTTCCGACGACCTGGCCGGACGCGCGCTGGCCGGCGCCTGGAGCGCAGGCATCGAACCTCTGGTGGTGCTCAATAAAGTCGACCTGACGGCCGGGGTCGAAGAAGCGCGAGCCAGGCTTGCGCCGGTGCGCGCCCTGGGCGTGCCGGTCATCGAACTCAGTGCGCACGACACGGCCACCGTCCGCTCGCAGCTCGCCGCGCGCCTGGCCGGGCGCACCACCCTGCTGCTTGGCCAAAGCGGCATGGGCAAATCCACCCTGCTCAACGCACTGGCGCCCCACGCCGACGCGGCCACGCGCGAACATTCCACCGCGCTCGACATGGGGCGGCACACCACCACCAGCACCCGGCTGTATCACTTGCCGCCGCCCGGCGGCGATCTGATCGATTCGCCCGGCTTCCAGGCTTTCGGCCTGCAGCATCTGTCCGGCGCCGACATCCTGCGTGGCTTTCCGGAGTTCGCGCCACACATCGAGCACTGCCGCTTCTACAACTGTTCGCACCGCCACGAACCGGGGTGCGGGGTGGTGGCGGCGCTGAAGGCGGGCGCCGTCGATGCCGGGCGTTACGCCTTGTACTGCCGCATTCTCGAAGAAAGCGAAGCCGCGCAGCAACGCTACTGACCAGCCGGGCCGTTACCCGCGCGCTGCCGCGTCAGCGTTCTGACGCGAGCCGCTGCCGCACCAGGTGATACAGGTTGCGCAGCATGCCCGCCGTGGCGCCCCAGATAAAGTGCCCCTGCCAGGGCATTGCGTAGTATTGCCGCTCGCGGCCGTCGGGCAACGGCGCGCGATACAGGCGATGATTCGCCGGGTTCATCAGAAACGACAGCGGCACTTCAAAAACTTCGGCCACTTCGAATGAGTCGGGCGCCAGCGTAAAGCCGGGCCGCACCAGCGACAGCACAGGGGTAATCGAAAAACCCGTGGCGGTCAGGTAGTTCTGCATGCTGCCCAGCACTTCCACGTGGTCGATGGGCAAGCCCGTTTCTTCCTCGGCTTCGCGCAGCGCCGCCGCCACGGGCGATGCATCGAAGGTTTCGATGCGCCCGCCCGGAAAACTGACCTGCCCGGCGTGATCGTACAAGTGCGCGGTACGCTGGGTAAGCATGACGCTGACGCCCGCCTCGCGCATTACCAGCGGGATCAGCACGGCCGCCAGCACAGGCGCGCCCTCGCGGCCCGGATGACGATGCTCGGTGGAACCCAGGGCGTCTTGCGGCCATGGGCCCGGCTGGCTAAGCGCTTTGCGCAACAGGTCGGGCGCGAGCAAAGCCGGCGGCACAGGGGCCAGCTCGGCGTCGGCGGTTTGCCAGGGTTGCGCTGCGGGGTCGAACGAAGGGCCGGCCGGAGGCCGCCGGGGGCGAGTGGTAGGGTCAGACATACCTGCTGCTAACGTGAAAAAGGCACCTGTGCAGGTGCCTTTTTAACCCGGATCGCTGACCAGCGCGGCCGTACCGGCAAAGCCGGGGCCGCGCCAGCGTCATCAGGCAGCCGACTTGGCTTGCTTGATGACGAGCTTTTCCTTGATGCGGGCCGACTTGCCCGAACGGCTGCGCAGGTAGTACAGCTTGGCGCGGCGCACGTCGCCGCGACGCTTGACTTCGATGTTGGCGATCTGGGGCGAATACAGTTGGAACGTACGCTCGACGGCTTCGCCCGACGAGATCTTGCGCACGATGAACGAAGAATTCAGGCCGCGGTTGCGCTTGGCAATGACCACGCCTTCATAGGCCTGTACGCGCTTGCGGGTGCCTTCGACAACGTTGACGCTGACCACCACGGTATCGCCAGGGGCGAATTCGGGCAGGGTCTTGTCGCCGGTCAGGCGCTTGATTTCTTCCTGTTCCAGGATAGCGATGAGGTTCATATGAACTCCGAGACCATCGTGCTTTGCGTTGTGCTTTGCGTCGTTATGACGCTACTGTCGGCCGCGACGGCCATTCGTGGTGTGCGCAAAGTAGAGGATGAGGTTTGGTAAACCCAGCATTCTACAATAAAAACCGAGCATTCGCTGCCTGGCGAATCGGGGTACCCTTAGCCCTCGCGCGCACTGTAACAAACCCGTAACCTTCCCCGGCCGCCGCCTGCCATGTCGTCCACGTCCCTGTTGTTAGTCATCCTGGCGGCGATGGCGCACGCCACCTGGAACCTGCTGGCAAAACGGGCGGCCATGGTCGGCCCCGTGTTCGTATTTTCGTACGGCCTGTGCGCCGTACTGTTATACGCCCCCTGGGTGACGTGGATATTGGTGGACGAAGGCATCACATGGACCTGGCCCGTGGTGCTGTGCATACTCGCGTCCGGCGCGCTGCACCTGGCCTACAGCCTTTGCCTGCAGCGCGGCTACCAGGTTGCGGACCTGTCGGTGGTCTACCCTATCGCCCGCGGCACCGGCCCGCTGCTGTCTACCACCGGGGCCTTCCTGTTGCTGGGCGAAACGGCGACCGCCACCGGCATTGCCGGCATGCTGTGCGTGGTGGGCGGCGTACTGTTGATCGCGACGCAGGGCCGCCTGTCGCTGTTTCGCCAACCTCAGGCCTGGACCGGCGTGCGATGGGGCGTGCTGATCGGCGTGTTCATTGCCGCCTATACGGTGGTGGACGCCTATGGCGTCAAGGTGCTGCTCATCATGCCGGTGCTGTTCGACTGGCTGACCTGTGTGGCGCGCACGCTGATCATCGCGCCGCACATTCTGCAGCGACGCGCCGAAAACTGGCAGGCCATGCGCGGACACTGGCACCTGGCTATCGCCGTGGGCGCGCTTTCACCGTTGGGGTACATATTGGTACTGTACGCCCTGCGCAACGGCGCGCCGCTTAGCCTGGTTGCCCCGGCGCGGGAAATGTCGATGATGCTGGGCACGCTGGCGGGGTGGTTCCTGCTGCGCGAAAAAGTCAGCTTGGGGCGGCTGGCCGGCTGCGCGGCCATCCTGGCGGGCGTGGTTCTGCTGGGATCGAGCTGAGCGCGTCGGCGCCTCAGAACCCGGCGGCAGCGCCCAGCCACATCAGGCCGGGTATCAACGCCGCCCACATGGCAACCAACAGCACGTCCGTTACCATCTGGCGAACCGGGACGCCCGCCGAGGCAGCCTGCGCCGCCGTACCCAGCGATTGGCTATGGGCGGCTTGCTGGCCGCGCGCGTCGGCACTGCGCACGCCGGCGCCGTGCACCCCGAAGGCGCCTGCCGCAGGCCCGGCGGCAGGCACCGGCGCCACCACGCCGGCCGGCCGGGCCATCGCAGGGGAAGGCGTCAGGGCTGCCGGGTGGCCGGTGCGCGGCCCGCTTGCCGAGAACGGCCATTTGGAAGCCAGGCGCAGCGCGCCGGCGGCACGGCGCGCCAGCCTGCGCGGCGCCCAGGCCGACAGCCGTGAGGGCGGCAGCGTCGCAAGAGAATCGGTGACAAGCGTAGCGGTGGTCATGAGAGCTCCGTTCAGAATAGCGATAACTGCGACAGCGCATGGCCGGGCCGTGCGCCCCCCTGCCCGCGGGCAGCGCCCGTCAGGGCCGCGGCGACGGGCGGCTGGAACAAATGCGTGGCCAACTGCGGCCTGGTAGTGTTGAGCCCGTGCTTGCGCACGGCCAGGCCGAAGCGCTGGCGCAGCAGATCGGCCCACAGGCCGGTGCCGCGCATGCGGGTGCCGAAATTGGGATCATTGCGCCGGCCATTGCGCAGATCTTCGATGCGATGCAGGACGCGCTGGGCGCGATCGGGAAAATGGGCCTGCAGCCATTCTTCGAACACGGCCCGCACTTCCCAGGGCAGCCGCAATACCGTATAGCTGGCATAACAGGCGCCCGCCTGGCTGGCTTCTTGCAGAATGTGTTCGAGGGATTCGTCGTTGATGAACGGAATGACGGGTGCCACCAGGACGCCCACCGGCACACCGGCATTGGCCAGGGTGCGCACGGCTTGTACGCGCCGCCACGGCGCGGACGCACGCGGCTCGAGCGTGCGCGCCATGTCGGTGTCGAGCGTGGTGATGCTGACGTAGACCGTCACCAGGCGCCGTTCGGCCAGCGCCCGCAGCAAATCGAGGTCGCGTTCGACCAGGGCGTTCTTGGTGACCAGCGTGGCCGGGTGGCCCGTTTGCAGCAGCAATTCGAGCACGCCGCGCGTCAACTGCCACTGGCGTTCGATGGGCTGATAAACGTCGGTGGCCGAACCGATGTTGATAGGCGACACGCGGTAGCCCGGCCGGGACAGTTCGGCCCGCAGCACATCCACCGCATTGGCCTTGGCGATCAGGCGGGTTTCGAAGTCCAGCCCGGGCGAATAGCCCAGATAGGCATGGGTGGGGCGCGCATAGCAATAGACACAGCCGTGTTCGCAGCCCCGATACGGGTTGACGGCCACGTCGAAGGGGATGTCGGGTGAATCGTTGCGTGACAGCAGCTTGCGCGCCTGCTCGGCCTGCACCGAAGTCTTCAGGACGGGCGGTTCCGCTGCGATGGGAATATGACGCGCGGGGGCGGCGCCGGTAGCGCAGCCGGCCTGGCCGGTGACATCGGGGGTGGCGTCGCCCTGGCCTTCCAGGTTATCGGGCGGCAGGTGGGTGGCGGCCCAGCCGTCATCGGCGGGCGTGCGCTCTGTTTGAAGAAACCGATGCGCCACATTAGTAACCGCTCCCCGGCCGCGCGAGGCGGCGGGGGCGGCAGCCGGGGACCCAGAACCGGCGAAAAAAGCGTGATTGGCGCGTTGCATGAAAGTACTGTACAAAAAACCAGTACTTCCGGCAAGCCCCATGCCCTGAAAAAGCGACGTCTCACTTTACCGCAAGACGCGCCGCCCGTCCGGGGAAATCGATCCGGCCCCGGTTAAATCCCCGTAAACCCGCATGGCTGTTGGGTTTAGCCGAAAAACAACAGCGCCGCCCTACCGCACCATGCCTGCCGCGGCGGTCTGGTGCGTGGCCTCGTCGATCAGGATAAAGGCGCCGGTGGCCGGGGCGTCCGCATAGCTGTCCAATGCCAGCGCCTCACGCGTCACCAGCGTGACGCGGCCGATGTCGTTCATGGTCAGCATGCCGGTTGCGTTGGCGACTTCCTGCAGCTCATGGATATCTCGCTGCGACAGCACTTCGCGGACCTTTGCCGAGGTCAGGCGGGTGCCGTGCTTGAGCAGGTACCTGCGCGCGGGATTCAATGCCTGCCCATCCAGCCAGCACAGTTCCGCCTCGAACGCCCGCGCCACCCGCGCAGGGGCATCGGCGTGCGACAGCACATCGCCGCGCGACACGTCCACGTCGCGGTCGAGCACCACGGTGACGGAATCGCCCGCCACCGCCGCAGCGACGCTGCGGTCGAAGGCCAGGACTTCCTGTACGCGCGCCGTGACGCCCGAGGGCTGCACAACGATCTCGTCACCGGGCCGCAATGTCCCGCTGGCCACGCGGCCGGCGTATCCCCGGAAATCGTCGGGACCGTCGCCGCCATGGCGGGCCACCCACTGCACCGGAAAGCGCAACGGCCCGGCCGCCGCGGAATCTTCCACCCCCAGTTGCTCCAGCAGGCTGAGCAGCGGCGGCCCGTCATACCAGGGTGTGCGCGGCGACGCGTGGACGACGTTGTCGCCTTCCAGCGCCGACAGCGGCAGCACATGGAACCGCGAGATATCCAGACGCCGCGCAAGTTCTGCATAGGCGTCGCTGATCCGTGCGAACACGGCGCTGTCCCAGTCCAGCAGGTCCATCTTGTTCACCGCCACGATAATGTGCCGGATGCCGAGCAGGCGCGCGATGGTGCTGTGCCGCTTGGTCTGCGGCAGCAGCTTGCCGTCGGCGGCCCGGGTGGCGTCGATCAGGATGATGGCCGCATCGGCGGTCGAAGCGCCGGTGACCATGTTGCGCGTGTATTGCTCATGGCCCGGCGCGTCGGCCACGATGAACTTGCGCAGCGGGGTCGAAAAATAGCGGTATGCGACATCGATAGTGATGCCCTGCTCGCGCTCGGCTTCCAGGCCGTCGGTCAACAGGGCGAAGTCGATGCCGTCGCCCGCCACGCGTTTGTATTTCGCGCGCGAGATCGCATCGAGCTGGTCGGCAAACACGCCCTTGCTGTCATACAGCAGGCGGCCGATCAGGGTGGATTTGCCGTCATCGACCGAGCCGGCGGTGATCAGGCGCAACACGCCGTTATCGGCGCCTGAAAGAAAAGAATCATTCACAGCATTCATGGTGATAAGTCCGATGCTCAGTCAGTTCAGAAATAGCCTTCTTTCTTGCGGCGCTCCATCGAGGCTTCGGAAGTCTGGTCATCCATGCGGGTGGCGCCGCGCTCGGTGATGTCGCTGACGGCGGTCTCGGCGATGATGGCCGCGGGGTCGGCCGCGTCGGATGCGACGGGGCAGGTGCACGAGATGTCGCCCACGGTGCGGAACCGCACCGCCAGGCTCTCGACCCGCTCGCCATCGCGCGGCGGCGTGAGCGGCGTCACCGGCACCAGCAGCCCGTTGCGGCGCACCACCTCGCGGCGATGGCTGTAGTAAATGGACGGCAACGCAAGCTGCTCGCGCTGGATGTACTGCCATACGTCGAGCTCTGTCCAGTTCGAGATCGGGAACACGCGCATGTTCTCGCCCTGGTGAACCCGGGTATTGAAGAGGTTCCACAGTTCCGGGCGCTGGGCCTTCGGATCCCATTGCCCGAACTCATCGCGAAACGAAAAGATCCGCTCCTTGGCGCGCGCTTTCTCTTCGTCGCGGCGCGCGCCGCCTATGCAGGCATCGAAGCCGAATTCTTCGATGGCTTCCAGCAGCGTGACGGCCTGCGCGGCGTTGCGCGAATCGGTCGCGCGCCGCAGCACCACGCTGCCGCGCCGGATCGAGTCCTCGACGCTGCGCACCAGAAGGGTTTCGCCCAGCTCTGCCGCGCGCCGGTCGCGAAACGCGATCACTTCGTCGTAGTTGTGGCCGGTGTCGATATGCATGAGCGGAAATGGAAACCTGCCCGGACGAAACGCCTTCTCGGCAAGCCGCAGCAATACCACCGAATCCTTGCCGCCCGAAAACAGCAGGACGGGCTTGCTGCACTCGGCTGCCACTTCGCGCAGAATGTAGATCGCTTCGGATTCGAGCCAATCCAGGTGGCTGCGATTGATCACAACAGACATATTCCTTCCTTTACACAGAAGCTGCGTGCGTGGGCTCGACGGCCACGGGGATGACGCGATTGCCTGCGTGCAGGCCGCATTCTTTAGAGCTGGATGATTCCCACCACCACCGCCCCGCGCGCACGTCTTCGCCCGGGCGGACGGCTCGCGTACAGGGTTCGCACCCTATCGACGGATAGCCCTGGTCGTGCAGGGGGTTGTAGGCAATGCCCAGCGCGCGGATGGCCTGCCAGACATCGTCCTCGCTCCATGCCGCCAGGGGGTTGAACTTTTGCAGCCCGAACACCGCGTCGTGTTCTTGCTCGGGCAGTTCGCCGCGCGTGGCGGCCTGCGCCCTGCGCTGCCCCGTTATCCAGGCGCCACGGCCGGCCAGCGCGCGCGTCAGGGGTTCTACCTTGCGGATCTGGCAGCATGCCTTGCGCAGTTCGACGCTTTCGTAGAACGCATAGGCGCCGTGCGCCTGCACGTGGGCCTGCACGGCCGACTCGTCAGGGCGGTACACCGTGACCGCCCGCCCGTAGCGGGCGTGCACCACATCAAGCATGCCCAGCGTCTCGGCATGCAGGCGGCCCGTATCCAGGGTGAAAACCTCCAGTGCGATTCCGCTGTCGTAGATGGCGTGCGTGAGCAGCATATCTTCGGCGGCCAGCGACGAGGCCAGTGCCGCATCAGGGTATTCTCGGGCAATGTCGGCCAGGCGCGAGCGCAGCGCGTCCCATCGCTTTGCCAGGGCGGGTGTCATAGACGTGTCGGATGTCGTCATGGCTGTGCGGCGAATATGCGTGCGCGGCGGGGCCGGGCCAGCAGGCGTTCGCCTTCTTTCAGGTTGAGTTCACGGTACAGGTGCTCGGGCACCTGCGCTTCGATAACGGCCTGCATGTCCTCGCGCTCCAGCTCGAGATGCGCGCTCGGGCCGGCCAGGTAGGCATGCTGCAGACGCACCGGAATCCCCCGGCCAGGCCCGCCGTCGCGCGCCAGATCGATCTCGTGCGGCCGCACATAGGCGACGGCCGGGCAATGCTCGGGCTGCATCAGGTGCGGCGCCGGCAGCTCAATGCCGTGGGCGCGCCAGACGCCGTGGCTGGCGTGGCCGTTGAATTGATTGACGTCTCCCAGGAATCCGTACACGAACGGCGTGGCTGGCGATTCCCAGACCTCGCGAGGCGTGCCCACCTGCTCGATGCGGCCGGCGTTCATCAACACTACCCGGTCGGCCACCTCCAGCGCCTCTTCCTGATCATGCGTCACGAACACGCTGGCCACGTGCAATTCATCATGCAGGCGCCGCAGCCAGCGGCGCAGCTCTTTGCGCACCTTGGCGTCGAGCGCGCCGAACGGCTCGTCCAGCAGCAGCACGCGCGGCTCCACCGCCAGCGCACGCGCCAGGGCAATGCGCTGGCGCTGCCCGCCCGACAGCTGCGCGGGATACCGGTCGGACAGCCAGTCAAGCTGCACCAGGCCCAGCAACTCATGCACCTTGGCGCGTATCTGTGCCTCGGACGGGCGGGTGGCCCGCGGTTTCACGCGCAGGCCGAAGGCCACGTTCTCGAATACTGTCAGGTGCCTGAACAGCGCATAGTGCTGGAACACGAAACCCACTTGCCGATGCCGCACATCCACGCCGGTGGCATCTTCGCCGCCAAACAATACGCTGCCGCTGTCGGCGGTTTCCAGGCCGGCGATGATGCGCAGCAAGGTGGTCTTGCCACATCCCGACGGGCCGAGCAAGGCAACCAGTTCACCGGTTTCGATATGCAGCGACACATCATCCAGCGCACGGAAATCGCCGAAGCGACGCGACAGATTCCTGACTTCGATACTCATGCGAAGCAACTCCCTCATGCGGCCGCGGGCCGGGCCAGCGGCGCGGGCACGGCGCCCGCTTCGAGCGGCGCATCGGCCATATCCGGCCGGGCGCTGCGCCACTCCACCAGGTTCTTGATCAGCAGCGTCACCAGCGCCAGCAGGGCCAGCAGCGACGCCACCGCAAAAGCCGCGGAGAACTGGTATTCGTTGTAAAGAATCTCGACGTGCAGCGTCATCGTGTTGGTCAGGCCGCGTATGTGGCCGGATACCACCGATACCGCGCCGAACTCGCCCATGGCACGCGCATTGCACAGGATCGCCCCATACAACAGGCCCCACTTGATATTCGGCAGCGTGACGCGCCAGAAAATCTGCCAGCCGCCCGCGCCCAGCGTCAGCGCGGCCTGTTCTTCCTCGCTGCCCTGCGCCTGCATCAGCGGAATCAGTTCGCGCGCGATGAACGGAAACGTCACGAACAACGTGGCCAGCACCACGCCGGACACGGCGTACACGATCTTCAGATCGTGTTGTTGCAGCCAGTCGCCCAGCCAACCCTGTGCTCCGAACAACAACACGAACACCAGCCCCGCCACGACCGGCGACACGGAAAACGGCAGGTCTATCAGCGTGATCAGGAACTGCTTGCCCCGAAACTGGAACTTGGTGATCGCCCAGGCCGCGGCGACGCCGAACACCAGGTTTACCGGCAGCGCCACCGCCGCCACCCACAGAGTCAGCTTGATCGCGCTCCAGGCATCGGGCTCGGTGATGGCAGCCAGGTACAGCTCCCAGCCTTTCTTGAAAGCCTCTGCAAACACCGCCGCCAACGGCGCCAGCAGGAACAGGGCCAGAAAGCCCAGCGCCAACGCCAGCACCACGCCGCGCACCCAGCGCGGCTCGGTCAGGTGGTCGGGCAGGCCCGGGCCTGCAGACATAAGCGTGTTCATGCCGGCCTCCCGCCGCGGCGCGCCTGCCATCCCTGCAGCAAGTTGATCAGCAGCAGCAGCGCGAAGGAAAACACCAGCATCACGGTCGCGATCGCGGCAGCCCCGGCATAGTCGAACTGCTCGAGTTTCGCGATGATAAGCAGCGGCGTGATTTCCGAAACCATGGGACGGTTGCCGGCGATGAACACCACTGACCCGTACTCGCCCACGGCCCGCGCGAACGCCAGGGCGAAACCCGTCAGCATCGCCGGCATCAGCGTGGGCAGCAGCACACGGCGTATCACCTGCCAGCGGCTTGCCCCCAGGCTGGAGGCGGCCTCTTCGAGTTCGCGCTCCACGTCTTCGAGCACAGGCTGCACAGTGCGCACCACGAACGGGATGCCGATAAAGATTAGGGCTACGACGATACCCACCGGCGTGAAAGCCACCTTGATGCCCAGCCACGATTCCAGCGGCCCGCCCAGCCAGCCATTCTTCGCATACAGGGCCGTCAGGGCGATGCCGGCCACCGCAGTAGGCAACGCAAATGGCAGGTCCACCAGCGCATCGACGATCTTCTTGCCCGGAAACCGGTAGCGCACCAACACCCACGCCACCAGCAGGCCGAACACCAGGTTCACCAGCGCCGCCAGCAAGGCCGCGCCGAACGTAAGACGATACGAAGCCACGACCCGCGGCGCGGTAACCGTAGCCCAGAAGCCGTCCCAGCCCAGGCCCGCGCTCTTGAGCGGCAACGATGCCAGCGGAATCAACACGAGCAGGCTCAAGTACAGCACCGCATATCCCATCGAAAGCCCGAAGCCCGGCAGGACGCCTGGCCGTTTATGTCGACGGGCAAGGGGCGCCGCCCCTGCCGCAAAGGTGCCGTTGCTCATGGTCGCCATATCTGCCATGCGGTTATTTGGGCTGGTAGATCTGGTCGAACGTCCCGCCATCGTTAAAGTGCGTCTGTTGCGCCTTCTGCCAGCCGCCGAAGATCGCATCGTCGATGGTCACCAGTTTCACTTGCGGAAACTGCCCGGCAAAGCGCGACGCGACCTGTGCGTCGCTCGGACGGTAGTAGTTGCGCGCGATGATTTCCTGCGCTTGCGGCGTATACAGGAATTCCAGATAGGCCTGGGCCAGTTCGCGAGTGCCTTTGCGATCGACGTTCTGGTCCACGATGGCCACGGGGGGCTCGGCAAGAATGGACAGCGACGGCACGACAATGTCGAACTTGTCCGGGCCCAGTTCTTTCTGTGCCAGGAACGCCTCGTTTTCCCAGGCGAGCAGTACGTCTCCCACGCCACGCTCCACAAACGTGGTGGTGGCGCCGCGCGCGCCGGTGTCCAGCACTGGCACGTGACGGAACAGCTCGGCCACGAACGCCTTCGCCTCCGCCTCGCTGCCATTGCCGCGCTGCAGCGCATAGGCCCACGCGGCCAGATAGTTCCAGCGGGCTCCACCCGAGGTCTTGGGGTTGGGCGTGATCACTTCCACCCCGTCCTTGACCAGGTCGCCCCAATCGTGAATCTGCTTGGGATTGCCTTTGCGCACCAGAAATACGATGGTCGACGTATAGGGCGAGCTGTTGCGCGGCAGGCGGCTTTGCCAATCCGAAGGCAGCAGCCCGCGGGCAGCGATGGCATCGATGTCGTAGGCCAGCGCCAGCGTCACCACGTCGGCATCCAGGCCGTCGATGACCGACCTGGCCTGCTTGCCCGATCCCCCATGCGACTGGCGGATACGGACATCGACGCCGGATTTTTCTTTGTACGCCTTGGCGAATGCCGCATCCACTTCGCGGTACAACTCGCGCGTGGGATCGTACGAGACATTCAGCAGCGTCAGAGAAGATTGCGCCTGCGCAGGCAAGCCCAGCACAAAAGCGGCGGCCAGCGTAGCCAGTGCGATCCAGGCGTTCTTTTTGGCAAACATGCTGCGGCATTCCCATATTTATGTGCAATGCAGGCAAGTTTGCGGGCTGCAAGGCCTAAATAGAACGAATCATTTTTTGGTTGCTCATCGCTTGTGGGCATAAGGCGCCAACCGGCACCCCAAAAAAAACCGCGCCTGAAGGGCGCGGCAAGCGGCACCTGGCGCGAGCGGCGAGTAGGCCGTCCGCGCCCGGGTAATTTACTTATTCGGCTGTGGCGTAATGCGCAGGTACGGGCGCACGGCCTTGTAGCCCTTCGGGAACTTCTGCTTGATGACTTCTTCGTCCTTCAGCGAAGGCACGATGATGACGTCATCGCCGTCTTCCCAGTTCACCGGGGTCGCGACACTGTGGCTGTCGGTCAGTTGCAGCGAATCGATGACGCGCAGGATTTCATTGAAGTTGCGCCCCGTGCTGGCCGGGTACGTGATGATCAGGCGCACCTTCTTGGCGGGGTCGATGACAAACACCGAGCGCACGGTGGCCGTGGCGCTGGCGTTGGGGTGAATCATGTCGTACAGCTCGGACACCTTGCGGTCTTCGTCGGCAATGATGGGAAAATTCACCGTCGTGGATTGCGTGTCGTTGATGTCGTCAATCCATTGGGTATGCGAGTCGACGCCGTCCACCGACAGCGCAAGCACCTTCACGTTGCGCTTGGCGAATTCGTCGGCAAGCTTGGCGGTATAGCCCAGCTCGGTGGTGCATACGGGGGTGAAATCCGCGGGGTGCGAAAACAGCACGCCCCAGCTGTCGCCCAGGTATTCATAAAAACGAATCGGACCAATCGAGGATTTTTGCTCGAAATCAGGGGCGGTATCGCCCAGGCGAAGTTGGCTCATGGAAGTCTCCGTGCGGGGTTGGTGTCACCGGCCACTTGCACCGGTGGACTGCAAAAGGCGACCCCGGAACCCGGGATCGATTCAGACGATTCTTACACCAAACCAGTATTACTGGAAATACGTAAGCGACATTGCTTAATTACATTAAGTAATATCGGCCTGCGCCGCGCACGCGTCCGCGATGTGCCCCGCTTGCACGGCGGCCGACAGCGCCTGGGCTCGCGGAAGGATCTGTGCACCGTAGAACAGCGCGGTCGCGAGCTTGGAACGGTAAAACGGGTCGCTGCTGCCGTCGGCCAGTTGCTGCTGGCACACCAGTGCCGCCCGCGCCATCTGCCATCCGCCATGCACCACGCCGGCCAGCATCAGGTAGGGCACGCTGCCCGCGTACACCGCGCGTATGTTGGACTGCGCGTGCTCCAGGATGAAGGCCACCGCGCCTTCGTAGGCCTGTATGGCCTGGTCGAAGTTCACACGCAGCAGCCCCAGGCTGTCGCGCCCGGTGGCCGGCGCCCGGCCAACCGCGGCATCCAGCGCCTTGAGCGTCTCGCGCATGGCCGCAATGATGGCGTAAGCCGTGGCCCCGCCATCCCGAAGCGTCTTGCGCCCCACCAGGTCATTGGCCTGGATGGCTGTGGTGCCTTCGTAGATCGGCAGGATCCGGGAATCACGGTAATACTGCGCGGCGCCGGTTTCTTCGATATACCCCATGCCGCCATGCACCTGCACGCCCAGCGAGGCCACCTCGACGGCGGACTCGGTTGAAAAACCCTTGACGACCGGCACGAGGTATTCGTAGAACGCGCGGTTGCGCGCCCGCACTTCGGCATCGGGGTGATGCACGCCTTTATCGTGCGCGGCGGCCGCCACGAACGACACGGCGCGCGCCGCCTCGGTCAGGCCGCGCATGGTAAGCAGCATGCGTTGCACATCCGGATGCCGTGCGATGGGCACCGGTCCGGCCGAACCCTCGATGGCCCGCCCCTGCACGCGCTCTTGTGCGTAGGCCAGGGCATGCTGGTAGGCCCGCTCGGACACCGCAATGCCCTGTTGCCCCACGCCGAAGCGTGCGGCATTCATCATGATGAACATATATTCCAGGCCGCGGTTCTGTTCGCCGACCAGGTAGCCCACCGCGCCCTCGCCCGCTTCGCCGTGCCCCGATCCGTACAGCAGCACGGCCGTGGGGCTGCCGTGTATGCCCAGCTTGTGCTCCAGCGAAGCACACCAGACGTCGTTGCGCGGGCCGAGGCTGCCGTCTTTGTTGACCAGGAATTTGGGCACGATGAACAGCGATATGCCCTTGACTCCGGGCGGGGCGTCGGGCGTGCGCGCCAGCACCAGGTGGACGATGTTCTCCGCCAGGTCATGTTCGCCGTACGTGATGAAGATTTTCTGGCCATTGAGCCGGTACGTGCCATCGCTTTGCGGCACCGCGCGGGTGGTTACCAACGCCAGGTCGGATCCAGCCTGCGGCTCGGTCAGGTTCATGGTGCCGGTCCATTTGCCGGCGATGAGATTGGGCACATAGGTCTGGCGCTGGGCGTCGGAACCCACCGTCAGCAGGGCTTCGATCACGCCATCGGTAAGCATGGGGCACAGTGAAAACGCCAGACTGGCCGCCTGGATGTTCTCGCTGGGCGGCGTGGCCACCAGCTTGGGCAGCCCCTGCCCGCCCCATTGCGCGGGATGCTGCAACCCTTGCCAGCCGCTGGCCGCGTAATCGGCGAACCCCTGGCGGAAACCGGGCGTCGTGGACACCTGCCCGTTGTCCCACCGCGGCGGCTGCGTGTCCCCGGCGACGTTCAGCGGCACGATGGCCTGCTCGACAAAGCGCGCGTTCTCGTCCAGGATGGCATCGACCAGGTCGGGCGTAACCTCTTCGAAGCCGGGCAATGCCAGAACCTCATCCAGGCCGGCCAGCCACTTCAGGTTGAATCGGAAATCCTGCAACGGTGTGACGTAGGGCATTGTGTCTCCTGGATGAATTCGCGGTGGCGGTGCTCTCCTTCGCCAATCTTAAACCCTTGGCGGTCTCGTGGCGGGCGAAAGCCGAACGCGGCAGGTGACGCAACGGCGCAACCCGCAGGGCCGGCAAGCGGCGCCACGCCCCGGCATCGCGGCAAGGCGCCGGGCTTGGGTGTTGAACTTCGCTGGGTAATGCCGGAATCTGGCGCCGGCCGTAACGCCGACTCGCGGCGATGCGTCGGTGCGACCGCCGCCGGATGACATGTCGGTGTCTGACTCCCGTAGGGTGTCAGACACCTTCGGAGGTACGTAAGACGCAAGGGGGTGTCAGGCACCTTCGGAGCCTGACACCGAATCCGACCGTCGCCGAGTGAGATGTCGGTGTCTGACTCCCGCAGGGTGTCAGACACCTTCGGAGGTACGTAAGACGCAAGGGGGTGTCAGGCACCTTCGGAGCCTGACACCTGAATATCCGACCGTCGCCGAGTGAGATGTCGGTGTCTGACTCCCGCAGGGTGTCAGACACCTTGCGCTTACAGCGCGTTGGTCAGTTCGGGCACGACCGTAAACAGGTCGCCGACCAGGCCGTAGTCGGCCACGCCGAAGATGGGCGC